>NZ_NOYE01000014.1:0-454316 GCF_002258285.1 Rhodococcus sp. 06-418-5
ACGCCTACACCCGCGTGACCGTCCTACGCGACGGAAACCACATCACCGCCTACAAGGCCAGTGGAGAAGTCCTCGGCCACCTGCACCTGGACATCGACAAGCTCTACCAAGGACAACTCCCCCGCCCCGCCGCTTAGAATCGTGTCTCACATGTATCGAGACACCCGTGTCCCACATGTATCAAGACAGCACACGTAGTGGGCTACGAATTTCCGTGCACGTGCGGCGCAGCCGCTCCTCAGGCGAAAGCGGCCGCGACGGTTTCCGAGAGCAGGGCGCCGTTGTGCGTGCTCAGTCCCGCCTTCAGCCCCGGGTCCGCCTCGCATGCAGCTTCCCAACCCTTGTCGGCGAGGGCGACGACGTACGGCAGGGTGGCGTTGGTGAGCGCGTAGGTGGAGGTGCGCGGCACGGCACCGGGCATGTTGGCGACGCAGTAGAACACCGACTCGTGCACCTTGTACGTGGGGTCCGCGTGGGTGGTTGCGTGCGAGTCCTCGAAGCAGCCGCCCTGATCGATGGCGATGTCGACCAGAACCGAACCCGGCTTCATGCGCTGAACCAGGCTGTTGGACACGAGCTTCGGTGCTTTCGCGCCGGGCACCAGTACGGCACCGATGACGAGATCTGCTGCCAGAACGGCCTGTTCGAGTTCGTAGGCGTTCGACACCAGCGTCTTGACGGCCCCGCGGTACTGATCGTCGATGGCGCGCAGCGCCTTCACATCGAGATCGAGCACGGTGACATCGGCGTGCATGCCGAAAGCGATTGCAGTGGCGTTCTTTCCGGAAACGCCGGCTCCGATGACGACGACGTTGGCGGGCCGCACTCCGGGAACTCCGCCCATGAGAACTCCACGTCCGCCTTCGCTCGACATCAGGTGGTAGGCACCGGCCTGGGGCGCGAGGCGTCCGGCAACCTCACTCATCGGTGCGAGCAACGGCAGGGAACCGTCTGCCGCAGTGACGGTTTCGTAGGCGATGGCTGTGGTACCCGACTCCAGGAGCGCGTCGGTGCATTCCTTGGATGCGGCGAGATGCAGGTAGGTGAACAGCACCTGCCCCTTGCGCAAGCGTGAATATTCTTCGGCGATGGGCTCTTTGACCTTGAGCAGCAGGTCGGCCGTCTCCCAGACCTCGTCGACATCGGTGAGGATCTGCGCACCGGCGGCCTTGTAGTCGGTGTCGGTGAACGACGATCCGGCCCCTGCCTCGGTTTCGACGATCACTTCGTGTCCTCGCGAGACCAGTTCGTGCACGCCCGCCGGGGTGATGGCCACCCGGTATTCGTGGTTCTTGATCTCGCGTGGAATTCCGATCTTCATGGCGGCCTCCTCGGTGGTGGGTGACGTGAAGCCGAGGCTCCATCCGTGTAGGCCAACTATGAATTATCTACGAAATCGACGCAACGGAAGTGAATATAATTCTGTACAGTCGAGAAATGGCACGCAATAGTTCATTCGAGGGGGTTGAAGAGGGTGCGCAGCCGAACGATGTTCGGCCGGTCCCCCTGGACCGAATCGACCACATCCTGCTCGACGAGCTCCGCCGCGACGCCCGCACACCCAACAACGCACTCGCCGCGGCGGCCGGCATCGCTCCGTCCACCGCACTGGCACGGGTGCGCGCCCTCGTCGAATGCGGTGTCATCCGCGGCTTTCACGCCGACATCGACCCCGAGGCTCTCGGCCAGGGCATCCAGGCCATGATCTCGGTGCGGCTGCAAGCAGATGCTCGACGCCGCATCAGCGAATTCGGATCGAAGATCGCCTCGCGGAAGGAGACGCTGAACATCTACTTCATTGCCGGTGCGGACGACTTCCTGGTGCATGTGGCGACCGTCGACACCGCCACTCTGCGCGACTTCGTCGTCGAGAATCTCAGTGCCGACCCGGCCGTGGCCGCCACCGAGACCATCCTGATCTTCGAGCACATCCGACCGCGAAACAAGCACGCGAACAAGTGAGTTCGATCAGGGAGCGGGAGGAGCGACCGGCGGGAACACCGGCAACGTGAAGTCCGGGAAACCCGGGATCAGCGGCGGCGGCTGCTGCGTCGTCGTCGGAGGAACGGACTCGACGGGCGGCGGCGGTGCGGGCTCGGCCGTGGTCGCCGTCGTCGTCGGCTCCGGCGTCCACGGCTCCTGGTAGACCTCGGTCTCCGGCGGCACCGTGGTCGGTGCGACGGTGGTCTCCGGTGCGGGCGGCGGCAACACCGGAGCCGGCACCACGGACGTGGGCACCGTCGTGGTGACCGCCGGCACCTCGGCCTGGGTGCGACTGACCGAGGTGTCGACCACCTGCGGTGTGTTCTGTTGAGTGAGCATGAACGCGGAGACGCCCACCACCGACGCAAGACCCAGTGCGAGAACACCTCCGGTGCGAAGCCTGCGCCGAGCCCGGGTGCGATCGTCCTCGCCATCGTCGTCGTCGTAATCGGCGTCGAGCCAGTAGACGTTCTTCAGCTGGAACGGAACCGGCTTGCCGTCGTCGGTTGCCTCGGACTGGGCAACAGAGACCTCGGCAGACGAATCCCCTGTGTTCGTACTCAACGCAACGACCTCCCCGTCGACCCGCGCCCCCTGCACGTGGTCGTCGAGAACATCTTCCACTACCGGTGTCGTGTCCGAAACCGTTTCGACTGCACCGGACTCCGACGAGTCGGTGAATCTCGAGGACGCGAAACCCTCCACCGTTTCGATCGGCTCGGCCGGGACGTCGGACACCGGGACATCGGACACCGGGACATCGGACACCGTGTCCTGAGACTTCGAGCCCTCGCCGATCGGTGCCGCCGCGATCCAGGGACGGGCGGGGACGGGACGCGCTGCAGTGGGCCCTGGCGCTGGTGCGGGCGGCGCGGCGTGCTGCGAGTCGGCGCGAGCCGGGACCGGCCGGACCGGAGCGGGCAGCGGAGGTGGCACCGGAGCAGGTTCCGCGCGTACCTGCGACGTGGGTGCGATCGGTGCGGCGGACTCCACCGGCCGACGAGCGTCCGGCGATCGTCGGGTTCCGGTTCGCGTGCGCGAATGCGGCCGTGCCGTCAGTGCGGCCCCACGTGCCGCGACGGTCTCGGGCTCGGTCGGCACGATCGACGGCAGTTCGAGCAGCGGTCCGACGCGTTGCTGCACGATCGGCATGCGTGCGCCGCCGCCGATCAGCACGACGGCGTCGATGGGAACGTTGGCCCCGATCAACACCTCGCGAGCGAACTCGATGGCCTCGTCGAGCAGGTCGGTGATGAGCAGCTCGAAGTTCTCACGGGAGAGCAGGATCATCCCGCTCGCATCGGGCAGGCACACCGCGTCCTGGGTGGACAGGCGTTCCTTGGCGATTCGGCAGCGCTTCTCGAACAGCGCCATGTCCGGGTCGGTCGACTGCTTGCCGAGGCGTTGGAGCTGATTGTTGCGGACGTAGGCGTCGATAAGATCTCCGCTGTACTCACCGGATCGCTGCGAGGCGACGACGGTGCGCTGAACCAGGTCCACGACGCTGACGGTCAGTCCGGAACTTCCGAGGTCGAACAGGGCCACGGAACTGCAGTTGCGGGCTTCACCGGTCGCCGCCAGGTACTCGACGACAGCTTCCACCTCGTGGACCAGGTGATAGTTGTGCAGGTGCGCACCGCTGAGGGCAGCGTGCAGGGCGTCGGCCTGACGGGGGTCGCGGTAGGCCACGCCGGTGGCGAGTTCGGGCTCGGTTTCGGCTGCCGCACCGATCGATTCGGCGGCCAGATGCGGAAGGTCCCCGCCGACGCTGTCGATGAGTTCGTTGCGGAAGAACAGCGGCCGGTCGATGTCGCTGACCAGGCCGGAAGGATCGGCGACCGGTGCCCCGAACTGCTCGGCTCGGGGCTGCGCCGTGCGCACGGCTCGGGTCCCCATGGACACCCCAAGCAGCACAGTCACGCGTCAGGCCTCACTTCGATCGACAATGTTTCTCGGACGCGGTACACCCCGTCCAGAGCGCCAGGCTACCGCTTCGGCCGAATCGGCGGGGCGCGCGCCCCAGTGGGCTGCGCACCCGCGCGTGACGGAACCGGTCGCGTTCCCCGAGCGGCCCGCGCGAACGAGACCCCCGGTCTATTCCGGCAGCTCCGGATCGACGACCGGTTGGTACATCTCGCCGTCGTAGCTGAAGGCACGCTCGTACAGGTCCGCGTCGGACAGTCGAGCGGGCCCGAGGACAGGCAATTCGACGGGGCCCGGCGCGGCCTCGTCGGCGGGACCCGCGGCGGCGGAAAGGGCCGCGGCGAACGTGGAATCGAAGGGAATCTGCTGGTCGATCAGCGGGGTGGGTGGCGGCGTGTTTCCTCGGGTGAACACCAGTCCCACAATCGCGACGATCAGCACACTCACAGCGGCGAATACGGACGCGTCACGAATCGACCAGGTGCGGCGGCCGCGGCGTACCGGCTCGGCAACGACGCCGGGCTCGGGTACAGCCGGTTCCGACACCTCGGGCTGGAGGGGTGCCGGTTCGAGAAGGTCGGTCTCGAAGGTGGTCGACGGGATCGTCAGGTCCTCGGTCGCGAGTTGGTCGACGGTCAGGCCGTCGACCATCCACTCCTCGACGGGGTCGAGGACGAAGGTGTCCGGTGCATCGAGGGTGTCGGGAGCGGCGAGCGCCTCGGGTGCATCGAGCAGTTCCGACGCGTCGTCCGGGACAGTGATTGTTCCCACATCGGCGTCGAGCGAGGCTCGGGCGGGTCGTTCGTCGAGTGCCGCGCCTTTGGCGACGGCCATCGCGGGGGCGTCGGGCACGTGGACCGGGACGTTCCACTTGTCTTCGATGATGGTGCGCACTGCGGGAATGGCTGCACCGCCGCCGATCAGCAGTACTGCGTCGGGTGCCTGCTTGGAGGCCCAGTCCAAGGCGTCGGAGACCAGCGGAGTGATCTCTCGCTCGAACTCCTTTCGGCTGAGCAACATCGGCCCGCGGTTGGGGGCCCTGACGCCCACCGACGAGCTCACCAGTTCCTTCAGTTCTCGGAAGAAGGCCTGGTACTCCTGGTCGCCCTCGGGTCCGACCGGAGCCGGCAGAATTCCCTTCGCCATCACGATGCCTCGGACCACTTCGTCGAAGCGGTCACCGCTGATGTCGACGGTGCGTGCGGTCCACTCCACGTACTCGCCTGCGACGTCGAGTGCGGTGGCCGAGAGTCCCTTCTTGCCCAGGTCGACGACCAAGACATAGTCCTTGTCGGCCAGTTCCGGAACGGTGCGGGCGTAGGCGAGAAGAGCGCGGGACTCCTCGACCATGCGGGCTTTCGGCACGGTGCCGTCACCGAGGGTCTCCAGCAGAGCCGTCACGGCTGCGGTGTCCCACCCGGCGAGCACGATGTCCTCGAACGGTCCGAGGTCGACGAGCTTGCCCGGCAGCAGGTCGTGTGCGCCCTCTGCGTCGATGGAGTCCTCGACGCGGCGGCCGTCGGCGATGTACGCGATGCGCACGGCACCGGTACCCACTGACACCCCGCAGACGCCACCCATAGACCAGACAGTCCTTCGCAGATTGTGTTTCGACGCCCGATCGGGCGTCCGTACGAGCCCCCGCTCCACTCGAAGTGTACGGCGGTCCTCGAACCCGATGCGGGCATCCCGGTAACGCTACTAAACAATCTACGATATTGTTTGGAGGGGTCTGGGGAGACTTTGGGTCGAAAAGGCGCACAGCCAGCCGACCCTGAGTCGACGACGAGGCCGTCCGGTCTCGTGGTTAACGCGATCGGTGGAGGTTTCGATGCAGACGCTCAATGCTCACGACGTGGTTCGAGTGCGAACCGTTCTGGAGAAATTCGGAAAACTGCCGGTCCCCGTGGAGGGCATCGACGAGGCTGCCGATCTCTACGACAGCGGCCTCACCTCGCATGCCAGCGTCAACGTGATGATCGCACTCGAGGACGAATTCGACGTCGAATTCCCCGACACGATGCTGCAGAAGTCGACGTTCGGCAGCATCAACGCGATCGCCGCGGCCATCGCCCAGCTGACGGACTGAGGCCATGACCACCGTCTACGAGAGCTCGATCGACCAGTCGATCACCGACGTGCTGGCCGTACTGCGGACCTATGCCGACGAGGTCGACCGCGATGCCCGTTTCCCCACCGAATCGGTGGATGCGCTGCGCGACGCCGGCCTGCTCGGGGTCGGAATTCCGCGGGAGTTCGGCGGAGGCGGGGCAACGCTGACCGACATAGCGCGGATCTCGCGTGCTCTCGGTGCCGAGTGCGCATCTACGGCGATGATCTTCGTGATGCACCAGTCGCAGGTGCTCAGCATCGTCCGCCACGGCAAGTCCGACGCGATGGCAGACCTGCAGCGTCGCATCGTGACCGATCGCATACTGGTGGCGTCTGCCACCACCGAGATCAACATCGGCGGCGACGTTCGCTCGAGCAGCTGTGCGGTGGAGTACGACGGCGAGCAGATCACGCTCAGCAAGAACGCACCGGTCATCTCCTACGGCGAGTACGCACAGATCGTGTTGGCGACGGCGCGGCGCAGCGTGGACAGCCCGCCGAGCGATCAGGTGCTCGTGGTGTGCGAGAAGCCCGACGTGACGCTGGTCAAGACCGGCACCTGGGACACCCTCGGCTTCCGTGGCACCTGCAGTCCCGGCTTCATGCTGGAGGCACGCACGACGACGTCGAACATCCTCGGCGACAACTACGGCGACATCTCCGCTCAGACCATGCTCCCGGTGGCGCACGTGCTCTGGGGATCCGCGTGGCTCGGTATCGCCGATGCCGCGGTCACCAAGGCCCGCAAGTCGGTGCAGAAGGCCGCGCGCAAAACTCCGGGAACGCCGCCGCCGAGCGCGCTGCGTCTCGCGGAGCTGATGGTGGTGCACGAGCAGTTGGTGGACACGGTGTTCGGTGCCGCAGCCAAGTTCGAGGCGATCGCCGACAGCCCCGCGGAGCTCGGAGCCATCGGTTTCGCGCTCAAGATCAACAACGTCAAGGTCACCGCGTCCTCGCTCGTCATCGACATCGTCGGCAAGGCTCTGCAGATCTGTGGCATCTCCGGCTACCGACAGGGCGGCGAGATGAGCATTGGCCGTCATCTTCGTGATGCACACGGGTCCGCGATCATGGTCAGCAACGAACGCATTCTGGGTCACAACGCTCAGCTCTCCCTCGTCTACAAGGGCAAGTGATGACTACCACGCATTCCGCACCGGAGACAGAGATCAGCGAACTCGACTCCGCCCGAGCAGCTTTCCGCGCCGAGCTCATCGACGCCGGCTTGTTGGTACCCAGTTCGATTCCCGGGTTGTACGGGCGCAGTGGCGAATTCGAGGACATCATCGAGTTCGTCGATGCCAGAGTCACCGCGGCCGGGGTCGCCGAACACGGCCGTCAGGCCACCAGGTTTCGATTCGCTCCGGTCTTTCCACGAGAAGCGTTCGAGCGCACCGACTACATCGCGTCGTTCCCCAACCTCACCGGTGCGATCAACACGTTCGAGGGCGACAACAAGGCCCACGCGGAATTGTTGGCCGAGCGGTCCGACGGCAAGGACTGGGATCACTTCCTCCAGTCCGCGGGCACCATGCTGGTCTCGGCTGCGTGCCACCCGTCGTACTCGATGCTCACCGGCACGCTGCCCGACGAGGGCACGCTGATGGACATCTACGGCTACTGCTTCCGGCACGAGCCCGCCGTGGATCCGGCTCGGATGCAGGCATTTCGGATGCACGAATTCGTCCGAGTCGGCACCCCCGACGAAGCAGTGGCACACCGCGAACGCTGGGTACCGCGCGGTCTCCAGGTGCTGGCGGATCTGGGACTGGAAGCCGAGGCGGTCATCGCCAACGATCCCTTCTTCGGTCGCGCCGGACGCATGCTCGCGGCGAACCAGCGCAACGAGAACCTCAAGACCGAACTGGTCGTCAAGCTCTACGGAGATCTCGACGAGGGCACCGCGGTCGTCTCGTGCAACTGCCACCGTGATCACTTCGGGCACACCTTCGGCATCGAGACCGTCGACGGTGAACCCGCCCACAGCGCGTGCGTCGGTTTCGGCATGGAACGCATCGCACTGGCGATGCTCCGCACCCACGGACTCGATCGATCGGGCTGGCCTGCCGCACTGCGCAACTGATCGTTCCCGCTTCACCCGTGTACGTACACGAAGGACCAAATCTGTGAACAGCTCCCGCACCGCTCCTCGGCGCATCGGCTCAGTTCCCGCCGAGTCCTCTCCACGTACGGCGGGCGGCAAGTACCCGACGTGGTTCGGCCCGTCCGATTCGCCGCTGTTCGGTGCCGTCCACGTGCCGTCCGGCGGTCGGGCACGCGGCGGCGTCGTCCTGTGCCCGCCGCTCGGCAAGGAGCAGGTCGATTCGTATCGCGGTATGACCCTGCTTGCACAGAAGCTCTGTGAGCAGGGCCTTCTGGTGCTGCGGTTCGACTACCGCGGCACCGGCGATTCGTGGGGTGATCAGGATCAGCCAGGCGCGGTCGAGCACTGGCGGCGGAGCATCGTCGAGGCCGTCGACTACGTTCGAGGTTGCGGGGTGAGCGAGGTCGGCCTCGTCGGTCTGCGCGTCGGTGCCTTGTTGGCGTGTTCGGTCGCCGCGGAGTGCGGGCCACTGACCGCGTTGACGCTGTGGGATCCCGTCGTCAAAGGGCGGTCGTATCTGCATGAGCAGCGCGCGCTGTATTCGGTGAGCGTCACCACCGACTCCGACACCGATCCCAGGGTGTCGATCATCGGCGCTGTGCTGCATCCCGATTCGGCAGCGGACTTCTCCGCACTGGACGCCGCGAAGACGAGCACCGACGCGCCGGTGCTCGTCGCCACCCGCGCCGAGCGAGGCGATACGAAGCCGGTACGCAAGCTGGTCGAGACTCTCGCGGCTCAGGAACACACGTTGACCGCTCACGACGACTTTCTCGAGCCGAGCGATTTCGAGGTCATCATCCCGACGGCCGACATCGCCTACCTCGCGACGTGGACGGCATCGAGATTTCCGGTCGAGCGCGCACGAGGGATCGAGCTGCAGCATCGCTCGACGTCCGTGGTCGACGGAATCCACGAGAACATCGAATACCTGGGCGCACAGCAGCTTTTCGCGATTCGGTCCACCTCGGATCGATGCCGCGCAGGCGGACCGACCGTGGTGCTGTACCCCACTGCCAACGAGCACCGCGTCGGCCCGGTCCGCATGTGGGTGGAGCTGGCGCGGCTGCTGCCCCGCTTCGGAGTCTCCACGGTGCGTTTCGATCGACGCGGCACCGGCGAGAGCGGAATCGTGTCCGATGGGGAGTTGACCCGGCTCTACAGCGACGAGGGCAACGAGGACGCGCTCACCGCTGTCCGGCAGTCGGGGACCACTCCGGACAACGTCATGGTCGCCGGAATGTGCTCGGGCTCATGGTATTCCAGCTTCGCCGCCAGGGAACTGGGGGTTCGGGCCGCAGTACTGCTCAACACCCTGGACTGGACCACTCGTCGTCTCGAATTCGTCAAGCGTTCCTCGATGCACATCGAGGAAACGGGACTGAAGGCGCGCGCACTCGACCGTCTCCACCACTGGGGTGTGCGGACCAAGAATGCACTGCAGCCGCGGATTCCGTACGCGCTGTGGATCTGGCTCGGACGGCGCGGATTGATCCAGGTTCCCGAGATCTCGTTGCGTATTCTCAGCGACCGTCAGGTGCAGACGCGGGTTCTGCTCTCCCCCAGCGACACCACCTGGTTCGAGACCAATCGGGGCCCGGAGGGAATGCGCCGACTTCAGCGTCGATCGTCGGTACCCACTGTCACCTCCTTCGACTCCGGTGATCACTCGCTCTACGGTCGCGATCTGCGCGAGAACGTACGAGCCGAACTGGTGACGGCCGCCTCTGCTGCCTTCGACGTCGAGATCGCCGCCCCGTCGCCGCCCGTGCCGGTGGGGAAGGTTCGATTGTGAAGCACCGCGCTCCCAGGATCCTGCCGCCCAAGCACGAACAGCTCGAACAACTTCGGTGGTATCCGGTCGAACCGGCTCGGTTCGACCTGGGTCTGATGAACAGCCCGACGATGCCGGTGCCGACCGTACCTCGGCACGATGCCGTGCACTCGGTCGACGTTTCCCCGATCGCCGACGTCGTCGAACGACCGCAACCCGACAGCGGACCGGGCTCGAAGGCCTCCGATCGCAATCTCGCGCTCAATTCGATGGCCCTGATGCTCTCGACGGCCATCACCGGCGCTCTCGGCCTGCTGTTCTGGGCCGCAGCCGGTCGGCTGTATCCCGTTGCCGAAGTGGGCAGCGCGTCGGCCGTCATCACCTCGGCGGTGATGCTCTCGACGCTGTCCAATCTGAGCCTCGGTTCGATGTACGAGCGATTCCTGCCGATCTCGGGTCGGTTGGCCAAGTCGTTCATCGTGCGTGGCTACCTCACTGTCACGGCATTCGCGTTCGTGCTCGGCGGCGGCTTCCTGCTGGTTGCGCCGGTGGACGAGATGTTCACCAGTACTGCCGAGATCGTGTCGTTCCCGTTCTTCGTCGCGGTGCTCGCAGTGTTCGCGCTGCAGGATCAGACCTCATCCGGCCTGGGCGTCGCACGTTGGGCGGCCGCCAAGAACGTCTTCCACGCCGTCGCCAAGTTCGTGCTGCTGTTGGCCCTCTTCGCGACCGAGCGCAGTACCTCGATCATTTCCGCCTGGGCGGTCCCCGCCGTCGTGGCGTCGATCTTCGTCCTGCGCGCGATCATGAAGAACGTCCGGACCGAACAGCGGTACGCCGGCAAGCCGGACCTTCCGCCAAGGCGCGAGATGTGGGCCTACTTCGGCTCGGCATACGGCATCACCGCTCTCGGCTCGCTCGCTCCGCTGCTCGTGCCGATGATCGTCGTTGCCACCCTCGGCGCCGAGGAGAACGCGTACTTCTCCCTCACCTGGTCGATCGTCAGCGCCCTCTACATCCTGATCAGCGTTCTGATCGGACCGTACGTGGCCGAGGTGGCGGCACACCCCGCGCAGTTCCACCGCCTGACCAAGCGGTTCATGACGCTCGTGTGCATCGTCGCACTGGGCGGGTCGATCTTTCTCGCGTTCATCGCGCCGTTCGGCCTTGGATTGATCGGCCAGGGCTACCGCGATCAGGGCACCATCATCGTGCAGCTGGCCGCGCTGACCATCCCACTGTCGGTCGTCGGTTCGCTGTACGACGGTCTGGCCCGCGTACGTCGACGCATGCGACTGGCCGTGATCGTGCAGGTGGTGGCCACCTCGATCATCATCGGCGGCTCGGTGGCACTGTCGTCGTCGATGGGCATCGCTGCCGTCGGCTGGGCGTACCTCGCCGCCGAGGCGTTCGGTGCCGTCGTCCTGATCGTGCCGCTCGTTCGCTGGATTCGTGAACTGTCCGCAGGCAGCAACGGCGAGTCCGGTGAGAACCCGGGTCCGTCGGACTCCCCCGGACCTCGCGGGCCGATCGACGATCACGACGCCGGATCGCCTCGATCGCGTCACCGACAACCCCGAGACGGTGGACCTCGGCACCGTGCACCGCATCCACGTGAGCGCCAGGACGGTCCACCGCCGCTCGACGATCCGTCACCGCGCCGTATTCCGGTCCATGCTCAACACAGGACGGCACCATGACTCAGACCTATCGCGCCAGCTCGTTGGACATGCTGCGGTCCGATTCGCGCATCGTGACCGTCCTGGGACCGGCGGACTTCGGCGATCTCGCCCGGGTGCAGAGCCGCGTACTCGCACTGGCCTCGATCGGTCCTGCCACACGGCTGGGCCTGCGCGCCGATCAGTCCTCGGCGGGCTGGGTCTACGAACCGGAGCGGGTGCTCGAGCACATCGCCGATGGACCGGCCGTGGGTCACGAGCAACTGGCCAAGGAACTCACCGAGTTCTCGCACGCGTCCACGCCCGGAATTCCTCTTCGGATGCGTCTGGCCGGTCGCTACCTGTTCCTCGATCTCAATCACGGTCTCGGCGACGCTCTGTTGCCGGTCGACCTGTTCGCGTACCTGGCCGACGCGCGTCCGGATGCACCGCTTCCGGCGTGGGCCGACCGTGCCGTCGACGGCCATCCTCTTCGAAAGGCCCTGCTGCGCTGGGTCGTTCGCAATCCCAGGAAAGTCGTCGACACGATCTACGACCGCGTACGCCCCGGCTCGAACCACGAGTCCACCACCTCGGCCGCCGCACCCGACACCCCGTCGCCGACGGCATTTCGGCCGTGGGCACCCTCGGCCGCGGTGGCCACCGCGGTGACCCGGCTCGGTACCACCGACGCGATCCGGCGGTGGCGGGAATCCCATCTGCCCGGCGCGAGCGTCAGCGCGGTGATGTGCGCTGCGGTGGCCTCGGCGTTCGCCCGCACGTCGTTCCCCCTCGATCGTTCTGCTGCCTTCCTGTTCGACTGCAGGCGATACCTTCCGCCGTCGTCCGTGGTGCTCGGCAACTTCGCGGCCGGGATCGGCTTCACCGACATCGATCCCACCTCGGCCGGGGACGTGAACGACGCACTGGCCGGTGCCATCGCCAAGGGCCGTCCCATCGCGTCGGCGACGATCAGCACCATCAAGTACAAGCGAGAGCACCGGGCCGTGTCCGGTGTGTTCGACGACCGCGTACCGGTCCGGCCCAAGGTCAAGCTCATGTACTCCGATGTCGGTAGAGTCAGGCAGCTGGAGCCGGTCTCCTGGTTGGCCGAGCCCGCCGACCGCGCCTTCTTCGTGATCGCCGATCCGGGTCGACCGGAGTCGGTGATGATCACGATGGAGACCATCGGTTCGGTCGTCTTCGTCTCGGCGTCGTTCCACGACAATGTTTTCGACAGCCACACCGTGCAGGCCGCACTCGATCTCGTAGCGGCAGACCCCCTCGCATTGCTCGCCCCTCAGGAGAAGACCGCATGACCACCGAAGCGAAACGCCCCACGAAACCCGATGCGAACCGGCCGACGTCGAACACCGTCGCGCCCGCGCGCTCGAGTTTCGTCGCCCATGTCGCTCGGTGGGCCGGCCTGTCGGTGGTGCAATTCGTCCTCGTCGAGTACATCGTCTCGGCCACGTGGCGCGGGCTCTACAGCTACCGGAACAACTACATCAGTGAGCTCGGCATCCCGTTCTGCGGGCCCACCGGCAACTGGCCGTGCAGCGAGCTCTACGTTCTGCTCAACGCGTCGATGGTGCTGTTCGGCGTGGCGATCGCCGCCGTGGGCGGATCCTGGTACATCGTCCGCCGAATCGACGGCCGAGCCGCCTCGTTCTTCGTCGTCGCAGGTGCCGGTGCCATCACCGCAGGCGTCGTCAACCAGGGCGTGAACTACCCGATCCACTCGTTCGGGGCCACCGTGTTCTTCGTGTTCGGAAACTTCGGCCTCGTCATCGCGGGCGGGCACGGAAGCCTGCGACGCCCCATCCGCGTCGTGGTCACCGCGCTCGGAGCCGTCGGGCTGGCCGGCTACTTCGCCTACATGAGCGGTCACGAGTTCGGACTCGGTATCGGCTCCATGGAACGTATCGCCACCTATGCGCTCCTCGTGGGCATAGTCGTACTGTCGGTGTCGCAGTTCAAGGCGACGCGGGTACCGAAGACCGGCGACGAGACCACGTGAGTCGTCACGCCGCATCCAGCCGAGAGTCCGGCGCGGGGACCGTCGAGGTTTCGCGGCTTCCCGGAACCGGACTCATCGTCGAGCCTCCCCGACGGCGGTGGCCGTCCGTTCTGGCGTTCCTGATCGTGCTCGGTCTGGTCGTGGCAGGCACGGTGTACGGGCTTTCTCACCGCTCGGACGGAGCCGACATCGATCCCGACTCCACCGCTGAAGGCACCATCGACGCGAGTTCCACGACGTCGGCGTCCAACACTGCCGCCGCCAAGCCCGGATTCACCGTCTACGACGACTTCTCGGGGACGGCGGGCGACGCCGTGTCGGACGACCGCTGGAGTCACGACGTGGGACAGACCGGTTGGGGCAACAACGAAAAGCAGAATTACACCGATTCGACCGAGAACTCGTCTCTCGACGGTGACGGCCACATGGTCGTCAACGCGATGCGCAACGGTGACGGGTACACCTCGGCCCGCGTGACCACCAAGGACAAGTTCGAGTTCACCTACGGCCGCGTCGAGGCTCGGATCAAGATGCCGGCCGGAGCCGGACTGCATCCGGCTTTCTGGATGCTCGGTACCGACCTGGACTCCGTCGGCTGGCCGCTGTCCGGCGAGATCGACATCATGGAGACGCTGAACCAGGCCGACCAGTACCACACCGGAATCCATGCCCCCCAACCCGATTCGTTGACGAGCCAGAAAGTTGACGCGGGCGGCATTCCGCCGGAGCCGCTGTCCGAGAACTTCCACACCTACTGGGTCGAGCGGTCGCCGGGTCGCGTGACCACCGGTATCGACGGCACCACCTTGGCCACCGTCACTCCGGACGACCTGATCGGCGGCGACGACTACTGGGTCTTCGACAAGCCGTTCTTCCTGCTGTTCAACGTCGCGGTCGCCGGCGACTGGCCAGGTCCCACCGACAACTCGACGCCGTTCCCGGCGACGATGTCGGTCGACTGGGTGCGGTATCGCACCGACTGAGACCGAGCTGCACTTGCCCGTACGTGTCACCCCGAAAGGACCATCCCCGTGTTACCTCCCGCGCTCCCCAGACACCAGGCTCCCGAATGGGACGGTGCCGTGTGGATCGGTGACATCGACCTGGAGCAGGATCTTCCGGAGTTTCTCACCCTCGACGATTCCGACGGTTACCGCCGTGCCCGACTGCTGATCCGACGCGGACTCGACCCGCTCGGCTTCGTCGAACTCGATGTCGTCGACGGCGCGATCGCGGCACACGACGTGCGACGGGCTGCGATGTCGCTCGCGCAAGTTCCGATGCCCGACGCGCTGCCCGACCCCGATGGGACGCTGCCGCCGATCACCGTGGTGATCTGCACCCGCGACCGAGTCGAGCACTTGAAGGGCGCGCTGGCGTCGGTGTCCGCTCTGGACTACCCCGACTTCGAGGTGGTCGTCGTCGACAACGCGTCCCCGACCGATGCCACGCAGCAGTACGTTCGCGGGCTGGGCGACCCCCGCGTTCGCGTCGTGTCCGAGCCGACGGCGGGACTGTCGAGGGCAAGGAACACGGGGTTGCGGGCGGCCCGACACGACATCGTCGCCTTCACCGACGACGACGTCGCCGTGGATGCGAGGTGGTTGCGGAGCATCGCGCGCGGTTTCGGGCGGGCCGATCGGGTGACGTGCGTGTCCGGCATCGTGCCCAGTGGCGAGATCCGAACTCAGGCGCAGGCGTACTTCGATCGCCGCGTCGGGTGGGCGAGTTCGGTGACTCCTCGGGTCTACGACCTGAAGAATCCGCCGGCCGACGTGCCGCTGTTTCCGTTCCAGGTCGGGATGTACGGGACCGGAGCCAATTTCGCCGTCGACCGCGGACGGATGTTCGACCTGGGAGGATTCGACGAGGCGTTGGGAGTGGGATCTCCGACCAACGGCGGTGAGGACCTCGACATGTTCTTCCGAGTGCTGATGGCCGGCGACAAGCTGGTCTACGAGCCCGCCGCCATCGTGTGGCACCGTCATCGCGCCGATTCGGAGGCGTTGGCGGTACAGGCCCGCGGATACGGGCTCGGACTCGGCGCGTGGCTGTACACGGTCGCCACCGACCGCAGATCGGCAATGTTGGCCGCCACGGTGGCCGTCCGCCGACTCGGCAGCGCGATTCGGTTGTCCGCCAGGATGAGCAAGGTCGCCTCCCCTCCCGACGATCTCGCTGCCGACCTTCCCGACGGCATCGGCCGGATGGAACTGCTGTCCATCGCCAAAGGCCCCGCGGCCATCCGGCGCAGCAGGCGCGAAGGTCGCGAACGCACTCCTCTGGCGGGGGTGAACCGTGACCCAGTCCTCGACTGATTCCGGATACCGGTCCATCGCGGATCTGCGGCACAAGCTGTTCGTTCCGTCCGATTGGACCGTCGACTGGCCCGTCGGCACCACCGACTCCGCTGCAGGAACACGGCGGCGCGCAGGTAGCCGACTGCGCTACGCCGACATCAGCGTTCTCGCTGCGCTGTCCGGTCTGACCTCCATGATCGCGCTGCCGACACTGGTTCGCGTCGTGCTTCTGACGGTCCTGCTGTTCTTCGGACCCGGGGCCGCGATCCTGTCCTGGGTCCGTATTCCTCGCACCGCGGTTCCTGCTGCCCTGCCGATTCTGAGCATCTCGGTGGTGACCCTGATGGTGTCGGCGGCGATGTGGGGCTACCGCTGGTCGCCCCGGATGTGGACGTTGTGGCTGTGTCTGGCCCTGATCGGGTCGTCGCTGCTTTGGTACCGCAAGCACGGCCGTCCCGACCTGCCGGTGTGGATCTCGCGGGCACGTGAGGTCGTCGCTCCGTCGTCGCGAGCGTCCGCCCTCGCCCACGTGCGGTTCGTGCTGACCGATCGCGAGACGTTGCGACGCAACGTCGCCGGCCTGATTCTGGCGTTGGCGTTCTTCCTGTGGCTGCCGCTGTTGCCGGGTCTCGAGCGCGCGACGTACTCGCAGTTCGGGCTGTTGACCGCCGGAACCGGCCCCGGACTGGTGCTGTGCATGGTCCTGGTCATGGCGGCGTTCCTGATCGCGTTGCGGCGTCATCAACTTCGCACCATGGTGGTCGCCATCGGCCTGGCCATCGTGGTGCAGCGATTCACCGTCACGCTCGTCACGTCCGCTCCGATCTACGACTGGACGTATAAGCACGTCGCCGTCACGGAGTTCGTTCTGGATCTGAACCGACTGGCACCGAGCGGCGTCGACATCTACAGCGAGTGGCCCAGCTTCTTCCTCGTCTCGGCCTGGTTCCAGCACGTCACCGGATACGACACGCTGTCCCTGGCGCACGTGTTCGCGCCGATGATCCACGTGGTGCTCGCGGCGGCCGTCTACGGCCTCGCACGGGTCATGAAGTTCGACAAGCGCGCAGCGATCACGGCGGCGATGCTCGCCGAGGTCATCAACTGGGTTGGCCAGGACTACTACTCACCGCAGGCGTGGGCGCTACTGCTCGCTGTGGGCTTCCTGGCGCTGTTGATGTCCTCGACACTCACCAGGTCTGCGGCGTACGTGTCCATCGTTCCGTTCGCGGCACTGGTCCCCACACACCAGCTGACCCCGTACTGGCTGATGGCCGTCACCGGCGTGCTGCTGGTGACGCGACGAGCCAAGCCGTGGTGGTTGATGATTCCGCTCGGCATCATCCTGCTGGGATACCTGTATCCGCGACTGCCGATCGTGGCACCGTACGGACTCTTCCAGGGGTTCGATCCCGTGCAGAACGCCGCGAGCAACGTCGAGGCGGAGGGTGTGCTCGGCAAACAGATCACGTCTCTGGTCTGCCGCGCACTCTCCGGTGGGGTGTTCGTGCTGGCGTTCGCCTCGGCCGTCTACGCCTGGCGCACCAAGAAGACGTTCTGGGCTCCGATGGTGATGGCGTTCGGCTCGATCATGCTCCTCGCCGGCCAGAGCTACGGCGGTGAGGCGATCTTCCGGGTGTACCTCTATGCGATTCCCGGTTGCGTGCTCCTGATCGTTCCCCTGTTCCTGGCGCTGTTCGATCGGACGCCGTCCCAGGATCGCCCGTCCCGGGCCCGCAGGCTGACGGCCAGGACCTCGGTTGCGGTCGCCACTGCCGGGGCCATCGGGTCCGCTGTACTGGGCTTGCAGAGCTACTTCGGCCTGTGGCCGATCGTCCTCGAGAATCGCGAACAGATCGACGACGCAAGAGCGGTGGCCGCGCAGTCGCCGAACGGAACCGCGATCACGATGCTGTACTCCTCGGGCTACCCGGCCCGGTCGACGTCGGACTACGGACGACTGACCGCGGCCAACGAATACTGGGACGTCCCGCTCTACGCGCTCGGCCCCGAGTACATGGAGGGCTTCCCGACGCCCGAGAAGCTCGGCCAGATCGACTACAACGCGTCGATCAGCGACACACCTACCTACATGGTGCTGACTCGTCAGTCGCTCGAGGCGATGCAGTACTACGGTTTCGTCGCCGACGATGCGGTCGCCCGTTTCCGGCAGTGGCTCGCCACCAATTCGGCGTGGTCGGTGCGGTATCAGGACGCCGACACGATCGTCTATCAGTACCGATCTCGTTGATTCGGTTCACAAACTATGACGTGAATCTCCAAACAATCTTCCAGTTGGTTTGTTTGCAGCTTGACAAACCAGCAGCTTCTTTTAAGCTTGCTTTCAGTCAAAGGAAACAGTTCTTACGCTTCAGAACGAACGTCAAGGCACTGTCTGTGGATGCGGCGGGGGTCGATTCACGGAGCTCGGAGACATCTGCCCATCGCACTCGACCCATGTGGAATGGATATGTTGAATCGTCAGAATCCCCGCGTCAGTGTCGTCATCCCGACGCTCAACGAGGCCGCGAACCTTCGTCACGTCCTCCCCCTGCTCTCTCACGACTACGAGCTCGTGCTGGTCGACGGTGGATCCGTCGACGGCACCATCGACGCGGCACGCGAGATTCGCGGTGACATTCGCATCATCAAGCAGACCCGCAAGGGCAAGGGCAACGCGCTCGCATGCGGCTTCGAGGCCGCTACCGGCGACATCATCGTCATGTTCGACGCCGACGGTTCCGCCGATGCCGCCGAGATCCCGCGCTTCGTCGACGCCCTGATCGCCGGTGCCGACTTCGCCAAGGGCAGCCGGTTCTGCGAGGGTGGCGGGAGCCACGACATCACGCCGCTGCGCCGCGCGGGCAACGGTGGCCTGCACCTGGTGGCCAACACGCTCTTCGGAACTCGCTTCTCGGATCTCTGCTACGGCTACAACGCTTTCTGGCGCGATCTGGTGCCGGTCCTCGACCTGCCCGTCGTCGATCAGCCGGGTGCCGAGGGCATGATGCTCTGGGGCGACGGTTTCGAGATCGAGACCATCATCAACTGCCGCTTCGCCGAGGCGTCCGTGCGCATCGAGGAAGTGCCGAGCGTCGAACTGGCCCGCATCTACGGCCAGAGCAATCTGCGCACGTTCTCGGACGGCTTCCGGGTGTTGCGCACCCTGATGACCGAACGCATGCGTGCCCGCAGGATCAAGCGCAGGTCCATCGTGCGCCCGTTGCGCGAGTCGATCGACGCCCGTACCGACATGGACCTCGAGTTCGAGGCTCTGGAGTCGTACAACGAGGTTCTCGAACTCCGCGAGAAGACGGCGTGAGTCTGCCGACTTCCTCGGTAGTCATCTGCGCGTACACGTTGGCTCGATGGTCCGAACTCCGGGCCGCCGTGACGGCCGTCCTCGACCAGGACGTGCCTGCCGACGAATTGATCGTCGTCATCGATCACAATGCGCAACTGGCCGAACGCGCACGCGACGAGTTCTCGCCGCTGCACCGGAGCGTGAACGTGGTGGAGAACAACCACCCTCGCGGCCTCTCCGGAGCGCGCAACACCTCGCTCGATATCGCGACCGGTGAGATCGTCGTCTTTCTGGACGACGATGCCTCACCGCGCACCACAGAGTGGCTCGGAGCCATTCTGTCCCATTACTCGGACGATGCCGTGTACGCCGTTGGGGGCTCTGCATACCCGGTATGGCCGGACAAGCGTCCGGCCTTCTTACCGGCCGAGGTAGTGGGTGAACCCGGCGAACTCGATTGGGTCGTCGGGTGCACCTACCGCGGGCAGCCCACGGAAACCGCTCAGGTCCGCAATCTCATGGGCGCGAACATGTCGTTCCGCCGTGAGCCCGTCGTCGCACTCGGCGGATTCGTCTCCGGCATCGGCCGGATCGGACGTGTCCCCCTCGGCTGCGAGGAGACGGAGTTGTGCATCCGTCTGCGCCAGACGCATCCGGACGCCCAGATCGTGTTCGATCCTTCGATCGTCGTCGATCACACGGTCAGTGCCGACCGCACTCGTCCGCGTTACCTCATCACGCGCAGCTACGCCGAGGGCGTGTCCAAGGCCGCCATCGCCCGGTTGATCGGGGCCGAGGACGCACTGTCCTCGGAGCGGGCGTACACCGCCAAGATTCTGCCTCGTGCGGTCGGCCGGGAGACCAGCGCCGCTGCGCGCGGCAACCCGGCACGCGCATGGGGTGCGATGGCCGTGGTGGCAAGCGTCGGTGCAGCCGGAATCGGCTATGCCCGAGGCAGACTCAGCACGAGCCGCTAGCAGCACGTGCACAGAACTTCGTAGCCCACTACGAATTTCTGCTCACGACCTCGGTGCCACCGAGGCCCGCTCCACCGAGTTGAGCGCGCGCACATGTCCGCGCGGTGCACTCGCGCCACGACCGACGAGAGTCAGGGTACGAGGTTCGTTCGGTGCCAGGTGGAACCACGAGTCCGACACCTCGAAGCCGTCGATGTCGACGCAGACGTACTGCGCCGGCCAGTCGGCTCGGACGGTCAGTTCCCAGTTCCCCGAGATCGTTTCGACGACACTGGCGACCAATCCCACCGTGTTCTGCCGACTCTGCGCGCCGACGAGCGCGGTGGTTCGCGCCACCTCCACACCATTGTCGTCCGAGAACACGACCGTGACGGCGGAGTAGGTTCGACTGCCGAAGCGGTAGGCATGGTTGGCGTCGGTGAAGGTACCGACGATCGAATCCACCGTCAGTGCGACGGATCCGTTCGCCGGGGCGTGCACCGCACGTTCGTACTCGTGGCTGCCGCGGCAGGCGTGCAACATCACTCGGATACTGCCCGAGCGTGCCGGCCCGTCGTTGACCAGTTCCACCGAATAGCCGTCGAGTCCGTTGTCGGACAACAGCAATGCCACCGGGGCGCTTGCCCGCGCCAATGCGTAGAAGGGAGCCTTGGGCACACCGGCGGTGTCGACGATGCCCCAGCCTGCGCCGGGGACGGTGTCTCGTAGCGTCAGCACGAGGGCTCCGGCGCACCCCGAGGATGCTCGACGCCAATGGCCGAACGCTTCGGTGAAGGCTTCGACGATCGCCGCTCTGCCGTAATCGAGGTACAGCTCTGCGTCGTCCCGCCGGATCAGGTGCGGGTCGACGCCGAAGATCGTGCGTACGTAGTGATCTCGCACGTCCTCGAAATCCCAGGACGAGCCGCGGTCACGGGGGACGGCGGCCTTCCAGTCCGGGTGGTGACCGGCGACGGCCGCGGACCCGAAGAATTTCTCCACCTGCGCCCGCTCCGGGGGGACTGCGAAGGCCAGGCATTCTGCCGCGAAACGCACGCCGGCAGTGCGGATATCGGACAGTGGCCGGAGGTATCCGCCCACGCCGAAGTAGTGCGCGATGCCGTCGCCCACGTGTGTGTGCAGTTCTCCGCTCACGCTGGACGGGCTCGATGTCACGTACGCGACTCCGGGTAGGCGATCGGCGAGAAAATCGGGAACGACGCTGTCCAGCATCGTCATTCGCTGATCATCGGCCGCGAGTCCCACCATCGTGGGTTGCTGCTGGGTCTCGCTTCCGCCACTGACGACCATCAGGGCAGGGTTGGCCGAGACGGTGTCGGCGAACGCGTCGAGCTCGCGGGTTACCGCTGCGGTGTAGGCGTCGTCGGTGGGCGGGTCGATGGTGCCGAACATGACGTCCTGCCACACCATGATGCCCAGTTCCGCACACAGGGACCAGAATTCGGGCTGCTCGTACACCAGGGTGCCGACGACGCGCACCATGTTCAGGCCCGCCGACCGGAGCTGCTCGAGTGCCGCCCGCAGTTCGGGCTCCGGCGACCACAACCGCACCGGGTCAAGCGGGGTCCACGTTCCTCCGCGACAGAAGACGTTCTCACCGTTGACCGTCAGGATTGCGCCGCCGGCCGTGCGGTCCAGGTCGACCGTACGAAACCCGACGACACCCATGGGATGCACGACGCCGTCCACCTCGAGCGCGACGCGATAGGTCCGCGGTCGGCCGTGAGTGTGGGGCCACCAGAGTTCGACGTCGGGTAGCGTCACCGACCGGTCGATATGCTCGACGGTTCCGAGTTCGACCGTGTGAACTCCGGACACGGTGTCGTCGATCATGATTCGAGCCGCCGCTGGCGCATCGAGCTCGGCGCGCAGTGTGACGATGCCGTCCGTACCCGATACCGCCGTCGACAGGTCGACACGACGAACGTCGGGAATCACCGACATCGACACCGGGCGCCACGGTCCGACCGGTACCGGAAGGGGCCCGTACACGGGTGCGCGTCCGAGCATCGTCGTCCGCTCGTGCCTCAGCCCCTGCGCGGCGATCATCGACGATCGCCAGCGACCGCGTGCGCGTCGAGACTTCAGATGCGCACTCAGCGATTCGATGTGGACGGCGATGGCGACGGTGTCACCGCAGTCCGTCAGATCGAGAGTCTCGGGAACGAACATCGACGTCACGGTTCGGCGATGGACGCCGTCGATCCAGATCTGGGCACGGGTTGCGATGCCACCGAAACTCGTTCGCACCCGGCGATGGTCACCGGTGGGGACATCGGCGACGAACCACCAGTCGTGATCGTCCGGATTCACTGCCGGTGAGCTCCCGAGCGCGGTGGCAACCGTGCCCGGCACCACCGCGTCGATCCAGTCGAGATCGTCTCGTAGGTCGCGGGGGTCGAGAACGGAACCGGCGTCGGTTCGGGCCAGACGCCACCGAACGCCGTCGAGCAGATCGATCACGTGCCCAATGCACCCGCAACGATGTCCATGGCCGCCATCCAGTTCTTGCTCATCTCGATCAGCGGCTCGTCGAGCACCACGTCCCGGCCACGTGCTGCGCGTGCCATCCGGAACTGAACGGCCTTGGCACCGGAGGCGGCGGCGAGAAAGTGCGGAGCGGCAACGGCGGTGCCCGCTACGCCTCGGCCTTCGAGGTAGTGCACATAGTTCGCGGCGAGTTCTGCCGTTGCGCCGAACTGCCGGAGCAGGCCGAACGACCACAGATGGAAGGCGTCGGGGCCGGCGGTCTGCACGAGCGGGATGTCGGCGATGATTCGGCGGGCCAGCGCATCGACCGGGTTACCCGGAGCGCGGCGCGCCAGGTGTGCGCGAGCGACATCGAGGTCACGGCCATCGAAACCGGCGTCGAGAACCGCGGCGTCCACTTTGATCTGCTCGACGTACGGCAGCAGCACCTCGGCGTGCGGTTCCGGAGCGAGATTGAAAATGCCGTCGAAATCGGCCCCGGTGAGCTCGAAGTAGCCCCGATTGTGGAAGTACCCCATCACCTTGGCGTCGCGATCGACGAGGTTGGGCACGATGGTGGTCTTGGTGTGCTGATTGCGGTAGCTGGTCCCCGCGGTGTCGGGCAGCCAGAAGCCGTCGACCTCCACGGTGACGTGGATGCCGTCTTCCAGGCCTTCGACGACGTGCTCGAGCACCGGGCGCCACACGTTCATCTCGGCGACACCGATGCCGTACAGGGTGCGTAGGTCCTCGGGCGCGATCTTCACGAAGTCCCACTGTCGCCCGTCGCATCCGGCGCTCAGCACGAAAGCGAGAGCGGGGGTCGGATCGGCACCGAACGAATGCAGAACTTCGATCCAGAGGTCGACGTAACAGTTGGTTTCGGTCCAGATGCGGTCGTGATTGTGTATCGGGTGCGGTCGGTAACTGATGGGGTCGAGTTCCAGGACTCGAAGGCTGGTCCCGAGCCTGTCCAGCACTGCATCGTTCGACATGAAGCCTCTCCTACCGGATCGAATGTCGGACGGTCCCCGAGCCGCATTTGTCCGTATTGCCTGTATCCAGGCCCCTAATCCTAACGAATCGGTTTGTTCTTCGCACTCGATCGGACGGTAGGATTGTTTTTGCCCGGACGAACTACCTGCGCGGCCACCACCTCGACAGCAGTGATTCCTGCCCCCGATACCGGGGGCAATCACAGAGCGAGCAGTCGGTTCCGCGCCGGTAATGCTGGTGCGCAGCTTGTTCGTGATGGCACTTACACAACGGCTCTGAGCTGGGCACATGCCGAGTGTAGACAACACCTGACACATCCACGCCCAACTCGGGTTCGCATGAGGAGGCACACGCGCGATGCGCCGTTTTGCAACCAGCGCCGCGCTGGTCATCGGCTGGGCTCTGCTCGCAGCCGTAGTCGGAATGTTCCTCGTTCGCCAGATAGGTGTGACGGAGATCACTTTCGTTGCCTTCGTCGTCGGCGCTCCCTATCTCGGTATCGCCTCGATCGTCGCCGTGCTGTTGTTCGCCGCGGCGCGCTCGCGTATCGGATCGGCCGTCGCAGTACTGGTGACCATCGCGGTGGTCGGGGTTCAGGTGCCGATGTTCCTCGCGGACGGCCCGGACAACACCGGACCGGAACTGTCGGTCCTGACGATCAACGTGGCGCACGGTGACGCCGACGCCGCGTCCATCGTCGACGCGGTGCGCAGCAACGATGTCGACATTCTCGCTGTCCAGGAACTGACCCCGGAAGAGGTCACCGATCT
Organism: Rhodococcus sp. 06-418-5; assembly: GCF_002258285.1. Lineage (NCBI taxonomy): Bacteria > Bacillati > Actinomycetota > Actinomycetes > Mycobacteriales > Nocardiaceae > Rhodococcus > Rhodococcus sp. 06-418-5. The sequence continues at coordinate 24,391 of NZ_NOYE01000014.1, forward strand.
ACAGGCCGCAGGCATCGACGACCTTCTGCCGTTCTCCTTCACCGCTGCGCTCCCGGTCGCCGATGGCACCGGACTGTGGAGCCGCACCCCGCTGACCGACGGCACCCGCCTCGACAACTTCGGATTCGTACCGGTGCAGGCGAGAACCACCGTCGACGGGCAGGAGCTGACCGTCGTGTCCTTCCACGCTATGTCTCCTGCCACACCGCGCCACACCACCGAGTGGGATGCCGACCTGGCCCGGATGCGGTCGATCATGGACACCTACCAGGGCACTGTGATGGTCGCCGGCGATTTCAACGCCACCAACGACCACCGGCAGTTCCGCACGTTGGCATCGTCTCCGTTCTCCGACGCGGCCGACGGGGCGGGTGCCGGCCTGTTCCGCACGTTCCCGTCGGAGCGTCCGCTCGCGCGCCTGGACCATGTGGTGACGAGTGAGAACGTCCGCGCCCGGTCGGTCGAGCCGTTGGCGATCCCGGACAGCGATCACCTGGCCGTTCTCGCGGAGTTGCAGCTGCCCTGAACTGGGCGGCCGCCGGCACCGGCTAGAAGCGGGGCAACTCGATCACCGGTGCGGGCGGGAGCTGGATCTGCGGCAACTGGATCTGCGGCAGGCCGGGGATCAGCGGAGCCGGGGCCGGCGCAGGAGCAGGCGCGGCGGGCGGCACGTATTCCGGCTCGGAGTACGTCCGGGCCGGAGCCTGAGCTGCCTCGGTGGTCGGCGGCACGGTGGTGGTGGGTGCTGCGGTGGTGGGCGGCACGGTGGTCCTCGGCGTCGTGGGCTCCGCAGTGGCGGGTGCGGTCGTCTCGGTCGGTGCACTCGTCGGCTCCGTGGAGCTGCCGCCGTACCCCAGGGACAACCCGAGTGCGGCGACTGCGACGAGACCGCCTGCGACCAGTACTGCGCCGCGCACCTTGCGCTTGGAGTCGGCGGGCTTGTCGGCTCCGGGCTCCGGGCTCAACCAGTCCGGAGCCCCGGTCAACGATGCGGGATCGGACGGAGACTGCCGAACGCCCGGCTGCGGGCCCGGTCGGCGCGGTGCGTCGGCCACCGGAGTCGCGAGCAGCGCCGCGCCGCGTGCGGCCACCGATTCCGGGTTCGCCGGGGTTACGACGGGGAGGCCGATCCACGCCGTGAGAATCGATTCGACCAGCGGAATGCGTGCTCCACCGCCGATGAGGAACAGCGCGTCGACGTGCTTGGGTGACCGACTGATCACGTCACGGACCAACCGTGCCGAGTACTCGATCGGAACGGTCACCAGAGACTCGAACGACTCGCGCGAGATCAGGATCACGCCGCCGTCACCGGGCAGGCAGACCGCGCCGCTGGTCGAGAGCTGCTCCTTGGCCACTCGGCATCGCGCGGTGAACTCGCTCAGTTCCTGGTTGTCGGCGATGTCGACGCCCTGCTTGGCGAGCTGGTTGTCCGAGATGAGCCGATCGAAATCGTCGCCGCTGATGTCGATGGTGCGCTCGGCGAGCAGGACCTGCCCGGTGCCGCGGTCGATGACACTGATCGTCAGTCCGGAGCTGCCGAGATCGTAGAGAGCGATGGTGCCGAAGTGTCCCAGTTCGCCCGACGCCTCGAGGTACTGCAACGCTGCTCGCGCCTCGGGAACCAGTCGGTAGTTGTAGAGCCGCTGACTCGCCATCGCCTGCTGGATCTCGCCGAACTGCTGCTGGTCTCGATACGCGACGCCCGTCGCTTGCACCGGTCCGCCGTCGCCCGGCTGCGAGAGCACGACGCCGATCGATTCGGCGGCCAATTCCTCCGCGCGGTCCCAGTAGGCGTCGACGGTGTCGTGGTGGAAGTCGAGCCGACCCGAATCCTGAGGGCGCGCGTCGGGGCGAGCCATGCGCACGGCACTGGCTCCCACCGACACGCCGAGAACTTCGGTCATTACCCGCCTTCGGTCGACTTCCCCGTGAACACACGCCGAGACTCGATGTCACGAACGAGTCTCGATCCCCCTGCCAATGGCTCACTGTAGCGCGTCCCGCAGTGCACAGTGCAGCACCCGACCACAGCACTACAGTTGCGGGCATGCGCGTTCTGTTCGTCTGCACCGGGAACATCTGCCGATCGCCCACAGCCGAGCGACTTGCGGCTGCTTTCGCGCGCGAGGGCGGGTTCGAGCTGACCGCGAGCAGCGCCGGAACGCAGGGTTTGACCGGACATGCCATGGACCCGACGGCTGCGACGGTGCTGACGCAGCTCGGCGGCGACCCGGACGGTTTCGTCGCCCGACGCCTCACGCCTGCGATCGCTGCCGACGCCGACCTCGTTCTGACGATGACGGCGGCACATCGAGACGCCGTTCTCGCCCTTGCACCGCGACAGATGCGTCGCACCTTCACGCTGCTCGAGGCGGCCGGTCTCGCTGCCGCGTCGGGCGCGAGCACCGTTGCCACCCTGGCCGACGCACGGGCGGTGCACCGTGTCGACACACTCGACATCGGCGATCCGTATCGGCGTGATCACTCGGTGTACGAGCAGGCCGGGGAGTTGATCGCGGAGACGCTGCCTCAGGTTCTGCGGTTGTCGACCCAGTGACCGTCCACCTCTCACCACTCCGCTCGCTGAGGTAACGTTCTCGCATCATTGCCGACCATCCGGGTCCGGCCACGGCGTTAGGGTCTGTGCATGCGCGACAAGGTCATCGCGTCGGCAGCAGTGGCGAGCGCCGGCGTGGCCGTCGCAGTGGGTTTGACCATCGGCGCTCTCGGTGGTGCGTTCGACGATTCGAGCGAGACCGTTCGTCCGCCGGCTCTGAAGTCGGACAGCCTGAGTTCGGTCGAGACGACACCGACCTCGACGATCGTCATCGTCCCGCCGTCGCCCACATGGCAGGTCGCGGTACCCACCACCGCTCGCCCCACGACGACGACTCCGGATCGGCCCGAGACCACGACGCGTAGTCCGCGCCGAACCCCGTCCTCGGACCGCACGACGACCACCACCTCGACGGAGGATTCGGACGACGAGAGCAGCACCACGGAACCCGAGTCGGACGCCGGCCCCTAGGCACCGGCCGAATGTGGTCAGCCGGGCTTCGTCAACGCCGTGTTGTCACCGATTCTCAACGCGGCCACCAGTTCTCGGTAGAGCGAGTCGGTGTTCATGAGCTCGGAGTGCGTGCCCCTGGCGCGGACAACTCCGTCCTCCATCACGAGGATCGTGTCGGCGTCGAGCACGGTGGACAACCTGTGCGCGATGGTCACGACGGCCGAGTCGGTCGCGATCGATCGGATCACCTGGTGGATCGCCGCCTCGGTGCGGCCGTCGACCTGAGCGGTTGCCTCGTCGAGCAGAAGAATTTCCGGACGCCGAACGATGGCCCTGGCCAACGCAATTCGTTGACGCTGTCCGCCGGAGACGGTCGATCCGATCAGGTCGGTGTCCAGCCCTTGGTCCAACGCACGGATCGCCGAGTCCAGATGCACCGATTCGAGCGCCGCCCAGATGTCGGCCTCGCTGGCCTCGGGATGGCTGAACAGCAGGTTCTCTCGGATCGAGCCGGGAAGAACCGGCGTCTCCTGCTCCACGTAGGACAACCGGGCTCGTACCTCGTCGATGGTCAGCTCGTCGTACGGGGTTCCGCCGAGCCTGATCTCGCCGGCCTCGGGCGTCAGGAAGCGCAGGATCAGCGAGAAGACGCTGGTCTTGCCCGCCCCCGACGGTCCGACGATCGCGGTGTGTCCACGCGCGGGCACCTCGAGGTCCATCCCGCGCACGGCCGGCTCCCTACCTGGTGCGTATCGTGCTGTGACGCTGCGGAATTCGAGGGCCGGAGCGGGCGCACGGGTCTTCTCCGACCGGTTCGATGCCGTCTCCCCTTTCTCGGTGACCAGGTCGTCGATCTGGCGAATACGGGCCGCCGCGGCCATACCGGCCTGCAGTGCGGTGATGTTCGTGGCCAGTGTGGACACCGGGCCCATCACCTGGAATGCGTACAGCAGAAACGCGATCAGGCTGGACACGGCCAGCGCTCCGGTACTGACGCGATAGCCGCCGAGGCCGAGGATTCCGATGATCGCCAACTGCACTCCGCCTCCGGCGAACGTCCATGCCAACGCGGAGATCTTGACCGCCCTGACGCTGTGCTGAGCGGAGATTCGCGCCTCGGAGATGACTCGCTCCGATTCGCGGGCCTCGGCCCTGCTGGACTTGACGGTCCGAATCGCCCGCAGCGTGCCGTCGAGAATTCCGCCGAGGCGGCCCACTGCCTCCTGGGATTGCCGCTGTGCGACGGCGATCGGAGGCATCAGGCGAGCGAACAGCACCGCGATCGCAATGATGGCCACGGCGATCGCGCCGAGCAGCACCAGATCCAGCACGGCCATGAGAATCAGTGCGCCGACGAGGCCGACCACACTGTTGACTATGGCCACCAACGCATTCGATGTGGCCTCGCGTAGCAGAACGGTGTCGGAGGTGACCCGGGTGACGAGTTCTCCGGTGGGCCGGGTGCCCAGACTTCCGACGGTGGCACCGAAATACTTGCGCACGATGGATTTACGGGCGTCCAGGACCACGCGTTCGGCCAGGACGCCCAGCACGATCCACTGCAGATACAGAACCAGTGAGCCCACCACGAGCAGACCGACCAGGATCAGCACCGGCATTATCAGGGACGAGTCGGTGCCGAGACCGTCGAGCACTCCTTTGGCGACCATCGGCGTCGCCAGGGCTGCTCCGGTGCCGATCAGACCGAGTGTCAGGCCGAGCGAGAGAGTCCGGCGGTGCGGGCGAACGAACTGCCACAGCACGCGCAGATTCGGGACCGTGATCTTCTTCTTCTCTGCCGTAGCGATCTGCACGTCGACCATGGCACCAGTGTGCCGGATCGGGCGGTGGGGTCTAGGTCGCGTTCCAGATCATGTGCACGGTCGTACCGTCCTGGTCCGAGGTGACGGCGGCGCTGTCGGCCAGCGCCCGCATCAGCGGCACACCACGCCCGCGGTTGGGATCGGAGTTGTGCGATGCCCAGTCCCCGCGATCGGTCACCCGCACTTCTATCCGACCCTCCGCGGCACATGTGACCCGAATGTCGAGTGTCCCGCGATCGGTGTGGTCTCGATACGCGTGCTCGACGCTGTTCGCTATCGCCTCGTACGTGGCCAGCACCACGTCGTACGCACGATCGGGGTCGACGCCCACATTGCCCAACCAGTCACCGAGCTCACGACGAAGCTCCGACGCTCGATCCGCATCGGCAGGTTCACCGGTGAACAGCAGTTCTTCCATTCGCGCACCTGCCGTCGAGATCGAGCTGTCGGTACGTGAGTCGTCACCTCCGAAGAGAGTCGCCATCATGAATCCCGTCTACCCAAAAGTTCAGGATCTACCCGCATGAATTGCAACGAATGCTTCGTCGACCGTTGCATAGATTCCGAACACCTCGTCCAAACCGACGAGAGTGAGAGGCCGTCCGGTCGCCGGACCGTCCGCGACCACTGCAAACCCGGCCTCGCCGCCGAGCTGCTGATGCGTCGACGCCAGCAGAGACATGCCCGCGGAGGCGAGAAATCCCACATCACTGAGATCGATCACCACAGCCGTCGGCGATTTCTCGAGCACGAGAGCGACCGACTCGGACAGATCGGGGGCAGTCACCAGATCCAGTTCACCGGACACCGCCAGAACGACGTCCTGGTCACGCCATTCCACGATCACATCGAAGTGCTGGGGCCCGAGGCCCATGTCGTCCGCAGTCACACGAAGACTTTACCTCGCCTCACCCTGGCGGACTTTCTCCCGATCGGCCGAGTGACCCGACTCCCGTTAGGCTCGCTTCGGTGATCGAGGGACTGCACAGCGCGAACCGTCGCGAATCTCGCCGTCGTTCGGCCGGCGAATACGTCGCGGTCACGGTCGGCGGCGCGGTCGGTGCGGCGTTGCGGTACGAGGTCTGGACGTGGCGGGCATCGCCGAGGTGGCTGCTGGTGAGCACGTTCGGAGTGAACGTGTTCGGATGCCTCGTCGTCGGTGCGGCGTTGGGGTATCTGTGGGGCCGACCGGCTCCGGTTGCCCGTGCAACAGTGTTCGGGCTGGCGTGCGGGTTCACCACGTTCGGTCTGTACGCATTCCACGCCGTGACGCATCGTGGTGCATGGAATTCGGTTGTCTATCTGCTGGCCACACCGGTGGTGGCGCTCGTCGCGATGGCATTCGGCGCGGCGATCACGAGGCCGAGGACGGGCAGCGCTCGATGACGACGATGCTCCTGGTGGCCGCCGGAGGCGGACTCGCTGCGCTCGGGCAGTTCGTGTTCTCGCACGCGATCAGGTCTCGGCGACGGTTGTCCGCAGTGAATCTGGTGGCGTGCGCGGCCTTGGGACTGGTGTTCGCGCTCGATCCACCGGACCGGTTTCGTTCGCTCGTTGGCGTCGGATTTCTGGCCTCGGTGGCTCCGATGGCCACCGTGGTGCTGGCCACGCTTCGGCTCACTCGGGATCAGCAGTATCGCAGCGCTGCAACGTTCTTCGCGGCGAATGTGGTGGGCGGTATCGCCGCGGTGATGTTCGGGTTCCTGGCGTGGAAGTCCGGGATCACGCTCTATCACAAGATCGTCTGACTCGGATCCGTCAGTCGCTCGTCGAGTCCTCGCACGACCCCTGCAGTCCGGCCTTGACGAATCCGGCGATCTGATAGAGGTAGGTGAATTCCCATTCGACGAGGGAGAAGTCGTAGGAGCGTGGCGTCGGACGCATGGTGACGGTGCCGTCGAAGCATCGATCGAAGATGTAGCGGGCGCGCGGTAGGTGATATCGCCAGGTGACGACGATGACGTGGTTCCACCCGCGTTCGTGGGCGAGCTCCTGGGAGAAGATGGCCTCTCCGCGCGTGGTCGACGGCACCGGCGGGATACACAGCACCTCGAACTTCTGTGACGACGTGGCACACGCCTTCTTCATCGTCGAGTCACCGGATCCGTAGGGATCGGAGAGCACAACCGTCTTCGCCAGACCCTGCTCGGCGAGCGAGATTCCGTAGGCCTCGCGGCCGTCGTGTTCACCGCCCAGTACGACGATCGCGTCGGCCGTGGTCAGCGGATCGACGCGAGCCTTGGTGAACGTGACGTATCCGCCGACACCGATCGCGGACACCAGGACAACAGGGATCGCGAAGGCGAGAAACAGCAGCAGGCGTCCGCGGAACACCTCCCCAGGTTAGGGAAGGCGCTCCGCGGGCGCGCGGTCAGCGACTCACATCACTCACTCGGCTGCGGAACCGTGACGTTGCAGTCGGTCACCTCGGGGTTGATACCGAAGTAGTTGAGCGGGCCTGCGACGACGGTCAGCGCGATGGTGCCTGCGCCTGCGCAGTTCTCCGGTGCGCTCTCGAAATCTCCGCGCTGGTACGACGCGAATGCGCCGATGATCAACCAGACGAGAACGATCAGTGTTACGAACCTCATGGTGCCCCCTTAGGCGGTCAGCCGCCGTTCGGCTGTCGGGAGCCAGGTATGTCCGATTGTCGCAGTCTTCAAACTGTGTCTAGTCGTTCTGCCTGGCCAACGTCTGCGACAGGTAGTCGCTCAGTGCCTGTTCCTGGACGCGATCGAGGGCGCGGGCGAGTTCTGCCTGTGCCGATTTCATCGCCAGTGCGCGCATCTTCTCGAACATCTCGGTCGTCTCGGCCACCTCCCCCGATTTGGGGAGCCAGCCGGGACCGTGTTGCGCGATCAGGTGGTCGGTCACGCTGCCCACCATCGACTCGGCGATGGCGTTCATCTTCGAGGCGGTTCGTTCGTGTTGGTCGAGCAGTTGTTCCAGGGTGAAGCCGTACTGGCTCAGATCGACGAACACCTCGAGGAGGGTGGGGTCGAGAATCTCGCATTGGCCCCCGTCGATTCTGATCAGTTTCGCTTCGATCAGGCGGGCAACGATGTCGTCGTTGTCCTCGCCGAGAAATTGCGCGATCAGTTCGACGGGAATGATCGTGGTCTCGGCCGACGACCACTTGCGAGTCACGATTTCCTGCAGGCCCAGTATCTCTTCCAGGTCCTTGCCCTGCTCCCAGCCCGAGAGGAAATCCGCGATGTGCGCCGAGGTGAAACCCCGCTGGAGCAGCGAGTCGATCACTTTCAGTCGCGTCAGGTGATCGTCGTTGTAGATGCCGACTCGTCCTCGGAGCGTGGGCGGCGGCAGCAGACCGCGTTCCTGATACGCCCGCACGTTGCGAGTGGTCGTCTTGGCCTCTCGGGCCAAGTCGTCGATTCGATACTCCACCGAGCTCCCTACCTCCGCCGCGCGTCGACCCACAGGATATACGTCGACAACGCGGCGGAAGGAGGATCGCAGTCCGAACGTCAGCACGGCGACGGGCGTGCTCCGGAGCAATTCACGACCGGGCGACGGCCCGTGCCGGTTCGAGCGGCACGTCGACGCGGCGCGGAACGATGGTGAAGTCGTCCTGCTCGACGTGGCGGAGTTGATCGACGTACTGGGTGGCGAAGCCGGGGAACATGGTGGCGTTGAAGCCGTCCTCGGTGAGATACCAACTGCTGCAACCGGAATTCCAGGTCGTCTTGGCGAGTTTGCGCTGCATGTCCTCGTTGTACGCATCCTGGACGTCCTGGCGTACATCGGCGCTGTGCAGATTTCCCTCGAGCACGAGAGAGATCGCCTCGACGAGGTAATCGATCTGCGCCTCCATGTACACCAGCGCCGAACTGTGCCCCGGGCCGGAGTTGGGACCGAACGTGAAGTACATGTTCGGATAGCCCGATACCGCAATACTCTTGTACGCCTTGGCCCCTGCGCTCCACTCGTCGGCCAGCACCCGACCGTCGCGTCCGGTGATCGGTATGGGAGTCCCGGTATTCGAGACGTCGAATCCGGTGGCGAACACGATCGCGTCGAATTGGTGCTCGACGCCTTCGACGGTCCGAATTCCCTTGGGCGAGAGCGTCGCGATCGGCCAGGTCACCAGCGTGCAGTTCGGCTTCTGCAGCGCCGGGTAGTAGTCACTGGTCATCAGCAGTCGCTTGCAGCCGGCCCGGAAACGAGGTGTCAGCTGCCGCCTCAGCCAGGGATCGCGAACCTGACGGCGCAGATGGGCTCGTCCGACCGTTTCGACGATGCGTGTCAACGGGGTCTTCCACACGACACCGAGTGCGACGGATTCGTGCCCCCAGAACCACAGCGACCGGGCCAGGGTCTGGGCCTGCGGGAACCGCGCGTACAGACGCTGTGTGCTGTTCCGCGTTCTCCGATTGACTCGGGGCAGCGTCCACCCGGGGGTGCGTTGGAACACCTTGACCGTATCGGCGATCTTCACCAGTTCGGGAACGATCTGCACGGCGCTCGCTCCGGTTCCGACGACGGCGATCTTCTTACCCGCGAAGTCGTAGTCGTGATCCCACCGAGCACTGTGAATCTTGCGCCCCTCGTAGGTGTCGATTCCACGGATGTTCGGCAGGCTGGCGTTGGCGAGCGGCCCCGACGCCATGACCACGGTGCGTGCCCGAACATCGGCGTGCCCGTCGATGCTCAGGTGCCAGTGCCCGGACGCCTCGTTCCAGATGATGTCGACGACGTTGTGCCCGAATCGAATACGCGACTCTATGTCGAACTCGTCGACCATCGTGTGGATGTAGTCGAGAATCTCGCTACTACCGGAGTAGGTGTGCGACCAGTTAGGATTGGGCGCAAAACTGTACGAGTACAACCGGGACGGGATGTCGCACGCCGCGCCCGGATAGGTGTTGTCGCGCCAGGTTCCGCCGACGGCGCTGCCGCGTTCGAGGATGACGAAGTTCTCGATTCCTCTGTTGCGCAGTCGGATGGCGGAGCCGATTCCGGCGAAACCTGCACCGACGATCACCGCGTCGAGTACGGCTTCGCGCACGTCGAACTCGCTCATGCGACGGGCTCGTAGGTCAGTTCCTTGGCCCAGGTCGGCTCGGAATTGAGTGTCCTGCTCGGGTATCGGCGAGTGAGCTTCACCAGCCCGTCCGCCAGGACGTGGTACGGGTGCTTGCGGTTGATCACGATGCTGCCGTGCCACTGCACGATGCGATACATCGGTACCCGCAAGGCCACCGGGCTGCGTTCCCCGACACTCTTGAATCGCTTCATCGCGGTGTACAGCCGCTCCTCGTCGACGCCCATCTCGACGATGTTGTCGCGCATCTTGTTCAGCAGCGGGATGTACCGCAGGGTGCCGACGATGAGGGCGGGGTTCATCCAAGCCCCGACGGTGTCGACCAAGATCTTGCGCATCCGCGAATGTCCGAGCAGTTCGATGACCGCGAAATCGACTGCCAGGTGGCGTGATTCGTCGGAGTTGATCTTCTTGAAGACAGCCTGACAGACCGGATCCTCGATCTCGTCCATGATGAATTTCACCAGCGCGCCGTCCAGCGCCACCTCGAGCATCGGTATGACGGTGCCCAGCACGGCCAGCGACAATCCGTCGGAATGCTTGTCGAGCCAGTCGATCACGAGCTTGACGTTGATGTTGGGCTCGGGCATCTCGTCGCCGTCGAGCATGCCCCAACGACGCATGAGAGCGAGCTCGGCGTTGGCGTGCTTCTGCTCCTCGGCGTGGAAGTAGCGATAGATCTCCGCCAGCGTCTCGTTCGGAGCCTTGAGCGCCATCGCCGCGAAACCACGAGCGCCCACGTTCTCGATCCACATCAGATCCGACATGAAGGGCTTGAGTTTGGCGTGCAGCTCGGGACCGATGGTCTCGGCGCCGGGGCCGTCCCAGTCGATGTCCGCCAAGGCCCACTGACGGTCCTTGATCTTGGTCAACATGTCTTCGAAATCCATTGCCATGTCAGGCTCCTGTGGTCGTCGAGGTGAAAGATTCGTTCTTCGCCTGCTGCTGCTCGGCGGGCATCACACGATTGAGCAACCCGAGAAAACGCACGTAGACCGCGGGCAGCAGTCTCTTGAATCGCCAGACTGCCTTGGCGTCGAACTGGGGCACGACGTAGAGCCGACCCCGGTCGAAGGCGTCGAGGGTTCGGGCAGCGATCTTGTCGGGAGACCGTCCGGTCCAGCGCATCGCGAACTCGGCCAGCCGCGACGAGCTGGCGGTGATCCGGCCGTCGACGGCCACGTTGGTCTTGACGAACGTCGGGCACAGAACCGACACCCGTACACCGGTACCCGACAGCTCCGCCGCCATCGTTTCCGACAGGCTCATCACTGCGGCCTTGCCGACGTTGTACGGACCCATCAGCGGCGCAGCGGCAAAGCCTGCCGCGGACGCGACGTTGATGATCCCGCCCTCACCGGCGGCACGCAGTCCAGGGGTGAACACCTCGCAGCCGTGGATCACACCCCAGAGGTTGATTCCCAGAGCCCAGTTCCAGTCCTCGAAACCGATGCTGCCGACCGGCTTTCCGCCGATTCCGACGCCTGCGTTGTTGATGACCACCGTGGTGGGCCCGTCGAATTCGATGCCGGCCCGCAGCGCCAGCTCCTCGACGTTCTCGCGAATCGACACATCGCATTCGACGGCGTATCCGGTGCCGCCGAGAGCGTTCACCATCGCGACGGTCTCCTGCGCTCGCGGTAGCGAGATGTCGGCGCACATGACGGCTCCTCCGCGACGAGCCAGTTCCAGTGCGAACGCACGGCCGATGCCGCTGCCCGCGCCGGTCACCACCGCTCTCGATCCGTACGAGGGTTTCCCGGTCTTGGTCCTCATCTGCTCACCTGTTCCTTCGAATCATGTTGTTCGACTTGACTGTCGAGTGCCCTGGTGACGAACTGGGCTGCGCGCTCGAGCGCATGTTCGGCCTCGGGTATCAACCGTGGGAGGGCCTGGAACACGTGCATCTGATCGGGCCAGATTTCGAGTTCGCTGCTGCCTCCTGCCTGGTCGATCATCGAGTGCAGATGCCGCGCATCGCCCCGCAGCATCTCGGCTCCGCCCACTTGGATCAGCGTCGGTGGCAGCTCTCGCACACGGCCGAGATCGAGCCGTAGTCGCGGGAGGCTCGCGTCGTGGCCGTCCGTGTAGAGCGAGACCAGTCCTCGCGCCGCCCTCGCCGAGATCATCGGGTCCTTCCGTACGCGCTCCATCCGGGCCGAGAGCTCGAAATCGAGATCGATCAGCGGCGAGAACAGCACCATCGCTCCCGGTTGCGGCGTGCCGGTCCGGTCGTTCTCGATCAGCAGGTCTGCGGCCAGGTGGCCACCGGCCGAGTCCCCGGCGATGACGATGTTCGCAGCGTCGTACCCCTGACTCAGCAGCCAGCGGTACGCGGCTTCGAGGTCGTCGGCCGCCGCGGGAAACGGGTGTTCCGGGGCGAGCCGATAGTCCACCGTGAACACCGGCAGGCCGGTGGACATGGACAGCCTCGCGGTCAGGCCACGATGCGTCCGCGCCGAGCAGATGACGTAGGCACTGCCGTGGATGTAGAGGATCACTCGCTGCCCTGGCGTTCGGCCGGGCGCTCGCACCCATTCGCCGCGCACCGAGCCGTCGGCCACCAGGTCCACCGTCGTTCCCTTCGGCACAGGGCCGAACAGGTTCATCGAGGTGGCGACGAGGCGTCGAGAGAACTCGATGCCGCCGCGGGAGTTCGGAAGCAGGTTCGTCACCGGACGCAGAAGCAGCCGAGTCGTCACGGCAGCGAGACGTGTTCGCCTGCAGCCTGATCGCGATACGCCGTGCGGCAGATGATCGTCGTCGATGGTCGAGGTCACGTGATCACTGTCACCCTCTATTCGCCATTTGTCAATGGCCTATTAATTGGTGGTGAAGTGTGGAACAGTGACGGCCGACACCATGTACGCAAGGAGAGCGAGCACACGTGACGATTTTCGAGAGCTCACCATCGGCGGATCTCGATACCTCTGCCATCGGTCCCGAGGACAGGATCTTCGAGGTGGAGATCGCCGAGGTGACCTACGAAATCGACGATGCGATCTCTCTCGGTTTCAGGGTCCCCGAGGACCACGAAGACCGGTTTCGGTACGAGCCGGGTCAATTTCTCACCCTCGAGATTCCGTGCACCGACGGCGGTTCGGTGGCCCGCTGCTACTCCTTCTCGAGCTCCCCCGTCCGTGACCCGCTCCCCACCGTGACAGTGAAGCGCATCCAGGGCGGAGTGGCGTCACACTGGTTGCACGACAACGCCGTTCGCGGGATGCGACTGAGGGCGCTCAAACCGTCGGGTATGTTCGGACCCGAGAGCTGGGACGTGGATTTCGTCCTCATGGCCGCAGGCAGCGGGATCACCCCGATCATGTCGATCGTCAAGACCGCCCTGTTCGAGCACGACAATCGGATCACCCTCGTCTACGCCAACCAGAACCGTGACTCGGTGATCTTCGGGGAGCAGCTGACCGAACTACGGTCTCGCTTTCCCGATCGTCTCGACATTCACCATTGGTACACCTCGGATTCGGGGCTACCCACCGCTGTCGGACTGGCGTCGATGGACGCGAGAGTTCCCGACGAATGCGAGGCGTTCCTATGCGGGCCTGCGCAGTACATGAACGTCGCCGAGGAATGGCTCACCCGCACCGGCACGACCGCGCACAGAACCCATCGAGAGGTGTTCTCCTCCTTCGAGTCCAATCCGTTTCGGACCGCCGACACCGAGTTGCCCCACCGAACCGATGCGAACTCCGTCACCGCTCGGGTCGAGATCGACGGAATGGACACCGAGTTCACCTGGAATGCGGACACGAAGCTGCTCGACCGCCTGCTCGAACTCGGTCTCGATCCGCCGTACGTGTGCCGCGAAGGAACCTGCGGCGGGTGTGCCTACACGCTCACCGAGGGCACCGTGACCATGCTCGCGAACGAGACTCTCGACGAGTACGAACTCCAGCACGGCGTCCGATTGGCGTGCCAGTCCGTGCCCGATTCGACGACGGTTCGCGCGGTGTTCGACCGCTGATGCCGGAGTGGGGCGCTCAGCCCTCGAGCGTCAGCGAGTGAGGCTCCGACGTGAAGGTCGCAGCCGATCCCGCAGCGCGCGCTATGCCCGCGATTCCGCCCCAGACCATCATGGTGAGGTAGTCGACGAGTTCGTCGGCCGTCATGGTTCGATCGAAGATCCACCAGTGCGATGCCAGCCGAACCGCACCGATCATGGCGAATGCGATGGGCATCGAGCCGGCCGTCGAGAACTCGCGCTCTCCGAATCTGTCGATGATGACCGTGGCCAGCAAGTCGGCGATCAGCCCCTCCGCCGCGGTGATGATCTCCTGATTGCCGCTGACTGCATTGTTGGCGTGGACGTAGATGTAGATATCGGGATCGGTGGCGACCGTCGTGACGTAGGCACCGATCACTGCGCGGGTGAGCCGGTACTCGTCGAGGTCCTCGGACATCGCGTCCTGGATCCGAGGCATCAGTGCAGTCTCGACGTATCGAGCCATCGCGGCGTCGGCGAGACCCTTCTTGTCGGTGAAATGTTTGTACAGAACGGTTTTCGAGACACCGTTCGCGGAGGCGATGGCATCCATACCCACGTCGTGTCCGTGCTCGCGAATTGCTGCCAGTGTGCGATCGAGCAGTTCACGTCGCCGGGTGATTCTGTGCTCGCGCCACCGGTCGCTACGACCGTCCACCTTCACCGCAACGCTCATGCCGATTGCGATACCGCTCGTGATCCCCTCAGCAGAATCGACGCTACCAACTCCGGATCGTCCGACATCGGCACGTGTCCGAGCCCCGGGTACGTCGTCACGTCGGCCTGCGGAAAGATTCGACGCACCAGCGGTGCCTGGTACACCGGCAGAACCCAGTCGCGACGCCCCCACGCGACGGTGACGGGAACGGTCTCGTCGACCGGAACGCTGAAGCGCGGCACCGCGTTACCCGCTGCGTCGATCGCACGGTTGGTGGTGATGCTCAGCGCGTCGATCGTGGCCGTCGCCGCCGGAACTCGCCACGGCTTGGCGTAGAACACGCCGTTGGCGATCGTGCGACCGACGACGTTCCTCATGACGGCCGGTGCGATCGGACCGATGATCCGGGACGCGGCCCTGAGAAAGCGAAAGACGAGCAGTGCTCGTGTCTGATCCCAGTGGCCGCGGAAGAAGCCCGCCGGTGAGAGTGCGGTGGCCGAGGCGACCGAGCCACGGGCCGCGAGCTCGAGTGCGAAGTACCCACCCAGCGAATTTCCGGCCACGTGTGGCTTCTCACCGTCCACGGCCACGTGCTCGAGGAAGCGCTCGAGCTCTGCCACGATCCACGGACCGAGGTCGAATTCCTCGGTGGGTAGTTCCGGTGACGCTCCGTGGCCGGGCAGATCCACCGTCACCACTCGCCGGTGCCGTGCCAGAGTCTCGACGACGCTGTCCCACGCGTGTTGCCGGTGCACGATGCCGTGAATGAGCACCAAGGTAGGGCCCTCGCCCCGGATCGTGTGAGCCAGGGTGAGTCCATCGATGTCCGACGTCACTGCATACCGATCTTTCTCGGCTGGATCCGGTACACGTTCGCCGTTCCCGACGAGGCCGTCCCAGCCGCGCTCGACTTCGCCGCACGGCCGAAGGTCATCGATTCCGTCAGATCGTCGAACCGTGCGTCGATTCTGTCCAGAATGTAGTTCTGGCGCACCGACCACGGGCGTTCGGTCCCCGATTTCGGTAGCTCGTTCAGAGACCGCGTGACGTAACCGGCGGCCAGATCGACGACCGGACGAGAGTCGACAGCCTTGCCCTGCCGGTCCGGGATCGCATGGGTGTATCCGTGAGATCGCATGTACACCAGGAGTTTCGCCACAGCCTGCGCTGTCATGTCCGCCTTGAGCGTCCACGATGCGTTCGTGTACCCGATGGACCATGCGACGTTGGGTACGTCCTCGAGCATGTGGCCCTTGTAGACGAACTTGTCGTGCGCTTCGAGCCGCTCACCGTCCAGCGACAACTCGATACCGCCGAAAGCCTGCAGCTTCAATCCCGTTGCGGTGACGATGATGTCGGCCGGGATTTCGTCACCCGATTCCAGCAGGATGCCGTCGGCGGTGATCTCGGCGATTCGGTCGGTCACCACGCTCGCTCGACCGGAGCGGATGGCCCCGAACAGATCGCCGTCGGGTACGACGCACAGCCGCTGGTCCCACGGGGCGTACGTCGGCTTGAAGTGCTTGTCGACGTCGTACCCTCGCGGCAGTTGGGCTTTCGTCATCGCGCGAAAGACCTTGCGGGCCGTCTTCGGTGCACGGCGGCAGAGCTGGTAGGAACCGACCATCAACAGGGCGTTGCGCCAGCGAAGTGCGCTGTGCGCGAGCGTGTCCGGAAGCAGGCGTTTGGTGATCGTGGTGAACGGATCGGTCATCGGCAGCGACGCTATGTAGGTCGGTGAGCGCTGCAGCATCGTCACCGACGCGGCGTCGGCCGCAAGCGTGGGCACCAATGTGATTGCGGTTGCTCCACTTCCGATCACGACGACCTTCTTGCCGGAGTGATCGAGGTCCTCGGGCCACTGCTGCGGATGCACCACCTGACCGGTGAACTCGTCCAGCCCGGGAAGGTCGGGGGTGTACCCGCCCGAATAGTCGAAGTAGCCGGTGCACAGGAACAGGAATCGACTGCGGTAGGTCGTGGGAACACCGTTCGTCAGGGCGTCGACCGTCCACATGTCCGTCGACGAGTCCCAGTTCGCTGTGGTGACCATGGTCGAGAAACGCGTGCGCTCGTCGATTCCGTTGGCGTAGGCGGTATCGACGATGTAGTTGCGGATGTCTTCTCCGTGAGCGAGCAGTGTGTCGCCCTGCCACGGCGTGTGCGGGAACGAGAACGTGAAGATGTCACTGTCGGAGCGAATACCGGGGTATCGGAACAGATCCCAGGTACCGCCTGCTCGCTCGCGACCTTCGAGGATTGCGTAGCTGAGTTCCGGCGCCATCTGCTGCAAGCGATATGCGGCTCCGATGCCCGATATACCGGCACCGATGATGAGAACGTCCTCGACGTTGTCGTCGGAACCGTCGAACTCGGGCCACCGACCTTGGCTTTTCGTCACGCCGCGCCTCACTGTTTGCCGAACACCACCGCGATTTCGACCGATCGAGCAGGCAATCGCGACCTACATCACACAATGTGCCATTGACGAGTGGCGATGTCAATGGCAGCCTCGACGCATACCGATGAGAGGAATCCATCATGAACCTCACCCCCTCCGTTGGGAGTGGAGCCCACGGAACGACCCGTGAGCTCACCGGATACACCCCCATCTCGACCGGGACCAGTACCCGATGACTCCCGTGGTGGTCGGGGCCGCAGGAGTCATCGCTCTCCTTCTGTTCACCTCGCGCGGCGCAGGCATGGACTTCGACCGACGCGCCCTCGCCGGCGCGTACAAGCCGACGCGGTCGACCTGGCCGAAGCGACTGCGGAGCCGTCTACGCCAACGATGAACCCGGAAGCCCCGACCGTCGATAGTGACCCATCACACTCCTGTAGGACGTATGTTTCGGAGCAGCCGGATCGACTCATACTTATCGGCGTCGTCCGCGACGCCCCCCCAGCTCCGGATGTCCGGAGACGACCTACACGAAAGAGGTACGCACCGATGGCCGACTTCATCGACAAGGCTCAGCACAAGGCAGAGGAACTGGCCGGGACTGCGAAGGAGAAGGTCGGCGAGGCCACCGGTGACGACAGCCTCCGCGCCGAGGGTGCAACGGATCAGGCCAAGGCCAACACCCACCAGGCTGCAGACTCCGTGTCCGACGCGGCCGAGAACGTGGCCGACACCGCAACCGATGCCGCCAAGGAAGCCAAGCACGCAGCCTCCGACGTCGCCGACAAGGCCGCCGACGTGGCAGAGGATGTCAAGGACACGGTCAAGGACAAGGTCCAGAACGTCGACGTCGACGATGTGAAGGAGAAGGCCTCCCAGGTCGCCGACAAGGCAGCCGACAAAGCCTCCGCCGTCGCCGACGACGTCAAGAACACGGTTCGCAACATCGACAGCGACGATGTCGCCCAGGCCGCGAAGGTCGGCACTCCGGTCATCGCCGCCATCGCAGCCGCAGCCGGTGCCGTCGCGTTCGTGCTGATCCGTCGACGCAACCGTCGCCGCAGCGCCGCTCACCTGTTCGTTCCGTCGAAGCGCACCACCCGCAAGCTCGCCAAGAAGGCACGCAAGCACAGCTTCTGAAGGTAAGTGCACAGAAAAGCCCCGCCTCCATCGAGGCGGGGCTTTCTCGTCTCTACAGCGGCTTCAGTGCCCGGCTGGGGACCCAGTGCGTGACGGTTTCGCTTCGGTCTCGCGACATCAACTCGTACGTGACGCGCCCGAGCCAATCCCCGTCCACGGTGATGGACCATTCGACCAGATCTCCCGGCACCACGCGTCGCACATCGAATCCCTCGGGGTTGAACTTCGAGGCGTGGTGCGGCGGTAGCGGGTAGAGGATGTTGAGGTCGATCCAGACCTTCAGCGGCGGCCGGAGCAGCTTGAAGGGGCGCACGGCAGACGCCGGTCGAGGTTGTGCGCGCCGTGCCATCGTTCGATCATACGTTCGATTCACGCACCGAACCACCGCCCCTGACAACGAAGAACGGCCACCTGCACGCGAGGTGCAGGTGGCCGTTGTTCGGTGTTCCGAGGATCAGATGCCGAGCGATCCCGCCAGGAAGGGCCAGGACTTGTGCAGGTCGTCCTGCCAGTAGCCCCACGAGTGGTTTCCGATCGGGCGGAAGTCCACGGTGGCCGGGATGCCGAGCTGGTCGAGGCGCTTGGCCAGGTTCGAGGTGCAGAAGTTGGTGGCAACTTCGATGCCGCCGCCGACGATGACCTGGTTGGCGAGCGTCGCCGGATCGTTCTTCAGGCGCGGGTTGGCGAAGGTGTCGTTCGGTGCACCCGGCAGGCCGCTACCGGTGCTCATGTAGATCTGCGTTCCGCGGAGCTTCTCGGCGTTGAGCAGCGGATCGTTCTCGCGCCACACGGGGCCGTCGAGCGGGCCCCACATGTTCTCGACATTGCCGCCGCCGTAGGTCTCGACGACGAGCTTGACGAACTGCTGACCGATGGGGTCGGAGGTCTGAGCGCAGCCACTGTAGGCAGCGACGCCGGAGAACTTGCCCGGGTACTTGATCGCGATGTTGAGAACCGAGGTGCCCGTCATCGACAGCGCTGCGAGCGACTGGCGGCCGTTGGTGTCGAACTGGGCGTCGATCAGCGGGGGCAGTTCTTCGCCGAGGAAGGTGCTCCACTTGTTGCTACCGAGCTTCGGATCGTCCTGCAGCCAGTCGGTGTAGTACGACCACTTGCCCTTCTGCGGGGTCACGATGTACGCGTTCTTGTCCGAGAAGAAGGCCTCGGCGTCGGTCTGCGACTGCCACGATGCTGCATCCTCGCCGCCGCCTGCGCCGTTGAGCAGGTACAGCACCGGGCGGGACACGCTCTCGTCGGCGGGGCGCTGCACCGTCACGGGAATGGTGCGGTTCATCGACGCCGAGAACACCTGGAGCTGAACCTGGCGGTTGTCGAGGGTGTTCACCGACTCGATTCGCGATCCGTTGCTCGACTGCGTCGTGGCCGCAGGCAGTTCGTCTGCGGACGCGACGGGCGTCATCAGCGCGGTCGGAAGAATCGCCACTGCGAGGGCGACGGCCGTAGCCGAACCGATTCGCCGGAAGCCGTGTCGTCGAGATCGTGGCACGCTGTTTCACCTTTTCGTCGAGTTACACCGGTCGAGTCTCTACATCGGCCGAAGATGAGGTGACGTTACCTCGAGCAACCGTCCGAAGCGTCACGGACCGGACGATTCCGAGACTCGATCGTGATGCTCCGGGCGGTCGCCGCGGGTGGCGAAAATGCAGGCCGCGACGACGATCACCGCAGTCACCACACCCACGGGTAGCGGCGAATACAGCGAGACGATGGGCCGCTCGTGGTCGTCGGATGTGCCGTCCGTCCAGAAGAATTCTCGCGGCGGCACCGGAGCAGACACCCAGAACAGCGTCAGCGCGAACGGAATCAGGGGCGTGATGCTCGACGCCACCGCGCGCACCGGTTGCATCGATCCGACGGCCAGGCCGAGGGCGACCGGATACAGAGTGCAATACGCTACGGTTCCAACGACATTGACCGCACTGTTGTCCATCGCGATCAGACCGGTGGCCGTGACCACGGCGAGGACCACGAGCGCGAGGGTCGACAGGTCTCGGTGCAGACCCACCCGTATCGCGCCGACGAACAGCACAGCGGCGACGGCGAATACCCACCACGACGCGTCCGACCATGCCAGCGAGTTCACCCCGGACGCCGCGATCGCCAAGCCCAGCATGAGGTATCGGCCGTCGCGACCGTCGAGCTTCAGCGCGACGGCGTACGTCGATACGACGGCGATCACCACGGCGAACATCCACAGCCTCGTCGTCGACGCCGTGTTGCCGAGGTAGGTGTAGACGATCAGGTACACGAAGGCGAGTAGGCCGACGAGTGCAGCATCGGACGCCTCGAATCCGATCACGAGTGCTCGCCTGGCCATCGTGACAAGAAGCCCTGCGGTCACGAGGAGAACGAGCAGCGGGACGGTCGACTCGACGTAGAACGGTGCCAGATCATCCATCCACCGACCCTCACGCGGTCCTCGTAAAGCAGAGATCGCGTCGTAGAACAGCATCGAGCCCAGCAGCCCTGTTGCGACACCGGCAGACGGAACTCTGCGTCCGCCGGCGATCACACCGCATACACCCACCAGAGCGCCCGCACCGAGGGCGTTGGTGGTCACCGCTTGATTGGCGGCGATCGGCACGAACGACGGCAGTGCGATCACCACCGCCCCGAGCGCTGCGGCCACTGCGGCCGGTGCCGAGGAGCGCCGAGAATGTGCGACGGCCAGCACGAGCACGGCCACCGACACGGCCAGGAAGCCTGCCCATTGCGCGGAAACGAATGCCCCGTACCACTTGCCCGACGACTCGATGTGGAACATGTCCCAGCCGAGCGATTCCCGAATCGAGTATCCGGCAACGAATCCACCGCATACCGTTGCCAGAACGGACCCGTACCGATCTGCGATCATGTCTCGAACTTAGAGGTGTTGCCTCGGAGCCGGGGACACGACAACCGCACAAGCTGACTCCGTCGACGCCTGCAGCAACTGACGTGACAAGGAGATCAGTTGTACGGCTTCCGCGCCGTTTCGGGGTCGCCGTAGGTGATGGCTCGTTCGCGTCGGGTGCCGGTGGCCAGGGTTGCGGCCCAGTTGATCAGTGTCCCGACGCGATTGCGGTTGCCGGCGAGGAACGCGATGTGGATGACGCCCCACGAGACCCAGCCGAGGAACCCGGACATGCGCAGCGGCCCGGCCTGCACCAGTGCGTGTCCGCGGGCGATGTAGGCCGCGGTGCCGAGGTCTCGGTACTTGAAATCCTTTCGCGCAGAGGCGGATAGGTCCGCTGCGATTGCCGCGCCCGCGGCTCGGCCGCCCTGCATGGCCACCTCGGCGACTCCCGCAAGCTTGTTCAGCGACATGATGTCTCCGACGACGAAGACGTTGGAGTGTCCGGGGATCGAGAGATCCGGCTGCACGGCGATGCGTCCCGATCGGTCCTGCTCCACTCCCATGGCGTCGGCGAGTTGCTTCACGAACGGGACAGCTTCCACGCCCGCGGTCCACAGCACGGTGTGGGTGTCGTAGCGTGTGACGGTCTTGGGTTCGGCCTTGGCCGTGACCTCGACGTCGGTGGCCGTGACGTCGGTGACGTGCACACCGAGATGCGTTTCCACGCCGACGGCATCGAGGGTGCGTTGCGCTTTCTTCGTCAGCGAGTCGGGGAACGATTCGAGTACGCGGTCGCCGCCGTGGAACAGCAGAACTCGCGCTTCCGACGGGTGAATCGAATCGAACTCCTTTGCCAACGCTCTGGTGGCGAGTTCTCTTATCTGGCCGGCCAATTCGACTCCGGTCGGGCCTCCACCGGCCACCGCGAAGGTGAGCCACGGCCTGCGCTCCTCGGGGGTGGGGAGAGACTCGGCCATCTCGAAGGCGGAGATCAACTTTCGCCTGATCGCAAGGGCGTCGTCGAGGGTCTTCATGCCCGGTGCCCACTGCACGTATTCGTCGTGGCCGTGGTACGCCTGCTGCATTCCGACGGCGACGACGAGGTAGTCGTAGGGCAGCTCGAAGGTCGAGCCGTCGAATCGGCTCGCCGTCACCACTCCGCCGTCACCCGCTGAGCCGTCGACACTGGGGGTCACCGAGGTCGCTTCACCCAGTGCCACATACACGTTCTTCTGTTTGCGCAGCAGGTGTCGCAGCGGACTGGCGATCGAGCCTTCCGACACCAGACCGGTGGCGCATTGGTAGAGCAGCGGCTGGAAGACGTGCGAGGTACCGCGCTCGAGCACGGTGACGTCGACGTCTTCGTTGCGCAGACGCCGTGCCGCGTGGAGTCCGCCAAATCCTCCACCGATGACCACAACCCGTCGACGTGCCATTGCGAACTGTCTCCCTCGGACCGATGTGCGGAGAAGGATTCTCCGATTTTTCAGCCTACTCGAGGGCCGCACCCCCGATACGGGGATGCGGCCCTCGCTTCGGTGCAGCTCAGCCGAGCAACGTCCGCATGGTGTCGATTTCCTGCTGCTGTGAGGCCACGATCGTGCGAGCCATCTCCTGTGCTTGCGGGAATGTCCCGTCTTCGATCTCCACGTTCGCCATCTCGATCGCACCTTCGTGGTGCTCGATCATCATCGTCAGCCACTGACTGTCGAACTCGCCACCGGTGGCCGCACTCAATGCGTCCATGTCCTGCTGAGTCATCATGCCCATGCCCGAGCTGTGGTCCATACCGCCCATGTCCATGTTCATGTCGGGCATGGGCTGGCCCCACTCGGTGAGCCAGGCGGTCATCCGGTCCATCTCGGGTTGCTGCGCTGCTTCGATCGCCGACGCCAAGGCCACTACGTCCGGATTCTCGGTGCGGCCCTCGACCATTGCCGCCATCTCGACCGCCTGCGCATGATGCGGGTACATCATCTGCGCGAACATCACGTCCGCATCGTTGAATTCTGCCGACGCGTCGGCCTGGTCAGACGACGCCGAGGATTCCGACGACGAGTTCGGCGAGCCCATCGAATGGCCGTCCATCGACGAGTCGTCGCTACTGCAGCCGGCGAGAAGGAATGCGCTCACGGTGGCAGCGGCCAGCGAAGAGACGAGTGTTGTACGCATGTGAATCTCCTTGAACAAGTGCGAAATACAGGGATCTGGGTATGCCGATCCGCCGATGGTCGTGCGTCCACCGGACTGCATGTCACACTCGTAAGGTCACCGATCTGTCCAGCTCCCAGAGGGTCCACGGCGGCGCACGCTCCGAGATGGAGTCGGTGCGCCCACCGATACCGTCGTCCGACATCGGGGCGTGGACGACATCGACGCTCGTCGCCGGGACCGACAACGCAGCCCACGCCACCGTGGTTCCCGCGCACGGATGCATCATCTGATGCGTCGACGGGCAGTCGTGTTCGCCGTCCGCCACCTGTACCGGATCCTCGTGGTGGGTCGTCGACGCCATGGCAGCGTGTTCGCTGCTCACCGACATGGTCGGTGTCACCGAGTGCATCAGCAGCACCCCGAAGATCGTCAGCGCGATCAGCAATCCGGTCGCCGAGGCGAAGCCCGGGCGACTGCGTCGGATCACTGAATGCATGACATCGACGATAGCAAGACATACCCCCTAGGGGTAACTGGTAGGGACTTCCGCCCCACACCGAAGGACTTCCGCCTCTGTCCGCATCGGCCCCACTCGGTAATGCTCGAGGTGTTCCACACGCGAAGGTCAATGGACGGGACAAGGTCATGACTGCATCGAACCGGATAGTCGTCGGAGTCGACGGATCCGCCACATCCCTCGGCGCGGTCCGCTGGGCGACGCGCGAGGCTGTTCGACGCCACGCCCCGCTCGAGCTGGTCACGTCGTCGCTGTTTGCACCGGGAACCTACGGTGACGCCATCAGCCTTCGGATGGGCGCGTTCACGGACCCCGATATCGAGGCCAAGCGTGTGCTGACCGCAGCGGTCGATGTAGCGCACAAGGCAGCGGCCGGAAATTCGCTGATTCTCGACACTCGCCTCGAGCACGGCTCCGCTGCAAGAAACCTGACGCATTTCGACGTCGCACCCGCCCTGATCGTCGTCGGGTCGAGGGGTCTCGGCGAGTTCACCGGCGGACTGATCGGGTCGGTCAGCACCGCGGTGATATCACACGCCAAATGCCCTGTGGCAGTGATCAAGTCGACCATCGTCGGCGACGGACCGGTCGTCGTCGGTGTGGATTGCACGTCCAACAGCCAACCGGCCATCGGGTTCGCCCTCCAGGAAGCATCGCTGCGGGGGGTCGACCTCGTTGCGGTGCACGCCTGGAGCGACCTCGAACTAGGCAGCGTGTTGACGCGCGACGACGAGGGACCGTGGGTCGACTCCGAACTCGCCGAGAAGACGTCGTTGGCGGAGAGCCTGGCCGGATGGTCGGAGGACTATCCGGACGTCACCATCCACCGGGTGGTGGTTCGGGACAGGCCAGTTCGTGAACTGGTCCGTGCGTCCGATACTGCGCAGTTGATCGTCGTGGGGAGCCGTGGTCGGGGCGGATTCGCGTCGATGCTTCTCGGTTCCACCTCACGTGCGGTGCTGCATTCGGTGGACGTTCCCGTAGTCGTCGTTCCCACGAACCGATGACCACGCCGACCGTCGACACCACATACGATTCCGAGAAACTGGACGCAGACCTGCGTTATTGGGCCGCGGCGAACTATCTGACGGTGGCTCAGATCTACCTGCAGGACAACGTATTGCTGCGTCGGCCACTGGAATCGAAGCACATCAAGCCGAGGCTGCTCGGGCATTGGGGCACCAGTCCCGGCCTGTCGATGATCTACACCCTCCTCAACCGCGTGATTCGCCGAACCCATTCGGACTGGCTGTACGTCACCGGGCCGGGACACGGCGGCCCGGCGATGGTGGCGAACACCTACCTCGAAGGCACGTACAGCGAGATCTACCCGGACGTCTCGCTCGACAGCGACGGAGTTCGACGGCTGTGCCGTCAATTCTCCACTCCCGGAGGCATTCCGAGCCACGTGAGCGTCCAGACCCCGGGCAGCATTCACGAGGGCGGCGAGCTGGGCTACGCCCTCGTCCACGCCGCCGGCGCAGCGTTCGACAATCCCGATCTGATCGTCGCCTGTGTAGTCGGGGACGGTGAGGCCGAAACCGGTCCCCTGTCCGGTTCGTGGAAGATCCCCGCCTTTCTCAACCCGGTCCGTGACGGCGCAGTGTTGCCGATCCTGCATCTCAACGATGGAAAGATCTCCGGCCCGACGGTTCTCGGTCGTAGCGCCGACCTTGCAGTCGAACGCTTCCTACGGAGCCAGGGGTGGACACCGATCTTCGTCGAGGGCACCGACCCGCGAGAGGTTTTCCCGGCCCTCGAATCTGCCCTCACCCGCGCCCACGATGCGATCGGGAGAGTTCGGCACGCCGCACGAGGCGGCAACCCACGAGGCGACATCGCCTGGCCCGCCATCGTTCTGCGTACGCCCAAGGGCTGGACCGGTCCGCACGAGGTGGACGGCAAGCGCATCGAGGGCACCCACTGGGCGCACCAGGTGCCGTTGTCGGGTGTCCGAGAGAATCCTGCACACCTGGAACTGCTCGAGAAGTGGCTGCTGTCCTACGATCCCCGATCGTTGTTCGACGACAACGGTGCCCCGGTGGCGTCGATTCGGGAGCTCGCACCGTCGGGCACCGAACGTCTCGGTGCCACCCCGTACGCAAACGGCGGTGTGCTGCTGCAGCCCTTGGTCATTCGAGACCTCGAGAACTACGCGCTCACCGTCGAGTCCCCTGGTCGCACGTCGCACGAGACGACCACCGTACTCGGGGAGATGATGCGCGATATCTACCTCGACAACGCCCAGCCCAACGGCGGCGGCAACTTTCGCCTGTTCTGTCCCGACGAGACCGCGAGCAACCGCCTGCAGGCCGTGTTCGAGGCCACCGACCGGTGCTGGCAGCTGCCGACCACCGAGTTCGACGACGATCTCGGTCCCGACGGCCGCGTGATGGAGGTGCTCAGCGAGCATCTGTGCGAGGGCTGGCTCGAGGCGTATCTGCTGTCGGGTCGACACGGCCTGTTCGCGAGCTACGAGGCCTTCGCCATGGTGAGTGTGTCGATGCTGATTCAGCACACCAAGTGGCTGCAGCACGCCGCCACACTCGCATGGCGAGCACCGGTCGCGTCGCTCAACGTGCTGCTCACCAGCACGTGTTGGCGCAACGACCACAACGGATTCAGCCATCAGGGTCCCGGACTGATCGACGCGGTAATTCCCCTGGCACCGGACGTCGTGCGCGTATGGCTACCACCGGATTCCAATACCCTCCTCGCCGTTGCCGATCATTGCTTCCGCAGTCGAGGTCACGTCAACGTTCTGGTGGTGGACAAGCAGAGTCACCCGCAGTATCTGACGCTTCCCGAGGCACGGGCGCATGCAGCGGCGGGTGCGTCCCGCTGGGACTGGGCCGGCACCGAGGAGACCGGTACCGAGGAAGATCCCGAGATCGTTCTGGCGTGTGCCGGCGACGTGCCGACCGAGGAAACCCTGGCGGCCGCACAGTTGTTGCGCACGTGGACTCCCGAGCTCAGGGTCCGCGTGGTCAACGTCATCGATCTGATGGCATTGCTCCCCGTCGTCGATCATCCGCACGGATTCTCCGACGAGCAGTTCGTCGATCTGTTCACCGCCTCTGTCGATGTGGTCTTCGCGTTCCACGGCTATCCCCGCGCGGTGCACCAACTGATGCACGGCCGACCCGACGCCCAGCGGTTCCATGTTCGCGGATTCATCGAACAAGGCACCACCACAACACCGTTCGACATGGTGGTGCTCAACAAGATCAGTCGCTATCACCTCGCGCTCGCAGCACTCGACCGAGCGGGCACTGCGCCGGCCGGTGCCGAACGACTGCGGCAGCACTGCCAGGACCAACTCGTTCGGCACGATGCCTACATCCGGGAACATTTCGAGGATCTTCCCGAGATTCGACAATGGCGGTGGTCGTGACCGCGAGGTGACTACCCGCGGGCGATGATCAGCGGACAGTCGACGCGGTGGGCCAGCGACCGGACGGTGGATCCGAGAAGTCGGTCGCTGAAACCGTTGCGGCCGCTCGAACCGACGACGACGGCCTGCGCCCGCGGTGATACCTCGAGGATCTTCTCGACCACGTTGCCGCGCAATATCTTCTGCTGTACCACGACGTCCGGGTACTGATCGCTCCAGCCGGACAGGCTCTCTGCCAACACGGTTCGACCGTTCGAAAGGATCGCATCGGACCTGTCGGTGGCGGACGCGTCGGGCGCCGAGATCAGTTCGTCCGTCGACACGTGGACTGCAACCAGTTCCGCTCCCCGGAGTGAGGCTTCGTCGAAGGCCAACCGAACAGCGTTCTGGTTGTGCGGCGACCCGTCGATTCCGAGGACAACAGGGCCTCCCGACGAGTGCAGCTCCACGCTTCCCGGCACGATGACCACAGGGCAGTGCGCTTGAACGGCCACCGCGGTGCTCACCGAGCCGAGCAGTTCGGCGAAGTATTCGCCGTTGCCACGCGAACCGACCACCATCATCGAGGCACTCGATGACTGCTCCAGCATGGCCTGAATCGTCGGTCCCACAATCGATTCACTCGTGATGACGAGCGCGTCCGGGTTGTTCACCGAACGTCGAGCGACCAGCGACGCCCAGGCGAGGATCGACTCTGCGGCCGTGTGCTCCTCGGAGCCGATGTGCGACGGCAACGCGACGAAGCTGGTGTACAGAGCCTTGACTTGGTATGCGGACACCAGCTTCACCGGTACCCCACGCAACTCGGCCGCATGCGCGGCCCATCCGACTGCGTCGAGCGACGAGCCGGAACCGTCGACACCGACAACGATCGGAGACTGCCTCGAGGTACTCATGCGTGCGGGACGACGAGGACGGGGCAATGGGCTTGCCGCAGTACGGCGGTCAGTGTTCGTCCGGGCACTCGGTCTCGCTCGTGACCGACCACCATCAGCTGGGCTGTCTCGGAGACCGCCACCAGTTCCGATCCCGAGTCGGCCTCGGCATACACCGACGCCACACGAATGTCGGGATAGTCCGCGCCGAAGGGTTCGAGCCGAACGTCCATTGCCGATTCGGGGTGTAGCCCGTCGCCCGGGCCGCTGAGAGCGGACGCGAGAATGGAGGAGACAGCCTGAGTGTGCACCGCCAAGACGCTGGCCGCCCTGATCGATGCCTCGTGAAATGCCTGAGCCACCACGACATCGGCTTGCGAGACGTCGGCGTCACCCAGGGCTGCAACGACCGGGCCGCGGCGTTCGGCGTCGAAATGACGGACGATCGCGACGGGGTGGGGCGATGCTTCGACCACGGCACCGACCATCGATCCGAGTACCCAGGCGGCCACCGCACTGCCGGTGGTGGTCCCCAGTACCAGCAGAGACGCAGATCCGGCCTCGGTCGACATCACCGATTCGGGCCGACCCTGCAGAACGACCGATTCCACGAGAACCGCCGGATCGATCGCTGCGGCCGCATCCTCTGCGCTACTCAATGCCGCGCGGGCATAGTCACCGTCGACATCCGGAGCGCCGTAGACGGTTTCGGGCACCGCATGTCTGTCGATCACGTGGATCAAGCGAAGTGACGTGCCCCGCCCGCGTGCCTCCTGCACGGCGAACCGAACCGCATCGAGTGCGGTCTCCGATCCGTCGATTCCGACCACGACCGGTCCGGTGGAATGTGAAGTGTTCATCAGATGCCTCTCGATGGTGCGCGTCTACGACGAGAACGCTACGAGCGCAGGCACACCTGGCACAGCAGTCCGAGGTCATCGGAACAAGTGACCTAGGTCGTCCGCCGTCAGGGCAGCGGTACCGACCAGATCAGCTCGGTGCCACCTGCGTCGGCCGCGGACGACCCGAAGGTCATCGTGCCGCCGCAGTCGACTGCCCGCGCCTCGAGGTTCGCCAGTCCACTGCGAGTGATGTTCTCGTCCAGTCCGATTCCGTCGTCGGAGACCTCGATGCGGAGATCGTCCCCGACCGCCAGGGTGACGTTGACGGTCTGGGCCCGAGCATGGTGGACGACGTTGCTCACCGCTTCGCGAATGACGGCAACGGCGTGGTCGGCGAGGGTACTGTCGATGACCGACAGGGGCCCGAACATGCGAACCACGGCGCGAATGGGAACGCTTTCGGTGAGTTCGAGGACGGCTCCGTTGACGCGCTGCCGTAGACGAGTGGTCGAGTGTGTCGAGCTCTGCAGGTCGAAGATCGTCGTACGAATGTCCTGCACGGTGTCCTGCAGGTCGTCGATGGTGCGAGTCAGACGTTGACGAATGTCGTCGAGCTCGGTCTTCTGCAACGTGCTCTGCAGCGACAATCCGGCCGCGAAGATCCGTTGGATGACGTGATCGTGAAGGTCTCGGGCGATCCGATCACGGTCCGCGAGAACGTCGAGCTCGTGCATGCGCCGCGTGGTGTCGGCCATCTCCATCACGAGTGCGGCCTGGTCGGCGAAGCTGGAAATGAGATCGAGTTGAGAGTCGCTGAAGACCGGTCCGCCCTTTCGGCGCAGCGTCACCAGGACGCCTCGCACGCCGTCGGCTACCCGAAGCGGCGAGATCAGGGCCGGGCCGAAGGTGTTCGCCACATGCGCGTTGGGTCGGTAGTCCAGCTCCTCCTTGCGGGTAGCGGTCCGAAGGCGATATGCCGCACCGGAACTCGATCCCTCGATCGGGATGAGCGAACCCACCAGAGCGTCTGCGTCGTGCCCCTCGGCGACCGAGATGACCAACCGGGAGACCGTGTCCGAGTTCGGAGCCGCGTCGGCGGGAACAGCGATGAACGCACTGTCGGCCCCGGTCAGATGCAATGCCCGCCTCGACACCATGTGCAGCACTTCGTCGATGTCGCTCCCGGCCAACAGTTCGGTACCGATGTCCCGCATCGCTTCCATCCACGATTGCCGGATCCGCGACTCCTCGTACAGGTGTGCGTTCTCGATCGCGATTCCGGCCGCCGAGGCGAGAGCCCGGGTGACCACCTCGTCGTCCTCGGTGAACTGGGCTCCGTCCTTCTTCTCGGTGAGGTACAGGTTTCCGAACACCTCGTCACGCACCCGAATGGGCACGCCGAGAAACGATTTCATCGGCGGATGGTTGGGAGGGAAGCCCACTGCCTCCGGATGCGACGACAAGTCGTCGAGTCTGAGCACATGAGGTTGGTCGATGAGCAGACCCAGCACACCTCGTCCGGTGGGAAGTGGGCCGATCGCCTCGCGCACCTGCTCTTCCATGCCGTGATGGATGAACGCCTTCAGCTCGTGACCCTCGCCGCGCACGCCGAGTGCACCGTACCGGGCACCGACGAGGTTGACGGCCGACTCCACGATCGACCGCAACGTCACCTCCAGGTCGAGGCCCGAGGTGATGACGAACATCGCATCGAGCAGACCGTCCGCCTGTACTCGTGCATCCGCGATGCGACCGATTCGGTCCTGCACCTCGGCCAGCAGTTCACCGAGGCGGAGCTGCGGAAGACCCGGTCCGCGGTGATCATCCATCCGACGGCCCGGATTGCGTTCGCGGATGCGTTTCGGCCAGCCTCGACGCGTACACCGCTGCCTGGGTGCGGCGCTCCATCCCGAGCTTGGCCAGCAACCGGGAGACGTAGTT
Organism: Rhodococcus sp. 06-418-5; assembly: GCF_002258285.1. Classification (NCBI taxonomy): domain Bacteria; kingdom Bacillati; phylum Actinomycetota; class Actinomycetes; order Mycobacteriales; family Nocardiaceae; genus Rhodococcus; species Rhodococcus sp. 06-418-5. Next base: position 55,068 of record NZ_NOYE01000014.1, read on the forward strand.
CTTGACGGTTTTCTCCGCCAGGAACATTCGAGCGGCGATCTGCCGATTCGTCAGCCCCTCCCCCAGGAGGTCGAGCAATGTCCGTTCCTGCCCGGTGAGGTGATCGATCGGTCCGGGAGCGGCCGTGCCCGCCCGCAGCTTGTCCATCAGCGCGGCCGCTGCGCGATTGTCCAACAGCGACCGACCGGAGCCGACATCCTTGATCGCGCGAGTCAGCTCCATACCGGTGATGTCCTTGACGACGTAGCCGCTCGCGCCGGCGAGGATCGCGTCGAGCATGGCCTGGTCCTCGGTGAACGAGGTCAGCATCATGGTCTTGAGATCGGGCAGTCGGTCGAGCAATTCGCGGCAGAGCTCGATGCCGTTGCCGTCCGGCAGTCGAACGTCGAGAACGGCGACGTCCGGCCTCAACGCGGGAATACGAGCGAGTGCCTGTGCGCAACTTCCGGCTTCACCGATCACGGAAAGATCGGGATCGGAATCGATGAGATCGATCAGACCTCGACGCACGATCTCGTGGTCGTCGACCAAGAACACTGTGACCACGTCCAACCCCTCACCCGCGTCCTCGGTGGTCGCATCCTTTCCCAACACTACGGACCCGCACACGGGAGAGCTCGACCTTTGGTCATCGAAAGTGGGGCCGAAAGTCCCTGATCTCGGTGTAGTTGTCCTGGCGCGCGGATGCCGAGCCGAAGAGTCTGATGGAGCTCTGGCACCACCTCGAAGGGACTCATCAGATGGGCAGATCCCACACCGTCGTCGGAGTCGACGGTTCGGCCGCGTCTCTGGACGCTGTCCGGTGGGCCGTGCTCGATGCCGAACTGCACGGCTTCGACCTGACGATCGTCTCGGCCGTCCCGACGGTTCTCACGGGCCTCGATGCCCTACCCGAACGGACATCCGCGCATCTGAGGTTCGAGACGAACCGCATTCTGGACGAGGCGATGTCGATAGCCCGGCCGACGGGGTCGGCCGTGTCCACCATCGCCGTCGACGTGGTTCTGTCGGACCGCCCCGCCGCTGCCGCTCTACTCGAGATGTCCGAGACGTCTCGGATGGTTGTCATCGGGACACGCGGACTCGGTGCGGCACAACGCACGTCGTTGGGTTCGGTCAGCGTCGCGCTGAGTACGCATGCACACTGCCCGGTCACGGTCGTACATGCATGGCCGATGAGCGGCTACACGGGGTTCGAGGCGGTCGTGGTCGGCGTCGATGGAACCTCGGCCGCCATGGCCGCGGTGGAGCGGGCGTTCGAGGAGGCAGAAGTCCGAAGCGCTCCACTCACCGCACTGCACGCGTGGGCCGATTCGGATCTGTCGATAGGGATGTCGGTTCCCGGCCTCGATTGGGCGGACCATCGACCCGAAGCCGACGGCGTGTTGGCAAGGGCCGTCGATGATTGCGCGCGTCGGCATCCGACGGTGGCACTACGACAGGTGGCGGTCAGAGACCGACCGGTCCACGCACTGCTGGACCACGCGCAGAGCGCCCAACTGGTGGTGCTGGGCAGTCACGGTCGCGGAGGATTCGCCGGAATGATGCTCGGCTCGACCAGCCGCTCGGTGATGGCACGCGCATCGTGTCCGGTCACCGTTGTGCCCAGTGCCGCGCGCAACAGAACGCCTGCGACGAAGGAGTACCTGTGAAAACTGCGGAAGAACTGTTCGACCCGCGACATGCGTGCGCCGATCCGGATCGACTGCAGCACCTGACGGACATGAATCATTTTGCACTGCAATTCAACCGAAGCCGAACCGACAGGACATCCACATGCGCATAATGATCGCAACAGCAAGCCGCCACGGCGCCACCCGAGAAATCGGACAGTGGCTGGGCTCGTCGATTCTGCGGGAACTGTCCAGCATCGACAGCACGACGACAGTCGATGTTCGTGATGCCCGCGACGTGGACAGCATTGCCGAGTACGACGCCGCGATAATCGGCAGTGGCGTGTACATGGGCCGATGGCTCCGAGACGCACGCGCGCTGGTCACCAGGGAACAGGCCGAACTGGAGGCAATTCCTGTGTGGCTCTTCTCGAGTGGCCCGGTGGACGACAGCACTCCGCCGAAAGCTCGGCCGAAAGAGACCGAGGCCGACTGGGTGATCGAGCATCGCGTGTTCGGTGGCAAGCTGACGAACTCGCGGTTGTCACTGTTCGAGCGTGCCGTCGTGCGACTGATCGGTGCCTCCGATGGTGACAGCAGACCACGAGCAGAGGTCATGTCGTGGGCGGTGGTCATCGCCTCCCATCTCACACCTTTTATGCTCCGGGCCGATGAGGCCTCTCGGCTCAATTGAACGCCGAAGACGAGTGACCGCGGACTCCCTCGTCCACCTGGGTGCTCGGCTCCGGGACCTACGGCCGAGCGGGTGGAAACCAACCCCGAGCGTCACGCAGGGTGCGGCCGGCCTCGTCGACTGTCGATCGGTTCCAGCGCTCGGCGACTCTGCGTAATTCTGCACGCGCTTCGGCAACCGTGCGGCCACTGGCAACAAGAACACCGATTGCCTGGTTCACCTCACTCACATCGGCAAGAGATCGCGGCTCGGAAGCCCCGGAATCGGTTCCGCCGCGGACCGGATCTCTGGTCCCTATCACCACGTCGAACCGTTCACCGTCGACGATCGACGTCAGGGTGATCGAGCCGACATCCGAGACGGCCACATCGATGTCGGCCGCCAACTGCCCGGCCAAGCGCGCGAGATCGACGGACGAGTTGTCCAGTGATTCGGTCAGCGTCGCAAGATCGTCCAGCAATCGAGGCGGAAGTTTCATCGAGAATCCAGGTGCGGGCCGATCGCCGATTCGATTCGTCCGATATACCCGCGGCATCCTGCCGGGCGGGTATGCGAGCGCGAGGAAAAGTCGGACTCGATGCCTCGGAATGCGCTCGCGGCTCGAACGCTACGCCCTTACGTGCGGGAACGGGAGCGGGCCGTCTTCATCGCCTCGCCCACCATGGCCTCAGCGACCACTGCGACTTTCTTGTGCTCGCTCTGGCTCAACGATCGGAGCTTGTCGTACCCCTGGGCTCCGGTGCATCCGCTTCGGCTGATCAGCACCCCGATCGCCTGGTCGATCACGGAGCGATTGCTCAGTGCCATCTCGAGCTGCTCGGTGAGCCGGGCGGCACTCGACAGCGCCCGCGCGTTCTGCACCGAGACCGCAGCCGGTACCGCGAACAGGTCGCCCAACTCTGCAGCGCGAGCATCGAACGCGTCGGGCCGGCGCGCGTAGACATTCATCGCGCCGAGCACACCGCCTGCGGTGATCAGCGGAAGAGACAACACGCTGTGCACTCCCATTCGACCGACCTTCGGACCGAATTCCGGCCACTGAGGGTCGGTTTCGAGTGAACCGGATCGAACGGTGATGCCCTCGGCAGCTGCGGTGATGGAGGGGCCTTGGCCGAGTCCGTACTGGATGTCGTCGACGGCACGGACGAATTCCGCGCTCGCGACAATCGTGTCGGGGCGGTCGGGATGCAGGAGCGTCAATCCGGCACCGTCCGCGCCGGGAACGGCCCGAACTGCAAGTTGCGCCACGTGAGAGAGGGTGTCGGACAGAGACAGATCGGTCATCGGCAGTTTGCTGAGGTCGACCAGGCTCGACCGGAGGTCGTCTTCGTGTTCCCCTGCGTTCATCACTGCTCACTCCGTTGTGGGCACACATGCCTTTCGGGTATGCGCCTGCCCACCCCGACCTTACGGCTTCACCGACAGCCGAGTCGCTCGGACGAAGGAGCACCGGGATCGGTCCACTGCGACCGACGAGGTCCACGTCAGAACTCGAACACCTGGCGAGCGGTGACGCGGCCACCCATGAGGTCGTCGAAGCACTCGTTCACTTCGTCCAACTTGCGCGATACGGCCGATACCGTGGTCCGCCCGGCCTCGTGCAGTGCGAATACTTCACGTAGGTCCTTTCGCGTACCGACGATCGAACCGAGGACGGAGATTCCGCCGACGACCGTCTCGAAGATCGGGACCGGGAACACACCGTGAGCGGGCATCGAGACACACACCAGTCGACCGCCGCGGCGAAGCGAACGGAAGGCCTGATCGAACACGCTCGGGATGACGGCCAACACGATGGCCACATCGGCTCCGCCGAGCGCCTTGATCTCCTCGACGGGGTCGACCTTCGACGAGTCGACCGTGTGATCGGCACCGAGTTCACGTGCAAGTTCGAGCTTCTCTTCCTCGATGTCGACTGCGGTGACGAATCCGCCCGCGATCTTGGCGTACTGCACCGCCATGTGGCCCAGTCCGCCGACGCCGAAGATGGCCACGCGCTGAGCCGGTGTGACACCGCCGACCTTGACTGCCTTGTAGGTGGTGACGCCGGCACACGTCAGCGGAGCGGCGTCGAACGAGGAGATGCCGTCGGGAACGCGGACGACGTATTTCGCATGGGCCACAGCGTATTCGGCGTAGGCCCCGTCGATCGAGTAGCCACTGTTCTGCTGTGTCTCGCACAGCGTCTCCCATCCGGACACGCAGTGATCGCATTCGCCGCACGCCGAACCGAGCCACGCGATCGCCACGCGTTCGCCGATTCGACTCGTGTCGACCTGCGATCCCACGGCCTCGATCACGCCGATTCCCTCGTGCCCGGGAACGAACGGCAGGGTCGGCTTGGCCGGCCAATCCCCCTGCGCTGCATGAATATCGGTGTGACAGACTCCGCACGTCTCCATCTTCACCAGCACCTGCTCCGGTGCGGGTGTCGGGATAGGGATGTCCTTGACGACCAGGGGTCCGCCGAACTCGGTGACAACAGCAGCTTTCATCGTGGATTTCCTCCAACTATCGAAACCAGTGCCGTTCTCGACCATCGAGCAATGCACACTGTCGATGGTCGGCGCTGCGGCACTCGGCATGTAGGGCCGGAAGTCACCGCCGGTTGGGGACGTATACCGAACCGGCAGCTCGGGAGCAGAAAGGCCCGAGAAGCAGGGGATTTCGCCCCTGACGCTCATCGACGAGTTGGACCACACTCGGCAGCATGGATTCTGCTGCACACTCCCGATCGAAGACCTGCGAGCGATGAACCTGTGGCGAAGACACCCGGGCGTCCGGACCGGTGATGCCCTGACCGCCGGTGAGCGAGCGGCGGACTACGTCCGAAACGGGATGGGCTCCTGGCCGTTCGTGTTCCTGTTTCTGGGCACCATGGCGCTGTGGGCCGCCTACAACCAGAGCGACGGATTCGACCCGTACCCGTTCATCCTGCTCAACCTGTTCCTGTCGATGATCGCGGGACTCCAGGGAGCGATTCTGCTGATCTCGGCGAAACGCGCGGACTCGGTGAGCAGTGAGGTTGCCGTACACACACTTTCGAACACCGCCCTACTCCAGGACATGATCGAGGCCAATACCGTCCTGACGGAATCGGTGGCGCAGCTGGCGGCCGAGATTCACACGCACGTCTGTCCGTCGGCGCACCGCACGAGTGCAGAGACATCACCGGCGAAACAGGTCACGAACCACGCTTCTCTGCATTGAGCCACGCGAGTATCTCTCGGGCCCAATTGCACACGAGTACCCGGTCGCGGAAGTCTCCTGCGACTGCCCCGGAGTTCTCGAAAATCTGACGCTCCCCCGCCGAAAGTCGCTCTGGCACCAGCTTCCCGGGAAACGTTCGGTGTGCGGTCGCATGCATCAGTGATACTGCGTGTGCCGCGTCGGAAGTGACGTTGACCGGCCTGTCGCTCGAGTGCAGCGGCCCACAGGAGAACAGCCACACAGGTGGATGTTCGGACCTCGACAACCTGTCGACCAGAGCCTTCGCGGCTGGAACCCAGCGATCCGAGTAGACAGCGCTCCCGATGACCAGAGCGTCGTAGCCGTCCACGCGGACCACGGATTCCGGTGCCCGCACATCGACGTCGACACCACAGTGCTCGAAGACTCGACCCATTTCCTGGCCCAGACTGTGGGTCGCTCCATGCCGACCTGCGGTGGAGACAAGTATTTTCATGTCTCGTCCGACAGGAGGTATGCGGATTTGCCCGCCGCCACCGTCATCCGCCATCCGTGGACCGCAATGACGAACCCCAGTACTCCGAACGATCCCAGCAGCCAACTCGTCTCACCGGTCACCGCCGAGTGCACGATGATCCAGGCAACCAGGAGCACGCCGGCGATATGAGCCATCGGACCCGACCGTCCGCCGCCTGCGAAGGCAGACGCCGCAGCGAGCCCCATGGGAACGCCGACGACCAACACCAGCGACAGTGCTGTCAGTGTCACAGACACTTTCGCCTCGACGTAGGAACTCGGATCGATTGCACCCGAGGCCAATCCGATCGCAGCACCGAACGCGTTGATCGATACCCCTCCGCAGACTGCGCCGAGCCACGGCGATCGCCGGTTGCGCTCGGTTGCCACTCGCGTTGTCGATGTCATCGTTCCAGTCTGTGCGGCAAGAGATCAATTGCGCTAGAGCACAAAGTACTTGCCGCTCGACCACCTGAATCAGGTCTCAGCGTCCGAACCACGACCGCATGCTTCGACGCTCCTTCACGGGCGGGCTCGAATCCTCGTTGCAGGCGCAGCGGTCGGCTGCGGCAACCGTACGCATGACGGAGTCGACATGTCTGCCGCAACCGCCCCAGCCGGTCTTGTGGCATTTCTTGCAGGTGACGGGATAACACATGAGAATCCTCCTGGTACGAGTCGGTCGAAAGTCAGGCCGGGACGTGGGCGTCGGCCCAGGCGTTGTAACCGCCCAGCAGATCCGAGACGTTCTCGAATCCCTGAGCGCGCAGCAGCGACGCCGCCACGCTCGAGCGCCATCCTCCGGCGCAGTGCATCACGATAGGTTTACCGGTCGGCACCTGGTCGAGGCGAGTTCGCAACTGCGCCATCGGGATCGGGATCGCTCCCGGTATCGTGCCGAAGTCGCGCTCACCCGGGTTGCGAATGTCGATGAGCGTCACCTCGTCCGCGGCGAGCATCACATCGAGCTGCTCGACCGTGGTGCGCGGTGCCGTCTCGACCAATGTCGCCAGCTCGGCTGGAAACGCACCGTCACTGCCGATTCCGAGGTATCCGGTCACGTTGTCGGATCCGATTCGGGCCAACCGCAGTGCTGCCTCCTGCTCTTCGCCCGGATAGGCGATCAGCACGATGCGACCACCGACCTCCGCGACCATGCCGCCGGTCTCGGCGAAGCGACCGTCGAACCCCACGTTGATCGATCCGCGCAGATGACCGGCAGCGAAATCGTCCACACTTCGTGCGTCGAGCACTCGTGTGCCGGAAACCAGCTCGGCCCTCACGGCCTCGGGTGTCAGCGCAGGGATGATGCGGCCAGGAGACAGCAGTGGGTGCACCTGCTTGTTCATGGCTGCGTCGGCGGAGAAGTACGACGGTGCCGCCGGTTGGCCGTCGGTGACGAGCGCAACGAAGGCGTTTTCGGTCATCGGCTGCACCGACGGGTTGCTCGCGCGCTGCTCACCGATGGTGGAGGTGAGCTCGGTGGAGAGGTTCTTTCCACACGACGAGCCGGCACCGTGAGCGGGCATGACGACGACGTCGTCGGGCAGCGTCAGCAGCTTGTCGTGGATCGTCGAATACATCGCACGGGCCAGGTCCGTGGTCGAGCCGTCCCCGAGATTCACCAGGTCCGGTCGTCCGACATCGCCGATGAAGAGGGAGTCACCGGTGAGCACGGCCGTAGGGGTGGCCCCGGGATGCTCGCGAACCAGCACCGAGATCGACTCCCACGTGTGACCGGGAGTGGACAGGATCTCGAGTTCGACGTCGCCGAGGGACAACCGCTCCCCGTCTCGCAGTCGCCGGATCGGATAGTCGGTCTCGGCAGCCTCGCCGAAGCCGATCCAGGCACCGGTCGCGTCGACCAGTTCGAGGTGGCCCGAGACGAAATCCGCGTGGAAGTGAGTGTTGACGACCCCTTCGATGACGAGTCCGTACTTCTCGGCGTCGTCGAGATACTCCGCGATGTCGCGACGCGGATCGACGACGATCGCGCGCCCCGTCCTCTGATCTCCGATCAGATACGAAGCGTGGGAAAGACATTCGAGGTAGTACTGCTCGAGGATCATGGATTCCTCCGTCTGAGACGTCTCCGGGCGAGTTTCGCGAGGTGGTAGACACAGTGTGTAATACCCCCTAGGGTATGTCAAGTACCCCCTGGGGTATACCGTGGCACCAAGGATTGGAGTGAACACACGATGACATTGGGGCTGGCGCTCGGATTCGGCGCTGTGATCGGAATTCTCCTCGGCCTACTCGGTGGAGGCGGATCCATTCTTGCGGTCCCGGTGTTGGTGTTCGCCCTTGGCCTCGGCGTGGAGGAAGCGATCCCCGTCTCGCTGATCGTCGTCGGCACCGCCTCGGCGGTGGGAGTGATACCGAAGCTGCGAGCACGCCGCGTCGAATGGCGACTGGCGGCGGTGTTCGCTGCGACCGGCATTCCAGCGACCTTCGCCGGCAGCGCACTCGGCCGGTTGCTTCCCGAGAGGATCCTGCTGCTCGGCTTCGCCGCCGTGATGGTTGCCGCAGGAGCCCGGATGCTCGCCGAGCGAGGAGATACAGGAACAGCCTGCAAGACATCGGCATCGGGCATCAACTGGAGACACTGCGCTCCACGTTCGATTCCGGCAGGCCTTGCTGTCGGATTCATGACCGGGCTGTTCGGCGTCGGAGGCGGCTTCCTCATCATTCCGGTGCTGGTACTGATGCTCGGGATAGAGATGTCGGTCGCGGTCGGCACCTCGTTGGTCATCATCGTCGCCAACTCCGTCGCCGGTCTGTTCTCACATCTGAGCGGCACGACCATCGACTGGTCGATCACCCTTGCGTTCGCAGGCACCGCAATTGTCGGCTCCCTCCTGGCCGCGCACTTCGGAATGCGGGTCGATACCGCACGGCTGCAACGCCTGTTCGCCTACCTGGTGTTCGCAGTGGCCGGGTACGTCGTCGTCGACGCGGCCTTCCTGAGCTGATCTCGCTATTGTCCGGCCCCATGTCGGGCCGGAACCGTGGGTCGAAAGGCCCTATACCGCACGAGCCGCGCCGGGCACCCTCGAGGCAGGAGCACTCCGTCTCCGGGACCGCGAGGTAGCCGATCTTCATGACCATCACCGACGCAGGACCGACCACTCGGCTGGTGAACGACGAATCGACGTCGCTTGCCTCGATGCTCGCCGCGAGGTTCCCCGATCTGACCCCCACAGTCGTCGCGGCCGAGATTCGCCGCACCCTGCCGCCCATGGCAGAGCGATCATGGTGAGCGCGGAGCCGCGACCCCAGCCCACCCGAACCCCGGTCGCTCCCGGCTTCTGGGCGAAGAAAGACTGGGGTGACATCGTCGTCGCGCTCGACGGCACCCCGACGTCCCACGACGCACTGTCCTGGGCAGCGGGTCTGGCCTCGGTCACCGGGGCACGCATTCGGCTCGTGCACGCACTCACACCCCGCGAATCGACCCGGTCGTTGGAGCGACTGCACGGTCGACGCCTTCTTCGATCGGCTCGCCGTGAACTCGTCGGTCTCGATCCCCGCATCGCAATCGATTCGATTCTGACGGACGACCCGATCGCCCCCGTTCTCGGCGCGCTGTCGCACACCGCCGACCTGATTGTCATCGGAGGCCGTGAATCGGGTCCGATCCGCGATGTGCTGTTCGGCCGCAACGCAACTCGTATCGTTGCAGAATCGACGTGCCCCGTCCTGGTGTGGCGCCCCCAGCACGCAGACCTCACGCCGACCTCTCCGGTTGTCGTCGGCGTGGATCACTCGGACTCCTGCACCCGGGCGATCGAGGCGGCCTTCTGGTTCGCCGATGCGCTCGAAGTCCCCCTCACCGCGCTGCACGTCGGATCGCCCCACAGTAGGCCCGTCACGAACGACATCGAGCTGCAACAGATCCGAGGGCTGGAGTGGCTGGAAGGTCGCGTCGATGCTGCTGCGTCCGCGCATTCCACCGTAGACGTGCATCTGCACCTGCTCGACGCATCGGCGCAGCACGAGCTACGACGCGCATCGGCTACCGCACACCTTCTCGTGATCGGCAGCCGCACCCACGGACCACGGACGGGTCCGCGTACCGGGTCGGTCGGACAGTCTCTCGTGCACGCATCGTGCTGTCCGATTCTCGTGGTGCGTTGAGCCCTCGATCAGCCGACGACCCCCGCCTCATCGGGACCTTGTGCCCTTACGGATCCACTGCTCGACGCCGGACACTCGTAGGAGACGAATGCACTTCGGGTGGGAGTAGGTGGCGACCATGTTCTCGAAACTCGCGCACCGATCGTGGCGACACAGTCCATGGATTTCCAATCCACTGATGCGGCTGCCGGGCAGGATCGAACGAGCGGCAGTCGCCGTCGGGATCGCGGTGCTTCTGTTGCTCATCCCTGTGGCAGCGACGATCGGTTCGGTGACCTACAGCGACCTGTCGCTGCGCTCGCAACAGCAACGCGCAGAATATGTTCGAGTCGACGCCCGTGTCATCGACGCCACGAAATCCGCTCGGTCCGATACCGACGGCGTGACGACCGTGGCCGGTACCGCGACCGTGCAGTGGAGCGCGCCGGACGGCTCGCTGCGCTCCGGGGCAACCGACGTACCGTCGGCATTGCGAGTCGGTGACACGACTCCGATCTGGCGTGATGCGGACGGGAATCTGGTGCGCGCTCCCGACACTGCTGCCGGTGCCGTCGTCAACGGAGCTGCCACGGCCGTGTTCGTATGGTTCCTCGGTGCCCTCGTCATCGGCGGTCTGGTCTATCTCACCACCAAAGCCGGCGAACGTTCACGAATGCGGCAGTGGGACAGAGATTGGCAACACTTTCTACAGGCCCGCGACCATCGCTCGCGGTAGCGCCGTCGAAGCCCGGCGACGCGGCCGGTCACCACGAGGAGGGCCGAGCGTCCTCGAAAAAAAGGCCTTTGTGCCGATGGCACATCGCGTGTGTAGTCGTACGCTCAGGACCGTCGTCCTTGAACTCGTCGACACGAAGCTCCCACGTTCGAGGAGGCGATGACATGATCGGTACCGGCACCGAATTCTGTTCCGCGAGTGCGGACTACGAGCGTGCGCTCATGTGCAGCCCGTTGGCTGCACAATTACGCGTGGTCGATCTTCGAATACAGGTGATGATGGACGAGCAGGGCGCGCTGCACCCTCGCGACCTCGTGGCGTCGGCGCTGCCGTCGAGTCGACGACCCCTTCTGAACTCTGCTTGAGGTCGGAGCGGGCGTATGACCTTCGAGACGCTCGCCCTGTGTGCCGCAGTGGGATTGCTCGGCCCACTGCTGGCGCTTCCGCGCGGGCTTCGGATACCCGTCGTCGTCGGCGAACTCGTCGCCGGAATTGCTCTCGGCCACACAGGCTTCGGCATCGTCGACCCCAGCGAGCAGACGCTGAGCTTCCTGGCACAGGTGGGGTTTGCGCTCGTCATGTTCGTGGCCGGCAGTCAGATACCGATTCGCGACCCGCGACTGCGCATCGGTCTCGGGGTCGGTACTGCGCGGGCGGTGACCGTCGGGCTGCTGGCAACCGTGCTCGGCTGGGCCGTCTCCGCCGCGTTCGATCCACCTCACCTCGGCCTGTACGCGGTGTTGATGGCATCGTCCTCGGCCGCTGTCATCATGCCGATCGTCGAGTCCACCACGATGACCGCACCCGGTCTGATGGCCCTCCTGCCGCAGATCGCGCTGGCGGACGCGGTCTGTATCGTCGCGCTGCCTCTCGTGATCGATCCACGGCAGGCCGGTCCCGCCGCACTCGGATCGGCGACGGTCCTGATCGCCGCCGCCGTGATCTTTGTCGTCCTGCGCCACTTCGACGCCTCGGGACTGCGCCGTCGCGTGCATCATGTCTCTGCCCAACGCAAACTCGCGCTCGAACTGCGCCTCAACCTGATTCTGCTGTTCGGCCTCGCGGCCCTCGCGGTCCACACCCACGCATCGGTGATGCTGGCCGGCTTCGGCTTCGGGCTGGCCGTCGCTGCCATCGGAGAACCGCGACGACTTGCGAAACAACTGTTTGCCATCACCGAAGGTTTTCTGGGGCCACTGTATTTCGTCTGGCTCGGTGCATCCCTCGATCTGCGCGCCCTCGGCAGTCACCCGAACATGATCGCGCTGGGGCTCGTGTTGGGATTGGGAGCCATCGCCGCGCACGGTGCGATGCGTCTGACGGGCCAGCCCGCCGGGCTCGGGATACTCGCGGCAGCCCAGATGGGAGTTCCGGTCTCGGCCGTGACACTCGGCACGCAGAGCGGCGTGCTGGCTCCCGGGGAGGGCCCTGCCATCGTGCTCGGTGCACTGATGACCATCGCGGCGGCGGCCGCCGCATCGCGGGTCGCCGCTCGTCGTCCGGCCTGACCCCGGCGGGCCTGCGGCGGCGCAAGGCATTTGGGTGTTTCGAGTTGATCAGGACGGGGAACAGAGGTCGTGGAACGATCGGCACGACGCGAAACGGATCACGACGATGACGGATGACCAGGTCTGGCGCCTCAAGGGTGCGTGCATCGACGACATGGATGCATACGACTCGCAGCAACTTCCCCGCCACGGACGTAAGCGAGCAGAGCGGGCGTGGCGTCTGTGCGCTGACTGCCCGGTGCTGCGTGAGTGCGCCGAGCAGACGGCTCGCGACATCGAGTCGGGTCGCATTCCGGTGGGAGTGGTCGTCGCCGGTGCCGCGTATCACGACAACGCGAGCAACGGTCGGCGTACCGACGCGTACCGGACGCTCGAATTCCTCATCGGGCGGCCACTTTCCAACCCTGCAGCCTGATCACGGCGCGGTAACGGAACGCTACGAACAAGGTCACGGCGACAACTCTCTTCGACGCGTTTTCGGCGCGTCATCCAGTGTCTGACCTGCGGCGTTCCAACTCGGGTGACAATAGTGCGCATGGATGCAGGGGAGTCTTCTCACGTCGGCGAGCCGAGTGATGTGCAGAAGGCTCTCGACAAGCGCGCACCCATCGAACAGGCCAAGGGCATCCTGATGGCCATGCATCGCATCGGCCCGGAGGCTGCGTTCGACATGCTCATCGAGCAGTCTCAGCGCTCCAATCGCAAGCTGCGCGAAGTGGCACTCGACCATATTCGGTGGGCCACAGCCCGGTGAAGAAAGAAGATGGCCTCGCACGCTGTGTTTTCAACGTGCGAGGCCTAGGCGATGGAGTAGTCCGGACTACACAATCGCTTGTGTGCCGTATGCCCTGACGCGGCCACCCGAAACATAGCCGGTCGGGAGCTCGGTAGAAGTGCTCAGAAGCGCGCCAGAATTGCTCGGGCACAACGAACTACGGTCGCGCGGTCGTAGGACATCACGTAATCGAACTGACGGTCGGCGTCCACCTCACCGCGATGTAGGTCGATTGCTGCCAGCACACCGCAGAAGTGCGGGCCGAGAACCACGACGTTCCACTCCTCGACGAGCGGATCCATCGGGTCGAGGGGCGCATGCACGATGCCGCCCTCTTGCACGTATCCCATGCCTACGCCGTAGACGCCGGCGTAGGAGATCTGCTCGGTCATCGACACCCAGCGGCTGCGGGTTGTCGGGGTGAAGTGTTCGGCTCGCTGAAAAGTGCCGAGTACCAATGTCTCCGGCCCAGCAGCCGCGGCCTGCATCTCGAGCGAGGTGCTCATCGCCACCAGCAGTCGCTTGGTGCTGCGCGTTGCCGTCTTGCCTGCGGAGGCAATGCCGTACGGCGATTCGGCGGCGACGGTTGGTGTGCTCCAGGTCGGGAACGAAGGCATGACCTCGGCCGCGTCGGAAGGTAGCTCTTCCGTCGATTGCGCGGCCGGATACAGCTCTCCCACCCCGTAGGTGGCACCGAGTCCGAGTGCGCGGGTCCGATGCAGCGCACTGTCGACCCCGCTCGCCACGACCACGGCTCCGGTTCGTTCGACCTGAGCCGAGACGGCGTGAGCGGTACGCGCAGTCGACAGATCCGGGCGGCGGGAGACCATCGATTCGGCGAGGATGATCACGTCCGGCTCGATGAGAGGGAGCAGGGTCATCGACTGCGGCCGGCGACCGACGTCGTCGACGGCCACCACTTTGCCTTCGCGTCGAGCTTTGTCGATTGCGGCGAGAGTGCGCGCCGGGCTGTCGACGAGAGCAGCCTCGGTGACGACCACGATGTCGCGGCGCAACTGTTCTTCGGTGGCTGCATCCAGGGCAGCGAGCGAGTCGACGTCCATGGACACGAGCATCGGCAGTCGCACCGATTGGTTGAGCCGGGCCACACCCCACGCGAGCGCGTCGAGCTCGCGCTTGGCGTCCATGGCCCTGGCTGCGCGCTTGAGCGCATCTGCCGATGCGAGGGGACCGTTCTCCGGGCCGCGCAGCTGCACTTCGATGGCTGCGAGCGCACCGTTGTCCAGCCGACAGACCGGGGCGAAATACGGCTGCACCGTCAACTCTCCCGTGTCCGTGTCGACTGCAGATCCTGCTTCGGCCAGCGCGAACGTCACATCTCAGTTTGACACGAAAAAACGACCCCCGTCACGCGGGGGTGAACTGTAATTCCAAACCTGGTCGAGGTGTTTTCTTTCGCTCCGACCATGCTCGACGATGGAGATGTCACCGAGACGGTCACGACTGTCTCGTTTTGATAACTTTGCATAACGGAAAGATAACGCCAGACGGGGTGAAGGTCGGAGGATCGCCAGGCCCGGCCGACGCGCGAAAATGGGACGAATGCCGGTGTTGCGCTGAACTTTCCGGGTAGCAGCCGGATTCAGTTACTACTGCGTACAACAAACATACCGACCGGATTGTGACTTCTCACAGAGTTGAAACAAACCATTTCCGACATATGTTTCGTCAACCTAACGTCCCTCCCGGCTGCCGAATCAACGGTGCCACCGGATGCCACGACCGGGTCCGGATCCGTCTTGGACTGGAGGATCGATCGATGACGCTCAACCCGCCGACCCGCTCTCGCACACTCGTCACCGCAGTCGCCGCTCTTGCCATCACCGGTGCGACAGTCGGTGCCGCCAGCGCCGGTGCCGCCACCATTTCCCCTGCTGGTACCGCGTTCACCGCACCCGGCACGATCGTCGTGAGCACTCCGGCGTCGTTCGGTCTGCCGGTGAGCTGCTCCATCAACCTGAGCGGCACCACCAGCGCAGACGGCTCGTCGGCGACGATCACCGATGCCCAGATCAGCGGCTCCAACCGACTGTGTGGCCTGCCCCAGCTGAAGAACCTGCCCTGGACCCTCACTCCCACCAGCGCCACCACCGGGGAGGTGTCCAACGTGGCCTTCTCGCTGGTCGGATACAACTGCGGGCCCGCCACGTTGGCCGGGTCCTTCGACAACATGACGAACACGCTCACCGCGACGAACCAGCCGATGTCCGGCAACTGCACCGTCAACAGCCTGTCGGTCCAGCCCGACCCGGCCTTCACCCTGTCCTGATTCCCGTCCTACCTCGTTCCACATCGACCGTTCCCGAGAAGGAGAACACGTGAAGATCCGCAACAAGACTGTCGTCACCATGACGGCATTGGCATCGAGCATCGCCCTGGGCACGCTCGTCGCCGCCCCGGCCAATGCCGCCGACACCCTTCCCATCACGTTTCAGGCAGATACGACGACGGTCATCGCCAAGACCGGCCAACCGGTGGTGTTTCCCACCACCGATCTCGCCACGGACGTCGATCTGGTCGGTGGCACGGTGACCGGGTCGCTCGAATTGCCGCAGGCATCGGCCGATCTGAAACTCGGTCCCGCGACGCTGGCGAACTTCACGATCTCGATCGTCGACGCGACCCCGGTGTCCGGCACCATCGTCCGCGGCGGACCGGACGAGGCACCGACGTTGGATCTCGACGTCGCGCAGAGCTTCAAGATTCGCATCGATTCGGTGAAGCCGTTGGGCATCGACACCGGGTCGGCCGGATCTGCCGCGGTCGACCTGATCCCGGCGGGTAGCAACTGCGTCACCGCCGAGACCACCGCCAACCTGTCCGGTTCGCTCGATGCCATCGACCTGATCCAGAACAATCAGGCCGATGCACACGTCAAGGGGACGTACACGATTCCGCAGTTCCAGAACTGTGGCGCGTTCACGTCGGTGCTGAATGCGATCATCGCCGGTCCCGGCAACACTCTCGACGTGCATCTGACCGATCCGGTCTTCGATGTCGGCACCCGGTCCGCGATTGCGGCAGAGGTGGCGTAGCGGTTCACACCTCGATCGGCGGCGTCGACCGGTTCCATCGCGGAACTCGGTCGACGCCGTCGTTCAGTGCCGTTCGTCGACCGGATGGACGGACGGCTCCCCGTCGTCGTACACCGCGACGCGGTTGCCACCGATCCGTTTGGCCCGGTACATGGCTCGATCGGCCCGGCTGATCAACACATCGACGTCCTCCGCGACACCCCGCGCGTCGACAATCGCATGCGCGACGCCTATCGACGCCGTGAGCGGGGAACGGTCGGTCGACTCGCTCAAACGGCTGCGCAATTCCTCGGATCTGTCGATCACCGTGTCGACTTCGGCGAGGCACACGATCGCGAATTCTTCGCCGCCGAGTCGCACCGTCACTGCCGGTGTCGGGAAGAGTTCGAGGATTCGGCTCGCGGCCAGACGAATGACGGTGTCTCCGTGCTCGTGACCGAATCGATCGTTCACTGCTTTGAAGTTGTCGATGTCGATCACCACGGCGGCCAGTTCCGCATCCGCACCGGAACGAAGGTCGAGGTTGCCGATCGCCGCGTCGAAGCCCCGTCGGTTCTGCATTCCGGTGAGCGGGTCGTAGAACGCGCCGGTGGCGTCGCGGCGCAGCAGCATCAGGAAGGAATGGCAGATCAGCGGTGCCGAGAACATCACCAGGATCAGCATCACGAGATAGAGATTGGTCTGCAATCGACGTTCGGGGTCGTTCACCATGGCCGAGGTGTAGAGCGCGGCGACGGTGACGAACGCGAAGAGGTGGTGAGCGGTGAACAGCTTGGGGCCGTGAAAGCCCACGACGTAACTGCCCATCACGGTGAACAGCGCAGCCATCGGCAACATCTCGGACGGCTTGTCGACGGTCAGAAGAACTGCGGCGAGCACGATGTCGGCGTAGAGCACGAAGGCGACCGACATCGGCCAGGACGGCCAGCCTCCGATCAGCCAGGCCAACCCGAGGGGCAGCGTCGTCGCGACGGTGAACCACAGTGCCCATCGCGCAGCACCGCTGTCTCCGAGACCCGGGATGGTCAGGGCGATCGCCGCACCGGCCGCGTAGAACCAGCAGAAGATTCCGATGAGAATTCTGGTGACGTGCAGTGCTTGTTGGGACCGTGCGTACGCAACGTTCCACCCGTAGTCGACCGGAAGCGACCACCATTGGCGAAGACTGTTCACAGATCGAGCAGCTTTCCTAGTGTCCCGACGAGGATGAACAAGTCAACCACAGACGAAACCACCCGGTCCGAGAAGTCGGGAACTTGCTCACACGGCCTTATCCGCGCATGCCGTCGGCCAATTCGAACACGCGACCTGCGTAGGTCACCACGAACGCATCGAGGGCCTGCTGAGACAGTTCGGGGCATCCGGCTCGGCGAAAGAAGTGCTCCAGATCCACCAGTCGATCCCCCAGCCCGACGCGTTGTCGATCCAGGGCCTCGAGCTCGACGACCAACGCCTTCAGTTCCTCGACCTTGCGCAGTACGTCGTCCATCGGATCACCGTCCACTTCACTGGGCCTTCTACGGACCGTCCACATTCGGGCGGCGGAGCCGGGCTTCCCTCCCGGCTCCGCCGATCTCGACTCTACTCTTTGTCGAACACATGTGCGAACCAATTGCGACGGGACCTCGCTTTGTACCACTCATCCTGTGCACAATCCGAGAATGTGACCTACAGTCTGTGACATGCTCCAGAAAAGGGGTCCGAACGAGGTTCGACCGCCGGGTTCGACCGATCCAATTCATATGGCGCTCTTAGCAATCCTCACGATTGCGATGATCGCTCTCGTCGTCGTTGCGATCCAACAGGGCCGCCTCTGATCACGCACCTCGGCGTTCATCGTCGACTGGATTCCGCGTCGGTCGCCGCTTCACGAACGGTCAGGTCCGCACTTCGGGCACCATCGTCACGTGCGCGCCCGGATCCGCATCGAGTACCGCGGTCCGTATCGCGCGCAGATACGCGAGATAGGTCGGGTACCCCCGCAGTTGTCGCGGGCCGATGGGCACGAATGTGCCCGATGCCGGGTTGCAGACGAACTGCTCGATCTGCGAACGGGCTTGTGCGCCATCGAAATCGGCGTCGACGGTGACGATGAACCGCATCACCGTTTCGCGTTTTCTCCCCAATCCGAGACGGTGCACTCCGAACCAGAGGCGGGTGCCGTCCGGTCCCAGATACTCGATACCCCATCGACCGAAGCCACGTTCGGCGGTGTCGACGACCGTTCGGGCGAGATCCGCAACGGCCATCGTCGACGAGATTTCGATGCACGCGTCTTGACGACGTGTGATCATCCACTGCCAGCTTTCTACGATTCCACCGAATACCTCCCCGACATTCGGTGCATATCGGGCGAATTTAGCAGCTCATCCGACATCCGGCACGACGACTGTTACGTCGCCCGAACTCCGACCACCGCCGCTACCTCCGCTGCCATCCGGGCAGCCGTCCTCGCAGTGGGGTGAACGCCGTCGAACGTGGCTCCGGGTCGGTCGAGCAGTGGCGCGAATTCTGCGACGGGTATGCCGCGCTCGGCGGCCAGTGCGCGAATGTCGTCGTTCAGGTCGTCTGCGCTGACCTTCCGCGACGACGGCACCGTGGCGATCACAACCGTGTCGATGTCGTGTGCCCGGTCCAGGATGGCGCGTAGGTTCTCGATGATCATGGGCAGCGGTACCGATCGGGCGAGGTCGTTGGTGCCGCCGTTGACGACGAGGATGTCCGGGTTCGCGGCCAGCGCTTCGTCGGTTCGGGCGAGGATCTGCGTCGTGGTCGCGCCGTTGATTCCCAAGTTGGCACCATCGGCGGCGGGAGCATCGTCTCCGCACACGAGGTACGAATACCACGACGTGTTGCCGTGAATTCCCCAGTCGACACGTGAATTGCCCTGGGCCATCGAGTCTCCCAGCGTCACCAACCGTGGTCCGGTGTCGTTGACGCTCCACCCGAAGCAGTGCGCGTTGTGGATCGTCAGCGCCGGCTTCCTCAGTGGTCCCGCCACGAGCGCGGCGGCGAGCGCCAACCCGAGTGCGCCGGCGATCCACAGTCGAGTTCTTCGCACGCCGGGGATTCTGCCCTAGGGGTGACGCGGGGAATCAGTTGCAGTCGGGGAAGTCCACTTCGGTGGGTGCCGGGACCGATTGCGGCTGAACCGGTGCCTGCGCCTCGCCGGCGACGGTCGGTTCGACGAGGTTGTACTCGATGGTCTTGGTCTGCCCCGGCTCGATGACGACCGGCACGTAGAACACGGGGTGGCCGCGCTCGGCAGCGGTCAGCAGAAACAGAGGAGTTCCGTTGATGGTGGCGTTCGTCAAGGTCGCGCCCTGAGTTGCGTACAGCGCGACCACCGATCGGTTGGTTCCCGGGGGTCCGTCGTATCGGGTGGAGTCGTTCTGTCTGCCGGCGATGTAGGTGGTGTAGTCCTGCAGCGCAGCGTTGTTGGTGATCTCGGCGACCACGCGGGTGGTCCGCGTCGGGCCGTCGCAGGACTGTGCGGAGTAGGTGACCTTGCGCTGCAGGTAGTAGTCGAGTTTGCCGCCTGCACCGTTGTTCACCACCACCGCGGCGTACGGGTCGGGGCTGTCGGGAACTTCGTGACCGATCCTGGTCGGTCCCAGGATCGCTTGCAGTGCCGGGTCCGCGCTCCACACGGCGATGTGGCCTTCACTGGTGGCCTTGCCGAGTGCCTCGAGTAGCGCGCTGGGAGATCCGATATTGCCCTGCATCTTCGCGACCACTCGGGCGGCGAGGTCCTGGAGATAGGCCTTGCGCGCGGTGTTGTCGTCCTCGAAGCGGAAGTATGCGTCGGACTGCGTGATCCGAACGACGTTCGATCCGTCGATCACCTCACCGTCACCCATCGTGATGGGGCCGACGACATCGAGGATGTAGCCGAGGGCAACAGGGTCGGTGGCCAGAGCGCCGTCGACACGTTCGCCGGTTTCCTGCTCCCACATCGACTGCCAGATCTGCCCGGCATACGGGAAGTGCGGGCTGACGTTGCTGTTCTGCCAATTCTGCGTGGGCTGGAAGCGACTCTCGTAGGTGTTGAAGAAGTCCGGACCGAGATCGATGGGGTCGTACGGAATTCGGAGCTCGCGGTTGCTGCCGAGCGAGTCGACCCCGACTTTGCCGTCGACAGCACGCACGATGCCCAATCCGCCTATCAGTCCACCGGTTCCACGAGATTCCGAGAGAGTCTGAAAGGCCATGAAGTAGTTGCGTGGACCGTCGGCACCGAGCATCGCGGGGAGCACCTTGGCGGCGATGTCGGTGTTGGTCAACAGAGTCGTCAATTCGTGCGTCTGATCCTGCAGCTGAGTTCGAGCGTCGCCGACCTGAGCGACGAACTCCGGTTCCGCGATGGCCTGGGACTGCGTGTTCAGTACGTCCGCTGCGGCCGCGGCCCGTGACAGCGCAGGCGAGGCGGCGCGCAGAGCAGCGATGTCGATGGCACCGTCGGGCCCGCGCAGCTGACTCGGGTCGAGCGTGGCCCCCACCTCGACCGACGGCGTCAGCACATCCACGGTCAGCCCGTTGACGACGTCGGTGATCTGCGAGACGACGTCCAGCGGTTGGCCCACGTACGGAATCGCGGCAGCCGCCTGCCAGATCAGCGAATCGGTGGCGTCCTTCGCCTGGGTCGAGGTGCGCACCGCGTCGTCCACGGAGGTCTCGGCCTTCTGCGTATCCCCTGCCAGCAGAGCAGTTTTCGCTGCCTGAGCGTAGCCCCGAGCCTGATCGAGGTACGTATAAGCGGTATTGGCCGTGTAGGCGAGCCAGGCACCGAGTCCGAGCGCAACGACGACGAACACCCCGAAACCGAGCAGGATGCGTCGGCCGGTCCTTTTCTTGGAACGACGACGCCTGCGGCGACTACGAGAGCTGCGATGGTCGCCGTACGGGTAGTCGTTGTCGTAGCTCATGGCTGGATGGGTGCCCTTTCGTCGCGGCTAAGACTACAAACGACGTCCTCCCACCGCGACACGACGCTCGGGTCGGCTGCGCCGATATCGCACCGGCGCAGCCGTTCGAGGTCAGGAACCCAGAATTGCGCTCACTGCGGTGCTGCCGCTCTCGGCGCTTCCGCTGCCGATGAGCCCGAGGATGACGTCGACGATGATCTTGGCGATGAATGCGTCCATAGCTACTCCTGTTGTGAAGTACCCCCGACGGGATACAGACGGACCTGCGTGCGCTGCGACCGTTTGTTACCGGCCACAACGAATCGGAAGGTAGCAGCTGAATCTGTCCGAACGGTGGCTCTGTGGTCGCGGCCACAGAGCCGGACCATTTGTACAAATCTCGAAATTTGTCTACCGGAATGACAAATTCAGTGTATTGTCCAATCCATAGTGATCGGCCTTACACGAGGAGTGACGATGACCGCATCGAATGTCGACAACCAGGCGCAGACGCCGGTTGCCGAATGGCACGACCGAAAGCGTTACCTCTGGCTGATGGGGTTGATCCCGCCCACAGCGGTGTTCGTGGCCACCGGCCTGGTCTGGGCCTTCAACCAGCTCGGCTGGAACGCCGTGTCCCCGGTCTGGTGGTGGATCGGCGCGCTGCTCGTCTACGGGTTGCTCCCGATCCTCGACCGGTTCTTCGGTCCCGACGGCGACAACCCACCCGACGAGGTGATGAAGGCGCTCGAAGAAGACAAGTACTACCGCTACTGCACGTACGCCTACATTCCGTTCCAGTTGGCGAGCTTGGTGTTCGCCTGCTACCTCTGGTCGGCCGACAACCTGTCCTGGCTCGGAATCGACGGTGGACTGGGACTGGCCTCGAAGATCGGTCTGGCCATCAGCATCGGTGTGATGGGCGGCGTCGGTATCAACACTGCGCACGAGCTCGGCCACAAGAAGGACAGTCTGGAGCGCTGGCTGTCGAAAATCACGCTGGCACAGACGTTCTACGGCCACTTCTACATCGAACACAACCGCGGCCACCATGTTCGCGTCGCCACTCCCGAGGATCCGGCGAGCTCGAAGTTCGGTGAGAGCTTCTGGGCCTTCCTCCCTCGTAGCGTCTGGGGCAGCCTGAAGTCGTCCTGGGAGCTCGAGAAGACGCGCATGGAGCGATTGGGCAAGAGCACGTGGAGCATTCGGAACGACGTACTGAACGCGTGGCTGATGTCCGTTGTTCTCTACGCGGTGCTCGTCGCGGTGTTCGGTCCGATCGTGCTGCCGTTCCTGGTGATTCAGGCGATCTACGGCTTTTCGTTGCTGGAAACGGTCAACTACCTCGAGCACTACGGCCTGCAGCGGCAGAAGAAGGAGAACGGCCGCTACGAGCGATGCACCCCCGAGCACAGCTGGAACTCCGATCACATCGTGACCAACATCTTTTTGTATCACCTTCAGCGACACAGTGATCACCATGCCAACCCCACCCGCCGCTACCAGACTCTGCGCAGCATGGACGGGGCACCGAACCTGCCGAGCGGATACGCGAGCATGATCTCGCTGGCGTACTTCCCGCCCGTGTGGCGCAAGGTGATGGACCACCGTGTTCTCGACCACTACGACGGCGACATCACGAAGGTCAACATCCAGCCGTCCAAGCGGGAGAAGATCCTCGCCGCGCACGGAGCCAAGTGATGGCCGCCTTCGAGTGCCCGGTGTGCGAGTTCGTCTACGACGAGACCAACGGCGCTCCGCGCGAGGGCTTTCCGGCCGGCACAGCATGGTCCGACGTACCCGACGACTGGCCCTGCCCCGATTGCGGTGTCCGCGAGAAAATCGACTTCAGGAGTAAGGCATGAAGCTCTACCGCTGCGTTCAGTGTGGATTCGAGTACGACGAGGAACTGGGGTGGCCCGAGGACGGGATCGAACCCGGCACTCGCTGGGACGACATTCCCGACGACTGGTCGTGCCCCGATTGTGGCGCTGCCAAGGTCGATTTCGAGATGGTCGAGGTCGAGCGCGGGTGAGTGCGTCCGTTCCGCACGCGATCGCGATCATCGGTTCGGGTGCAACCGGGTACACCGCGGCCAAAGCCCTACGCGCCGAGGGTTTCACCGGGTCCATCACGATGGTCGGGAGTGAACGGGCTGCGCCGTACCGCCGACCGACGGTGTCCAAGGAGTTGCTGACCGGAAGCAAGTCGATCGAGCAAGTGCAGCTCGGCTCGGCGATCGACGGTGTCGACGTGCGCTCGGGTGTCACGGCTGTCGGCCTCACCGATTCGACTGTGCTGCTCGACGACGGCGACCCGGTTCCGTACGACGCGCTGCTCCTGGCAACCGGCTCTCGGGCCCGGCAACTCGATCTTCCGGGCCACGTGTTCACCCTCCGAGGAGTCGCCGATGTCGAGCCCTTGCACGCCGACATTCTGCGCACCCGATCACTGTTGGTGATCGGCGGCGGACTGATCGGATGCGAGGCGGCCGCGGCTGCTCGGTCCCTGGGAGCCGAGGTGACGGTGCTCGAGGCCGCATCGGCACCGCTCAACCGGATCGCTCCGGCCGCGATCTCGCAGATGTACGTCGACCTGCACGCAGACAACGGCATCGCGTTCCACACCGACGTCGCCGTCACCGACCTCGCCGAGCAACCTGACGGAACACTTCTCGTGACCGCAGCGGACGGTCGTTCGTGGTCCGCCGGCACCGTGCTGGTCTCCGTCGGCTCGGTGCCCAACGTCGAACTCGGAGCAGCCATGGGCCTCGAGATCGGATCGGGGATTCTGGTCGACGCGGGGATGCAGACCTCGATACCGAACATCTATGCCGCGGGCGACGTGGCAGAGGTACCCAACACGATCCTCGGCGGGACGTATCGGAGTGAGCACTGGAACGGCGCACTGGATCAGGCCACCCGGGCTGCCCGCTCGATGATCGGCGTGGATCCGGGCAGCCTCGACGTCCCGTGGGGCTGGTCCACCCAACACGGCGTCAACCTTCAGTTCGCCGGGTGGACCGGTGCGACCGACGAGTACGTGGTGGCTCGCGGCTCTGTTGCCGACCGCCGCTTCACCGCATGCGCGCTGCGTGACGGCCGGCTCGTCGGGGCCATCGGCGTGGGGTTCCCGAAGGACATCAGGCAGATCAGATCCTTCATCGCCAGCGGTGATCCCATCGATCGGGATCTCCTCGGAGAGGATTGGCTGGATCGACCACATGCGGTCGTTCGATAGAGTCGTGTTCATGCCCGCAGCCGAACAGACGTCGACCCCCGGTCGATACCGTGAAGCCGCGTCCAGTCTTGCGCGCGATACCGCGCTCGATGCGTTGCGTGAGTTGTTGAACGAGCGCAACTGGCGCAACGTCACGATGAGCCACATCGCCAAGGCAGCAGGGCTGAGCAGACAGAGCCTGTATAACGAGTTCGGTTCACGACGCGGCGTCGCGCAGGGGTACGCCATCAGATTGACCGACCTCTTCGTCGCGATGTGCGAAACGGCGCTGTATCAACACGAGAACGACGCATCGGCTGCTCTGCGCCAAGGCTTCTCGTCGTTCTTCCAGTTGAGTGCGCTCGATCCCCTGGTGCGATCGCTGCACGGTGGCGACGCACCCGAAGATCTGCTCCGGCTGATCACCACCGACAGTGCCGTCCTCATCGAGCGTGCGGGAGACCGTCTGGCCGAGACGTTCCAGCGCGGGTGGGTGGGCGCGAGCCCGCGTCAGGCAGACGTCATCAGTCGGGCAATCGTGCGTCTGGCATTGAGCTACATCCCCGAGCCGCCACCCGATATCGCCTCCGCAGCAGATGATTTTGCACTACTGCTGACTCCGTACGTCGATTCCATCACCGCCGGGCGCTCGGTCGGCCAATGACCGATCGTCCGGGCCGGCGGTCTCACATGTCGGCCGGTGCGAGCACGATGTCGAAGTCGGCTCTGGCCCAGGTCCTGTCGCCGAGGTCGCGACCGTCCGGAGTCGGTGTTCCCGACGGCTGCTCGACGAAATCCTTGATCAAGGACTCCTTCACTCCGAACACGGTGTCGCTGTCCAACAGTTCGTCACCGCTGACGAAGATGTGTGTCACCAACGTGCGCATCCCCGGTGCCGTCACCATGAAGTGCAGGTGCGAGGCGCGCATCGGCGAGCGACCGGTCGCAGCGAGCATTCGTCCGACGGGGCCGTCGTGGGGAATCGGATACGGAGTCGGAGTCAACGCCCAGAATCGATAGCGTCCGTCGTCGTCGGTGTAAAGATGTGCTCGACCGCCGACTCGCGCGTCGTCGTACTGAACGTCGTAGAACCCGTCCTCGTCCGCTTCCCAGATTTCGAGGCGTGCTCCGGGGATCGGCGTGCCGGCGGTGTCGCGCACGGTCCCTTCCACCCAGCACGGCTGTCCTGCAGCACCTCCCGATGCATCACCACCGTTCTCGATACGCGGTGCGTCGTCGACGAAGAACGGGCCGAACACTGTCGCCTCGGTCGCGTCCTCGTAGGCGGGGTTGTTCACGTTGATCGTCTGCATCGACGCCCCGAGGACGTCGGAGAGCAGGATGAACTCCTGACGGCGGTCGTCGGTGATGTGACCGACCTCGGTCAGGAATCCGATGGCGCTGTTCCACTCCTGTTCGGTCAGTCTCACATCACGGATGAACCCGTGCAGGTGGTGCACCAGCGAGGTCATCACCTGCTTCAATCGAGGGTCGGTGCAGTCGTCGAACGATCGAAGGACGTTCTCCACCAACTGTTCTTCGACGGCGTCCTGTGCTTGTCCGGTCATGGTCTGCTCGGTCATGGTCTCTCTCACTGTCCGATGTCGGTCGGCGGGTCGCCCGCCCACGCTGCGTGCAGAACGGCGGTGGCGGCCTCACGGGTGACGGGCCGCGGGTTTCCGTACGATCTGCTCGTCACGTCGTCGGCGATTCGGTCGATGTCCTTCTCCTTCATACCCAGTTCGGCCAGGGACCGTGGCGCGCCGAGTGCGCGACAGAGCTCCCACAACCGGGTGGCCGGGTCACCGGAGCCGGGAAGCGCACGCGAGAGCGCCGCCACTGCGCCCGGTGCCGCCGACTGATTGAAGGCCAACACGTGCGGCAACACCACGGTGTGGGTCGGAGCGTGCGGCAGGTTCAAGGTACCGCCGAGCGAGTGACACAGTTTGTGGTGCAACGACATCGTCGTGGCACCGAGAGTGGCACCGCACAACCAGGCACCGTGAAGGGCATCGCTGCGCGCCTGCGGATCGAGGTGATCGGCCACGATCGCCGGTAGCGCCGATGCGAGTGCGCGCACCCCGTCCTCGGCCATCAGCGCGACGATGGGGCTGATGTCGGGTGCATACAACGCTTCGACGGCGTGCGCCACGGCGTTGATTCCACTCGTGACGGAGATGTCGACCGGAAGACCGGTCGTCAGCTCGGGGTCGTAGACGACGCTGCGTGGCAGCACCCTGATGTCGCGACCGGTTTCCTTGTGCCCGTCGGTCGTCAGGCCCCACACCGGGGTCATCTCCGATCCGGCGTACGTGGTGGGAACGGCCACGATCGGCAATCCGTGCACCAGGGCGATGGCCTTGCCGAGGCCGATCGAGGATCCGCCCCCGACGGTGATGCAGCCGTCGGCACCGAGCGAAAGAGCCTCGGCGCTGGATCTTTTCGCCACCTCGGACGGCACATGCATCACGGCGTCGGCTCGCACACCCACGCATCGGTCTCCGAGCGTCGAGGCAATGCGTTCGGCTGTGCCCTTCTGGCTCGGCGAGCAGAGAACGAGGACGCGCCGCAGCCCGAGGTGGTCGAGCTCGTCGGCCACGGTCGACAGCGATCCCGCGCCGAATCGCACCCGCATCGGGTTCGCCTCGTAGACGAAGGCGTAGGTCATCTCGACAGGACCGCCGTCAATGCCTGCCGCAGGGCACCCTCGGGGTCTGCCACGAGTTCGTGTGCACGCCAACAGATGTGCTTGTCCGGGCGGACCAGCAACGCACCGCTCTCGGTCACTTCACGGAGCCGAGACCAATCGAAGTACAGGTCGGTGACGTCGCGTCCGGGTCCGATGACGACGGCCTCGACGGATACGCCCAACTCGTGGCCGATCTTGTCCGCCGCCGACTCCCAATCCGATCCGGCCACTCCGGTGATCAGCGTGAAGCGATCGTAGGGCGCAAGAT
Source organism: Rhodococcus sp. 06-418-5 (assembly GCF_002258285.1). Classification (NCBI taxonomy): domain Bacteria; kingdom Bacillati; phylum Actinomycetota; class Actinomycetes; order Mycobacteriales; family Nocardiaceae; genus Rhodococcus; species Rhodococcus sp. 06-418-5. The sequence continues at coordinate 82,351 of NZ_NOYE01000014.1, forward strand.
CCATCATCGCGTGCTTGTGCATGTGGTCGCCCACCCAGGCGTGCGGCAGGTGCGATCCGGGCACGGTGGACACCTGGTAGTACAGGTCCGAGTCTCGTTCCGGTTCCGGCAGTACCCCGTCCGAAACGATCGCCGTGGACGTGTAGAACTGGCCCAGTTCCACTCCGTGGGCGTTGAATTCGTAGTTCTTGATCTCCATGGCCTGCACCAGCGCGGCCCGCTTCGCCGCGCCTGCAGGCGTGTTGGCCTTACGCTCTTCGATGCGTTCGACCATCTCTTCCTCGGTCTTGGCGTCGGTGACTCCGAGGGCATGAAACAGGTCTGCGAACTCACGACCGGATCGGTTGGCGCGTTTGACGATTCGCTCGGCCACCGGGGCGCGCTCGGCGGAGTAGGTATCGAGCAACTCGTCACCCGCCTGGCCCTTGATCACCGCAGCGATCTTCCACGCGAGATTGTAGGAGTCCTGGATCGAGGTGTTCGAGCCGAGCCCGTTGCTCGGCGGGTGCCGGTGTATGGCGTCGCCCGCGCAGAACACCCGCCCCTTCTGCAGGTGCGTGGCGTACATTTCGTTGTTGCCCCACAACGATGTTCCGGTGATCTCGACGTCGAGCTCCGGCATGCCCAGCAGGCTCCGAACGATCTCGACGGCGGCGGCCTCGTCGACCACCGGTGGCGGCTGTGCGATGTCGAATCCCCAGACCACGAGCCACTCGTTCCACGGCCGAACCATGCGAACCAAACCGGCACCGATGCCGCCGACATTGGATCCGGGCTGAATCACCCAGTACAGCACCGACGGTCGGTGTCCGACGTACTCGGCGATATCGGCCTTGAAGGTGATGTTCATCGACCCGGCGATGTCCATTGCGCCTTCGAGCGGAAGGTCGATGTCCGCGGCCACCTTGGACCGCGCTCCGTCCGCACCGATCAGGTACTTGGCACGGATGGTGTAGCGGTGTCCGGTGAGTCGATCGATGACCGAGACACTGACCCCGTCGGCGTCCTGCACGTGCGAAAGGTATTCGGTGGAGAACTGGGCCTGGGTTCCCCGCATCGTCGCGTTCCTCACCAGAATGGGCTCGAGGTACGTCTGGGGAATGTCGACGGTCAGGCACGGCGACGCGAGCTGGTAGTCCGCTTCTCGGTCGGCTCCGGTACCCCACGTGCGGATGCGGCCGATCTCCTCGCCCGCGATCGAGGTGCAGAAGACGGTGTCGCCGACGAGCCCGTGCTCGGTCGCGTCGGCCAATACCTGGTCTGCGATACCGACGTCACGGAAGACCTCCATGGTTCGCTGGTTGGTGATGTGGGCGCGCGGAGTGTTGGCCGTCCAGCGGTACTTGGTGATCATGATGTTGGGGATTCCGAGAGTGGACAGCAGCAATGCTGCGGATCCACCGGCTGGTCCCGAGCCGACGATGAGAACGTCGGTCTCGACCACCGAGGAATCGGGCAGCTCTGTGGCCTTCTGGCCGTCGTCGAACACCGGCATGGAACACACCCTTCGTTGCGCCCGACGTTGATCTCGGGTCTTGCAACCCAGTGTCCTGCATCACACCGGGGGTGGCCATCGATCCCGGTCATGTCGGCGGAAATCGACAACGGTGGCGCAATTGCGAAACTAGTGCACCGAGCGCAGCACCATCGCGTCGCGTCGAACCTCCGATGCTCTGGCTCCGAACCGTGTCGAGAAGGCACTGGAAAAATAAGCGGCAGAGGAGAATCCGCAGGAGGCGGCGATCTCGGCAATCGACGTCGAGCGTCCCGACGGCGAGGTGAGCATCGTGTGTGCACGGGCGAGGCGCCGCTCGAGGATGTACTTGGGCACGCTGGTGCCGTCGGCGGCGAAGACCCGGGACAGGTGCCGAGCGCTGATTCCGATCGCGTCGGACACGTCGCTGGCAGACAACGACGCGTCCATCAGACGGCGCTCGATGAAGGAGCGGGCAGATGCGCGATGCGCCGCACCGCCGTCGCTGCGCGTTCCACCGGTCAGGACGGAGACCAGCTCGAGGATCGTCCGCTCGTCCGGTGCGGTGGGCCCGTCGGTGCGAGTCGCACGGCTCACCCGAGCTGCGAGGGCGGCGGCGTGCACGTTGCCGTTCGCCGAGAAGTCGAAGACCCTCGGCGTCGCGAGAGAGCCCTCTCCGGTGACGTCGGAGTAGATGCCACGCGGGATCTTGACGACAAGTTCCTCGAGGCCGTGCGAGAACCCGCGCATGAAGGCTCTGTCGGCGTCGCACAGCAGAACCTGGCCGGGGCCGACGGTGCGCACTCCGTCCTCCGAGTAGAAGAACGCATCGCCGACCAGGCTGAAGTACAGGACCACCGAGTCCGACGGCCGACGCCGAATCAGCTCGGCATCTCGCTCGACGACATGGGAGGTTCCGACGACGCGGGCCAGGCCGACCGATCCGACCTGGACGTTGGTTTCGGTGGCCTCGAGGGACCCCCCTTCGAGGCTGCGGCATCTCAGCCCGATGAGCACCTCGGAGTTGTGCCCCTCCCACCGTCGTACTCGCTCGACGGAGGGAAGCCCGACGGTGGAGAACTCCACGGGTGACGCAGCGATCGACACGTCGGGCCTCCTTGGTGAGGGACTTACTTCTCCGGTACGAAACGCAGGTGTTCCGGATCGACTGTAACGAACAGCATCCACCGATCACCGAGGCCGCGCGTGACGTGGCCTGCTCCGGTCACGTCGTCGATGTAGGCGATGTCGCCGGCCACCGGCGAGGTCACCGTTCCGTCCCCGGTCTCGTTCTCGGCCCTGCCGTTGAGTGTGACGCCCAGCTGTGGCCTCGGGCCGTTGTGCCAGACGCCGGGAACGTACCCGTCCTCGCCGTAATCGCGGCGGGTGACGAATGCTCCGAGCGAGCGCGGCCACTGCTCGACCGGCGGTACCGGTGCCAGATCGCTCGGCCAGCGCAGCGGCTCGGTCCGTGAGGTTCCGCCGTCGTCGTAGATCCACGTCAGTGACGGCCGGCCCCGCCGGACGGTCGGGTCGGGTCGGGCTCCGTTGTCGCCTGCTTCGGGCAGCCAGTCGTCCAGTGCGAGGTAGAGCAACCATGCGAAGCCGTCCCAGGTCATCGTCAGGGTCTCGGGACTGGCGACGTTCGCGAACACCAGGTCTCCGGCGGAGAGCACGGCCGGGCTGCGGTCGCGTACGTCCACCCGCACCTCGCCCGAGAGCACCACAACGGCGTGCGACCCGAGCGAGGTGGGGGTGGGGACGTCGGCCATCCGGGCTCGGGTGAGCCAGAAGGCCTTTGCCGGAACGACGTTTGCGGGACCCTTGACGCGTGAGTCGCGGTGCGGCAGGAAGGCATCACCTGCGTCGATTCCTCCGTAGGTGTCGGAATCGCCGAGGGTCTCGTGTACGCGAAGCACTTTCATCGGGCGGTCATTCGGCGGTGGGGGCGTAGCGTCCGCTCAACTGAGGCGGAGTCCGACCCTTGTTTCCCGCTTCGGTCCATTCGTGGCGCGTCTGACGTCCCCAGGTGCGGTGCAGCTCGTCGCTGATGGTGACGCTGAGCCGGCCGAGGTCGCCCACTTCGAGGTCGATGCGGTCGCCGTCCTGAAAGGCATGCAGGCCACGGTGATTGGTTCCGGTGGCGATGATGTCGCCGGGTTCGAGGGCGTGCATGTGCGAGACGAATTCGACGGACTCGGCGATGCTGTACGCCATGTCGTCGGTGTCGAACTCCTGCTTGATCTCTTCGTTGTTCCACAGCGTGACCGGCAAGTTCTGCGGGTTCGGCACCTCGTCGGCGGTCACCAGGTACGGGCCGATCGGGCAGAAGGTCTCCCGCGACTTCATCTGGTAGAAAGCGTTCTCCCGCGGCGGGATTCCGCGTGCAGACCCGTCGATCAGGTTGGTGTAGCCGAAGATGTGGTCGTATGCATCGGCCGCCGAGACGTTGTGCGCGCGCTTGCCGATGACGATGGCCAACTCCGCCTCACCCTCGAAAATCGTTGCTGCGACGTCGGGCAACACCATGGTGTCTCCGTGTCCGATGATCGAATTCGGAGACTTGGCGAATCCGTTGATCGGCGGCCGCTCGGGCAGGGTTCCGTTCTCCATGTAGTTACGCGCCATGCAGTCGATGTTCGACGGCCGAGGGATCGGCGGGCGAATACGTACTGCGCTCAACGGAATTCCGTCACCCGCGGCCACGGCGGCTTCGAGTCGTTCGCGGTAGGTGGCCCAGCCCTCGATGACGCCGCGGATGACGTCCTGCGGGTGCGCCGCCGGGATGTCCTTGACCTCGCCACTGAGGTCGATCACGTTGCCGCCGTGGAGGACTCCGAGTTTGAAATCGTCGAAGAAGAGAAGCTTCATGGTGTTGCACCTTTCGTTGGGGGTTGGGGGTTGGGGACGAAACGTCCGTACCGGCCGCGGAAGAAGACCAGAGCGCTGCCGTCCTCGGCCGCGCTGAGACTGTGTACTCGGGCCACGACGATCGTGTGATCGCCTGCCGCGTATTCGGCGTACATCTCGCAGTTGAGCCAGGCCACCGCGTCGTCCAGGGCCGGGCCAGCCGACTGGTCGTGCCAGCTCGTGCCTGCGAAACGATCGGTGTTGCGTGCCGAGAACTGGCGTGACGCCTGTTCGTGATGGTCGGCGAGAATGCTGATGCAGAACCGGCCTGCCGCTCTGATGGCCGGCCAGGTGGTCGAGGTGCGCGCTACGCAGATCGAGACGAGTGCCGGGTCGAGTGAGACCGCCGTGAACGAGTTCACCGCGATCCCGGTCCGACCGGATGGGCCATCCGACGCGATGACGACAACGCCGGTAGGCAGGTGGCCCAATACTTTTCGGAAGATCATTCCCGCATCCGCTGCGGCGGGTGTTTCGGTGGTCGACGTCGCCATGAGACAGTCCATTCGCGTTTTGATTCCGTCTGATGGAATCGTATTTCAACCGACTTTACGTGACGTCGGACACCGCCGTCAACCCTCGGGGAGGACGGAGCGCCGCGGACGCCGTTGCGTCAGAAAGGTTTCGGGAAAATCAGTGACCCGAGTCGGTCCCGGGCATTGCGATATCGAGAGCGGACGCAGGCAGATCTCCTGCGGCGCGCAGCCGTTCCGACATCTCCCGTGCCAACGAGAGCAGCTGCTGAATGATCTCCGCATCACGATCGGGCTCGATCTTGCCCAGGCACAGCATCGCTGCGATGGGCCGTCGATCGGCGTCGAGGACCGGGGCCGCGATCCCGCGACCGGTATCGAACCGTTCGAAGTTGTCGACGGCGTATCCCTGTTCCTGGATGCGCGAGAACTCCTCTTCCATGGCATCCGGATCGGTGATCGTGTTCGGTGTGAATCGCCGCAGACCCTCGTTGTCGTAGAGGTTGCGACGCTGCTCGTACGGCATGTACGACAGCAGAAGCTTGCCGTCGGCCATGGCGTACGCGGGCTGCGGGTGCCCGGGCTCGAATTCGATGAACTCGGTATGCGCTCCCGCTACGCGCGAGAGCTGGACGGCCTTGACTCCCACGAGAGTGCTGAGCACCGCATCGTGGCCCGACCATTCCGCCAGACGCGAGAGGTACATCCGCGCGTCGTGCAGTACCGGATTGGTGACCATTCCGACGCTGCCGATTCCGATGGCGTGCATCCCGAGGCGGTACTTCGCGGTGCGCGAATTCTGTTCCACCCAACCGACACTGACGAGGGTGCCGAGGATGCGATGCACGCTGGCCGGCGACAGGTGGACGAACTGGGCGAGTTCGACGATGCCCAGCGGGTAGGGGTGCTCGGCCAGGGCGGTGACGATGCGGGTGGCCCGGGACACCGCACGCACGTGGCCGGCGTCTCGGTTCTCGCGCTCGTTCACAAAGCCTCCATGGGACGTGAGCTTACTAGTCGTCCCGGTCACCACACCGGTCAACGCCCCTGTGGCCGGGCTCATCACGTCATCACGGACGCCCCCGTCAGTCGGCGTACATCGTGGATCGTCACCCCCGGAGCCACTTCACGCAACGCGAAGCCTCGTGGCGTGACATCCAGAACGCCGAGATTGGTGACGACGCGGTCCACCACCGCGCGTCCGGTCAGCGGCAAGGTGCACTGCTGCACCAGTTTGGGAGTGCCGTCCTTGCCCGCGTGTTCCATGACGACGATGACGCGGCCGGCACCCGCAACGAGGTCCATGGCCCCGCCCATCCCCCGCACCATGTGACCGGGCACCATCCAGTTGGCCAGGTCGCCGGTCGCCGAGACCTCCATCGCACCGAGAACCGTCACGTCGATGTGTCCGCCGCGGATCATGGCGAACGACGTCGACGAGGATACGAACGATGCACCGGGGAGCACCGTGATCGGTTCGGTTCCGGCATTGATCAGGTCGGTGTCCAGACAATCCGGCAGCGGTGTGGGGCCAACGGCCAAAACTCCGTTCTCGCTGTGCACGGTCACTCCGAGCGAGGACGGCAGATGGTTGGCCAGGCGGGTGGGGAGACCGATTCCGAGGTTGACGCTCTGGCCGGGACGTAGTTCCTGCGCGGCCCGCCGCGCCATCTCGTCCCGGTCCCAGCCGAGGCCGGTCATGCGACCACCTCGTCCGGCACTTCGACCACACGCTGGACGAACACGCCGGAGAGCTGAACGGAGTCGGGATCGAGCTCGCCAGGTTCGACGATGCGCTCGGCCTCGACGACGGTGATGCGGCCGGCCATCGCCACATCCGGGTTGAAGTTCTGCGCCGAGGCCCTGAATATCGCATTGCCCGCAGTGTCGGCCACCGAGGCACGAACCAATGCGTAGTCCGTCACGATGCCCTCTTCGAGCACGTACTCACGCTCGCGGCCACCGAGTCCGAATCGGCGAATCTCTTTGGGAACGGACGCTTTCACCACGTCCCCGGCCGAGTTGTAGCGATGCGCCATGCCGCCGTCGGAGACGAGGGTGCCGACACCGGTGGGGGTGAAGAAGGCAGCGATGCCGGCCCCGCCGGCCCGCAGCCGCTCGGCCAACGTCCCCTGCGGTGTCAGCTCGACCTCGAGCTCGCCGCTCATGTACTGCCGCGCGAACTCTTCGTTCGATCCGATGTACGACGCGATCACCCGGTCGATGCGGCGATCGTGCAGCAGCAGAGCCAGACCTGCACCGTTGACCCCACAGTTGTTCGCCACGACGGTCAGGCCGGAGGCACCCTGGGCACGCAGTGCTCGCACCAACGCCCACGGCACTCCGGCGGTGCCGAATCCCCCGACGCCGATGCTCGCGCCGTGGGGAATGTCCGCGACGGCCTCTTCGGCCGACATCCGTTTACCGGCCCGCACCGCCACATGGGACGTCACAGCAACACCAGCCCACCGTCGGGGCACAGCGTCTGACCGGTGATGGCCTGACTCTCCGGCCGCACCAGGAACGCGACGACGTTGGCCACGTCGTCGGGGACCAGTGGACGCGGAAGTGCCTGCCTGCGCAGCACGTCGTCCTTGACGTGCTGTTCCATGCCGCCGACCGGCGGTGGCGTCAGACCCGGTGCAACGCAGTTCACGGTGATGCCCGACGCGCCGAGGGAGCGCGCCAGCGAGCGTGCCGCGCCGATGAGCGCGCCCTTGCTGGTGATGTACGGCAGCATGTCCGACACCGGCGGTGGGTTGAAGAACGTGTCGGACACGAGGAACACCACGCGTCCGAATCCCCGCTCGGTCATTCCCGGTTCGAGCTCCTGGACCAGCCACAGCGGCGCTTCGACGTTGACGGCCATGACGTTGCGCAGCACCGCGGCATCCAGATCGGCGAGAGTCGCACGCTGGAACGAGACCCCGGCGTGGACGAGGACGTCGACGCGGCCGTATTCGGCGAGCACTGCCCGTGCGGCTGCGCGCACGGCGTGTTCGTCGGACAGGTCGACCGCCGGATCACCGTGTAGGTCGAGTGCCACCACGTGGTGGCCGGAGGCGCGGAGCTGGTCGACGACAGCCGACCCGATGAATCCCGCTCCTCCGGTCACCAGTGCGACGGGGGCGTCGTCAGCCACCGAATTTGCTGTTCAGGCCGTCGAGAGCGCCGTCGATGTCCGCTCCGATACCGACGCGGGCACCGTCCTGCATCTCCTCGGGCACGTCGGCCTCGATGGCGTATTCCACCTCGGAACCGTCGCCTGCTTCACGCACGGTGAAGGTGGCGGCGAGGTGCTGCATCGGTCCGGGCTGGCCCGGCACCAACTCGTAGGTGAGCGATCGGGCGGCGTCGTCCTGAGCCGCGATGCGGTCGAAGACCGAGTCGCCGCGGGAGAAGTCGACCTTGCGGCTACCGTCGGCCTGCATCTCCACGGCGTCGATGTGCGGCTGCCAGGAGGCGTAGCCGCCGAAGTCGCTGACGAAAGACCAGACCTCGTCGGCCTTGGCGGTGAGGGTGGTCGTCTTGCTCAACTGAACGATGGTCATGGTGTTCTCCTCGAATTGTGTTGGTGGGTCTAGCTCTTGGCTGCAGCGAGCTTGGCCTCGGCGGCCGGGACGCTGAGCATGTCCATGTCACCGGGCAGTGCCCCGCCCATCCCCTGGAGCGCTCCGCCGGTGTGCAGATCGCCCGTGTCGATGGCGACTCCACCGATGGTCGCGAGAAGATCTGTCACCAGCTTCTTCGCGTCGTCGTCGTCGCCTGCCATGTAGACCGCGTGCTGAGGGTCCGCGCCGGCCGACAGTGTGGTCGCCATGATGTGGATGGGAGTGACGTTAAGCGCCTTGACCACTCGCGCGCCCGGTACGTACTCGGCGACCATCTCGCTCGAGATCCGGCCGCCGATGTCGATGACTCCCTGCGGTCCGGGGGCGGTCCGGTTGTTCGTCGTGTCGACGACGATCTTGCCGTCCCAGTTCTCGACGACCGAGACGGCCGCGGCGGTCTTGCCCCACGGGGTGGCGAGGAAGACCAGGTCGGTGCTGTCGACGGCCTCCTGCACCGTTCCCGCGGAGCAGTGTCCGTTGAACTCGTCGACGATGTCCGCCAACGATTCCGGGCCGCGCGAGTTGCTGAGGATGACGTCGTGTCCGGCCCGGGTGAACAGTCCGGCCAATGCCTGACCCATCCGTCCGGCTCCGATGATTCCTATTTTCATTTCTCTCCTTCTGTGGTGGTTGTTGTCGCCAGGTCCGCTTCGCTTGCGTCCCATTGGTCTCCGCCCAGGTAGCTGGCTCGAACCAGCCCCTTGTCCTGCAGCAGTACCTGGGCGTCGTGTCCGGCCGAGATGTCGCCGTGGGCCATCAGGTAGGCCCGGTCCGAGATTCCGAGGGCGAGCTCCACGTGCTGCTCGACGAGCAGAACGCCGCAGCCGGTGTCGTCGGCGAACCGGCGGATCACCGGCAGCAGTGCCTGCACGATGACCGGCGCGAGCCCGAGGCTGAGTTCGTCGAGCAGCAGTAGTGCCGGTTTGCGGGCAAGTGCTCGGCCCACGGCCAACATCTGTTGCTCGCCTCCCGAGAGAACTCCGGCGAGCCGGTTGCTCAGTTTCGTCAACGCCGGGAAGTAGTCGAAGGCGAGGTCTGCGTCGAGAGTCTCACCGCGCCTGCGCAATTTGAAGTGTTCGGCGACGGTCAGGCCGAAGAACAGTCCTCGATCCTCGGGCACGTGCGCGATGCCGCGGCGCGCCCGGTTGGTCGGTGACAGTGCCGCGAGGTTCTCACCCAGCAGGCTCACTCCGCCCTCGAACGAACGCACCAGCCCCGAGACTGCCTTGAGAGTGGTGGTCTTGCCCGCACCGTTGGGCCCGAGCAGAGCCACGACCTCGCCCGTCCCGACTTCGATGCCGATGTCTCGGACCACCACCGATCGCTGGTAGCCGGCCGAGAGGTGATCGACGCTCAGAACCGCGCTCATGTCAGATCCTTTCCGGCCGCGGCGACGTCGTGACCGAGATAGGCCGAGATGACGCGGGGGTCGGATCGCACGACATGTGGGAGTCCCTGCGCTATCACCTGACCGAACTCGAGGACGACGACGTAGTCGCAGGTGCCGAACACGAACGAGATGTCGTGGTCGATCAGCAACATCGGTGTTCCGTGGTCACCCAGGCTGCGCAACTGCTTTCCGAGAAAGGAGCTTTCGGTCGTGTCCAGGCCGGCGGCAGGCTCGTCGAGGCACAGAATGGCAGGCTTCGACGCTAGGGCCCTGGCGATTCCGACGAGTTTGCGTTGCCCCTCGGAGAGTTCGGTGGGCAGTGCCCGGGCCAGGTGGCCGATTCCGACGTCGTCGAGAGTCTTTGTTGCGCCGGCGATATCGTCGACGCCGAGGCCGAACATGCCGGCGATCGTCGACTTCACGGTGGGATGGCGTGAGGCCACGGCGAGGTTCTCCGCCACCGTCAGGTCGTCGAACAGTTCGACGGCCTGCCAGGTGCGGCACAGTCCCTCACGCACTCGTGCATGGGGTCGCAGACCGCTGACGTCGCGGCCACCGATCTCGATGGACCCACCGGCCGGGACGAATCCGGTGATGGCGTCGACGAAGGTGGTCTTGCCTGCACCGTTGGGTCCGATCAGGCCGACGATCTGGCCGGGGCGTACCTGCAGGTCGACGCCGCGCAACGCGTGCACGCCGCCGAACCGTACTTCGATGTTGTGTGCTTCGAGAACGTTGGTCGTCATGTTCGTACGCTCTTCATCCGTGGCAGTTCCGGCACGAGGGTGTCGATGCCGGTCATCTTGCGTTCCTTCTTGATCGACCTCGACACGAGCAGGCCGTCCGGGAAGAACCGCAGTTGGAGCAGCAGACCTCCGCCGATGAGCAGCTGTACGTACAGGGAGATGTGGTCTGCGGGGAGAACGTATTTCTGCAGGATCAGCGGTATCACCGAGCCGATCGCTCCGAAGCCCGCCAGTACGGCTCCCTGCGGCAGCGTCACGCCGAGTACGTAGACACTCGCCACCAGAGTCAGAGCGACGGAGATCCCGTAGCTGTTCGCCGAGACGGTGCCGAACTGGTAGGCGTACATGACTCCCGCCACTCCGGCCAGTGCCGAGGTGATGCCGAAGGCGACGATCTTGACCGTTCTCACGTTGACTCCGGCTGCGGCTGCGGCACGTTCGTTGGAGCGGATGGCCAACATCTGACGACCGAGGTCGCTGTTGCGCAGGTAGACCACGCCCATGTACGCGAGGGTGGCGACCACCAGCGCGACGAGTCCGAACATCGGGCTCGGTAGTGCGCCGTCCAGTCCGCGCAGACCCGAGTCGGGTCCGAAGTTGATTCCGAACAGCGTGGGCGAGGCCACGGGTGCCCCGGTCTGACCCCCGCCCCACTCGGAGTTGGCGAACACGAATTGTTCGATGGCCACGGCCGCGGCGAGGGTCACCACCACCAGGGTCACTCCGCGCACTCTCAGGGCCGCGGCTCCGATCCCCACGCCCAGTGCCGTCGCCGCGAGAACGGCGATGATCGGGGCGGCCGGGAAGCCGAGCCCGAATTCGGTGCCCAGCCGCGACACTGCGAACGCGGCGAACCCGGCGAGCGCGAGTTGCACCACCGACAGCTGCCCGACGTATCCCATGATGACGATGAACGACAGGCACAGGACGGTCGCGACGAGGCCGGTGGTGATGGCCTGGCGTAGGTCCGCGGGGAGGACGAGCAGTGCGATCGCTCCGACGACGAAGACCGGGCCGACGCGGCGCAGCAGGTGCTCTTGACGGGGTACCGCCGGGAGCGAGCGTCCGACGAATTCGCCGCGCTGCGGCAGTGTCGAACCCTTCCACCACAGTGCGATGACGATCAGCAGGAACTCTGCGAGCTGCTGCAACCCGGGTGGGGTGATTCCGTCCTGCGTCGGGAACCAGGCCATGGTCGAGGCGTAGGAGAGCAGCGACTCGGCCATGCCGATGAGAAGCCCTGCTGCGCAGGCTATTCCGATCGAACTGAACCCCGCGAACAAGGCAGCGGCCAAGGCCGGGATCACCAGCAGCGGCAGCGTCGAGGCGCTGACTCCGACGATGGAGGCGGCCAGGATGCCGACGAAGCCGGCCGTGACATAGGCGAGTATGGAGTTGGCCAGCGAGATCGACGACGGCGACAACCCGGCCAGTACGGCCGAACGCTCGCTCTCCGACGCCGCGCGGGTCGCGATACCGAAGCGGGTGAAGCGGTAGAGCGCCGCCAGTGCCGTCGAGATCAGGACGACCACTGCGGCCAGAATCAGCTGTGCCACCGGCACTGTCACGCCGCCGACTCTGACGACCGAGTCGGTCAATACCGCCGGGCTGTCGAGCGGAGCAGTACCGAACACGAGCTGGACCACCGCCTGCAGTAGCAGCAGGACGCCGATGGACGCGACGAGTTTGGCGAGCGGCGAGGCGGATCTCAGCGGTTTGACGGCGGCGAACTCGACCATGACGGCAAGCAGAGCCATCGCCAGCAGCGTCACGACGATCGCTGCGGGAGTGGTCAATGCGGGGGCGAAGAACCCGGTGCGCAGGGACCAGAAGAGGTAGCCGGCGACCATGACCACGGCACCGGCCGCGATGTTGATTGTTCCGCTACCGCGCCAGCTGAGTACGACGCCGACCGCGATCATCGCGATCAGTGCGCCGGTACCCAACCCGAGCAGAGCGAACAGGAAGACGGTATCCATGCGCTACGCCCGCCCGAGTCGAATCGTGGGCCCGGCCATCACGCGAGCGGTGCCGGCGAGAGGTCGAAGTGCTCCTGGGCGAACATCTGCGCGAAGGTCTCCCACTGCAGGCCCACATTGGTTCGCGCCGTGGACATATCGCGGTAGTAGCGCTGCATGCGTGAACCGTTGCGGCCGCCTTCGCTGGTTCCCGAGGTACGGAACAGCAGTTCGACGGCTTCCCAGGCGAGGTTGACGGCGTGGTGGGTGCTGGCGTTGATGTTCATCAGGTCCTCGGGCTCGAACTCGCCGCCGTCCTGTACCGACGACGCGCACAGCTCGGAGTAGTGCTGGCTCATCTTCACCAGGATGTCCTCGGCCGCACGGATCTTGCCGGCCGCGACGCCCCAGTAGCGCTGGAAATCCGGGGACGTGAAGCGCGGAAGTGGGTTGGGGCCCATGGTCTTCTTGGTCCGCAGAATGCGCTCGTACTCGTCGAGCGCGGCCCAGGCGCAGCCCACGAGTACCGAGGTGATCTCGAGTTGCAGGTAGCCCATGGGATGGCCTGCGTACATCGGATTGCCGTGCAGTTCGTAGCCGGGGGTCTTCAGTCCGCCGCGGAACTGCAACAGGCTGCCGCGCACCACGTTCTCCTCCGGCACCGCGGTGCCGGTGACGGTGATGCTGTTCGAGCCGCTGCCGCGCATACCGAACGCGCGCTCTTTCCAATCGTCCTGCAGGATCCAGCCGTTGCGCGGAACGAGAGCCAATCCCTGGCCGGTCTTCTCGCCACCCTCGATGAGCCGCACCGCGAGAATCGCGTGGGTCGAGTAGGGCGATCCCGAGCAGTAGTCCCAGGTTCCGTCGACGCTCCAGCGACCGTCGTCCTGCAGCGTCGCGGTGCCCATCGGCACGCCGCGCATCGGGGCTGCGAAGTCCCCGCCGGGTCCGATCGCCTCGGCTTGCGCCTTCTCGTCGAACAGTCCGCCGATCTGCAGTCCGTGACCGGAGGCAAGGCACAGGCACCAGCCCGAACCCGGGCAGCCGCGGGCGATTTCGATGATCATCCTGACGAACGAGGTGACGTCGTACTCGAGCCCACCGAAACGCTGCGGGAGCAAGGTGCGGTAGAAGCCGGCCTCCTTGAACAATTCGTGCGTCTCGGGCGAGTAGGTGCCGCGAGCGTCCGTCGAATCCTGTTCTGCGAGCAGATGATCACGGAACGATCGTGCTCGTTCGATGAGCACTTCCGGACTCGACGCGGGGCTGGAATGTTCGACGGTGTCGTTGGCTACAGCGGTCATGATGGTCTTCTTTCTCGAGAGTGTGGGGGCTGTCGGAGATCGATGGGTCAGGAGCCCGATGGTTCGAGCCAGTCGGTGAGGGCGGTGTACGAGCCGTTGCCGGTGTATTCGAAGACTCGTGTCTGGGCACCGCACAGGCCAGGCTCGGCGGTGTTCGCGCCGCAGGCGACGGTGGCGCTACCCAACAGGAGCGGGCCGGTGAAGGACTTCGCCTGTTCGGCGATCGCCGGCGCGGTTGCCTCGGAACCGCCTGCAGCATTGAGGAATCGGGTCGCGGTGGCGACCAGGCCCCATGCGAGGGCGGCGTCGGGAGTGGCCTGGGACGTCTCGGACAATCCGGCGGTCGTCGAGGCGTCGATGTACGACTGGACGTCGGGCTGGCTCATGTCGGCAACGTTGGTCTGGGTGGAGATCTGCTGCCACTTCGGTGCGTCACCGCCGAGTCCCTGCGCCACCTGGTCGGTGAAGCAGAACGAGCCGGCTCCGATGATGGGGGCCGTCACGGCCAGCGTGTCGAGAGCCTTGGCCGCGGCAACACAGGTCGGCGGAGTCGAGACGAGCGGCACGATGGCGTCGGCGTCCGATGCGCCCGAGGCCACTGCTGCGGCGGTGAGGTTGGTGGTCGACGGGTCGAAGCCGACGGCCTTGACCTCGATTCCGACCGAATCCAGCGCAGTCTGCAGAACCTTTGCGCCGTCTGCACTTTGAGCGTTCTGCGGGTAGATCAGCGCCACCGATTTCGCGCCGACCACGGTGTCCAGGTAGGTCGTCAGTCCACGGAAGATCGACGACGGGTTGCCGTTGTAGATGAAGACGTTGTCGCTCTGAGCGTCGGTGGAGCTGATGGAGTTGGCCATCAGGATCGGCTTCTGCCCCTTGTTGACCGCCAGGAACGACTGATTGCCGGTGATGGTCGAGCCGAACAGCACGGTCCGAACGTCCGGATCGTTGACCAGCTGCAGGCCGCAACTGTTGCCGTCCTGCTCGTTCTCGACGACGAAGCACGTCTCGAGTTTCAGCGGATGCCCGCCGATACCGCCGAGGTTCTCGTTCACGTACTTCACGGCGGCCTCGGCACCGTCGGTGGCGGCCGGGAATCCGAGGGCACCGCCCTGCTGATTGACCCATCCGATGGTGACGGGTTCGAGGCTCTGATCGGCTGCGCCTGCGGTTCCTCCGGTGTAGTCGACCAGGTCGGTGACAGCCGAGGTGTTGGTCTGGTCCGTGGCTACCGCCGTCGAGCCGCTGGTAGCAGTGCCGGTCGGTGATGCCGCTTCGGCGGCGCAGCCGGCGAGTACGGCCGACATGGTTGCCGCGATGACCATCAACTTCGCGGACTTCGACCCGGCCCTGGTGGGACGGGAGGGAGTGAGTGACATTGGGGTTCTTCCTTCGAGAGCGCGTGCGGGGTGCTCACGCGGTCTCGTGGACTACTCGCGTGGCCTTCGTGGAATGCGATTCCGAGGTACGGAATCGAGACTAGCCATGTGAGAGCCATCACACAACCCTCAATTCCTCCGGGGTTTCTGTGCGTTTCGACCCTCGCCTGAACGTCGATCAGGATGCGTCGGACTGCAGATGCACATCGAAGAAGGCGAAGACCTTCTTCCAGCCGTCCACCGCCTGTGCCTGCTGGTAATGCGGATGGTCGGTAGCGAAGAACCCATGTCCCGCACCGTCGTAACGATGGAACTCGAAATCTTTGCCGAGCCTGGTCAGCTCACGTTCGATGTCGTCGACCTGCGTCGGATCCGGATTGGTGTCGTCGTTGCCGAAGATCCCCAGCAGCGGAGCCGACATGTCGGGAGCGCGATGAATGACTCCCCGCGAGGGGGCATTCGGCTTCGTCGGATCGGGAGTCTGCGGCACGATGCTTCCACCCCAGCAGTCGACGGCGGCGTCCAATGCCGGTACGTCGCACGCCGCGAGGAAGGCCTGCCGTCCGCCGGAGCAGAATCCGATCACCCCGGCCTTGCCATTGGATCCGGGCTGCGACTTCACGTAGTCGGTGGCCCCGGCGATGTCGCCCATCACCTGGTCGTTGGGCATGGCCTTTCCCAATCCCTCGGCCCGGGCCGCCGCGGCGACCTCGGCCCAGTGACCGGGACCGCGGCGGTGATAGAGATTCGGCGCGAGGGCCGCGTATCCGCACTCGGCGAACCGTCGGACCACCTCTTTGCACCAGAAGTCGAGCCCGGGTGCGTGGTGCAGCACGACGACGCTGCCCACCGGCTCGGCAGCGGTCGGGCGAGCCGAATAGCCCTCGATGCGGTCGCCGTTGTGGCCGCTGAACGCAACCACCTCGGCGATCATTCCTTCTTTCAACGCTCTTCTCCTCCGCGGTCCCGGCCGGGTTTCCTACGCCGCGACCATCTCGTCGAGGCGGCTGCGCAACTCCTCCTCCGACAGCGAGAGATCGATGGGCTCACTGAACGGCTGCGGCCATTCGATTCCGGTGTGCCAGTAGACCTCCACTCGGTTTCCCTCGGGGTCGCGGAAGTAGCAACCGAGCGCATTGCCGTGATTGCTGATGTGGTCGATGTCGTACTTGCGCTCCACGATCTGGGCATAGAACGCACGCAGGTCGGCCAACGAATCGACGACGAACGAGAGCTGCTGCGGATCGGTGTGGCGTTCGAGGTTCTTCGCGAGCAGAATCTCGTGGTGCTCCTCCGACGGCCGCGAACTCAGAAAGACGCGGCGTTCGTCGCGGTCGGTGACGGTCATTCCGAGGAATGTCGAGTAGAACTCCATCATGATCTCGGGGTCGGAGACGAACAGTCCGACGTGGCCTAGACGGGTGACTTTGGGCATGAGAGTGAGCCTTTCGGTGATGTGGTGGATGGGAATTGAAGGGCCTGGCAGTTCAGATGAACGAGACCGATCCGGTGACGACATCGAGCAGATGGTCGAGATCGTCGGGAAGCGCGTCGCCGCGCCACGCGACATGGTGATCCGAGCGGATCAATGTCGCTCCGGCGGAATACAATTCACACAGATCGGTGAGGTCGGGATCCTCGACGGTGAGGATCTGCAGTGGCACGTTGCGTTCTGCCGCGGCATCGGTGAGAGCGCCGTGTTCGACGTCGCCGAGGACAAGGAGCGTGAAGCCGTTCCCCAGGTGGTCGTACAGCGACGAGCCGTCCGCGAGCCAATGATGCGGTGCACGATTTCCGGGATAGGACGACGGTACGTAGTCCTCGAAAGACGGTGCAGGTTGGTCGGTTCCGTCGCGGTAGATGATGGGAGACGACGAGTAGCGGTAGCCGAGTTGGCCACCCATTCGCTTGAACTGACGGGCCTTCTGGATCGCGATGTCCTCGGCCACCTGGGCGCGGATCGCTTCACCGACGGGGCCGTCGTCCTCGATACCGTCGCGCACCAGCTCGCGGGAGCCTACGGCCTGATTGCTCTCGCAACCGGCGAGGATGAAGCGCGCCGCTTCACCGCGTTCGATGCTGTAGCTCGGGAGCATGAGGGGACCGCCCCAACCGTCGATCAACGCGGCGAGTTTCCAACCCAGGTCGGCGGCGTCACCGATACCGATGTTCATGCCGAATCCGCCCATCGGCGAGACCATGTGCGCCGAATCGCCGGCCAGCAGTACGCGGCCGAAGTCGAATCGAGGCGCCTGGATCGAGTGCGTGATGAAGGTACCGCCCGCGAGTGGCTCGACCTCGAATTCCTCGCCGATTGCACGAAAGAGCATGGCGCGGCAGGCTTCCCAGTCGTCACCGTCGACGTCCTCGGGTACGGGCGAGCAGAAGTAGGCCCAGTGATCGGTGCCCGACTGCGGCACCAGACTGTCGCCGGCACGGTCCTCGTTGTAGAACAGCAGCATCGAGGCCATCGGAGTGGCCTTCCACAGCTCGGCCAGTGCCGGAGCCTTGATGTGCCACAGGAAGCTGCGTGCGAGGTTGGGATGACCTTCCATTCGGACGTTGAGGCCGTCACGACGTAGTCGGCTGCGACTGCCCTCGGAGACCACCATGTACTGCGCCAGCAGCGTCTGTTCGCCGTCCGGGGTGGCAACGGTGACGGTCACCCCGTGGTCGTTCTGCTCGAATCTCTTCACTTCGTTCTCGAAGCGCAGATCGATGAGAGGAAGGGACTTCACGCGGTCCCGCAGCGTCTTCTCGATCGCCTCGTTCGGGGCCCATTCCGCGACCTCGGACGCGATGGGTAGCCGCTCCGACCATTCGTATGCGCGGGGAAACCTCAAAACCTCGTGACCGGTCAGGCGGGTCACGAAGGCCACGTCACGGTAGACCATAGGGCTCACAGGATCGTTGTCGCGCAACGCATCTGCGATGCCCCAGCGTCGGAAGTGCTCCATGGAGCGAACGTTGGTCATGTTGGCGCGTGCGACGATCCGTTCCTCCTCCGAACGCTTCTCGAACAGCACGCTCGGGATACCGCGAAGGGCGAGATCGATGGCCAACGCCATCCCCACCGGCCCCGCACCCGAGATCGCGACGGGTACTTCGTTGGAACGAGATGCCACTGTCCACTCCTCTGAATTCCATGAACGATTCCATCTGATGGAATGTGTTTCCAAGATAACAGCGGGTTCGAGAAGTGGCAAGCATCACGTTTCGCTACTGGCGGGTACTGCGGCCGCGACCTGGGCTTGGGTGGCGCGATCCGGATCTCGTCGTCGCGGTCCGGACCCGGCAAATGCGCGCGCACTTGCCATAGGCGAGCGGATTGGCACCCATCGGTGAGACGAGTTCGCGCGCGTTCAGCGAATGCGCGCGCGTTTGCGCCGGTGCGGGTACGCGGGCACGGCAAAGAAACGGTCACGGGCAGAGGTCGCGCACAGTCGACTCAATTCCGGCACAGCACAATGGGATTCCTCGGCAATGTGTACGATCGCCGCCATGAGCGCCCCACCTTTCCCTCGAATGCAGTGGGTCCCCGGCGGCCCGTTTCGGATGGGGTCGGACTGGGTCGACTATCCCGAGGAAGCACCCGTTCACGAGGTGAGTGTCGACGGGTTCTGGGCAGACGAGACTCCGGTGACCGTCACCCAGTTCAGACGGTTCGTCAAAGCCACCGGGTACGTGACGGTGGCTGAGCGGCCGATGGATCCGGCGGACTATCCGGACGCGGATGCAACGCGGCTGGTGCCGAGTTCGCTGGTGTTCACCCCGACGCAGGGCCCGGTGGATCTGACGAATTGGCAGGGCTGGTGGCGGCTGATCCCGGGGGCGAACTGGGCGCATCCGGAGGGCCCCGGGTCCGGTATCGACGGGCGCGAACTGCATCCGGTCACGCATGTGAGCTGGGAGGACGTGCACGCCTACGCACAGTGGGCGGGCAAGGAACTACCCACCGAAGCCGAGTGGGAACGCGCGGCTCGCGGCGGGTTGAACGGCGCGCCCTACGCTTGGGGCGACCAACTGGCACCGATGGGTACGCAGCTGGCCAACTACTGGATCGGGGAGTTTCCCTGGCAGAACCTCAAACCGGTCGCCGATCGAAGGACAACGGCCGTGCGTTCCTATCCGCCCAACGGCTACGGCCTGTACGACGTCACCGGGAACGTCTGGGAGTGGACGTCGGACTTCTACCGCACCGATCACCGCGAGACCGCCACCCATGCCTGCTGCGGACCTGCGGTCGATCCGCGCGTCACGTCGGCCGCGGGCAGCCACGATCCGAACGATCCCGCCGGCACCGTCTCGCGTCGGGTCATCAAGGGCGGTTCCCACCTGTGTGCCGAAAACTATTGCCGCCGTTACCGTCCCGCATCGCGGCAGGCACAACCCATCGACTCGGGGATGTCCCACATCGGGTTTCGCTGCATCGTCAGAGGCTCCACACCGACTCGCTGAGCCAGACCGCCCGCTGAACGGGTCTCAGTCGGACCGAACACGACTGCGCGGTGGTCCGGCGGGACCGCATCGTCCACCCTCGCGCAGTGCGACCACAGTCCACCCTGCGCCCACCATGGACAGGACCAATACAGCTCCAATTGCGATCATGGACCAACAATGGACTGCTTTCGGCCGAAAATATGCAGTCCAGTGTGCAAGAGTGGCATGCATGGACTCGTACGATGCGACCGCGATCTCGGCCCCGGAATTGGCCGCACGGATCGGCCCGTCGACGTTGCGGAACAGATCCGGTGGTCCCCTCTACCTCGAGATCGCCGACGAGCTGCGTCGGCTCATCGAGAGCGGTGAGGTATCGGCTCAGACGCGGCTGCCTGCCGAGCGGGCGCTGTCGATCAGTTTGGACGTCAGTCGGGTGACGGTTGCGTCGGCCTATCGTCATCTTCGGGAGAGCGGCTGGATCAGCGCCCAGCGAGGCTCGGGTACCTATGTTTCCCCGACGGGTTCGCTACCGTCCTGGGGATCGCTGGCCGGCGACCGGGAGACTGCCAATTTGGAGTTCGTCAACGCGTCCCCCTCGGCCTCGCCTCTGTTGTCCGATGCGTACGGCGTTGCGGCAGAGAAGATTCGAGACCGTTTCTCCCTGGGTGGCTACGCTCCGTCCGGTTTGTTCGAGCTCCGCGAAGCCATTGCCGCGTACTACCGAGCGCGTGGAGTACCGACCACGGCCGACAACGTTCTCGTCACCTCCGGTGCCACCGACGCCATCCACGCGGTGTTGGCCACGTTCACCGAGCCCGGTGCCCGGGTGCTGGTGGAGCACCCGACGTACCCGGGTGTCGTCGAACTCGTTCATTCACTGGGCGGGCGCTGCATCCCGGTTCCCATCGACCCGGACGACACCGACGAATTCGTGACATCGGCAGATCGAGCCACTCGACAGAGCGCTCCGACGCTGGCGTATTTCATGCCCGACTTCTCCAATCCGTCCGGCGCGCGGCTGCCCCTCCGAACGCGCCGACAACTGTCTGCCACCATGCACCGCCACGCGGTGCTGACGATCGTCGACGAGGTCGCAGCTGATCTGTCTCTCGACGGGTCGCCCGACATCGAACCGTTCGGAGCCGCAACTCCGGATGTTGCGACGGTGACGATCGGGTCGACGAGCAAGACGGTGTGGGGAGGGCTGCGAGTCGGCTGGGTTCGAGCCGAAGCAGGTCTGCTGACGAGAATCGCCGCAACCTATGCGCGACGACAACTTTCGGTGTCCGTCATCGATCAGCTGGCTGCGGTCGAGTTGATGGGCAAGTACGACGAGGTTCGTCGGGTGCGCGCGGAGGCATCGAGAGTTGCTCGTGACCACACCGTCGCATTGATGCGTGATCAACTGCCGGACTGGCACTTTCGAGTACCGGACGGAGGCTTGGCGTTGTGGTGCTCCCTACCCGACGGCATTCGATCCAGCTCCCTCGTCGCCGAAGCCCATGCGCACGGATTGCTGCTGGCGCCGGGGCTGCGATTCGGAACGGGATACGCCTTCGACGATCATCAGCGCATTCCCTTCACGCGGTCACTTCCCGACATCACCTCGGCTGTGGGCATTCTCGCTGGCCTGTCCTCGGGGATCGGCCCGGCGGCGGCCGTCGCGTCGAGCACGCCTGCTGCGGTGGTGTGATGAGGCAGCTGGACTACGTCGAGGGCTGGGTCCACGGTTGGGCCCACTCGCGAGTCACATCGGCACCGGTCGAGATCGAGGGCGGCTGGGCGATCGACACCGGTATGACGCGAGAGTCTCGTCGATACGTCTTGCACACACCGACCGCCGAGCAGGTCGAATCGATTGTCGAGAGCTCACCACCGCCGTATGCCTGCGTCAAATATGTGGGGGGACCATCGTGGGAATCACTGTTTTCGACAGGATGGGTCAGGACCGATCCTGCGTGGTTCATGCTGCGAGAGATCACTGTGGCCGCCGCGGTAGCGGCACCCGACGGCTATGACGTGCGAACCGTTCAGGCGTCGGATACGTTGCTGACGACGGAGATTCGTACCACTGCCGGAGAGTTGGCTGCGCGCGGGCAGATCGGCTTGGGTCAGGTGTTCGTTGTGCCGGATCAGATTGTGACCGAAGATTCACATCGCCGCCGTGGCCTGGGCTCGGTCGTGATGAACTACCTCGAGCAGGGTGCACTTCGAGCCGGCAGAACGCGTGCAGTTCTCGGTGCTACGTCGGACGGACGAGCGCTCTACACCAGACTAGGTTGGACAACCGCTGCGGAATTGACCGGCTACTACCATCGTCCCGGGTAGCGAAGGCTACGACCACTGGCCTCAGGGTGCAGTAGGTCTCAGCGCACCGACTTCTTCTCGTAGATCGCCATCGCCCAGACGTACCCCGCCACTGTGATGACCGCGCACCAAGCCAGTGCGAGTGGCAGATTCGTGCCCATCGGCTCCCCCGCCAACAGTCCGCGTAGGGTTTCGACGAACGACGTGAACGGTTGGTAGTCGGCGAACCATCGCAGTCCTGATGGCATCGTGTCGGTCGGAACGAACCCACTTCCCAGAAACGATAACAGCAGCAACAGCATCGGTAGGTTGCTCGCGGTTTCCACCGACTTCGACGCCATACCCATCGCCACCGCGAGCCAACTGATCGCGAAGGCGATGAGCAGCACCATTCCCAGAATCGAGACCCATTGCAGAGGATTGGCATTCGGTCGAAAGCCGACGGCAAGACCCACTGCGAGCACAACCACCACTCCGAGAACGGCCTGCACCGTGTTGCCGAGAACGTGGCCTGCCACAACCGCTGCACGCGAGATCGCCATCGTCCGGAAGCGCGCGGTGATGCCTTCGGTCATGTCCATTGCGACGGTGGTCGCCGTTCCACCGGCGGTACCGGCAATCGTCATGGCGAGGATGCCCGGCATCACGTACGGCAGATATGCAGACCGTCCGGCGTCTGGGTCCACACCGGGCAAACCTGCGCCCAGGGTTCCTCCGAATACGAAGACGAACAACATCAGGAACACCACTGGCGCGCCGATGACGAACATCGTCAAGCCCGGATATCGCCGAATGTGCAGAAGACTGCGGCGCAGCATGGTGATCGAGTCACTCATCACGTATGTCGTTGCAGTTGTCATGATTCGACCTTGCTGTCGGCCCGGCCGGTCAATGCCATGAACACGTCATCGAGGTCGGGGGTATGGATACTCAGGTCGTCGGCCGCGACGCCCGCCGCTTCCAGCCGACTCAACACGGCCTGCAGAGTGCGGACGCTTCCGTCGGTCGGTACCGACAGCGCCAGACCGTCGGCGTCGACGACCGCATCGCCGAATGCGCGGGTTGCGTCGTCGAGCGTCAGGACATCGGCGAAGCGCAATCGGATGTGGCCGCCAGGTATGCGACGCTTCAGCTCGTCCGGGGTACCGTCGGCAACGATCCGGCCGCCGTCCAGAACTGCGATCCGGTCAGCGAGTTCATCTGCCTCATGAAGATATTGGGTGGTGAGCAGCACGGTGGTGCCGTCGGCAACGAGGGATCGCACGATATCCCACATGGAGCGTCGGCTGCGTGGGTCGAGGCCGGTGGTCGGCTCGTCGAGGAAGATGACGCGCGGTGGGGCGACGAGGGTCATGGCAAGATCGAGCCGTCGCCGCATGCCACCCGAATACGTGGACAACGGCTTTCTACCGGCCTCGACCAGATCGAACTGCTCGAGCAACTCCGTCACCCGCGGTGTGGATCGCGAGCCGAGATGACGCAGTCTGGCCATCAACAGCAGGTTCTCCTCGCCGGTCAAGAGGTTGTCGACCGCCGAGAACTGACCGGTCAGACCGATTGCTGCACGAACGCCGTCGGGATTGCCGACAACGTCGCAGCCTGAGACTGTTGCCGAACCACCATCCGGCGCAACGAGAGTGGACAGGATATGGACGGTCGTGGTCTTGCCTGCCCCGTTGGACCCGAGCAGAGCGGTGACGGTACCGGCGTCGACGGTGAGATCGACACCGTCGAGTACACGTTTGTCGCCAAAAGACTTTCGCAGTCCGCGGACGTGAATCGCAGATGTATTCATGGGTGCCTGTCCTTCTCAGCTGTGCCGGACGGCAATGTCGCCGTATCGCGTTCGAGCGCGAATCGTCACGCTCTCTTCCGTCTCGTCGGGTGCGCCTTCGGGCGTGAGTTCGTTGCGGACGTGACCGTCCTTGGACGACAGATCGAGCCACGCGGGCACACCGCGCCGGACACCGACGGTGACCTGCCCGTATCCGCTCTCGACTTGGATTGCGCCACTGGTTACTTCGTGGAGAGTGATGCTGCCGTACGCGGTCTTCGCGCTCACTCCGCCGAGCGACTTCTCGACATCGAGATCGCCGTAGGAGAGCTTGGCGTCGAGTTCGGTGCCCGACTCCCGCACCATAATCGAGCCGTGCGACGCCTTGAGCACTGCATCACCGACGACCGTTCCGAGTCGAATCTGGCCGTGGTCGGCGGTGATATCGATGTTGCCCAGTGCCGTACTCACGGTCGCGTTACCGTGCCCGGCGCGCACCCACAGGTCCTCTGCCGAACCCACTTCCACCGGTCCCATCGCGCTCTTGATCCGTACGGCACCGAGATCGCCCACGGTGCGGAGGCCGCCGGCTGCAACCTCCGCAGTGAGTCGAGATCCCTGCGGTAGTTCGACTTTCACCTCGACGGACTCTGTCGGTCCGAAGAAGCTGATGCGGGCCTTGGGACCGATGACGGTGAGGCGCTCGCCGTCGAAGTCGACCTTGGTGTTCTCGGCCCCCTTACGATCGACGGCTTTGGACGGGTTGGTGGGAGTGACGGTCACGACGGTGTCGGCACGTTCTGTAGCAACGACGTCAATGCTCCCGACCTGCAGATCGATGGCCAGGTCGATCGGCGTCGGAGTAGCGAATTCGGGCATGGCGATGCCTCCTACGGGCATGGTTGTGACACTCTGCTCGGCGCAGAGTTATTGAAAAGCTTTGTTGGAGCCGACGATCAGCGCGCCCAGCCGGCGAAGTTGTCCCCGGTACGAACCGTTCGTTGCGCGGCACGGCGTTGTTTGGGTTGAAGAGCGGTGGCGACGGCTCGCACCAACCAGGTGTTCACCGACATACCGTCCGACGCCGCGGCCTCGTCCACCCGCGATTTGAGCGCGTCCGGCAGTCGAAGAGTGGTGCGGGATGTGCTCGTGTCGTCCAGTTCGATGCTGGGAGGGGTTTGTTCGTCGTCTTCCGGTTCCGAGACAGCTGCCGCCACGACGAATTCGATCTCACGTCCACGGAGCCTGATGTCCACGGAACCAGGGGCAAGGTCGCGGTTGATGTCTCCTACCGCGGCCGACAGCACGTCGAGCATCACCAGACGCGTTGCCGCATCCATGCCGTCGACGAGTCGTTCAGCAGCGGCACGAGTGTTCTCGTCTCCGGTTGCTGCCGACTCGACCAACCGACGTTGGAGGTCGTTGACGTACTGCCCAAGTTCCATGCATCAAGAGTGACACCACAGTGGTGTCACGTCAAGCCCTGATGGTGTCACGATGGGCTGGCACCGCCGCCTGTGGCGCTCTCCCGGCGGGCAGGACGTGGCCTCAGGGCCGAAGGGATTGGACGATTGCCGTGATGCGCCGCTCGCGGGTGTCGTCGCGTTTCGCGTCGGCGACGGAGCGGGCGTGTTCTTTTCGTGTCGACGGTGCCAGCGCATCGAACGCTGCTCGGACGGCTGGATCCGCGTCCAGAGCTGTCGCCAACGCAGGCGGTACCTCGATCACCTGCGGCTGGTCGTCCAACTCGATGATCACGTCGACGGTGTCACCGGCCTCGACGCCGAGTGTGGCGCGAACGCTCTTGTTGAGCCCGAGCAGATTCTCGCCACCCATCCGGCCGATGCGACCGCGCACAGTTTGCCCACCGATCGTGAACCGAACCGGCGGAGTCTTGGTGGAACCGAGGGACGCGACCTGCTCGTCACTGAGCACGATCGCTGCCGCAGGGCCCCGTGATTCGAGCACTGTGGATATCCGCAGAACCGTTGCTGCCATGCGGGAAGGATATCCGTCGATGGCCAGTCAGGCTTCGGCTTCCACGATTCGCTTGATTGCCGCCAGGGTCCGAGGGATACCGTCGAGTGCCGCCTGGCTACGAGTGTCGATTTCCTTCTGCGCGTCGTCGCCGAACTTGCGGTGAAAGTGCGCGGTACCGCCTGGCAGGAAGTTCCAGTTCTCGGTCAGGCGTGTGCCACCGTCCACGGGCTCGAGGGTGTAGCCCCAGCGGACGAAGTTGTCGCCCACCACCCACGCGAACTCGCGGCCGGGTTCGGCTGCCGCCACTGTCGACACGGTCTCCCACGTGCGGCCCGGCACCACGTTCCGGCCGGTGAAGGTCGATCCGACGCCACCGCCGTCGGCCTCGTTCCACCAGCATTCCTGGCAGATCGGGCTCCATTCTCCTGTTCGGGTGATGTCGGACACGACGGCGTACACGTCGTCGACCGGCGCAGCGACGACGATGGATTCGGAAAACTCGAGTGCGGTCATCTCACCATTGTCCCTCCACGTACTACGAAGCTGTGAGCAGAGTCGCTGCCCACAGCAGAAGCACTGGAGTGCAACCGGATTCGGACGCAGACTCGAATCATGAGCGAATCACCTCGAATGTTCCCGCCCGAACTCCGCAATCAACTTCTCCGCCATCGGGTTCTCGTGCTCGACGGCCCCCTCGACGACGACAACGGCACCGTCCTCACCACCCACCTGCTGACGTTGGCGGCCGAGAATCCCTCCGCCGACATCGCCCTGTGGATTCACTCACCGGGAGGGTCGGTTCCCGCGATGCTCGCCATCCGCGACGTGATGCACCTCGTACCCTGCGACGTGTCGACGCTGGCACTCGGATTGGCCTGCAGCGCTGGTCAGTTCTTACTGTCGTCAGGCACGCGCGGTAAGCGGTATGCCCTGCCGCATTCTCGAATACTGATGCATCAGGGGTCCGCGGGCATCGGTGGGTCGGCCGTCGAAGTCGAGGTTCAGGCCAACGATCTGCGGCATACCCGAGATACCGTGCTCGGCCTCATCGCCGACGACACCGGGCAGACACGCGAGCAGATCTTCGACGACTCTCTGCACGATCGCTGGTTCACCGCCGAGGCTGCCCGCGAGTACGGGTTCGTCGACGCAATCGTCGACTCGTTCGATCAGGTCATGCCTGCGCGACGGGTGTCGTTCGGAATGGAGTTGGCACGATGAGCACGTACACGATTCCCAATGTCATCACGCGAGATGCGCGCGGCGAACGCGTCGTCGACGTCTATTCGCACCTGCTCAGTGAGCGCATCGTCTATCTCGGTACCGGAATAGACGCCGGTGTGGCGAATGCGATGATCGCACAGCTGCTCCACTTGGAGGCCGACTCCCCCGATCAAGAAATCTCGATGTACATCAACTGCGAGGGCGGTGACACGGCTGCCATGCTCGCCGTCTACGACACGATGCAATTCATCGGATCGCCCGTTGCCACAACATGTGTGGGCCAAGCGGTGGCGGCAGGGGCGGTACTGCTCGCAGCGGGAGCACCAGGGCGCCGCTCGGCGTTGACCCACAGCCGGGTGGTGCTGCATCAGCCTGCGGCGCAGGGCCGAGGGACCATCCCCGATCTGATTCTGGCTGCCGACGAGGTGGTTCGAGTACGAGCCGAGATGGAAGCAATTCTCGCGAAGCACACGGGACGCGATGTCGAGAGGCTTCGCCACGACACCGACCGTGATCTGGTGTTGACGGCACCGGCTGCGCGTGACTACGGCGTCGTCGACCAGGTACTGGAGGGTCGTCAGGCCGCCATCAACGTCGCGTCGCCTCGGGACAGGTCGTGATGCGCCAGGCCTGAGATCTCCGCCATGGACGTGCCCAGTGCACCGACGACGGCCGCAAGAATCTCGCTCGACGGATCCTTGCGGCCGCGTTCCAGCTCCGACAAGTACTGCGGCGCAATGCCTGCCCGGGCAGCGGTATCGGCCAGAGTGTCACCGCGAGCGTGTCTGCGCTCGCGTAGCCTTCGACCGACTACTTCGCGCCACAACGGTTCCACTGCGCGTGCTGCTCGACGCTCATCGATTCGTATCACCTCGCCCATGATCGGAGCCTAAGCCTCCGTTCCGTGATGTGTCGCAGATTCTGCTCAGAGCAGAGAGCTCGGTTTCACGAATTTCCTCGCAAAGCGCTTCTGCCACGGCGTCTCGATAGCGCGGTCCGAATAATTGCTCCGGACATAGTCGATTGCAGCACTTCCCGGCATACCGTCGAGCGCAACCAGGCAGGCCAGTGCGGTGCCCGTTCGCCCCACACCACCGGTACACGCAATCTCGACCCTCTCGGTTTCGCAGCGGCGCAGCACTTCTCGTAGTCGAACCTCGAGCTCCTTCGAGTCGGATGGCAGCCAAAAGTCGGGCCAACGAACCCATCGGCTGTCCCAGTCGAACTCGCCCGGATCCTTGCCCTGCAGGTAGACCCCGAAGTCCGGCCGTGGGCCGCCCGGCATCGAATCGCGCAAGGCGCGTCCACGAACGAGACTGCCCGACGGCAACTGCAGCACGCCCCGGCTGTTTTGATCCCACATTCGGCGCGTCCTTCCCATGCCGTTCGCGACACCTGTTTCTGCCCAGCACCGATATTGTGCCCCCATGCGCTCAGTTGTTCTTGCCTTCGCCGCACTAGGGCTCACGGTGGGTCTGCTTGCGTCCGTGTCCGGATGGGCCGGAACCCTGTACGTGGAACCCGACCAAATGAGCCGGGCCTACGCGACTACCGCTGATATCACCTTGCAGGTCCGAGTCGGCCTCTTCCTTGATTGGTGGACAAAAGTACAACCCATAGTCGGTGCCGTTGTCGGTGCCGCGTTCGGCTTAACTCTTTTCCGGTGCGGCTTCCGACTCACACGTGACGGAAATGACTGACTGGGCGACGACGAGTCACCTACCCACCAGGCTTCGTCCACTCGATTGTGTGTCGAAATCCTATGCGGTGTCGCATCATCGCGCCCGGGAGCCGCCTCTCCACCATGTGGCCGATCTCGTCGAAGCTCAACACCGGATCCTTGACCGGGAACGGTGGCGGTGGTGCTGTCACCGGACTCGGCCATGGGCGGTGGATGAATCCGATCAATGGATTGGTCACGATGGACACGGAATCCCACACCAGATCCCGTGCACTACGCGGTGGCGCAAGCCCGACGATGAGCACTCGCCCGCCCGGCGCAAGAATTCGCCCGACATGACGCAAGGCATCGTCGATATCGAGATGATGCAGGACGGCGACCATGGTCACTAGATCGATCGAATCGCCTGCCCAGGAGTCGAGTTGGCGATCGGTGATGGACACGTTGTCCACCGCGGCAGAAGTCGCCTCTGCGATTCGTCGCATCTCCGCATCGGCATCGGCCCCGACGACGTGCTCGAAATGAGAAGCCAAGACTCGCACCAGTCCACCCCGCCCGCAGCCCATATCGAGCGCGCGGCCACGTCGGTCAGGCAAGTTCGCCAGAATCCAGCTGTGGAAGTAGTCGTTGTGACTCCATGCATGTCGCTCGTTCAACTCGCGAAGCCACTGGGCCCCTCTGCCTCCGATAAGGGACGTTCCCATTCGTCTCAACACCATGAAGCCCAGTATCCCTGGGGCGCGGCAACACCGCCTCGAAGAATGATGTCAACCCAACCATACGTACAAGGCCTGTTGGACGAGTGACGGAGACTCCAACGGTGCCAGATGCCCCACTCCCGGAAGAGTGATCAGAGTAGATCGGCTCGGCAACAACTGTCGCAGTCGATACGCCTGTTCGACGGGAATCCAGGGGTCCTGTTCACCCCATCCGATCGAGGTGTTGCAGCGGACCCGGGGAAGGGCATCGACGATGGCTCGCGTGTGTTCGGGGCTCAGTTCGGCGATCTGTCGGTAGAACGCAGGCTGACCCTCATCGGATATCCAGGGTTCGGTCAACATCGCCACGATATCTGCGTCCAGCCGCTGATGTGCTGCTCCCGCAATGTATTCGAAGACAAGTGCCCTGTGCAAAGGAGCCGGCAACGCGGCGAAGATGTCACTGTTGTCCGCGACGAGCCGGAAGAATTCGGATCCCCACGGGTCCAGGGTCACCACGTCCCACAAGAACAAGCTGTCGTAGTCACGGCCGTGCATCAGGTGGGCTCCCAGGGCGACTGCACCGCCGATATCGTGAGCGACGACGAAGGGGCTCTCCAACCTCCAGTGGTCGAGCAACATTGCGAAACGCAGCATCTGGGTGGGCAGGTCGGTCCGAACATCGGATCCCTGTGCGGACCGGCCGTATCCGGGCATGTCCCAGAGATAGACGCGATGCCCAGCACTGAGGTGGCGAGCGGCCTGCGCCCAGACCTGAGCCGACCAGGGAGTTCCATGGCAGAACACAACATCAGAGGAGGGCACGTCCACCTCGGGAGCCAGCTCGTAGGTCGCCACCCTATCGCCGCCCACGGACACGAAGATGGGCTCTGGTAGATCGAATCTGTCGATTGTCACGGGGGTGAACGTAATACTTCAGGTCGACCTGAAGTCAACGTGAGAGCATCGGCGGGTGAAGATCGGAGATGTTGCGCAGGAACTCGACGTTCCGACCCACGTCCTCAGACATTGGGACGACGTCGGAGTCGTTGTACCCGAACGCCTACCGTCTGGTCACCGCGACTACAGCGAAGAGCACATACGCCGACTGCGAGTGTTGCGCGCGTGCCAGGGCGTGGGGATCAGCTTGGCCGATATTCGTCTGATACTTCATCGAGACGAGTCCGAACGAACCGTGGTCATCGCGGAACATTTGGCTCGAATACGTCGGCAACGAGCTGAACTCGACAGTGCCGAGCGCTTTCTGACGCATGTCATCGACTGCAAACACGATCTGCTCACCCGATGCCCTCAGTGCAGCGAGTACTCCACGACCGTGGACGTCAATTCCGATGTGCGGTAGACGCCAGGACCACGGACGCAGAGGTGTTCGACATGGAGAAGATTCCTGACACAACCTCCTTCAAGCGCGGACGAGTGTCGCGAGTTCACGAAGGTAGGCGCCCGGCGTAATTCCGGCGACGCCGCGAAAGTCGTTGATCAGGTGAGCTTGATCGACGTAGCCCAGGTCGGCAGCAATCTGGGCAGCGTCGGCTGCGGGGAGCGACAAACGTTGCAACACTTCTTGCAGTCGAACTCGTCGGGCAACTGCTTTGGGGCCCATCCCGAGTGACGATCGCATCGCCCTCTGCACGGCACGTTCACTGACCCCGAGCATTCCTGCCACCGATTGCCCGGGTTTTCTGCCGACACCCTGTGCTAAAGCATCGACTGCGGCGTTCGCGAGAAGATGTTCGGCAGTCGGCGGTCGGTTCCCCAGCATCTCAGTGATCACCGAATCTGCCCGTAGAGCATGGTCGGCAGCCGAATCCTGCCCAGAGATGCTACCTAGCATGCCGAAGAGAAGTTGGTCGGTTTCTTCAGTGATCGGTTGCGCCGCAATAAGTCTGGTCGGATCGAGGTCGGACACGACCGCCAGTCCAGCTGGACGCAGCCGCACGGCGAACACGAAGCCTCGACCTTCTATCGTCCTGGACCACGCCCTGCGCTGAACATTGGTGATCATGAACGGCGCAGGCACTGCACCGGTCTCCACACTGACCGTGACTGCCGGAAACTCGAGGACTCGCTGTTCGACGGTTTCGTCCGTAGACAATTCCCATCGCACACTCCAGTACGCGTCGACAACATCTCGAACCTCTGCAGCCGGTTCGTGCCAGGTTGCGTCGAAGCGACGAAGATGCGCGGGAGCCATGACGCCGGAACGTTCGTGAACGTCGATGGGCTTGGACGCGACCTGCCTTTCTTCCATGTCGCAATTCTGCAATACGCCAAGCCTCGAATCTCGAGACGATCACGTCATGACGAACAATTCTTTGACCGTTGTCAGCCGAGCCGCCCCGGTATCCCCTGTCCTGATCGGAACGGTTCCGCCGATGATGGTCGGTGAACGTGCAAAGGCGCGGCATGGACATTCGGATGTCGACCACGCCCTGAGGACGCAGCCGGGCCGAAGGCGAGTGTCGTGAACTGGTTGGGAGTAGCCGTGGCAGCGGTTGCGTACTACGCCCTCGGCGCGCTGTGGTTCGGCCCCTTGTTGGGGCGCGCGTGGGATCGTTCGATCGGGCATGACCGGTCGCAGACGGGAGGCCGATTCCCGTTGTCCTACTACGTGGTTCCACTCTGCTGCTCGGCGGTGACGACCATTGTGATCGCTCTAGTGCTCGACGTCATCGACTCAGACGCCGTGGTATCGGGTGTAATCGTCGGACTGGGTGTCGGGTTGGCCACCGCCGCCGCATCATTGACCAACGCGCTGACGCCCCATACTCCACAGCCGTTTGTATTCGGAGCTGTCACCGCGAGCTACCACCTCATGGGAGCAGCAGTAGCGGGCGCAGTCCTCGGAGTCGTTTGAGTCGAGTCCTGCATCGACCCACTCGGCCGCCCCGACTTGACGCCATGTCTTGTGGAGGATCGACTGGACGCGTACATCTCCCTGTTGATGACCGCGCGTGGTCACTGAGCTTCCAGTACCTCCTCGAGTCTTTTCAGGTCGTCGGCGACCATGCCGAGATCACGCTCGAATTCCTCGTCGCTCAGTTCGATTTGCCGGACCGTGAACAGAATCTCCGCGCCGTTCGGATGACTCAGCACTCTTACGGGATTGTTCACGACGGTCCCCGACGGCAGTGTCACGTCATGATCGAGAACACCGAGATCGTTGTGCGGCACGAAGCGTACTGCCACCTGTCCCATCGGCGAATCAACGAGAAGCCGATCACCGTCGATGGTCACCGGGCTGTTCGCCAGTCCTGCTGCCCATTTGGGCAAGTTCGCAGGATTCGCGGCGAATTCGTACACTTCGTCGGGTGTGCGCCTGATAACTCGAGCCACATGCCTACTTGCCACAAAGGGTTCTCGGTTCATAGCAGCGACCCTACGTAAGACGGGCCGCGGCGTTCTTCCAGAAATCGGACCGGTGTCAACGTGGTGAGTGCACGTACCTCGTCACACATGTGCGCCTGACTCGCAAAGCCTGCGGCATACGAGAGCGACGCCAGGTCGGGAACGGTGGCAGCAACGTCGACGAGCCGCCCTACGCGAATGATTCGGGCGAGGGTTTTCGGGCCGTAGCCGACCTCGTCGACGAACCTCCGATGCAGCTGCCGAACACCGACTCCCAAGCCGACGGCGAGATCACCGACTTTGATACCCGGCGACGCCTCGAGTACCTGCACAGCGGCCAGGACCAGCCCGTCCTCCGCGGGCCTCATGGCCCGAACGGTGAGGTCGGCGAGCATCTTGCGCCGCGCTGGCATAGCACCGTTCGGATCCTGGCCCGTGAGGACATGGGCAGCCTCCAACCAGGAAGCTCCGAGCGCTGCGACATGCGGTTGCTGATCACACAATTCACCGACTGGAATCGCGCTGACCCTTCGAGCTGCGGACGGAGCGAGACGCACGCCGACCATCTCCAGCGGACCGAGGGTGACGGCTTGTCGGGCTGCGGTATCCGGACCCGCCACCTCGAGTCGTCCATCGGAGAACCAGATCAGATCCACACATCCGTCGGGAACGATCAACGGCCGGTCCCCCGCGTGGCATCGCCGCTCCCAGGTGCACCGAATCCCGTCGACGGGCGAGGGAAATTCGGCGTAAGTCCTTTCCGGCGGCAACATGGAAGGAATTCTCCTCGATCGGGGCCAGATCTTCCGTCGAACCGGGATCGGGCACCGTTGTCACCGCTGAAAATCGGGCAGAGCCCTCCCCGGCATCCACCATCCGATCTTGAACGTGTTCAAAAACAGGTCTATCGTCGAATTTGAACACGTTCAGAATTGAGGTGAATCGATGGCGCGCACGTCCGAGACTCGCGACAAGGTGGTCGAGGTAGCACTTCGACTGTTTCGTGAGGAAGGATTTCAGGCCACGACGATGCGTCGCATCGCCGACGGAGCGGGTGTCTCGCTCGGGAATGCGTACTACTACTTCGCCGGCAAGGACGAGCTGGTCAACGAGTTGTACATGGTGATCCAGCGCGATCATCGCGAGCGTGCACTCCGCGTCCTCGTCGACGGCGGATCACTGTCCGAAAACCTGGCTGCCGTATTGCATTCCGGGCTGGATGTGATGGAGCCGTATCACGCATTCGGTGGATCGTTCCTGCAGTTGGCGTTGCCCACCCGATCCAGTTCCAGTCCGTTCTCGGAAGAATCGTCCGACGCCAGGTCCATGGCCATCGACCTTATGCGAACCACCTTGGAGACGTCGAAACAGAAGGTTCCCGGTTCTCTGAAAGACGTTCTTCCGCAACTGCTCTGGCTGATCTACATGGGTGTCACCCTCCATTGGGTCACCGACTCCTCGGACAACCAGGCACGCACCCGCACCCTGGTCGACGGACTTGTACCGGTGGTGGCCAAAGCCGTACGCCTCGCTCGACTCCCGGTGGCGCGGGGGTTGGTCACCGATGTGGCCGGCCTGTTGAAACGAATGACCTCTCCAGAAGGGTTGGACCAGTGACTGATTCACCATCGACTGTCGTAGTCTGCGGCGCCTCCGGCTACATCGGCCGGTACCTGCGTCACTCCTACGAAGATCGCGGCATTCGCGTCAGGACCGTCGGGCGCGGAACAACCAGTGATGCAACGTGGTCCGACCATCGCGGCCTCGTCGACGTGCTCGACGGTTCCGATCTGGTCGTCAACCTCGCGGGCCGCTCGGTGAGCTGTCGCTACAACAAGGCGAACGCGGACGAGATCATGTCCTCGCGCATCCAGACGACGGCCCAACTCGGGCGTGCCTTGGCTCAGGTCCAGAACCCACCCGAGTTGTGGATCAACGCCAGCACCGGCACCATCTATCGCGATTCGCGCGACAGGCCGATGGACGAACGATCCGGCGACATCGGGTCGGGATTCTCCGTCGAGGTCGCCCGCGCCTGGGAGCGTGAGCTGTTCGACGCCGATGTGGCCATTCGCAAAGTAGCGCTGCGTATGTCGATAGTGCTGGGTGCAGGCGGCGGTGCGATCAACCCGATCATCGACCTGGCTCGAGTCGGACTCGGCGGCACGATGGGCGACGGCGGCCAGATGTTCAGTTGGGTGCACGTCGCCGATGTCGGACGCATCCTCGATCACCTCTACGACAACACTGGTATCTCCGGGCCGGTCAACGTTGCAACTCCGTTCCCGGTGACCAACGAGGAGCTGATGCGGCAGGTCAGGATCGCTCTCGGCCGCAGTCACGGTCTTCCGACACCGGCATGGCTGCTTCAATTCGGGGCACGAGTAATTCGCACGGAAGCCGAACTTGTCCTGAAGAGTCGCTGGGTCGACCCCAAAGTACTGACGGACAGTGGCTTCGAATTCGAGCACGCAACACTGAACCATGCTCTCGCCGACATCGCATCCGAGACGCCTCGAGGGTTGCTCCCCGTCGCCCTGGGGTGACGGGGAGCCCTATGGCCTACACGAGCGACGCCGACAGCCCTCCGTCCAGGATGTAGTGACTTCCGGTGATCCACGACGCCCGGTCGGAGGCGAGGAACAACGTCACTTCCGCGATGTCCTCGGGTGTTCCCAGCCGTCCCTGCTTGGCCTTGACGAGGTCACCGAACGGGATCTGGGTCGCGGCTTCGAAGTCCGGGACCAGTCGGTCGACCATCGCGGTGTCGGCAAATCCGGGGCACACCGCATTCACCCGCACTCCCGATGCTCGCATTTCGATGGCGGCGACGCGGGTGAGCTGGATGACTGCCGCCTTTGTAGCGCAATAGGATCCGAGCAACGCGGTGCCGCCCACACCGGCAAGCGATGCGATGTTGACGATGTTGCCCTTCGACTCCACCAGTGCACCGATCGCGGCTTTCATCACCAGGAACGTACCCCTGACGTTGACGGAATAGATCTTGTCGAAGCTCTCCGTCGACTGTTGGAGCAGCGGCGACGACACTTCGATTCCTGCGTTGTTGACGACGATGTCGAGACCGCCGAGAATCTCGACGGCCTGCGCCACCGCACTCTGCACCTGACTCTCGTCGGACACATCGCAGTTGGCGATCCCGGCGGCACCGATCTCCTCGGCTGCCTTTGCTGCTGCGCCTTCGTCGATGTCGCTGACCACAACACGAGCGCCGCGCTCGATGAACATCTGGGAGATGGCTTTTCCGATGCCGGCTCCGGACCCGGTGACGAATACTCTCTTGCCCTCGAACTCGGTCATGGTGTGTTTCCCTTCGATGATGAGTGAGACATGGTGCTGCGTACTTCGGTCTTGAGGATCTTTCCCACCTTCGAGCGGGGAAGGTCGGTCCAGATCTGAATCTGTTTGGGTGCCTTCATACTTCCGATTCGTGCCTTCACGTGGGAGATCAGATCCTGGTCGGACGCATCCCGGCCGGGCCGCAGCAGGACTGCCGCGGTGACGCGTTCGCCCCACTTGTCGTCGGGCAGTCCGACGACGGCGCATTCTTTCACCGACGGATGCGACAACAGGGCCTGTTCCACCTCGGCCGAGTAGACGTTGAACCCGCCCGTGATGATCATGTCCTTGGCGCGGTCGACGACGTACAGGTAGCCGTCGTCGTCGAGATACCCGATGTCACCGGTGTGGTGCCACCCGTACGCCCCCACTTCGGCTGTGGCGTCGGGATTCTCGTGATAGCCCTGCATCACGAGAGGACCGCGAACGACGATCTCTCCGCGCTCACCACGATCGACCAATGCGCCGTCGTCGTTCATGATCGCCACCGTTGTCAGAGGGGTCGGCTTGCCTGCAGAACTCAGTCGTTCGGTGGCGATCGATCCGTCGCTGCGGAAGTGATCCGCCGGAGCGAGCGTTGCGATCATGTTCGGTGCCTCGGTCTGCCCGAAGAGCTGTCCGAGAACCGGCCCGATTCGGGTCAGCGCCTCTTCCAATCGAGTCGGCGACATCGGTGCGGCCCCGTACCAGAGACAGCGCAGCGACGTCAGATCCGTGACGTCGAGATCCGGATGATCGAGCACGCCGTAGATCACCGTCGGCGGCAGAAACGCGTGGGTGATCCCGTGTTTCTCGATGAGGGACAGAAACTTTCCGACATCGGGAGCAGCCATGACCACAACGTGTCCACCCAGGCTGAGGATGGGGAACGTCAGCACGCCCGCGGAGTGAGTCAGTGGCGCGAGTGCCAGGTACCGAGGCCGATCCCCGAACGGATAGCTCATGAGTGCCGTCGCCGTCGAGGTCATCATGTTCTCCTCGGTCAGCCTCACCCCCTTGGGTTTTCCGGTCGTACCGCCGGTGCCGGCGATCATGCACACGCCGTCCGCCGGTCGTCGCTCTTCGACCGATTCCGAACCGTGTTCGACGAGCCAACTGTCGTACGAGAGTGCGCCCGGTACGTCACCGTCCAGACAGACGAGCCATTCCAGTCGAGGCAGCTGATCGCGAATGCGACCGACGAGATCGGCGAACGCTTTCTGGAAGAACAGGAATCGGCAGCCGAACAGCTCGAAGAGTTGCCGATTCTCGTCGGCTTCGTTGCGGGGATTGATGGGGCACCACACCGCCCCCGCTCGCGAGATCGCGAACACGCACGTCAGTGCGAGCGGGTCGTTGGCGGAGAGCACAGCAACCCGGTCACCTGCCTCGATTCCGTTGTGCTGCAACGCAGCGGCGATGGCCACCGTGTCGTCGTACACCTGGCCGTAGTTTCGGGTGGTGTCACCGATGGTGAGACAAGGCGCGTCTCGACCCAGTGACACACCTTTGTCGAGGTAGTCGGACAGCCGCATCGGCCCTGTCCTCAGCTGTGTGCAGTGACGATGGGTTCGAGCACCAGCCCGAACGCGCGGAGCACGCCCAGCAGTTCTCGATGTCCGAATGCCTGGCAGCTGGAGGCGAATCCGAACTTCTTCGGCGGTCCCTGCAGCAGATGTGCCGCTGCGTAGGCATTGAGCAGAGCGGTCTGCTTGTAGTTGCAGTTGCCGTGGATCACGGTATGCACGCGACCGAGCGGTCCCGACGCATAAACCGAGTCGAGTGAGGTGTTGATCCGCGGATTCTCCCGTGGAGGCGTCTCGCTGCGCACCGACGACGACACCGTGTCGATGATCTGGTACTTCTCCGCGTCCGACTTCCCCTCCATCTGAGCCATTGCGGCAGAGATGATCTGGGGTACGGCCAGCATCAACGGCTTGTTGATCACTCCACCCAGGGCACGCGCGTTCGCTACGCGCGGATCGTTCTTGAACCACACCGGATGGGATGTCCCGCCCCAGGGAAGAGCCAGCCCCAGGTCGTGCTGGCCGGGCACGACGACCTGCATGACGCCATCGTCCGGCCATTCGACGTACTCGTTCTGCTCCAGGTAATAGGCCTTGGAGAACGCGGCGTTGGTGAGGATCGTGTTCGTCGACGCGACCGTCGGGTGCCCTTTCCAGAAGACCTCGATGTCGAGTGTGTCCAGCCCCGGCGTCTCGAGGCAGATGTTCGCAGCGATCTCACCGATGCTGTACATCTGCGCCAAACCCGGTGTGAGCACCAGGTTTCGAGCTGCGAACTCGGCACCGTACTTCGACTCGGCGTCGATCATCCAGTCCTGCTCACCCGTGGTGTCGGTGTAGTGCGCTCCGATCTCGATGCACGCCTCCGCAACTTCGTGGCCGTAACGCGAGAACGGTCCGACCGTGTTGAGCACGATCTCGGCACCTCGAAATGCCTCGGCCAGGGCCTCCGCGGTGTGGTCGACCTCGACGACGTCGTGTTCGACGGTCTCGATTCCGGGAACCACGTCGATGATGCCTTTGACTCGTCCCTGGTCTCGTCCGGCGGCCAGGAACGGGATATTGTACTCGCGCAGATATTCACAGATCAGTCGGCCGGTGTATCCCGATGCTCCGTATACGACGACGCGCTTGTCGGTGGGCATGAAAGGTCCTCTCGTGATCGGCCCGTCCGCACGGCGGACCGAGATGGTTGAGACTTCGGGCACCGGAGGGGACGTGGGGAACATCCGCCCTTCTGACGTGTGCCGTGGATCACATTAGGATAGAATTTGTACAGACGTCAAGCTTTTTCTTGACACCTGCCCAGGAATTGCTCGACGCCGAAGTTTCTCCATCGGCCGTCGGGCATACACTGAGGTGACGACCTCGCGCGGAAAGGACACGGACCATGACCCAGACCGCTGATCCGCGCGCGCGAATCGAGGGGCGCGCCCGCAACAAGTTCGAGTCCAAGCGGACCGAGCTGGCCGAGGCGACGCTGCACACGCTGGCCGAATTGGGCTATGCCCGCACGTCACTGCGGGAGATCGCGCAGAATTCCGAGTATTCGCACGGCGTTCTGCACTACTACTTCACCGACAAACTCGACCTCATCACGCACGCCGTTCGCCAGTACGAGGCCATCTGCGTCACTCGTTACGACGAGGTGGTGGCCAACGCGGCCGACGCCACCGGCTTGTACGCGGACTTCGAGGCGAAGTATTTCGCAACCCTGGCTGCGGACGCCGGCATTCATCGACTCTGGTACGACCTGCGCAATCAAGCCTTGTTCGACGGTTCGTTCCGCAACGACGTGCTCGAGATCGAGGAACGTCGTGAGGACATGATCTGGCGTGTGGTGGCTCGATACTGCGAACTTCGCGGCACTACGCCTGCACTCGACCAGGCCTCCGCCTACATCCTTCTCGACGGCATCTTTCAGCGCGCCCTCCTGCATCACCTGGCCGACAACACAGCCGAGGTAACCGCAGCGCGTCGCCAACTGCATGCTGCGTTCGCGTTACTGGATTGCCCGACGCCTCAGTAGGTTCCCGGCCGAGTCCCCGTGTAGATGCCGGGAACTCGAAAGCGCAGGGGCTCTTCGTCGTATTCTTCGAGGGCGTGTGCCGTCCACCCCACGATCCGGGCCAGTGCGAACAGCATCTCCGGCGTGTCCGCCCTGAGTCCGTAGGCGAGCGTGAACGTGGCGAGAGCGAAATCCGAGTTCGGAAAGGCTTCGAATCTGCTACTCACCTCCTCGATTATCGTGTCCGCAGCAGTGACCACCACGGGGTCCGCACCGTGAGCGGGGTCCCGAAGCAATCGCAGTATTTCCTCGGCGCGAGGGTCTCGGTCGGTGTAGATGACGTGCCCGAAGCCGGGCACCCGCTCCCCGGACCTCAATTGTGTTGCGAGAGCGCCTATCGGATCATCGATTGCCGTCGTCAGGAACCGGTGCACGGGATCGGCGGCCGAGCCGTGCAGGGGGCCGTCGATACAGCCGAGTCCCGCCGAGACTATCGAGTACAGATTGGCCCGGGTGCTCGCCGCAACCCGCACTCCGAGCGTCGACGCAGCCAGACCGTGGTCGGACATCAGGACGAGTGCGGCCTGCAGCACCGTCAACCCGTTCGGATCGGTCTCGTCGGAGGTGATTGCTTCCCAGAGCGATTCGGCGATCGGCAGGTCCGCGGAACCACGACCGAGGGCTGCTGCGACCGTCACCAGCAGCTGCTCTGCCTCGCGGACAACGGATGTGGATCCGGTGTCGAATCGCATCGGTCGGTAGGTGGAGGCGATATCGACGGCGATACGGATCCGATCGATGGACCGGCAATC
Organism: Rhodococcus sp. 06-418-5; assembly: GCF_002258285.1. Classification (NCBI taxonomy): domain Bacteria; kingdom Bacillati; phylum Actinomycetota; class Actinomycetes; order Mycobacteriales; family Nocardiaceae; genus Rhodococcus; species Rhodococcus sp. 06-418-5. The sequence goes on from NZ_NOYE01000014.1 coordinate 122,751, forward strand.
AGGCGACAGCAGCCCGAGTGCATCTCGGCATCTTTGTACGACAACAGGATCGGCGACGAACTGCGCTCCGTCCACCAGCTCACCCGTCCACACGAACTGTGCGACCGACTCGAAAGTGCGTGAGCTGAGTTCGACCGCGTCACGCCCCCGGTAGTAGAGATGGCCGTCGTCGATCAGGGTGGTCCGCGTTCGAATTCGTTCCACGGCACCGATATCGGTGCGCCGAGCGGTATCGCGTCCGGCAAGAGATTCCACCTCGTCGACGTCGAACACACTCCCCCGGACTCCGGGCAGTCGAGTACTGGTCAACAGGCCACGGCTGACGTAGGCGTACACCGTCTCCGGCTTGACACCCAGCCGTGCCGCAGCCTGAGCGGTGGTGAGCATGTTCCGCCCGTCGGGGTGCGTCATGTCTGCCTTCCACATTGATTGAATCAACATTGACAAGGATCAACATTAGCGCGGATTGTGGTGGTTGAGCAGCGAAAAGGAGATCCATCATGGCCGTTCTCGAAGCCCCACGGGGGCTGCACAATGTCGTCGTCACTACCACATCGATCGGGGATGTACGAGGCGACCAAGGTTTCTATCACTACCGCCAGTACTCGGCGATCGACATCGCGCTACACAGGACCTTCGAGGACGCGTGGTTCCTGATGGTCGAGGGCCGGTTGCCGAGCGACTCCGAACGCGCCGAGTTCCTGCGCACGGTGGCACCACTGCGCGTGCTGCCGAAGGACGTCGCAGCGGCCGTGAAGACAGTGGCGCTGTCGGGTCCCGAGCAACCACTCTTCGCGTTGCGGACGGTGTTGTCGGGAGTGGCCGGCGCTGTGCCGCTGTACGAGTCGTCGGAATCGGACAAGCGTGCGACCGCGCTGCGTCTGTGTGCGATGACACCGACCATCCTGGCTGCGGTGCACAGGATTCGGACCGGCCAGAATCCCATCGAGCCACGCGAAGATCTGACGACGGCGCAGAACTGGTTGTTCATGATCACCGGGCAGGTGCCCGACGCCGATCGTGCCCGAGCGATCGACCGATACCTCACCGCCACGATCGATCACGGGTTCAACGCGTCGACCTTCACTGCGCGAGTCGTGGCGTCGACGGGATCCGACATCGCATCCGCAGTGTGTGCCGCGATCGGTGCCTTCGCTGGTCCGTTGCACGGGGGTGCGCCCGATCGGGCTCTCGACGGGCTGGACGAGATTGCCGACATCGACTCCGCCGATGCCTGGGCACGCACGAAGATCACTGCGGGCGAGCGCATCATGGGATTCGGGCATCCGGTGTACCGAACCGATGATCCCCGATCGGTGATGCTGCGCGAGACTGCGCAGGAGATGGGCGGTGAGCTCATCGACAAGGCGGTTCAGGTCGAGAAGGTCATCGCCGCTGCGCTCGCCGATCTGAAGCCGGACCGCAAGCTTTACGCCAATGTCGAGTACTACGCCGGCGTCGTGATGGAGCTGTGCGGAATTCCGCGGTCGATGTTCACGCCCACCTTCGCATGCAGTCGGATGGTCGGGTGGTGCGCCAACATCGTCGAGCAGTCGCACGACAGCAAGATCATTCGCCCGATCGCCCGCTACGACGGCCCAGTGCCTTCGGCAGTGGTGCGGTCAAGTGCCAACCAGGGCACCTAATCACGCCACTGCGGAGCACTCATCTTCGCGAACGGGTAGCTGCCGACGATGACGACGATGAAGACATAGGCCGCCAGACCGAGTAACTCCCACGTTGTTCTTTCGCGCTGGAAATCAGCGAAGAGCCAAATCAGCGGGGCCAGAAGCAACATCGCGGCGACGACGCACCAGATCTTGAACGACCTGTTGGCTTCTTCGCGAAGCTGTGGTGTGGTCTTCACCCTGTCCGATACGTCGCGGCCGTAGTAGTCGACGTGGAGCGCCCTACCTCGAAAGCCAACTGCAGCGCCGTACGCGAACGCGCCAAGTCCTACCATCAGTGCGAGCGCAAGTGCGGTGTTCACGGATCACTGTGCCGTTGCAGTTCGGCCGGACCGGGACAGCGATCTGTAGTTTCGAATTGTGTTGACGCACAACCATCCAGTGACGATGGGGGCGAAGAAGCCGAGTGCCAGACCCTCGCCCATCAGCGAAATCACGGCGACAGCGCACCCGATCAGCGTGATACCCACCGCATCGATCTTTCGGCCGATGGACGAACCTGAGGTCGCCACGATTCCCGGAAATCGCGGCGAGTCGACAAGAATCCGTATCGCCGCGGCGCATGCAATCAGTCCTGCAACGACCATGAATGCGAACACAATCGTTCCACCCCAGCCGATCTCAGCCCAGTTCAATCGCGGCTCGAACAGCCCGCGAACGAGCCTCGAGTATCGGGATCGACGCGAAGTAACCCAGATACAGCAACACGATGGGTCCCGCGAGACCCGCAGTCGTCCGCCGATTCGCCATACCGAACGGTATCAAACGGTTCGGCTACAAGCCCGAGAGCAGGTCTTCCGTCGTCACCACCGTCGCGAATTCCCCGTGCAGGTTGGTCGCAGTCATCGCCGACAATGTCGCGGCGGGAACGGTGGTTCCGTCGAGGGCGAGGCGATCGAAGGTGTGAGTGGCGTCGATGGCGAAGTACGTGTCGTATCCGAGGTTTCCGGCCATGCGAGCCGTCGTCTCGCAGCAGTGGTTTGTCGTGATTCCGCAGATGACGACCTGGTCGATGCCTTCGGCGCGTAGCCAGGCATCGAGATCCGGCGTGCCGTAGAAGCTCGAATTGACCCGTTTGCTGACCAGTAGGTCGGGACTTCCTTCGATCATGTCTTTGAACGCGTGCCCGGAACCGCTCGGCGACAAGGGAGATCGGGGGTTGTCGGAGTCGTGTCGGACGAACACCACCGGCCAGGACTTGGACCGCCACAAGCGAAGCAGGGCAGCGATGTTGCTTTCGCACGACGGGTTATCTCGCGGACCCCAGAACTCGGCATCGTCGAATCCCGCCTGTACATCGATGGCGATCAGAGCGGGCCTTCGGAAGTCGATCTGTGATTCGCCCATGCGGCCAAGGATACGACGAGGTTGCTACTGCTGAATGTCGAGCAGCATTCGCTTGAGCAAGGCAGCGAGTTGGCTTCGTTCGTCAGGAGTAAGCGATGCCAGCAGCACTTCCTCATTGGCCACGTGTGCCGGTAGCGCGGCATCCACTGCCGAAATTCCAGCAGGCGTCAATTGCACGATGACCACTCGACGGTTCGTTGGGTCGATTTCGCGTTCGATCAACCCTTTGTCGGTGAGCCGATTCAAGCGGTTCGTAATGGCTCCGGACGTGACCATGGCACTGTCGAGCAACTGTCCGACAGTGAGGCGATGCGGGGCCCCGGCACGTCGAAGCGTAGCGACCAGATCGAATTCTCCCGGCTGCAAACCATACTCGGCCAAAGTGGCCTGAATACGCTTGTCCAGAATGGATGCGGCTCTGCCGATGCGCCCGATGACTGCCATGGGGCTGACGTCGACGTCGGGCCGCTCGACCTTCCACTGTTGCAGGATCCGATCCACGGCATCCTGTGCCTCGTTCGACACCTACAGACCCCTCACCGCTGAACAGTTGACGTCCGGCAAGCATACGCATACCGTTCAACGCAGTGATAGTTCAACGTTAAGATGTTTCCTGAAACCAGGAGGTGCGATGCGGGCATCACATGCCGGTGCTGATTCGACCCACACTCAGAGACCGCGCGGCGCATCCTCGACCCTGGGGATCACTGCCGCAGCCGCACTGGCCCCTATTGTCTGGGGGACAACATATTTGGTGACGTCCGAACTTCTTCCTCCGGATCGGCCCATGACCGCCAGCGTCCTTCGCGCGGTTCCGGCAGGGCTGCTGCTCCTGCTCATCGCACCCGGCATTCCCGGACACGGTTGGCGACTGAAAACTGCTGCCCTCGGGGTGCTGAACATCGGATTGTTCTTTCCAATGCTGTTCGTGGCGGCCTATCGACTTCCGGGAGGCGCTGCAGCCGTCGTCGGTTCTGCGCAACCTCTGATCATCATCGCGATGTCCACGGCGTTCGGGTGGGGGCGCACCCGTCCTGTTCAGGTCGGATGGGCGCTCGTCGCCGTAGTCGGGGTAGCGCTGACAACCATGTCCAGCACTGTTCGGCTCGACGCGATAGGCCTCGCCGCCGCAGCGATCGGCACCGCCAGCATGGCAACCGGCGTCGTCCTCACCAAACGCTGGGGAGTTCCGCCGAACACCAATCCACTCAATTCCACTGCGTGGCAACTACTTGTCGGCGGCATGGTGATCCTTCCGCTGATTCCGATCGTCGACGACGGACCATGGGCCATCGACGCCGAGGCTGTACTCGGCTACGCGTGGCTCGCGGTCATTGGCGGTGCGATGGCGTACGCGCTCTGGTTCCGCGGTGCACGCACTCTGCCCTCCGCAAACGTCTCTCTGCTCGGCATCCTCAGTCCGCTCACCGCGGCCGTACTCGGATGGATCGTGTTGGGACAGAACATGACAGGATTACAATGCGCGGGTTTCGGAATCGCACTCTTCGCTTCCACCGCCGGCCAGTTCGTGCCCAGAGATTCGCGGTGACCGTTGACAGCATGCATGCCGGCTCGAATCGGGTGCAGGCGACCGCGCTGAGCGCGGCTGGCTGCACCCGAAATTTGTCCTTGTCATGCAGCGATCGTGCACGATGGTGTCGTGACTCCTGCCGTGTCGGTTCCGACCGATCGCCCCGATCTCGCGGGCAGGCCTGGAACATGGCTTCGTCGTGGCCGATGTTTCTCACACGGGTTCGGTGACATGAAGAATTCGTGGACAACACTTCCCACGCTGGTGGTCCTCGCCGTTCTCACCGCGTCGTGCACGTCGTTCGAGCCAGGCGAACGCAAATCCATGGACAAGGAAGCAGTGTCGAAGGGACTGCAAGACATAGCTTTCGACGTTCCTAGTGACTTCGAGTTCGTTCAGGCCTTCACCCACGCGGAGTTCGTCGGCCAACCCGCGTGGTGGGCGCGATTCGACGCGTCGAGCAAACAGGACGACGTTGCACTATCGGCAGCTAACCCTTCCTATCCGCCACTGCAACCGGTCACGTGCTCTGCTGCATCCACCAGCACCTGGACTGCCCTGGGCGTGACCTGTGAGGCCGAGATGCTGTCCACCTCGCGTTCTCCGCAGGGGACGTCCGACCCCGTGACCGTCCTGCTCACCAGGAACTCGCGGCAGTCGTCACTGTTCATCTACTCCCAAGGTCACTGACTGTTCCTACCTTGGAATCGCCCTGTCCATTCTGTGCCATCTGTTGATTTCACAGCAATCCCGCTACGATCCTCGATACAACAGACCGATTGGTCTTGAACATGGAGGATCACATGCCGTATCTCGGTTTGCTGGTGATGTTGCTGTGGGTGTTCTGTCTGATCGACGTGATCACGGCCGACGACGGTGGAGTGCGATTCCTCCCGAAGATCGTGTGGCTGCTGTTGGTGGTGTTTCTCCCGCTCGCCGGCTCGTTGGCGTGGTTGTTCGCGGGACGTCCGATAGGTGGCGGAATCTGGGGAGGTCCCGGCGGCGGCAACCGGCGGGCGATCAATTCTGCGTTCCCGGAGTACGAAACGCGCCCCGGTCGTCAGGCCGCGCAGAATCCAGATGCCGATGCGGAATTTCTTCGGCAGTGCCGAGAGCGCGCAGAAGAGCAACGTCGACTCGAACGCGAGCGCCGCAAGCGAGATCTCGGATTCTGATCAGTGTTCCTGGATCGACGGCGACTCGATGGTGCCCCATCGCGAGGGCGGCAGAACGATCAGGCGCGCTTGGCCGATGACATTTCCAACGGGCACCGTGCCGCCCAGTTCGTCTTTGCGGTGAGCTCTGGAATCGGCTGAGCCGCTGCGGTTGTCGCCCATCATCCAGAGATTGCCGACGGGCACCGTGACCGGCCCGATGCATGCGAGTGAACGCGATCGGCTGCACCACACTCGAAACCGAACTCAGCGCGTCTGGACGTTCTGACTGACCGGATTACCGAAACGGGAGGGCGCGAGAACATACGCGAATGCGTAGCTCACCGATGTCAGTGTTCCGAGCACTATCAACGACTCCGGGTGCAGAGATGGATTTCCCGAGGCCGCCTCGGTCCATGCGAGCAGTCCGCCAACCACCAGCATCACGGCCGCTGCCGAACACAGCGCGAAACGGTGCCTCCACCGGTTGCGAGTCCGCGGCGGCCAGAACGCCGCAGTCCGCACTGCGTAGTGCCCACCTGCGACCGCGACCAGGCCGACCATCAGTCCGAACACTCCGCCGATCACAGCCGGGAGGGTCAGGTCCCACCATCGACCGTTGGCACTCGACCAAATGAGGACCGCAGCCGTGCACGCACCACTGGCCGCCGCCACACATAGCTCCTTGGCGACCCAATCCATGCGGATGACTCAAACACACAGCTCCACGTCGATTGAATCCGGTGCAGCCAGCCGCGCTGAGCGCGGTCCATTGCACCCGATTCGCACTGTGGAACCGCTCCGGCGCAGTGAACGTCCAAGTGGACATGCTCGATGAATGGTTGGCACAGCACGACGGCGTGATCACCCGCGCGCAGGCGGCGATGTGCGGCCTGAGCGGCGATGCTGTGGACCGCTCGGTGCGAGCGGGGGCGTGGCGAACGATTCATCGCGGGGTGTACTTCGTCGTCGATCGCCCATTCACTGCGGACGCGCGCATTCGATGCGTTGTGTGGGGTGCAGGACCGAACGCTGTGCTCAGCGGGGAAGCCGCGGCCTTCTGGCACCGGGTGATAACCGACGCACCGAGCATCATCGAAGTCACCACCCCGCGCAAGGGGCGCAGCCGCGCCGAGGGATGCCGACTCCGCCGCCGCGATATCCACAGCAAGGACATCGTCGAGCGCCGCGGGCTTCAGGTCACGTCTCTCGAACTCACCGTTCTCGAAGCCTCGATAGGCAAGGCGCACATCATGGATCGGGCACTTCAGCGACACACCGACCTCGGGCGATTGCAGCGAGCCCATGCGCGAAACCCGGGTCGCACCGGCGCTCCCGAGGCGAAGCGGCTGCTGAAAGTAGCAGCGAACGGTGCCCGCTCGGAGGGAGAGCGTCTCTTGATCGGAGAGTTCCGGGCCCGCAAGATCAGCGGCTGGGTGGTCAACTATCGATGGGGCGAGTACGAACTCGACATCGCGTTCCTCGCCGAGATGCTGGCCATCGAGATCGACGGCTGGGCATTCCACTCCGACCACGATGCATTCCAACGGGATCGGAGCAGGCAGAACGGCATCAGCCCGAGCTGGACGATCCTTCGCTACACCTGGGCCGACCTGACCGAACGCATGGATCACGTGATCGCCGAAATTGCCGAAACCCTCGATCGAATCCGGTGCAGCCAGCCGCGCTGAGCGCGGTCAGTTGCACCCGATTTCGCCGCCGCGAGGATCATCAGAGCACCCTCCCAAGACATCGTCAGCGTCGCGAACTATCCGGTATCGTGAAGAAAACGGGCAAAATGGACCACGCCAGGTCGGAGGCCGAGATGCAGAAGCCGTTTCGCGAGTGGGTCATGACCGGCGCACTCAGCAAGAAGTGCGGCGCAACCCGAGCCGATTACATCAATGCGCTTGCCCTGGTCCCCGCAGTCGGTCTCGGCTTCCTCCTGATGCACTTGATGATCAACTCGGGCTCAACAGCTCTCGATACTGCAGCAGGATGCCTGGGCGGTGCCATCACCGGATTCCTGTATCTCTACCTGGCCTACCGGGTCGATTCACGCAAGAAACGCGGACCTGCCCCCACGCCGCCACTAGGTGCTCGGCCGACGCGTCTTTGAGATGCACCGGTCCGGCGGATCGATGCGCCTCTGTTTCACTCTGACCGACTGAAACCCAGATCGATCCGGATCTCAGGCGCGCTTGGACAAGTACATTCGCTCGTCTGCCATTCGTAGCAGTTGGTCCGGGTCGGCGGCCGGCTCCCAGCTCCATCCGACGCTCACCGAGACCGGGATGTCGGTGCCGTCGATGTCGTAGGGGCCGGCGAGGAGTCCGCGAACTCGGTCGGCGAGGCATTCGACACCGTTGCGTGAGCGGGCGCTGCGCAGGAGGACGACGAATTCGTCTCCGCCGATACGGCAGGCGACGTCATCGGAGCGGGTGTTGTCCAGGATGCGACGGCCGATTGCCTGGAGTACTCGATCCCCCACCGCGTGTCCGAATCGGTCGTTGATGGACTTGAATGCGTCGACGTCGACGAAGAGCACTCCCACCGGACGACCGTCGGCGGAGTCCTTCATCGCATGCAACTCGGACATCAGGCGTCGGCGATTGGCCAGTGAGGTGAGGTCGTCGATCAGCACCTGGCGTTCGAGTGATGCCTCGGCAGCTTTGCGTGCGGTGATGTCCTGGATCTGCGCGATGATCACGTCGCCGGACTCGTCGTCGCGCACCACGGTCACGTTGCGCTGCACCCAGATCGTGGCACCGTCCTTGCGGATGTATCGCTTCTCCGACGCCACGTTCGTCAGCGTCCCTTCGGCCAATCCTTTGAGGTGTTCGTCGGCGAGGGGAATGTCGTCGGGATGGGTGATGTCGCGAAAGGTTTTCTGTCGCAATTCTTCTGCGGTGTAGCCGAGCAGTTCGCACAGGGCCCTGTTCACCTGGAGCCATCGTCCGTCGCGGGTCATCACCGCTTTGCCGATCGGGGCGTTCTCCATCACGTTCTGGAACAGCCGGATCGCGCGATCGCGCTCACGCTCGACCTCGGCGCGCGCGCTGACGTCGACGACCAACGCGGTGAACCCGACGACGACACCGTCGACGATATCGGGCACGTAGGTTGCCTGAGTAACGCGCACAGCACCGTTGACGTCGATGAGGGTCCGGTCGAACTGCTGCTGCTCACCGGCGAGGACACCGGTGATGTACGGCAGGTTCAATTCGTACAGCGTCTCACCGAGCAAATCTCGGATGTGCTTGCCGACCAAGTCCTGAGGTTCGATTCCGAAGAAATCCGCATACACGCGGTTGGCGAACACATTCCGGAGCGCGCTGTCCCAGTATCCGATCATCGACGGCAACCGATCGACGGCACGGCGCATCACCTCGTTCGATGCGTTTCGCGTAACGGTCATGAACCACCTCACTTGTGACGCCGACCGTTGAACGGTACCGAAATATATCGCGATCGGCCTGCAACACGAACATCGATCCCATCAGTGCGCAAGTGCGCACATGTGTGTACGTTGAACCCATGCTTCGCGCCAACATCGCTTTTCGACGCCTCTTCACCGCGCAGGTCGTCGCGTTGCTGGGCACCGGACTGCTCACGGTCGCGTTGGGGCTGCTCGCCTACGACATTGCCGGCAGTGCCGCGGGAGCCGTGCTCGGTACCGCTCTGGCGATCAAGATGATCGCGTACGTGTTCGTCGCTCCGATCGTGTCGTCACTGACCGGCACGCTCCCCCGCAAGCTCGTGCTGGTCAGCGCCGACGCCGTCAGGGCGCTCACCGCACTGGCATTGCCGTTCGTCGATCAGGTGTGGCAGGTCTACGTGCTGATCTTCGTTCTGCAGGCGGCGTCGGCCACCTTCACTCCCACCTTCCAGGCCGTCATTCCGTCCGTGGTGCCCGACGCGCAGCAGTACACCCGCGCGTTGACGCTCTCGCGACTGTCCTACGACCTCGAATCACTGGTCAGCCCATTGATCGCCGCCGCATTGTTGACGGTCATCGGCTTCCACACGCTGTTCGTCGGCACGGCTGTGGGGTTCGTCGTCTCCGCGGTGATGGTGGTCGGTACCGACTTTCCGAGACACCTCGCACCCGAGATCCGACGATCGACCTCGGGCATCGCGACGTTCGTCAGGAATACCGAACTTCAGGGACTGATCGCGTTGAACACGGTGGTCGCTGCGGCGACTGCTCTCGTGGTGGTCAACTCCGTTCTCTACGTCCGCGATCTGTTCGGCGGATCGAGCAGCCAGCTGGCCATCGCTCTCGTCTGCTACGGCGCCGGCTCGATGGTCGCCGCATTGTGCATCCCACGAGCCCTCGGATTTACGAACGATCACACGCTCATGCTCACCGGGGCTGCGACGGCCGTGATGGGAACTGCCGCAGCAACACTGGTGGCGACCCTGCACGGAGGGTCGACCGCCTGGGTTGCGCTGGCCGCGACGTGGGTGCTGCTGGGCGTCGGGACGTCGATGATCAACACCCCGTCGGCGAGGATTCTGCGTCGTGAATCCGACGAGAGCACCCGAACGTCCATCTTCACGGCGCAGTTCTCGTTGTCGCACGCGGCATTTCTGCTCACCTATCCGATTGCGGGATGGGTCGGGGCCCGGTTCGGACTGTTCACCGCGGCGCTGGTGCTCACGGGCTTGGCTACACTTGCGGCACTGTCCGCAGCACGCCTGTGGAGTCGCTCCCGAGTGTCGGTGGTCGCCTCCGCGTAGGGAGACGACGTTCGATGCCACCGAAGAAGGAACCGCGCATCAGTCTCGACCATGCCGTCGAACCGGACTCCGCACGCCTGGCCACGGCCAGCGACACCTTTCGGATGCTCTCGGACCCCACGCGACTGCACATCCTCTGGCTGCTCGACCGCGGCCCTGCCGACGTCAGCGCCTTGACCACGGCCACCGGAACCTCCCGCACCGCCGTCAGCCAGCATCTGGCCAAGCTTCGATTCACCGGACTCGTCGAGACCCGACGCGACGGCCGCAACGTCATCTACCGCCTGGCCGACGGTCACCTCGCCCGGCTCGTGCGTGAGGGTCTCAACTTCGCCGACCACAAGGTCACCGGCGAGCCCCCGCACGAATAACCCTGCACCACAACAAGAAAGCACCCGATGAAACGCCTGGCCGTGATTGCCGCCGCCATTCTCACCGCGACGGCACTGTCGATCGCCCCGGCAGCTGCGCACGCAACTCTGCAGTCCAGCAACCCTGCCGAGAACTCCGTGCTCGACGCCGCCCCGGACGAGGTGACCCTGACGTTCAATCAGTCCGTGCAGTCGAACTTCGCCACCGTCACCGTCGTCGGAGCCGATGGAACCCAATGGGGGGCATCGGATCCCCTCGTCGACGGCAGCACGGTGACCGTCGATCTCGACGGGCTCGGTGCGGCGGGCGAGTACACCATCGGCTACCGAGTGGTCTCCGCGGACGGGCATCCGATCACCGGCAGCATTCCGTTCCAACTGACCCAGGCGTCCTCGACGTCGGCGGCAACCGCAGCCACCGCAGTCCCCGCCCCTACCGAAACGACACCGACTGCTGCAGAAGAGCCCGAGGACAGCAGCGGATTTCCGATCTGGATCGTCGCGGTCGTCGTCGTCGCGATCGGTGCAGCGGGCGTGCTGTTCGCACTTCGTAAACGCAGCAACTGACGTCCTCACCCGATAAGGACGTGAGAACATGCAGCATGAGTGACGGTGGCCAGCGCCCGGAGTCCGATGGCCGTAAGCGGCGTTGGGAACAGCACAACTCCGATCGTCGACGCCACATCATCGACGCGGCCATGACGGTTCTGGCGCGCGATATCGCACCCGGTGAGCGGCTCACCACCGCTCAGATCTCGGCCGAGGCCGGCGTGCACCGCACCGGGCTGTACCGGCATTTCCGCGATCGAACCGACCTGGACACGGCCATTCAGCGGGCCATCTGCTCGGAGTTGACGGCCACGTTGGTCTCGTCGTTCGCGTTGACCGGCACTCCTCGCGACGCGGTGCATCGCATGGTGAGCACCTATGTGCGCTGGGTGGCCGAGCATCCCGCGTGGACGCGATTCGTCGAGCAGGACGTCAGTGCCGAGTCACCCACGCCCCTCGAGGAGACCAACGCTCTGCTGGCCGAGCAGTTGGAAGTGAGCGTCGCGGCATTCCTGTCGCTGGTGCACGCGGACCTGACCACCGACGACTGGTCGCTGGTGCGGCCGTGGGTTGCGGGCCTCGTCTCCGGCTGCATGGGTGCGGTGCGCAGTTGGAGCGGGCAGACCGAACATCGCACCGGTCTCGATCATTTCGCGACGTTCCTGGCCGACACCATCTGGCTGCAGGTCAAGGGCCTCGGGGCATCCCGCGGGATCGCGATCCCGCAGGTGCCCCTCGAAAGCGTCCTCGACGAGAGTCAGCCGAACGACGGCTCGCTGCGGTAACGCGAGGGGCGTCCGTCGATACCGAGGGCGCGCCAGACGCGTCGGGACACGCGGTTCATCAGTCCGAGCTCGCCGGCCAGCATTCGGACGTCACCGAACGTGTCGCGCAATGCCTTTCGTGACGGTTCGCTGTTCCACCACACGGCGTCGACGACGTCGTCGGGGATGGCGAGGTCGCGTCGCATCTGCTTGCTCGGTTTCATGATCACGTCGCACAGCAGTCGCATGATGACGGGCATGAGGATCGAGATCGACGCCTTCTCGAAGCGTCCGAGCCGCGGGGCCTTGTGTTCGAGGTACTGATGGGCGAAGCCGATGTGTCGTGCTTCCTCGGCGATGTGAATCTGCATCACGCGCTGGACCAAGGGGTGCCCGACGCTACCGGCGCGCAGGACGCCCTTCTGCATGTGGTCGATCGGCTCTTCTCCCGCCAGCACCCCGACGAAGAATCCGAACGGTGCGGATCGGCTCGCGAAGAGGGTCAGTACGGGCACGATCTTGCGGAACCACGCGGGCCCACCCGGCACGTCGATGCCGATGCGGTTCACCAGTTCCTGGAACATCTGGGTGTGGTGGCACTCTTCGGTGGCCTCGTGCGTCGAGTACCGGAATTCGGGTGAATCGTTGGGCAGCGTGAGGGCGTACTGCATGAGGCCGCTGATGAGGATCTGCTCGAACTGCAGGCCGACCTTGACCATGCTGGCCTGGCGGTACATCCCGATGTGAATCTGCCGGTCCAGGGGAAGCGACTTGTACCAGTCGGTGTGACCGAGCGGGTCCGCGTCCGGGAGCACCCAGCGCGGATCGTCGGGAACGATCGCGTACTCGGGCTCGTCCCAGGGGATGTCGAGGAAGGCGTCGAAGTGCTGGTGCACCGATGCCGTCGACAGTGCGTGCAGCCTGTCTCGGTAGAGCGTTCGTGCGTCGTCGACTGCAGTCATGGTGGTCCTTCCGCCTGCGTCCGAACAATGTGTACGCAACACAGCGTCACACATAAAACTGATTGGTGCAACGCTCCGTCGCAGATACATGAGAAATGTTCTTCGAAACGACGAAACCGGCCGACCGCAGTGCGGTCGACCGGCCTCGAGGAAGGCGCTTCGGTCGTGAACGGTAATTCGTAGTGGACTACGAAGTTCCGCTCACGTGCGACGAAGTCGCTCCATCACCAGTACGGCAACACCATCGCGACGAAGCCCACGCCGATGACGATGCCGAGAATTCCGGTTCCGATGGCCAGCGCGGTGTCACTGCGATCGGCGCGCGGGCCGGAGAGGTCGGGGCTGCGATCGGCCCACAGAGCAGAGGCGACGGCAATCAATCCTGCTGCGATGCCCAGGCCCGCGGCCCAGAACGAGACGATCGACATCGCACCGAACATGACGGCATATTCGGTCACCTGCGCGCGGGTACGAATGCGCCGGTTCCACCACTTCGGTGGCATGTCGTCGTCCGAATCACGTGTATCGAAGTGGGGAGAGGTGACGGTCACTGCGGACTCCTTTCGAGTGAGAATGTGCCTCCATTTTGGCACTCGGCGGGTGAGAGTGCCAATCCCCTGGAGGAGGCCGACGCCCCCGGTTTCGCACACGCGCGCGCACTTGTCGGACGCGTTCGGATTCGCCACCGATCCGGGCACGATATCGCGCGCATTCGGCGAACGCGCGCGCGTGTGCAGAGCGATCAGGGCCACAGAAGTCGTTGCCCCACCGAAGCTTTCGTCGGACCCAGATCGAAGGTCGTGGCGTCGGGCATCAGGTACGGGACGAGTATCCGCATCGCATATTTGCGGTGTTCGAGCAGGACCTCGAGATAGGTGCCCGACGCCTCCTCGCCGGTGGCGTCGGAGACGATGGCGTACGACCGCAGGTCATCGGCGACGGCGCGCAGATCGCGGACGAGTTGCTCGTGCATCGCCGCGTGCGACTCCACGTCTCCCAGTGGCTGCTGCGGCGCGAGCACTCGCTGCCCGCCGGAACGGTCGTTGACGACGGCCACCGGGTGCAGCCCCCAGTTCTCGCTGATCCGTTCGGCGGCGATGTCGATACAGACGTCGAGCAGGTCGTCGAAATCCTGTTGGCACTCGATGCTCGTCACTTCTCGCCAGTTCGTCGTCATCGAGACCCCATCGTCGGCCGGCCACCCCAACCCCTTGGACGGCGCGCAGGCGCACACGGTTCCCGAAAGTCGTACATTCGTGCCAATCTGCCGCTTACCGGCGACAGTTCCCGCACGAGTCGGCCGGACGGAGCTGCAGGCAGCCGAATGCGCCACAGGGCTGGGGCAGACCTCAACTACACTCCCCATCCGGGAGGGGGAGAAAGCGGGTCGTTGCGTCGTGGAGGATCACTGGTACCGGCGCATGTTCGCCTCCAGCCCCGTGGCGCAGGCTCTCTCCGACGCCGATGGGCTCTTCGTCGACGTCAATGCGGCCTACTGCGAACTCGTCGGCTTGTCCTCCTCGGAACTGATAGGTCGATCCGCGACGGTGCATACTCACCCGGACGACCTCCCGCTCCACGGCAGCGTCGAGGACCTGATGGCCGCTGGAACGGCCGCGGACGAACCCGTGAAGGTCGAGGTGAGGTTCGTCCTACCGAACGAGGAGATTCGCTGGGTTCTGCTGACTCTGGTCCCTTTCACCGGTCCGTCCGATGCCGAGTGGACGCTCGGTGCCGCTCTCGATATCACCGAACGGAAAGAGGTCGAGGACGGCATCCTGCTCGCGTCCCGAACGGATCAACTGACCGGGGCACTCAACCGTCGCGGCTGGTCGGATCACGCGGTGTCCCTCGTCGACGACGATTCGGTCGACACAGTCGTCGCGGTTCTCGATCTGGACCATTTCAAGCAGTTCAACGACCACTTCGGCCACGCCGCAGGCGACGCGTTGCTCCGCGACTTCGCGTCGGCTGCCCGCGGGTGCATCGGCGTCGATGGACTCCTGGCTCGATGGGGCGGAGAGGAATTCGTGATCACTCTGCGCAATTGCGATCGTCGTGGTGCTCTTCGATCACTCGAGGCTCTTGCCGCCGCCACCACGTCATCGGGGGTGACGTTCTCGGCCGGGTACACGCTCCAGCGACCGAACGAAGGTCTTCGCAGCACACTCGACAGAGCTGACGCACTGATGTTTCAGGCGAAGCGCGCAGGCCGAAATCGAATGATCACCGACGCACCTTTCTGACTCGGCGCAACTTGCTGATACGGCAAACATACTTGCCATATCTATCCACGGGCTGTCACTCTGATCCCGGAACACCACCGGGAGAGGACTCAGCACATGACGCACGCATTCGACAAGGAGTACTGGGAGCACCATTGGGATGACCGAACATCCCGCACCGTCGCGGCGAATCCGTATCTCGTGCAAGAGACGGCCGGATCGACGCCCGGTACCGCGCTCGACGCAGGCTGTGGTGCCGGAGCAGAAGCGATCTGGCTCGCCGAGCAGGGCTGGCGAGTCACCGGTGCCGACATCTCCGCCACTGCCCTCGACGCCGCCGCCAAGCAGGCGCGGTCAGCGGGGGTCGACGTCACCTGGATCGAAGCCGACCTCACGACCTGGAACCCGACCCACCGATGGGATCTGGTGACGACCCACTACGCGCATCCGTCGATTCCGCAGTTGGACTTCTATCGACACATTGCGCAATGGGTGGCACGGGCGGTTCGCTGCTCATCGTCGGCCATCTGCACGACGGCGGGCATCGACACTCACACGGGGACGACGAGCAGCCACCGCACGAGGCCACTGTCACCGCGACAGACATCACCGCCCTGTTCGACGCCTCCTCGTGGCGCATCGACACCGCACTCGAACGTTCCAGAACGGTCGGTGGCACGGGTGTGCACTCGAAGACGTTGCGCGATGCGGTGGTTCGGGTCACGCGTCGAATCTGATCCCACGTTCGTAGCGGTGTCTGTCGGCCGGGCCAAGGCACAAAGGCAGGCGATCGGGTGTACGGTCCGGTGATGCACGGCGAACCGGGAAGTGATCCGTACGGCTGTTTGCTCGACGACTGCGAGCCGTGCCCGTGGTGACCTCGCAGCAGGACGACGCCGAAAGCCGTGTCGCTGACGCCTTTCTGGCGATCACGGGCGCGAGCCTGTCGTCGATGACGGAGATCCTGCGGGACCTGGGAGACGAGCCGGCCAACACGAAGCCGGACCTGCCGGGTGCCAACAGTCCGTACGCCATCGTGTTCCACTGCGTGGCCGTGATCGAGTACTGGGCAGGTTCGGTGATCGCCGGTCTGAAGATCCCGCGGGATCGCGCCGCCGAGTTCACTGCCACAGGCCGAATCGACGATCTGATCACGCGGGTCGACGAGGTTCGGTCGCGTCTGCCCGAGTGGGTGAATATCGCAGTACGCGAGGGGATTCGCGATCGAACCGTCATGGGTACCACCCGCCCGGAGCTCGCAACCGCAACACCGGAATGGGTGTTGACGCACCTGGTGCGCGAGTTGGCCCAGCATCTCGGCCAGCTCGAGCTCACCCGCGACGTCCTCCGTCGGGCGTGACCTGGGTCAACGATCGATGGTGACGGTCGGCCACGGCGGCCGCCTCAGGACCGCAGCACATCCCAATGTCGCAGCAACGAGGCCGGTGAGCACCCCGATCAGTTGGATGCGGCCGGTATCGACGGCTGGGGTCCACACCGCCGTGCCGTCCGTGATGGTGAACACCCCCACCGCGGTCTCTGCTCCCCGAGCCGATCGACGCGATACCGGCAGAATGGTCGTGCGGTCGTCCACTCTGACGGTCTCGCCGTACTGCACGGCAGACGGGCTGAATACGTCGGGCAAGCGTGAGGTCATGAGTGCACTCCCGGAGTCGACCGATGTCGTCGCGGTCAGACTACTCGCGCGCAGATGCCTCCGGGCTCGTCCGAATGCCGTCCACCATTGCCCATCGTCGTCAGCGGGCGGTGTTCACAGCGGCCGCGAGACCGTCGACCAGAGTCGGCAGGAAGTACGGAATCGACAACGCAGTCGGGCCTACTGCAGCTCCGGCTTCCTGGCCGACGAATCCTGCTACTGCGCCTGCGGAGACTGCCGGAATCTGCCGTGACACAGGCGAATCGACGAATTGCTGCAGGGCGTCGTCGGTGTCGACCTGAGTGAACACCACGTCGGCGTCGATTTTCGAGATGTTCTCTGCCGAGACTGTGGTCGAGTAGGTGGCGTCATCGGTCGCGAGGTCGGTCACCGATGCAGGCGAAACGAAGCCGAGATTCCCGAGCAGCTCCACTCGGGGGTCCGACGGCAGCAGTAGGTAGTACACGTCGGCAGCCTCGGACACGTATGCGATCGATCGGCCGTCGAATTCGGGATGCCGCGCACCTGCGTCACTCACCTGCCGGTCAAGATCGGACACCAGATCGCGGGCCCGATCCGGAACGCCGAGCACATCTCCGGTGGTGGTGATGACATCGCGCCACGGCGTCGACCACAGCTCTTCGGGTGGGGCGATGACGGGGATTCCAGCGTCGGTCACCGCGTCGTATTCGGCCTGCGTCAGGCCGGAGTGCGGGGCCAGCAGCACATCGGGGTCGGCGGCGAGCACCTTCTCGACCGTCAGGGCGTTGGTGACATTGTCGAGCAGAATCGGTGCAGGCCCGCCACTCGCATCGATCGCATCGGAGATCCACGGGTAGATCAGATCGTCACCGCCACCGTATTCGGCGGAGGGCATGGCCACCGGCACGACGCCGAGGGCGAGTACCGCGTCGGTGGTACCGAATCCCCAGGTAGCCACTCGTTGCGGCACTGCGTCGAGGGTGGTCTCGCCGTACATGTGCTGCACGGTCAGAGGAAAAGAGCCGGTCGCCGCCGCATCGGCCGGAGCCTCGGCGGTGTCGGACGAACTGCAGCCGGCGAGCGCGATGGACGCGGCCACCACCGCGGTGAGCACTGCAGCGAAGCGGGAAGTTGCGCGATGAGTCATGAAAGTCCTGTACCTCGGAGATCGTATTTGTAGGTTAGCCTTAGCTATCTCTTCTGGCAAAACCGACCGCCCCGGGCTCACAGGAACCTTGCAGCGAGGGTTCAGCGTCCTCACCGGAACATCCCAGAGTATTGGCTTTACCGAAAACACCGATGCCATCTCAGAGGAGATCCGACGATGACCCGAATTCCAGAGCCCACCAACACTTCTGCCGGGCCCATCTACGAGGGACGGCTGCTCGATCGCCCCGCCGAGGAGGTTGTCGACCAGGGTGCCGGATTCGACATCACCACCCTGATCACTCGCCGCCGCGTGCTCAGCATCGTCGGTGCCGGGGCCGGGGCATTCGCATTGGCCGCCTGCTCTACCACCTCGAACGCTGGAAGCAGCACCACCACAGCAGCTTCCACGACGGCTACCGCGAGCGCAACGAGTGAAATCCCCCAGGAGACCAACGGCCCCTACCCGGCCGACGGCACCAACGGCGTCAATGTTCTCGAAGAGTCAGGGATCGTGCGTAACGACATCACCTCCAGCCTCGACGGCGGAACCGCAGTCGAGGGAACGCCACTGTCGTTCACCTTCACACTCACCGATATGGCGAACGACAATCGACCGTTCGAGGGTGCGGCCGTGTACGTGTGGCAGTGCGATGCCGCCGGCCTGTATTCGATGTACTCCGAGGGCGTCGAGGACGAGACGTATCTGCGCGGCATTCAAGCGGCAAACGCCGACGGCACAGTCACGTTCGAGACCATCGTCCCCGGCTGCTATTCCGGTCGATGGACCCACATGCACTTCGAGGTCTATCCCGACGCGGCGTCGGCAACCAACGCGGACAACGCCATTGCCACCTCGCAGGTCGCCTTCCCTCAGGACATGCTCGACGCGATCTACCAGCTCGACACCTATCCGAACTCCGCGAAGAACCTGGCCCAGCTCGGCAGCCTCGACAACGACAACGTCTTCGGCGACGGCTACGACCTCGAGATGGGGACATTCTCCGGCGACCCCACTTCCGGCTACGTCGGATCGTTGGCGGTAGCCATCGACACCACCACCGAACCCACTGCAGGCGGCGGAGGTGGCGGTCAGCCTCCGATGGGCGACGGCACTCCCCCCGCCGGCGGTCCACCCGCCGCCGGTACCGCACCCACCAACTGATCGCACCTACCCCACAACCGAAGGAATCACCATGTTGCACAACCTCACCGGATGGCACGCCCTCATCGTTCTCGCCATCCTGCTGCTCGTGTTCGGCTCGACCAAACTCCCGTCACTCGCCAAGGGCGTCGGCCAATCGCTGCGCATCCTCAAGGACGAAGTGCGCGATGACAAGAACGCGACACCCCGAGATGACGCGGTTGCCGACACTTCGTCCGCCACAGTTCCGTACCGACACGCGTCGTGATCACGGCCACTGCCGTACGGGGCACTGCCGTACGGGGCACTGCCGCGCGGGCTACCGCTCCGCGGGGGACCATGCCGCTGGCCGGACATGTGCGCGAGGCACGTCGCCGCGCGATCCGCGCAGCGGTGTCCCTGCTCGTCGGCATAGCGATCGGGTTCGCTCTCTCCGATCAGATTCTCGACATCCTCCGCGCACCCGTGGAGGAACTCGCCCTCTCGCGTGCAGCCAGCCTCAACTTCGAAACTGTCACGGGCGCTTTTGATCTCGAACTGAGAATCGCTCTGTTCACCGGCGTCATCGTGTCGAGTCCGGTCTGGTTACGTGAGCTGTTCGCCTACCTCACACCCGGTTTGACGCGTCGGGAAAAGAAGTACGTGTACGGATTCTCCGCCGCTGCGGCCCCACTGTTCGTGGCCGGGTGCGTGTTCGGCTTCACCATCTTCCCGCGCATGGTCAGCGTCCTTGCCGGCTTCTCCTCCGACGAGGACAGCACCATACTCAACGCCTCGTACTATGTGGATTTCGTCATGAAGATCGTGTTGGCGACCGGTATCGCCTTCGTCCTACCGGCATTGCTGGTGATGCTCAACTGCCTCGGCATCCTGTCCGCGCACAAACTGCGCAGCAGCTGGCGGCTCAGTGTCGTCGGCATTGCGTTGTTCAGCGCGCTGGTCACTCCCGCTGCCGACGTCCTGTCCATGTTCCTGGTCGCGTTACCGATGGCGACCCTGTTCGGCGCGGCCATTGTGATCACCGAGGTACACGACAGGCGAGCCGCCGGACGCACCCTCACACCCTCGAAACCGGAGCTCACATCATGTTCGGATTGACCTTCGAAAAGCTGTTTCTGGTAGCGATCATCGCCGGGTTCGTCCTCGGCCCCTCGCGCCTCCCCGGATACGCCCAACAGCTCGGACGGGCCGTGCGCTCCGTTCGACATTTCGTCGACACCACTCGCATTGCAGCGGAAGACGAGATGGGCGTTCCGCTGCGCCGCAGCCGATGGGAAACGATGGACGTGCGCCAGTACGACCCGCGACGCATCGTCGCCGACGCACTACGCGAGACCGACGTCGCCCCGAGTACCGAGTGGCCCGACGAGGTCCTCGCTGAGGCCGGCCGAGTGCAACCCGGGCAGAAATATCTGATCGCCGGACCGGCGTCGCATCCACTACGCATCCTCATCGACTCACTACCCGAGAACGATCCACGTCGCATCGCCGCACAGCCGACGCCGGCAGTACACGCCACTGTGCCAGGCGGGTAATAGTTCTCATTGTGTGTACTCGTCGATCGATCGAGATGTCATTCGGTGCGAGCGACAACAGCAAAAGACTCCACGTAGTGGAGCGCACCCCGGAGGGCGGCCCGCATGGGCTCGATTCGGCCCAGCGTGACGGATAGCTGCGATCCACCGTGCAGGGCGGTCAGGAGTACGTCGGACAACTCGTCCAAGTCAGCTCGTCCATCGAGTTCGCCTCGGGCCTGCATCGATTCTAGCCCGCTTCGAAGTGCTTGTTTCCATCGCTCGAATGCTGCAAGCAGTTCATCACGAGCACTCGCGTCCGAAACCCCCAGGCTTGAAGGCAAGGCTTTGATTCCAACTGCTTAGGTCTCATCTACCTAGTTGAGGGGAAGACAGCTATCGCGAGGAAAGCGCGCGCCGATTGCTGACGGATACTCGGCCGTTCATGTTGCACCACTTCTGATCGAGCGTGCCGGCCTCCCAACACCGTAGCCAGATGACGGACCCAGCAGAAGCGTGGAGTTGGCGGAAAGACGGCCTGTGCAGATTCTACGGACCCGAACTGTTCTTCCCTCACGATCAAGAGACCCGGGGCGATCGGCTTCGGCGGGAATCCACTGCAAAAGCGATCTGCCGAGATTGCCCGGTAAAATTCGACTGCTATGAACACGCTCTCCGACGATCCGAAGAATGGGGCGTATGGGGTGGAACGAGCGAGGCAGACCGGCGAAGGAGCCGCGGCTCACGCCTGGACCAGGCGGCCAACTATTGACAACCGAAGTGTCTGTCAGCACGAGAGACTGCCATTGCCCCTGGCAGAGAATCGAATTCAGCTCGACACACCACTTGGGGGCAACGACGATCTCTGCAAACCTGCTATCCCGAAGTGAGTCGGCATCGCCGCCTGACGCAGTCGGCAGAATGCAAGGGGTAACCCGACGTAGTTACGGGAGTGTGAGCTCTGCACGACTTGCACCGTGATCTGATCGGGCCACTCCTCCGAGCGATAGTTAGTTCAATGCGAAGTCCACCGCAGCTTCCGCATGGAGCCGGGTGGTAGGGAACGTCGGTATATCGAAGTCCGCTTGTGTGACGAGGAGTTCAATCTCGGTGCACCCCAGGATAATTCCTTCGCAACCGTCGTCTGTCAGGCGATTCACGACGTCCAGATAGATCCGACGTGAGTCTGGGCGAATGACGTTGTGGCACAGTTCCTCGTAGATGATTCTGCTGATGTCTGCCCGGTCTGCGGCACACGGTGTCAGTATCTCGACCCCGTGGGCCGCGAAACGTTCGCGATAGAAGTGCTCCTCCATCGTGAACGCGGTTGCCAACAGTCCCACTCGCGTCAATTCGGTGCGGGCTACCGATTGTGCCGCGGTGTCGGCGATGTGAAGGAAAGGCACGTCAGTTGCATCCTCGATCATCGAGGCAACGTAGTGCATGGTGTTGGTGCACAACACGATTGCGTCAGCGCCAGCGGCTTCGAGTCGTACTGCCGCGTGAGCCAAGCGCGATCCTACCTCCGCCCAGGAACCGTTCAGTTTGAGTCGCTCGATCTCGGCAAAGTCGACAGATTCGAGGACAACACTAGCGGAGTGCAGCCCGCCCAGTCGGTTCGCAGTGATCTCGTTGATCAGCCGATAGTACTCGGCGGTGCTGACCCAACTCATGCCGCCGATAAGACCCAGTGTGCGCATGAACTCCTACCTCCTCCGGAAGTTGATAGTCGACGAATTGGACAGCGGGTGGCGTGCAACGAGCTGGCAGACCGATGTAGTTCCGATCTGATAGAAACTGCAGCTGTAGTAATGCACGCCGGCCACCGTCGAATGCACCATACGTGAGGCGAGCACCGCGCTTTCGTCCGTGTCCAGCTCTACAGTGTCACGCGTGAGCGCGAACGAGTCCGTCGTTGTGGCAGAGGTGCCCGATCGTGTGCTCGACGAGCGTTCCGAGATTCTGATCGACAGCCTCGATCAACTTGTCGATCGGTTGACCGACCGGGCCTTGGCCTCGCCGACACCGGGATCGGCTGTCTGGGAGTCGGAGTGGAACGACGGTGATTCGGAGACCGGCCGATCTTGTCGTGCATGTTTCGCTCTTTACGCTAGATATCGGCGGCGAACGCCCGGTGGAGCGGGAGGCTTCGTAGCAGAGGTCGAGCCGTCACGCGCGGAATTCTGGTCAGTCCACCGCACACGGATTCGGCTGTGTCTGAGTCGAGTTGAGGCGTCCGATGACCGCGGGAAGCCGATGCGCTCCGGACAATCCGCGTTCGGTGGTCGGCCGGGCAGACACGCCTGCATCGCGCATGGCTCGATCGAACAAGTGCATGTCCAGCGCCTCCACCTGTGTGAGGTGCTCTACGGTGTCGGGGTTGACCATGGTGTTCATCAGCTGCAGCGCACGGCTGTCGGCGGATCCCAGGCGAAGGACGTCGACGAGATGGGAGGTGTCGAGACCAGCGAGAGCGGCCAGTTCGAGCACGTCGGCTATGGCGGCTTGGTTGAGCATCAGCAATGCGTTGTTGACGAGTTTGGCCATCTGACCGGTACCGGTCTCGCCGACGCCGACCACGTGCGTCGCATAGGACTCGAACACCGGACGAGCGACATCAACCACTGCCTCGGATCCGCCGACGAGAACTGTGAGAGTGCGGCTTTCGGCAGCCGGGCGCCCACCACTGACAGGAGCGTCGAGTGCCTGCACACCGAATGGGGCGCACATCTGCGTGAGGCGCACCGCGTTCATCGGAGTTCCGGTGCCGTGGTTGACGACGATCCCGCCGCGGCGCAAGTGCGGCAGGATGTCGCGTTCGACGATCTGAATCACGTCGTCGTCGGTGCCGACGCAGAACGCAACGAGATCGACGACAGCAGCAAGCTCGGCGACCGAGTGGTGCACGGTGTGCGGCACTCCGAACAGCCCCGCCAGCGAGGCAGGACGCCTGGCCCAGACATGCAGATCGAGGCCGCTCTCGGCAACGGCGGTGGCCATCGGCAGGCCTTGATCACCGAGGCCGATGAAGCCTACGCGTGGTGACGCCGCCGTAAGGCGCTGCCGTGGTTCGTCATTCGACTGAGTCGACATCCATTCTCCTCGGTTGCGATGGGCGTGCGGTCAGTACAGACGACACATCATCTACTCGCGGTAGCGCGTCGCCAGCTCCGGCGCCTGTGCGCCGAAGGCAACGAGGTCCGCCGTGAACACGCTGTGCAGCAGGTTGTCCTGTTCCACACCGGGAGCGGTCACGATCTCGCCGAGCTCCAGTCCACGCAGGCTCGCGGTGACCACATCGGCAGCGCTCATCCGCGGGGCGGCGCTCAGATCCATGCCTTGACGTTCGTGGAACTCGGTGGCAACCACACCCGGAAGCAACACCTGCACATGAATCCCATGGGGAGACAGTTCTGCATGCAGGGTCTGCGAGAACGCAACGGCGTACGCAAGACTCGATGCGTACACAGCGCGCCGCAGCGGTACCTCTTCGAGGCTGGCCGGGCCGCTGAAGGCGATCATGCCGGCGACGTTGACGATCTGCCCCGCATTTCGCGCGACCATGTGCGGTGCAATCGCATTGGTCAGCAGCGTCGGTGCGAATACTTTCACACCGACCAGCTCCTCCGCTTGCTCTCTCGGCAAGTCGATAAACGCTTTGTAGTGAGCGACGCCGGCGTTGTTGATCAGCATCGTAACCGGCTGAGCTGCAACCGCATCGATCACCGTTTCGATGCCGTCGCGCATCGAGAGGTCCGCGACTACAGGCTGCACGCTGACGTCAGGGAATTCCGTCGCGAGCTCCTCGAGCCGTTCCCTTCGACGCCCGACGGCGATCAGGTTCACTCCGGTCGACGCCAAACGGCGGGCGTACTCGCGGCCGATCCCGGACGACGCCCCTGTCACTACGGCCAAACCACTCATCGTTCGCTCCTCGTCTCGCACGCCGCCGTGCGGCTTTTCTCGATCTGTCACCAACAGTGGTCCTCGTGTCGACGTGATGGGTACACCCCGTCGACAGTGGTCCCCGCAGGGACACGAGCAGTGCCGTCGATGCGATCTACACTTCGTTTCATGTCTGCGCGGGAAAATATGCTCGGGGACTTTCTGCGTGCTCAGCGAGCGCGTGTGCGGCCGGATCAGGTGGGTTTGTCGGGCGGGAGCAACCGGCGCGTTCCGGGGTTGCGCCGATCCGAAGTGGCGTTGCTGGCAGACATCAGTGCCGACTACTACCTTCGTCTCGAACAGGGACGGGATCGGAATCCGTCACCGGAGATTCTCGAAGCGCTGGCTCGGGTGTTCGGCCTCGACCCGGTCGGCACCGCCTACCTTCTCGGTCTCACCGAGAGTTCGCCCGACCGTCGGCGTCGTCGTCGACCGCAACGCGAAACGGTTCCCGAAGGAATCCGGAAGCTGCTGTCCACGTTGGGATTACCCGCATTCGTCGAGGGCCGATATTTCGACGTGCTCGCGGTGAACCCGCTTGCCACCGCACTTTCTCCTCGTCTCGCGGTCGGCGAGAACCGACTTCGATCGGTGTTTCTCGATGCCGACGAACAGGCTCTGTACTCGGACTGGGAGGACACGACGGCTCGCCTCGTCGCAGGCTTCCGACGCTCGGTCGGCGGCGACACGAACGACGCGCGGGTTATCGAGTTGGTCGGCGAGCTCTCGCTCGAGAGCGATCGGTTTCGCCAGGTGTGGGCACGAAACGACGTTCAACCCCGGCAGAGCTGGCCGATCACCATGGACCATCCTCTCGTCGGAACACTCACCCTCAACCGAGAGAAGCTGGTACTCGGCGATACGACAGAGAACCTCGTCCTCGCCGTGTTCCACCCCGATGCGGGCAGTGCCAGCGCGGACAAGTTGTCACTGCTTGCGTCCTACTCCGTTCCAGCTCCGCAGAGCCGCGATCGGTAGCCGTGCAAGGCCCCGATCAGCGAGGCTGATGCGAGGCATCGTAGGCACGTTGGTTCGCCTGAATCGTGGCGGAATGAGTCACCGTCCAGTCGTAGAGATAGCCGAACGGCGCACGAAGCGATTCACCCAACTCGGAAATTCTGCACTCGACGCCAACGGGCGATGTCGGCAACACATGCTTCTCGATCATCCCGTCGCGTTCGAGACGACGAAGCGACTGGGTCAGCACGCGCTGTGTCACTCCCGCCGAACCCCTCTTGATCTCGCTGAACGGCCTCATGTGGTGTGCTCCGGCATGGCGGCGGGATACCAGAGCGAGGAGCGCGAGTGGTCGGCGTTGATCCCAGCCAGCCACGGTACGTCTCGTGAGCAGCAGCTTGGAGCGGGGCGCGCCTACGCCCGAAGGCGAGCGTGAACTCGAGACGCTCCTTCGAGGGATCAATGCCGAGGGCGACGTCTCTCAGACGACGTCCGCCGCGCCGGTCGAGTAGAGAGGTTGCGTCAGTTTCAGACCGGTGACCAGAAGCGTGACCATCCGTCGGACGTCGTAGTCCGGGTCGTTGGGGCTGAACGCGACGAGGTCGCCGATTGCCCGGAACAGTTGATAGGGCGTGACGTCCGCGACCACTTCGCCTGCTTCCCGGGCCGCCTGCAGAAGCTCGGCGAGGACGGGGACGAGTCGCTCCACGAACAGGGCGTGGAGCGCGGTGAAGCCTGCTGCGTCGCCTTCCCAGACGTGCGCAAGGCCATGCTTGGTGCCGAGGAAATCGACGAATCCGTGCACCCAGCTCAACGTCGCGGCAAACGGGGTTTCCTCCGTGCCGAGCAGGACGGGACCAGCTTCTGCCAATGCGTCGATCTGACGGCGGTAGACCGCCACGACGAGATCGGATCTCGTCGGAAAGTGCCGGTAGAGAGTGGCCACGCCCACCCCGGCGGCCGCGGCGACTTCTCGAACAGGGGCGTTGACGCCGGATGAGGTGAACACGTGCGCGGCCGCGTCGAGCAGTGACCGCTGGTTCCGTTCGACGTCACGGCGCCGGGGCGCATCGGGTTGAGCACCGGACGTCGTCATTCCTCGATCATCCCACACGGACGGACACAAACGGAACGACGATCCGTTCCACTTGTAAAACGAATCACTGTTCCGTATTGTTCGGAACAGTGATCCGTTTCGATCACATCCTCAGTGAAAGGCTCCTCGTGTCTCCCCTTGAAACAACTTCTCAGGTCATCAGCGTTCGCCCGGTGACGCTGCCGGCCCCGGCCCGCGGTATGGACATTCAGGTGCGGATCACCGCACCGACCACGGGGACGGACCTGCCCGTGATCGTGTTCGCGCACGGGTTCGGCCAGTCCATGACCGCCGCGGACCCGCTCGTGGATTACTGGACGGCAGCCGGGTTCGTCGTCGTCCAACCCGCCTTCCTCGACTCCGTGGCCTTCGGCCTGCCTCCCGTCGACCCGCGGTATCCGACCATCTGGCGCACCCGTATCGATGACCTCGGACAGGTGATCGACGAGCTGGAGACCATCTTCGCCGCCGTGCCCGGTCTGCCCGGACGGGTCGACACGGACCGTCTCGCGGCCGCAGGACACTCGTGGGGTGGTCAGTCCGTCGGCATGCTGCTCGGGGCCCGAGTGCTCGATGCCGATGGACAACCGGGCGAGGACCGCACCGACAAGCGGGTGAAGGCAGGGGTGTTGTTGTCCACCACTGGGATTGCCCGCGGCGATCTCGCCCCCTTCGCGCAGGAGAACTTCGCGTTCATGAGCCCGGACTTCACTCGGCTCGATACCCCGTCGATCGTCGTCGCCGGCGACCATGATCAGTCGGCACTCTCCACCCGGGGCCCCGACTGGTTCACCGACGTGTACCACCTGAGCCCTGGAGCGCGTCATCTCGTCACCTTGCACGGTGGTGAGCACAGTCTCGGTGGCATCCAGGATTACTCCTCGACTGCCACGACCGACGAGAGCCCGGAGAGAGTCGATCTCGTGCGACGCACGACGACCGCCTTCCTGCGGACCGCCCTCGGCATCGACGGGGCCGCGTGGTCCGAGATGGACGCCACGCCAGCCGAGCCCGTCGGGCACATCGACTCCAAATAGCCAACCCCATCCGACATCGAAAGCAGAAGGGCCGCATCATCACAATGAACGACCAGCACCCCATCGGCACCGGATTCACCGCAGCGTCAACTACCTCCGACGTCCTCGCCGGCGTCGACCTGACCGGCCGGAACATGATCGTCACCGGCGGGCACAGCCGCCTCGGCCGCGAAGTCACCCGAGCCCTCGCCTCTGCCGGGGCATCCGTCACCGTCGCATCGCGCGACGTCGACAAAGCGGCTGCAGCCGTGGCCGACATTCCCGGAGTCCGGGTCGAGACGCTCGATCTCACCGACCCCGCCTCGGTGGACGCTTTCGCCGATCGCTGGATCAGCTCGAGCCGTCCGCTTCACGCCCTCGTGAACAATGCGGCCGTGCTGAACACTCCGGAGCTCCGCCTCGATTCCCGTGGCAACGAGATCTCCTTCTCGACCTCGCACCTGGGTCATTTTCAGCTCACCCGGGCACTTCTGCCGGCCCTCGGGCAGGCGGACGGGGCGCGGGTCGTGAACGTCACCTCGGGAGCAGCTCGGTTCGGTGAGATCCGCTGGGACGACCTCGCCTTCTCCGAGGATTACAACCCCGGTGCCGCCTACGGGCAATCCAAACGCGCCAACGTCCTGTTCACCGTCGAACTCGACCGCCGCTACGCCGACAACGGCATTCGCGCTTTCGCTGCACACCCCGGGGTCATCATCGGCCCCGGCCCCCAGGATCCGAACCGTCTCGCCTCCTATCGTGCGCAGGGGCTCGTCGACGAGGACGGTGCGACGATCATCGACCCTGCCAACGGTAAGAAGACCATCGAGCAGGGGGCAGCGAATCTGGTCTTCGGCGCCACGAGCCCACTCCTGGACGGGATCGGCGGCGTGTACCTCAAAGACAGCGACGTCGCGATCATCGACGACGACGTGCGGCCACTGACTGCAGACAACGTCCCCTCCGACGCCAACTCGGCAATGCTCGACCCCGAGGACGCCCTTCGGCTCTGGAGGCTCAGCGAACAGCTCCTGTCCTGAACTCGTGGGCGTGCAGCCGCCATTCCCCTAGTGGAGAGGAACCTCGATATCGCTTGATGCTCCGCGAAGTTCGTTCTTGCGAGTCTTGCCGGTGGACGTCTTCGGCAACTCGTCCATGAATTCGATTGTCTGGGGTGCCTTGTACGACGCGATCGCCGTACGGACGTGGGAGATCAATTCAGTTGCACTGCTGCGTGACCCGGGTGCAAGCACCACGAATGCCTTGGGGGTCTCACCCCATTTCTCGTCGGGTACGCCCACCACTGCGACATCGGCGACAGCGGGATGGCTCATGAGCGCTTGTTCCACTTCGATGCTGGAGATGTTCTCTCCCCCGGAGATGACAACGTCCTTGGCCCGATCGAGCAGTTGGACGTACCCGTCGGGGTGCATCACTCCCAGGTCACCGGAATGGAACCAACCTCCTTCGAAGGCGGACTCGGTTCCCGGGGCGTCGCGGTAATAGCCCTTCATCACGTTGTTTCCGCTCATGACGATCTCGCCCATCTCCACACCGTCGGGAACGACATCGGTGAGTCGCCCGTCGGCGTTGAGTCCCTTGCGCACCACGCGGAGATCGTCTGCGGTGAGAAGTCCGACACCCTGGCGCGCCATCAATCTGGACTGTTCCTCCGCCGGGAGTTCGGCCCACTCGGGCTTGTCCTCGCAGACCGAATAGGGTCCGTAGGTTTCCGTCAGTCCGTAGACGTGCACCAGGGTGGCACCGAGATCGCGGACGGCACCGATGGTCGTGGGACTCGGCGGAGCACCTGCGGTCACCACCGTCAGCGGACTGTCGAGATGGTGGGCCTGCCGTGCCGCGACGAGCAGCGACAGTACGGTCGGCGCGCCTGCCAGATGGTCGATGCGCTCGGAATCGATGAGTTCCCAGATCGCGTCACCGCGCACGGCCCGCAGACAGACGTGGGTGCCCGACGCGGCCGTGACAGCCCAGGTGGAGCACCACCCGTTGCAGTGAAACATCGGCAGCGTCCAGAGGTACCTCGTGTCGACTCCGAACCGTTGGTGATGCAGTTCTCCGAGAGCATTGAGGTAGGCCCCGCGATGTGTGTACATCACGCCCTTCGGCCTGCCGGTCGTGCCGGAGGTGTAATTGATTGCGATGACTGCGTTTTCGTCGTCGACCTGCCACTCGATGTCATCCTGGTCGGCACCGCGATCGAGGAGCGCATCGTAGGTGATCGTCCCTGGGATGTGCTCGTACTGTCCCTCGTATCCCGGAGTTTCGACGACCTCGCGTACCGTACTGGTCGTCGAGGACAAGTCATTCCCGTGCAACAGGAGAGCATCAGCAACGAGGATCGAGGCCTCTGCGTGATCGCAGATGTACTCGATCTCACCGGCCGCCAATCTGGTGTTGATCGCCACGAGCACTCCACCTGCCAGTGGAACCGCAAAATGTGCACACAGCATCTCGGCGCTGTTCGAGGCCAGATACGCCACCCGATCCCCTGGTCGAATACCGGACTTGCGCAACGCTTTCGCAAGTCGTTGCACATCGCGTGCGAGTGCGGCGTACGTCCATCGTCTCGAGCCGTCGATGACAGCAACCTTGGTCGGATGCACAGCGGACGCGCGAGCGAGAAAGCGGAGCGGAGTAAGAGGCGTATCGAGCCCGGACATGTCGACCCTTCTTCGGTGTGCCGTGGATGTGAAGTGTGTGGCTGTCAGTGCAACGCGCGAGCTACGTTCGGAATGAGCAGGTCGGTCAATTCCTTGGAATCGTCCAGAGTGTCCAGAGCGAGCACGGCTCGTTCGATTGCCGAGCGCCGGTCGTCGTCGAGGATCGGCTGTGTCAATGTCCGGTACTTCTGCACGATCTCGTCGTTGGTCAACGGGACATCGCCGGTACCGTGCGGGTGCGTGACACGCTTGTCGAGAACGGTTCCGTCGTTCAGCGTGATTTTCAGTTCGGTGGTGAGCCACTCGTCGGCGGGCAACGCGTCGAAGTCCTTGTCGTGGCGCATATCGGTCCGGTCGATCAGCGCCCACACGTCGTCCGATTCCAGCTTTGCGTCCGTGAACTGTTCGAGCAGAACGGCGCCGTCGAGTATCGCCACCGCGACGGTGTAGGCCAAATTCATTTGCGCACCGATGGTTTCGATCGGTCGGGTCGCCGCCCAACCGCCATGGTGATAGGCGGCCGCCGACACCGAGATGTCGATGTGCGCGATGTCCCCGGCCTCGAGGGAACTATGGCTACGTAGATACAGGGCAGCTTCGATGGCACCGTGCAGCGCACCCATTGCGGCGTACGGCTTGACTGCGATGCGTTCGGTTTCCCAGAATTCGCCCAGCTTGTCGCCGATTCGAGCCGAATCGGGTTGGTGCCCTTCGCCGAACACCGCCAGAAAACCGCCGTACTCACGTTCGTAGACCCGCTTGATTCCGACGTATCCCGAGGCGGCGAGGGCTGCAGCCGTCAGTCCGTTGCGGGCAGCGAACCCGTGCTGCATGCGTTTGACCATGGACTCGAACTGCGCCGACATCAGTCCACTCGATTGGGTTGCGGCCATCCCCAGAGCATCCTCGAAACCCGCAGCATCCAGGCCGTACAGCGTTCCGGCCGCGGCAGCGGCAGCGTGCGGACCGAAGACAGCACCCGAATGCCATCCTCTGGTCAGCATTTCCTGACCGTGCAGCGCCAGGCCGACTCTCGGACCCACCTCGTATCCCAACACCGCACCGAGCAGTAGCCGAGCCCCGGTGATCGATGTTCCGGGGGGAATGCTCGCGAACAGGGCGGGCAGCACAACGGCATTGCTGTGCAAGGGCGCGGCCGGGTGGAAGTCGTCGAGCTCGAAACCTTGAATGAAGCTGGAGTTCAACAATGCCGCGGATGGTGGACTCGTGGTCAGTCCGCCCCAGCCGATGACGAACGCGCTGCCGGAATCGTCGAGACGGGTGATCGCTTCCACGCCCAGCCGCGAAACGGGAAGCTGTGCCCCCACCAACGCACAGGCAACACCGTCGAGCATCAGGTGTTTTGCGCGTTCGAGGACGTGTACCGGGATGTCCGCCAGTGTGGTGTTCGCCAGCCAAGTCGACAACAGACCGGTCGGGCCTTCGGGCTCGGTTGCCGGCTCGGAATTTTCAGCAAGGTCGGGCGTCGTGCTCACGCTTGTCCTCTTTCTACCGTCGATGATGGGGGGTTCTATACAGCTGTGCTGGAAAGCTCTGGCGTGTAACGCTTCTCGAGTCGGAGGATCTCGGGCAGACCGACGGTGTCGGTGAAGTCATCGAAACTGGGCATGGACGGCAGCGATGCCGACGGTGTGCCGTGCTCGCGAATGTCGGCCAGCACTGCCTGCAGTGCCGATGTAGCAGCCAACAGTGTCGCTATCGGGTACAGCACAAGGGCGAACCCGAGCTCTCGGATTCGATCCAGACCGATACCCGGCGTCCGGCCGCCCTCGGCCCAGTTGAAGACCAGAGGCATGTCCGACGCTAGTGAGCCGGCCAGCTTCTCGATGTCGGTTTCACTGGTGGGTGCTTCGACGAACAGCACATCGGCACCGGCAGCGCGGTAGAGGTGAGCACGTTCGATGGCTGCGTCGATTCCGTCGACTGCGATCGCGTCGGTCCGGGCGATCAGAACCGTGTCGGCCTGCTTTCGGGCGTCGACGGCGGCGTGTATTTTGCCGACCATTTCCTCGACGGGAACAATGGCTTTGCCACTCATGTGACCGCACTTCTTGGGAGCGACCTGGTCTTCGAGTTGGATGCCTGCAACGCCTGCCTGTTCGTACAGCGCAACCGTGCGAGCGACATTGATGGCGTTTCCGTATCCGGTGTCGGCGTCGGCAATGACGGGCAGGCCGACGGCAGTCACGAGCCGTCGAGCCTGATCGGCCATCTCGGTACCGGTGAGCAAACCGATATCCGGCATACCGAGCAGGGATGCTGTTGCACCGAATCCGGTCAGGTACACGGCCCCGAAGCCAGCCTGTTCGATCAGCCGTGCCGACAAGGCGTCGTAGGCACCTGGTGCGATGATCGGTCCTGTACTCGACACATCGGCCAGTGCTGCGCGTAGACGCCGTGCGGGGTGTGTGTCGTGGAAAGCTGGCAGATCCTTCACGAGGGGACCTTTCGGTAGAGGAGAATGTTGGGACGTTCGGCTGGATTGCATACAACGTTACCCTCAGATCGAATATTTGACGAGCTTTGCAAGTGAAATGATTGGTTTTGTACACATTGAGACAGACGGAGGTCGGACCCGTGGGACGTTCCAGGACATCGGCATCGACATCGACCACACGGGCTCTGACCGCGATACGTGACCTGGTCTTCAGCGGAGAACTCGCGCCGGGGGCGAGGCTGGGAGAGGTGGAGCTTGCAGAACTATTGGGCGTCAGCAGGACACCGGTCAGGGAGGCCCTGCGGCAGTTGGCTGCGGAGGGCCTGATCGACCTCTCGCCCAACCGCGGCGCCCGGGTCATCAGCTTTTCCACTGCCGAATTGGACAGCGTCTTCGAATTGCGGTCGACACTGGAACCGAAGATGACCGGATTGGCGGCAGCTCGGGCAACGGAGTCCGACATCGCGGAATTGGACGACTTGGCTCGGTCCATGGTGAAGATCGGCACTCCGGGGGCCGGCCAGGACCTCGACGCACTCGTACCGTTGAACCGGTCCTTTCACGATCGCCTCATCGACATCGCAGCAAGCCCTGCATTTGCGACGGCACTCGCCGGCGCAATCCGTGCACCCATCGTGCTGCGTAACTTTCATGCATACGACGCCGAATCCTTGCAACGCAGCCTCGCAGGACACGTCGAAATCGTCGACGCCATTCGCGCGGGTGACGCCATCTGGGCCGCTGCGGTGATGACCTCGCACATCCGCAGTGCCCGAGCGGTGATGCTTCGCTCGGCGGCCCATCTCCCATCCATTGCGGACTCGGACATGAACCCGTAGAACATTGAGCCCAGCTCACCCCCTGCAGTACCCGGCGTTCGCGTGGACGACGGCCTCCAATAGAGCCGATTGCACACAATGGAGATTCGGGGGGATTTCCTCAGCGCGATCCCATCGACCAATCCCAGCGTCAGAGGGCCTGCGGTTCTCCCACAAGTGACGGTTGACACACCGCTAGTCGCGATGGTTGTATACATATTGCGTCGGTACCCGCCTCGATCAGCAGGCGAGATTGCGCGCCGGGCTCGTCATTGCATACATATCCGTCGTGTTGTTCCCCTCGTCTGTCGGACGGAAGAAGCGACGAGAGACGAGCCCCCATGTCAGGAGGGAAGATCTCGATGAACACCGCGACGAAGAGGGCAGTTCTGATGCTGTCGGCTCTGGCCCTCACAGCAAGCGCGTGTGCGGACGGACCACGTGAAGCCGATGGACTCACGACGATCCGGATCACTGTCAGCAATGCCACAGAGCCGTACGTGATTCCGTGGCTCGTCGGCAACGCGGAGGGAATTTTTGCTTCATACGGAGTGAACGTCGAACGCATCATTGCCGGCAAAGGCGGAAGCTCGACGCTGCGCAATCTGGTCAGCGGCGATCTGGCGATCGGCGAGGTCTCACTGCCCGCCATCGTGGATGCCAGCCATTCGGACACGCCGGTCACCGCGGTGGGAGGAGCAACCCGAAGTGTCTACGGACTCGACTTCTACTCGATGGCGGATCGCTCGTTCGCCGATCCGGCGGACGCGAAGAAATGGGCCTACACCACGCCCAGATCCGTCACCGAATCGTTGACTTATCTTCTGCCGCAACGCGCGGGGATCGATCCGGCGAGTATCGAACGGGTTCACTCCGGGGGTATCGGTGAAGGTATCGCCCTGTTGGAATCCGGTGCTGTCGATGTTTCCTACGTCCCCTCCTCGGTCGTCGCACAGCAATCGGACCGTTTCCGAAAGGTGGTGGACAGCAGAATGTATCTTCCCGATTTCCAGCAGAGCGTCATCACCGTCAACAACAGTTATCTGGATGAGCATCCGGATGTCGTCAGGGGTGTCCTCGCCGGATATCAAGAATCCGTCGATTGGATTGCGGCCAACCCCGACCAAGCTGCCGGCTTGTACGCGGCCGACATCGCGGTCGACAAGGAGCAGGCACGCAGGATCGTCGACGGTGCGATAGCAGCGGACGACTGGTCCGTCGGCCTCGACAAGAACGCACTCGAGAGTGCCGCAGAGGCCCTACGAGAAGCCGATCCGGACCTGGACATTCCGTGGTGCACAATTTTCGACCTCGACTATCTACCGGCCGGCGCAGCTCGCGAGCTGCCTGTCGAATGTGGGAGCAAATGATGAGACCGACCGACGCTACGACACACCGACTCACGACTACCGCCCCTCCGCTGGTGAAAGCCAGCGGGATCACCAAGACCTTCGGTGACAAAGATGTCCTCGGCCCGGTCTCACTGGATATTGCGCGAGGGGAATTCGTTTCCATCGTCGGTCCGAGCGGGTGCGGTAAGTCGACGATGCTCGACATAATCGGCGGATTGCAAACCGCAACACACGGTTCCGTCTCGATTCAAGGGCAGCCGCTGACCGGTCCGCGGCCCGAAACATCGATCGTGTTCCAGGATTCCGCGACCCTGCCGTGGCGCACCGTCCTCGACAATGTGTCCTTCCCACTCGAGGCGCAAGGTATGTCGAGAGCCGACCGGCGCCAGATTGCCCTCGAGCGGCTCGCAACTGTTGGACTGTCCGAGTTCGCGCGGCACTTTCCCACACAGCTCTCCGGCGGTATGCGGCAGCGAGTTGCGTTGGCGCGGGCCCTCACCACGGACCCGGACCTCATTCTGGCCGACGAGCCGTTCGGGGCCCTCGACGAGCAAACGCGCGTGCTGATGGCCTACGAGTTGCTCCGAGTGGTCGAGCGCCTCGAATGCGGTGTCCTGTTCATCACCCACAGCATCCAGGAGTCCATACTGCTGTCCGATCGGGTACTCGTCATGAGCGCACGGCCGGGAAGAATTCTGGAGGAGATCACCATTCCTCTGCCGAGGGATCGGGAATCTCGGAGCCTGAACTCTCCGGAAGCGACGCGCTGCGCCGAAAAGATATGGTCCCTCATTCAGCAGGAGGCCGAGAAGGCGATGGCGGTGACCGGACCATGACCGTCACCGAACAGGCACCGGCCGGCGTCACCGGCTCCGCACCAGTGGTTTCGGTGCCCCGATACATCCGGCCCAGGCCGAGGACCGTCCTTCGATCGACGTCCACGATGTGGACGGTGTGGGTGGGCGTCGTACTCACCCTTGTGATCGAATTCGTCAGTCGCGCAAGCCCGGTGAGCTCACTGGACCTGGTTCCACCCACCACCATGGCCCGCAGAATGTTCGAACTGTTGATGACGGGTTCTTTCGTCACCGGCAACCTACTGCCCACCCTTCAACGACTGTTCGAGTCGTTCGTCCTGGCAGCCGTACTCGGGTTCGCCTTGGCCTACCCGATGTGGCGGTTTCGACTCTGGCGCATGACGCTGGAGCCGTACCTCAACGTGTACTACGCGATACCCGTGTTCGCGATCTACCCGATCCTGGTCGTTCTCTTCGGCACCGGGGACGCACCTATCGTCGGGGTGTCGGTGGCATTCGGCATGGTGGTGGTCACGACCAACACGATGAACGGTTTCGCGTCCGTGCCGCCCACCGTGCAGAAACTCGCAGTGTCCCGGCAGCTGACGGGTCTGCAGAGCTTCACGAAAATACTTGTCCCCGCCGCCATTCCGGACATCGCCGCGGGTCTGCGACTCGGACTGGTCTATACGACCATCAGTGTGTTGGCAACGGAGTTCCTGCTCGGCAACCGGGGACTGGGTTACTTCATCTCGAGGTCGTACTACACGTTCGAGGTAGGCGATATGTATGCGGGAATTCTGCTCATCTGCCTGATGGGTCTGATTCTCAACATCAGCGTGTCCTTGATTCTGAACAAGATCGATTGGCGAAGAAAATGACCGACACGAGCGCACGAGCGATGAGGGGCGATATTCGCCTCGGACGAGTCCTGTCGATTGCGCTTCCCGTGGGTCTGGCGATCCTGCTCGTCACTCTCTGGTGGGTGTCTGCCGCGCTCGCCCAGAGTGCTGTTCTTCCCACTCCTGCAACGGCATTGGATCGGTTGACTGCAAACTTGCAGGGGCAGCGCTTTCGCCAGAGCATCGGGGACACTCTGTATCGGCTCGCCATCGCGTACGTCGGGGTTGTCGTCATCGGCGCTGCGCTCGGGTTTGCCGTCGGGTTGAGCAAATTCTGGTCCGATGCTCTGTCGCCCGTGCTCTACGCGATCTACAGCGTTCCGAAGATCGTCCTCTTTCCGTTGTTCCTCGTTTTCCTCGGGCTGACCGACGCCAGCCAGATCGCGTTCGCGTTCTTCTCCGGGGTACTTCCGATGGTCATCATGGTCATCAACGCAACCGCGGGCGTGCCGCGGCTCCCGTTGAAATTGGCGGCGAGTGTGAACATGCCGACCTGGGCCGTGGTGCGCAAGATCGTCTTTCCCTCGGTTCTGCCTGCTCTTGCCAGCGCACTACGGCTGACATTCGGTCTGACGTTCCTCGGCCTGCTGATCGGGGAGATGTTCGCCGGGGTGTCGGGACTCGGTTACGAGTTGCTCAGGAACATCCCACTCGGACGGCTCGGCGATATCACCGGCGAAGTGGCTCTGATTCTGGTGATCGCGTTGGTGCCGGTCACCGCGCTGAGCATATTGGAAAAGCGCATCAAGAATCGCTACAGCCCGGTCGAAGGCTGAACCCGCAACCGGGACAGTAGGCCTTCGGACGGTCGCAATTCCGGGGCACCTCATCGAGAACTATCGAGGGGAACCGCACCGTGTCGTCCTGCTATCGGAGGTCAATATGAAGTTCGTGTTCGATGACGAGTCCTTCTCTTTCGAGGCGCTGCGAGCTGCGGGATACGCGACCTACGCCGGTGCCGAACTGGGTGAGGTCCTCGTGACCTGCCGGACAATTCCTGAAAACGACGAGGAAGCGTGGTCCCGCGAATGGGCGGGCACCGCCGCCCGGGTCGAAGACATCGCGCGGAACTCGCTTGCCGCCGGTCGCCGCGTGAGCGCCCGCGAAGCCCTTCTTCGCGCCTCCAACTATTATCGAACCGCCGATTTCTACCGGCGCGAGGACCCCGCCCACGACGAGGAGTCAACGCGTCTCTCCCGCCGTTCACAGGAGACATTCGCCGACGCCGTCGCACTGCTGGACTACGAGGCACGATCCGTCCGAATTCCATACGAAGACGCCACATTGCCGGGCTACCTCTACTTCTGCCCAGGAACCGGTGAACCCCGGCCGCTCGTGATCTACCACGGCGGCTTCGACTCGACTCGCGAGGAGGACTATTTCGCGTTGGTGGCCGGCGCAATCTCCCGCGGCTACCACGTGCTCACCTTCGACGGGCCAGGCCAGGGCAGTGCTTTACGTGATCAGGGCTTGCACTTTCGGCCGGACTGGGAATCCGTCGTTGCCCCTGTGATCGACTACGCGTCGACCCTTCCGCGCGTCCACACGAACAAATTTGTCCTTGTCGGAACCAGCCTCGGCGGATACCTCGCCGCCCGGGCGGCAGCATTCGAGCCGCGGCTCGCCGCCTGCATCCTGCACGATGGCGTCTACAGCCTTGCCCAGACGATCGAGACGATGACCGAGGCACCCGAGGCAGAGCTCATGGCGCACACCGGGTCACGCTGGGTCGTCCGAAATGGGAAGTGGACCTTCGGTGCCGCTGACCTGGCCGAGTTCCGCGAACGGTGCCAGGCGTACACCCTCGATGGAATAGTAGACAAGATCGCCTGCCCCACACTCGTTCTCGACGCTGAAAACGATCAGTTCTTCAAGGGTCAGGCTTTCCGAGTGTTCTCGGAACTCACCTGCACCAAGCACTATATTTCGTTCGCCGAGAAAGACGGCGGAGGAGAGCACTGCCACGAAGGTGCTGTGGCGCTGTGGCACCAGCAGGCGTTCGATTGGCTCGATGACCTACTCGCAGGTCCGGAGTGGACAGTCACGCGACCGGGATGACGCGGATTCCGTCGAACCAGCGACTCGGACACCCTGGAACGCGAAAGAGGAACGACGAATAACACAGTCCGGCATGATGTAGCGATGACTACCAGCGTCGTAGCTGCCTCGGAGTCGGGTGTCACGGCAGTTCAGGTGTGGACTTTGATCGTCGTCGTCATCGCTGCCCTCGGTGCGGCGTGGGCGGCGCTCAGTGTGCGTCGGGTCGGCGCGAACGAGGACGTCATATCCCGCGAGGTGGCGGCACTGCACACTGCCGTCGACCGTCAGGTGCGCCAGTCGGGTGAGAGCGACTCGTGGAGCCGCGATCAGGTGACGGCGCGGTACCAAGAGTTGCTGTTCGCCCTGTCGAATGTCGATCGGGTTGTGGCGGAGGAGATTTCGGCAGCGGTGGTCTCGACTCCTGTCGGCGATCTCGCGGCTGCGACGCAGTCCTTGAACAAGGCCTACGACCGGTTGAATCTGGCGCTCTCCGCCGCGTTGGTGGTCGCGCGCAGGCGGGTTCATCCGTTGGCGTTGGAGTTGTCGACGGGCATCGACCGTCGGGTGTTCGCCCCGCTGGCTCCCGAAACGGGAATCCCCGCTCCTGCGCACGAACGTCTGCAGAGCGAGCACGCGTACATCATCCGGATGCACTCGCTGCTGTTGACGGCGATGCGCGCCGATCTGGGTCTGCTCGATCCCAGCGCCGAGGCGACACTGATCTTCACGACGAAGGAAGTGGAATCCGGTGTGCTGGCGGATCGGTCGACTGCGGCCGGACGTAGTGGTGTACAGCTGATCAACCTTCTCGAGGACTTCGGCGTCATCCCGTTGCTCGGAGCCGAGGACGACTTCGTGATGTCCGATGCGCTGGTTGTCCAATGCGAGGAGCTCTACAGCTCGGTGAGCCCGAACTTCGAGGCGGTGCTGCGGCACATCGGCGACGAGATCCATCTCGCGATCAGGCCCGATCTCACCGACGATCGCCTCGAGGAGATCTACGAGATCGCGGCGCGACTGGTCGAAGCCGGATTGCGTGGAAACATCCACCGCCGAGACGGATTGGACGGCAGCAGCCTGTTCCTCATCGATCCGACGCACCGGGCGGGAAAGGATCGGGCGTAGCCCGCCTCAGGGTGCGGCATCACTGCGGTCTCGAATGCTTCAGCGGACATCAGCTTGCCAAGCCGCGTTCCCTTAGTCCCGTCAGAATGCCGTTCCGTACAACACCGCTACGTCTCCACTGATGTTCGTCGCGACAATGTACGAGCCGTTCCGGCTGGCAGTCACTTGCTGGTAATCGCTTGCGTTGTTGTTGATGTCGATGTTGCTGGCGTACGGGGTGCTGCGTGAGGGGTCATTCAAATGCTTGGACACGTCGATGACGTACAGCTTGCCGTGGGTGACCACGAAGGCTCGTTTTCCGTCTGCTGTCGTCGCGATCGAGTGCGCGTAGTCATTGATGTCGATGTAGGACACTACGGGTTGCGTTGCCTTGAGATCGACGTAGGCCACGGTATTTCTGGTCGAGTGATTCGTAATCCAGCCTCTGGTCCCGTCCGCGCTGATCGCCATGAAGCCGACTTGACCGTAGGAATCGAACGTGTCGCTGATCCTGATGGGTTCCAGTGTTTCAGCGATCAAATCGATGAAGTCCACCGAACCATTGGCGTTGTACACCATTGCGCGCGTTCCGTTCGCGCTGATGACGACCGACCGAGGTGATCCACTGACCGCCACTGTCTGCGTCGGTTGCGTCCCGCCTTCGTTGATAATGGTCACCGTGCTGGATGCGTAATTTCCAATGATGGCCTTGGATCCGGTCGCGCTGATCGCGACGGCCACCGGGCTCGTTCCGATTTTGATCGGAGCGCTGACCGACGTTGTGGCGCCATCGAAGTCGAGGACTGTCGCTGTGCCGTTGGATGAGTCGACGACGATTGTGCGCCGACCATCATCACTGGTGGAAATGCGCGATGCCTGGCCACCGACGATGACCGTCGTCTCTATCGGCACGCCGGTCGAGTAGTCGACGACGGTCACCGTTCCGGCCGACCCGTTAGCGACGTACGCGCGAGTACCGGCAGCGTTTACTGCAAGGTCCGACGCAGACGAAGACAGTTCGACCTTGACTACATCGGGCTTCGGTGAAGCAGTCGTATCTACGACGTACAAGGCATTCGTGCCATCGATGACGAAGGATTTCTTTCCGTCCGCAGAAGTCACAATGTCGATGGGAGCCCCGGACGCATCCAAGCTCGTCGAAACCGACGCACCGATGCGGTAGTTGGTCGCGACGATTCCTACGTCGTCGAAACCCTTCTGCAGTGCTTGGATCTCGTCCACGCTGAAGCCCTGGGCTTTCGCGGACCCGATGATCGCCGAGCGGGCGTCTGTGAAGCCTGAGGTGACACTGAGCTTGTACAGCGAATGAAGAACAACCCGTTCCCATTCCAGGCTGGTGACACCCTGAGTTCGATCGTCGGCCATCGCAGCGGATACCGCGGAGCTGAAGATTGTGCTGTTGTCGTACGCACGGTATCCACCGCCGGGCTTGTCGTCGCGCTCATTTCCTTTCGATCCATCAAAATCGTCGTAGTGGAAGTGGAAGTCGTTACCCTTGCTTTTGACAGCCCCCGGAACCAGGTTGTTTCTGAACGCACACTGGGACAGGGCCTTCTGGTCGTCCGAGACGGAATCGCAGACAGTCATGTCCTCGCCGAAATCGAAACGCCCTCGGTCGTTCATCGGCTTGTTTTCGATCAAATTACCCATGAGGTCGGCATACGCCTCACTCATTGCGTAACCCTCGGGGTTGTAGTTGAAACCCCCGCCGTTATCCACAATCATCCTCACGACGATATGCGTGTACTCGTGAGCGACTATGTCGCGGGCCGATTCACTACCGTATCCATATGCCATCGAACTCTCATCAAGAGTCGTTCCCGAGCCGGCTATCATGTCGAAGGTCGGGAGAACGTAGACGTGCGTAGTATGGCTTGGATATATGGTGTTGAACCGCAGCGCATTTCGGTAATGGTCCTCCACGTATTGTACGTTCCGTAGGGCAGTGAGGGCCCGGAGATCAGGCGAACCGACCGGCGACCTTACAGGCTTGTCGTTTTCAGTATTCGGCTCGAAGGTAACCGGGTTCCCTTTCTCGTCGACCTTCTGCACTGACTCGTAGACCCGCACGATCTGCCCGCTGACCGGGTCGACGCCCTCGTAAACGAGAGTGTTTCCTTCGGTCTTGATGTTGTAGTTGAAGCTCGTTCCGCCCCAGTTCCCCAGCTGGATGGCGCTGGCACCCTTGAGTTCTACATCCTCGTGGATGACGGTTCCGCTGCTCGCACCATTGGCTCCGACGAAATACGTCGACACTGCGCCAAAGCCGCGGTTCGTGGTGTCCACCGCCTTCACCTGCCAGGCAAGTGTCGGCACTCCCAGGTTCACATCAGGAACGATGACCTTCTCGGCAGTGAATGACAGTGCTGTGAGATCCCGGGGGGCACCTGTTGTAGGGCCGGCAGCTTTCGCCTCGATAGCTGCCTTCACGGCAGCGATGGCTTCCTCTGCCTCGTCCATGCTTTCCGCGGCTACGATGTCGACTGAACTCAAAGCATCGTCGTAGGTGCTGTAGAGCCCGGTCACCTCACCGGACGTGTTGGTTATCAACACTATTTGCGAACCGATCACCCGTACACCGTTCACTGCGGGGCTCGCGTAGAAGTACGTCTCGGTGAAAACG
Organism: Rhodococcus sp. 06-418-5; assembly: GCF_002258285.1. NCBI lineage: Bacteria > Bacillati > Actinomycetota > Actinomycetes > Mycobacteriales > Nocardiaceae > Rhodococcus > Rhodococcus sp. 06-418-5. Next base: position 165,341 of record NZ_NOYE01000014.1, read on the forward strand.
GTGCCGTCACGCCGCACCTGTTGCACGGTCTTCGAGGTGATATTCGCCGTATCCGCGAACTCCGCCGGGGCACCGATCAAACCGGCAACGCGGTTGAGTATCGCAGCTGAGTCAGCCGCATCCTTGACTTGTCCGTCGATGAACTTGCCGTCGATAGTGCGAATTTGGCCATTGGAGTTCTCGACTACGTCGATCTGACCAGACGCTACGAGCTGCGCAAGCTCAGCGAGTTGTACAGGAGGTTCCTGCGCAATTTGTTTGGCTACAATGGGAACGGAGACGACGACCGTGGTGGCGAAGCCCTTCCCGTCTGTCACCGAAACCGTGAACTCGGCTCCGTCCGTTCCTGCCGACTCAAAGGAATTGTGGCGCGCTTGGGCAGTGGGATGAAAGACGAATTGGCCCGTGGTCGAATTGAGCGATGCAAGACCCGTCGACGGGTCGACAGGCAAGACCACGGTGAATCGCAGCGGGTCTGCGTCGGGGTCGACTACGTTCACGCGTCCGTTCACCACGGCCGTATTCGGATCGACGGTGTAAGTGAACGCCGGGGTGGCCACTACAGGTGTGCCATCGCCCGCGGTAATAGATACCGGTACAACCACACGCGTCGTGCTTCCGTCATTGAGGGGAATGAGTCCACCGGTCCACGTGCTGAGTATGCGGTTCAGCAACCCGAGCGGTCCGTGAATGTGCGCCGCGGCGTTAGCTTCGGTCACCGTCACCGTGAACGAGTCAGTGCCTCCCGCCGCTGCCAGTAGTGGACTTGCCGTGTAGACGTAGCTTCCATCTGCGCTGAGCTGAATCGTTCCCTTCGACGGTGCAACCGCGAGGGAGTACAGAAGTGGATCACCGTCTGGGTCGCCTGCGCCGATGTTCCCGGTAACGGTCCCGTTGCCCGTGGGTGTGGCGACAGTCGGTGATGCGTAGGGGGACTCGTTGAAAAAGGTGGACTGAAAGCGCCTCGTCAACCCCCACACCAAAGCGAAGTAAGGTGACGCGCCTACTGGCGTGGTGGGAGTCGTTCCGTTCGACGGGGTCAAACCGAGCAGCGTCAGCACGTTGCTCTGCACGCCGGATGACTGTACTTGCGCAGCCGGGCTGGCGAACACCACAGTCGGTTGCGGCGCAGTCGTTTCCGGTGCCGATACAGCCGTATTAACTGTATTCCGCTTGGGCGCTGCCGACAAAATGGTCGCACCAATGGTCACTGCACCGGCGGACGACGACTTAGGGCTGGATCTTGCCGTGGTGGTCGACCCGTCTCGATCCGGCCCGCCGACCACGGTCGTCGACGCATCCGCAGAGCGTCCCGGCGGACGCGGGATGGTCTCGACGGCGGTAATCGAGTCAGTACTCGGCGCTAAGTTTTGCACGGCTCCGTCGGCCGATTCGTCGACAACCCTAGGCAAGGGCTGGTCGTCAATGCTCACCGTGGGATCGTTGATCACCGCCGACACATCCTGCGGCTCCGTGTCTGCGACCGGGATAGCAGGTGAGACTTCGGAATCCGAGACAGGTTCGTCGACAACTATCGGCTCTGGCTCACCAACAACGGTCGGTGCGTCGGTCGGCGCGGGATCCGAGTTCGATTCGGCCACCTTGATCGGTCCGGAGTCTCCGGTTGCGTCCTGTTCGTCGATGCTGATCGACTCGACTGCGTCGCTGCTGGGCGAAGCACTGGCAACGCCCTGACCCGTCACCACTGCTGCGCCGACGCCGACGGTCAGCGCTCCCACCCGAATCCATTGAACAGGAGCCGGTTCCGGTTTTACAAGCCTATGACGTCCCTTTGTCCGTCGTGGCTTGCGGGGACTCGAAGCGGACATGGCGTCACCCCTAGCAGCATATGTCCGCCGGAGTGCGGATCATCGGCAATCCTCGCTGGTGACCAGCTGTTTGTGCCATCCGCCGAACAGATGAAAACCAAGGGGATTTCGAGCCAGGGAGCAACTCAAGTGGCTCGAACAGTTTTCGGCGCGTTGACGACGATGATCTGGGCGGCCTGTCCAGCTCCGTGCTCGGTAGCGAACCCCATATCTCGCAAACTGGAATTCTCACTCCAAATTTGGCAACCCTGGGAGCCGACTAGCATGGGGCCGTGCGTACGCCCGTGCAGTCCCGCAGCGAAGGATCCACTGCGCGAATAGTGGCAGCGACCATCGAGTTGCTGCACGAGGGTGGCCTACAGGCGGTGACGATCGCTGCCGTCGCCCAGCGTTACGGCGGGTCCAACGGGTCCATCTACCATCGTTTCGGAGATCGAACAGGCCTGCTGATGGCAGCCCAGGAAGACGTGCTGACTCGCATCGAACTTGCTGCCGCAGCGGCATTTTCAGCCGCAGAACAAGAATCCGACGACGACCGAGCTGTGCAGATGCTCGCCGAAGCCGCGCTCGCGGTGTTCGCGGAGCACCGGGGAGCCATGCGCGCGTTCTTCATCCAGTCCCGCAACTATGCACCGCCCCCCATCTCCCAGCCTCGAGGCTCTGGAATCGACCGGTTTCGTCGCGCTCCACATCTTGCGTTACGTGCCCATACGGACGAAGTCCTCCGACCCAATCAAGACGCCTCACTCAGTGGTGTCGTGGCCCTCCTTGCACTCGAATACGTCCTCGCGTTTATTCGCGTACTCGACCTTGGTGTGCCCCACCTTCGTTACTGGCTCGGCCTCGGGCTCGGGGCACTCGGGACAGATCCGCTCGCTAGCAGTCATGCGCGAAACCTTATGTGAGGCACCTGCGCGGGCGGCGCCATTCGAACAGTTGAACCACCCATCTCCCCGGCGGTAAACGGTCTCTGCGGGACAGGCGACGAACCCCTGGTTCGGTTACGATTCGCGCCGTGGTGCGCTCTGCACCGAGACTCGCCGGGGATGGGATTCAGCGCATGGCAATTGCAGTCGACGAAGGGCGTTCGAAGAGGGTAGAGAAGCGCTCGCACACACGGCTCGACCTTCAGGGGATGCGTGCCGTCGCGGTGCTCGCAGTATTCGCAGACCACCTATTCGGTTGGCCCAGCGGCGGCTTCGTAGGTGTAGACGTGTTCTTCGTCCTCAGCGGATTCTTCATCACCGGTCGACTGATACGTGAGCGCGAGAAGACCGGTGCAGTTTCGTTCGGCGACTTCTACGTCAAGCGCGCTCGCAGGATCATCCCGTCCGCGATGCTCGTTCTCGTCGTCACCGTCGCCCTGGCCTATGCGCTGTTCCCCGCCATTCGAGCCAAGCAGACCCTGGTCGACGGGCTCTACGCCGCGGTGTTCGCCGCTAACATTCACTTCGAGCAGGTCGGGACCGACTACTTCCAAGTAGGCCAGCCACCCTCGCCGTTGCAGCACTATTGGTCGCTGTCGATTGAGGAACAGTTCTACTTCGTCTGGCCGCTGCTGCTCATCGCTCTTTATGCAGTCACCCGGCGCTATCACCGGAGACGCAATCCGTGGATCCGCAAGGCCGCAATCTTCGGCGCGATGGCAGTCATCTGCCTTGCGTCGTTCGCGTGGGCTGCGTACCAGTCGGTAGCGGACCCATCGAGCGCCTACTTCTCGACGTTCACCCGAGTTTGGGAGCTTGGGATCGGCGCGCTACTCGCGATCTGTGGACCGTTCCTCGCGAAGATCCCGCGTGCAGCACGACCTGCGACGTCGTACCTGGGTTTAGCCGGTGTTGCGGCGTCACTGTTCTTGATCACCGCAACGAGCCAGTTCCCCGCACCGTGGGCTGCGTTGCCGGTGCTGTCAACGGCACTCGTCGTCGCTGCGTTCCATGGCAGCGAAGTCCGCGGAGTGCCACTCCTCACGAACCCTGTCGCTCAGTACGTCGGAGACACCAGCTACACCCTTTATCTGTGGCATTGGCCGGTCATCATTCTGCTCACCGCGGTCTTGCCCGAGAACGCGGTTTACTACGTCCTCGCTCTTGTTGTCGCGTTCGGCCTCACCGAGATCACCTACCGGTTCTACGAAAAGCCAATCAGAGATTCGAGGTGGCTTGAGTCGACGTCGAGCAAGGGCTTCGTCAGCAAGATCGAACCGAGTCACTGGCTGTTCGCTGCGGTGATGGTTGCGGCACTGTGCATCGGATCGATCATCTCAATCGCGCTAGTCGATCGCACCAACCAGACAGGGCAGGCGACCCAGGCGCTCGTCGTGGAACAGCCCATCGTTCCCGTCGCGTCCGACGTGGCAAAGTGCCTCGGCGCGGCCGCGATGGTGAACGAGGGTTGCGAACTGCGGGACCCCGACAAACCCCTGCAACCGAGCGTCGACACGTTCGCCGACGACACGCAGGGGGCGTACGAGTGCTACCGCACCGAAGGTAAGCCGTTGCGTTCCTGCACCTACGGATACCAGCGCGACGACGCGAAACGGCTGGCAATCATCGGTGACTCACACGCCGGAATGCTCTTACCCGCGCTGTCGCCGTACCTCTCTCAGAACAAGTGGAGCCTGACCACTTACGTCGGCTATGGCTGCCAGTGGCAACTCCCGCCCTCCGGTGACTGCTCAAACGTGATGAACGATATCCAGGCCGTAGTTCTCGCGGAGAACTACGACGCAATCCTCACTACATCATCCCGCAAGTTCGGCGGCAGTACCGACCAGGCAGCAGTTGTGGCCTACTCAGCAGCGTGGGCACCCGTGGCTAGGACAGGGACGAAAGTCATCGCAATCGCGGACAACCCCACGGTCACCGAGGAGTCAATGCTGTGCGTCACCCGCGTCTCGCTCGGATCGGACAGTACCGGCGAGTGCGGAGCATCGAGGGATGTAGCGCTCGCGGACCGTGACCCGCTCTTCGCGTCCGTCGAGGCCGTTCCGGGTGCGAGCCTGATCGATCTCACCGACTATTACTGCACCGCTGACAGGTGCCCAACTGTTATCGGTGACGTCATCGCCTACCGAGACACCGGCGGGCACCTGTCAGCGACCTTCGCTAAGACGCTGTCGCAATTCCTCGTCCCCGAGATCGCGACCATCGTCGGCTAACGCGCTTACGCTTCTCTGTCCAATTGGTGCCATCCCAGAACAGTTGGCACATGCTCAGCCCAGCCGCGGACTTAGCCGCAGCCCCCACCAGGGACGTTTTGGCTGCCGTCCCGTGGTTTATTGTGAGCGTATTGGCACCCGCAGCCGCAACGAAAACAATGAGCTGCTGCCCGAGAAACGCGCCCGGAGGGAGCGCTGCCGGATTCTGAGATCCGCCCGAAACACCTTGCGGCGGCTGGCATCGGCACAAGTGGAGCGTCCAAGCCAAGCTCTGGGCGATCGTGACGCACACGATCGCCCAGTGCTCATTTCCTCAGACCGGGGTTCTCGACGCCGTTTCTGGGCACGTCGCCGGGTGTCTCGGCGCGACGTGCCCGAGAGTAAGGCGCGGCGGCGGGGGCTGCGGTACGTGCGGCTGCGCTCGGTGCAGCCGATGCGGTCTGGGTTGATCCGGGCCGCACCGAGGCAGGTTGCGGCACCCCAGGGGCCGCTGCAGGGGTGGGAGGAGCCGGCGCCGCAACCGGAGCCTGAGGCGCTGGGACCGGCGGTGCCGTCTGCCTGGGCAGGCTGGCGTCGGCGGAGTAGTTGTACGAGTAGCTGTACATGTCGCCCTTCTTCGAAGGCGTCAATGACAGCACCACACCCAGAACGTGCGCCCCGATGGTTTCGAGATTGCCGATGGCCCTGGACAATTCGTTGCTCTTGGTGTGCCCGTAGCGGGTGACCAGAAGAGCGCCGTCGCTGTGGGTGGTGAGAACGGCCGAGTCGGTGACCGGCAGCAGCGGTGCACCGTCGACGATCACGTAATCGAACTTGGAGCGCAGCTCGACCATCAGTGCGCGAGAGGCTTCCGAGCCCAACAGCTCGGACGGGTTGGGCGGCAGCGGGCCGGACGCCAGAGCCTGCAGACCCTCGTACCTGGTCGGTTGCAGCACCTCGTCCACCTTGGCCTGTCCGGCGAGAACAGTGCTGAGGCCGACGGATCCGATGAGACCCAGGTACTTCGAGATGCGGGGGCGACGCAGATCGCCCTCGACGAGAACGACGTGGTGTCCGGCCTCGGCGAGCGCGACGGCCAGGTTCACCGCAGTGGTCGTCTTGCCCTCGCTCGGAATTGCACTGGTGACGACGATGACGCGAGGAGGATGATCGACTTCGAGGAATTGAAGGTTGGTGCGGAGCTCACGGAAAGCCTCGGCACTGGACGACTGGGCGAGATCCTGGAAGTCGACAGCCGGATGCGTCTTGCGCTCCTTGTCGAACGGGATGGTGCCCACCAACGCCTTGCCGGAGATCGACTCGATCTCTCGACGGTCCTTGATGGTGTTGTCCAGACGATCACGCAATACGGCAAGTGCGATACCGAGCAACAGGCCCACGGCGGCACCGAGGGCGAGGTTGCGCTTGGTGTTCGGGCTGACCGGTGATGCGGACGCATCGGCCTGCTGGAAGGTCTTGACGCCCGCCGACGGGGTTCCGCCGTCTTCCGGGGTCTCCAGGTCGCGTACCTGTGACGTCAGCTCCGAGGCCATCGCGTTGGCGATATCGCGAGCAGTCGCAGGCGACGGGTCGGTGACGGTGATGTCGAACAGAACGGTGTCGGGAGTCGACGACGCTTTGACCTTCGCGGCCAACTGCGATGGCGTCAGTCCGAGGGGAAGGACGTCGAGCACTCGGGCCGCGAGTGCCTCGCTGGTCACCAACTCCGAGTAGGACGCCACTCGCTGCTGCGAGAACAGGTTGCCCTGGTACGTCTCACTCACCGAAGTTCCACCGGAGGTGGAGACGAACATCCGTGCGCTCGACTCGTAGAGCGGCGTCGTCAACAGGGACGCGCCCAACGCACCCAGGATGGCGACGATCACGGTGACGGCGATGATGATCCACCTCGCCTTCAGGATTCTCAGATAATCCTGTATCTCCATGCTTTCGCGCTCCTCGTTCGTTCGTACAACTCGCAACGTGTCACTGCGTGGCTCAATCGTTACATAGGTAATTCATTTCCGTGCACCGGATGAGAAGCCGCGTCTCTCCCCACAATTCATTCGTTTGATTCACGAGCACAATCAAGTAAATGTCCCGTTGTGAGGATTCATCGGGTCTACGGAACCCGATTTCGGACTCCCGACGTGCCGACCGTCCCCCGCTGGCAGCGCTGCCAGAACCCTCTGCGGTGCGACGATAAGCAGTAATCGGGCGCCCGCGAAACTCGAGGTGATCCTCGCCACTCTCGACCGACGCTTTCGGTCTTTCTCCGAGTCGCGCAGAAATAACCGGACCGTCGAACTGTTGCGTCGGGCAGAATCTACCGTCATGGCCGGTTTGCGCGGTGCGTCGCGAGATGTGTGGTGGAAGGTCAGTGGTGCGATAGCAGTCGTCGCTGCGCTTGCCTTCGTCGCTGTTGCGCTGTTCGTGAACTCCACGCGCGAGGCAGTTCCGGACACCGATTCTGTCGCTGCCTTCACTCCGGCAACCCCGCAGCCGCCGGTCACCACCACCAGCGCTTCGCCGACCACCGAAGCTGCGGCGCCGCGCCTTGTCGCCGCGTTCGTCGGAGATTCGTACACACAGGGTGTCGGAGCACAACCGTCGAGCGAACGGTGGACGTCCCTGCTGGCGACGGCGATGAACTGGGACGAACGCAACTTCGGCGTGGCAGGCACGGGCTATCTCGCCACGGCAGGCGCGGAGGTGTGCGGACTGGATACGTGCCCCAATTATCAGACGACGGCGGTCGACGCCGTGGCGACGAATCCGTCGATCGTTGTGGTCTCGGGTGGCCAGAACGACGTGGCCGCCTACGCCGAGGATCCGACAGCGGTACAGGCCGCCATTGCGACGACGTACATCGAGATTCGCAATGCCCTGCCGAACGCGCGCATCATCGCCGTCGGTCCGTCGACAACGGGCGAAGCCACCGATACGGTTCTCGGCCTGGATCGCGACGTCCGCGATACGGCAGAAGTGTTTGGTGCGCAATATGTTTCACTGCTCGATCCACCGGTGGTCGATCCCGCGACCGTGCTCCCGGACGGTGAGAACGTGGACAACCTGGGCCACAGCGCGATAAGCCGGCGAGTGCAGACGGCACTGGGGTGAGAACCGCTACTTCAGGGCCTGTTCGACGGCGTCGGCGATGGCAGCGTGTCCCCGGTCGTCGACGTGCACTCCGTCGGGATCGAGCATGTCCTCGTCGATGACGTCCGGGTCGGTCAGTGACACGAACTCTCCGCCGACTGCGTTCACCGCGTCGCGCACCACCCCCTCGTAGGCGGTGACGAACGGCGGAACCTCGCCCGCCGAAGAAGGTCCGACGGCGATGATGCGTGCGGTGGGGAGCCCGGTACGAAGTGTGCCCATGGTGTCGTAGATCGCGTTGACGGTCTCGGTCGGGTCGCGAACGAACTCGGTGAAGTCGTTGGTGCCGCCGGCCACCACGACGATCGGCGGCTTCAAGGTCACGGCGTATCCGGCCATCTCCTGGAAGCTGCCGCATCGCTCGGCTCCACAGTCCGGTGCCGCGAGTGCGTATCCGGTGGAACCGATTCCGATGTTCAGCTCGGTCCACAGCTTGTCGGCCGCGACGATCGATGTCCATCGATGGCCGAGATCGCTCGCACCCGCGCCGGATACGTACGAGTCTCCGATGAAGACGGCGGTCGGTCCCCCGTTGGACGATGGAACGAACGGCGCGGCGGAGACGTCGGATGATCCGGGCTCGGTGCGCGTCGCGTCGTACCGCAGGCCGAGCACCACGACGCCGGCCACGACGACGATCACCATCAGGATCAGCAGCGCCGCTCTACCGCGAGACATGCTGCACCGCCTCTCGATATTGCTCGTCGAGCATCTTTGCGACGGTGTCGGTACCGAACTCGGTGCGCGCCGCCACCCGGCCTCGCCTGCCCATCTCGGCGCGTAGGTTCGCATCGCCCAGAAGCAATCTCACAGCGTCGACGAGCGGCTGCAGCTCACCGCCTGGAACCACGATTCCGCAGCCGATGCGGGTGATGTCCGGTGCGAGACCGCAGCTGTCGGTGACCACGACCGGCAGCCCGACCGCCATGGCCTCGAGCACCGACATCGGGTAGGGCTCGTCGACGGAGGGCAGCACATAGATCGTGGCCGCTCGCATACGTTCGGCCGTCTTCTCGGGGGCGCACGGCCCCTCCCATCGAATCCGGGGGCCGGTCCGCTGCGCGATGGAGTGTGCCATTCCCGCGTCCGGGCCGACCATCGCACAGGTCACCGAATCGTTCTCGCGGACCAGAATGTCCGCCATATCCACGAAAAGATCTGGCCGCTTCCGCGGATGGAGGCGCGCCAGAAACAACACTTCCGGATCGGTGTTCGGCATCGTCTCCGGCAACGCGGGAACGCCGTTGATCACATTCACCAGGTTCATCCCCGTGCCCGCCACCTCGACCAAATCGGCTCGTTCTCGCTCGGTGAGGTACAAGACTGCGGCCGATCGGCGCAGGACCGATCGTGTGGCCACAGCATCGAGCGGGCGGGCGAGCAGTTTGTCGCTCGCATCGATCATTCCGTGGGTTTGCACCACCGACGGGACGCCGCGCAGTCGACACAGACCGACAGCGGGGAGTGTCACCAGATCACGGGCCAGGTGGACGTGGGCGACGTCGAACGTCCTCGCGCGCTCGGCCAACCACCGCAGCATGCCGGGAGCGGCGAGGCCTGCAAATCCACTGTGCGGAATCACCGTTCGCGGTCGGAACAACCGGATGTCGACGGCACCTGCGGTGGGCGGAGGTCCGTTGCCTGCCGCGGCGACGGTCACCTCGTGGCCCAGATCGGCGAGCGCGTCGGCCTGGTTGAGCGCAACCCGTGCGGGCCCGCCGTAGGCACCGTCCTCGGATATCAGCGTCACCACGTGCAGGATGCGCATCACGCCACTCACTCCGGACGGCGGGCGGCGGGTGCCAGCACCGTCGCGCCCTCGGCTACATCGGCGGTCACCAGTGCCGTTGCTCCGATCGTTGCGTCGTCACCGATGCTGACCCCGCGCAGAACGGTCGCCCGCGCCGCAATCCACGCTCGGTCGCCCACGACGATGGGTGCGTTGTCGAACTCGAATGTCGCCGAGCGCCGGTCGTGGCTGCCAGTGCACAGCAGCACGGCCTGAGAAATACAGGTGTTCGTTCCGATCGTCACCGGTTCCAGGTTGAGAATCCAGGCGTCCTCACCGATCCACGAGTGATCGCCGACGGTGAGCTTCCACGGCCAGTGGATGCGGACGCGGTGCCTGATCGACACTCCGTCGCCGATCCGTGCACCGAACATCCGGAGTACCTGCAGCCGAATCGAATTGGGACACCACCACGGCGAGACCAGCAGGCTCGACGCGAGCATCCACAGCACCTGGATGTGGAACGGTCTGCCTTTGTCGTATCCCGCTCCGGTGAAGCCGGCGAGCGATCGGCCGATCACGTGCGTTTCCTGAGCGGCTGCGCCAGCGGCGCAGCCATGACGGTGCCCGGCGGAACATCCTTCACCACAACCGCATTGGCCCCGATCGTGACACCGTCTCCGAGCACGATCGGACCGGTGACGACGGCTCCGGCCGCCACCATGACGTCGTCTCCGATGGTGGGTCGACCCTTCGGTGAGTAGCCGACGGACGCGTGCTGGTTGACCCAGAAATTTCGGCCGATCGAGGTTGCCGAGACCATGATTCCGTTGCCGTGGTGCAGGAAGATTCCGGGGCCGATGGAATCCGACTCGAGCAGAATGGTCCGGTCCGGTCGGTAGATCTTCTTCAGAGCGATCCGCACCGGCAGGGGGCTCTGCCGCAGTCTGAAGTGGACAACGTTCCGAAATTCGTGCAGCGCACCCGCGAGGTAGGCGAACCGCGAGTATTCGTCCAAGGGGACCAGAGCATCGTTGCCGATGCATTCGATCCACCTCGCGACGTCTGCTCGCACGAGGTCTTCGTTCCCCGATGTGAGCACACCCCACCACAGCGGCCGCGCCCAGATTCGAGCCAAGCGAATCAAAAAGGATTTCTTCGCGGTGTACGGCGGCATGGGTGCAAATCTAAGGTCGCGCAGCCGTGGTGTCCACCCGTCATACTGCATCGTATGGCCGTGCGACGCAGATGGGTTCCGCTGGCATGTGCGCTGCTTCTCGCATCGTCGTGCTCGACAAGCGTTGAGCCCGAACGAAGTCCGGAAACGAGCCCGCCTCCCGTTTCGGAGTGGGATTCGGTGCACGTCGCCAGCAATGTCGCCAGCATCGGGATGCCCGGTTCCGACGCCCGACGCGATATCGACTCCGTCGCCGATGCCGGCTTCGAGGGAATCAGGTTGCTGGTCAAGTGGTCCGACATCGAAGGCGTCGAGGGAATCCTCGATTGGAGTCGGGTGGACAGGGAAATGGCGTGGGCCGCCGAGCGCAATCTCGCAGTGCTCGGAGTAGTCACCTGGGCACCCACGTGGGCGGTGCCGGCCGACTACGCTCTCGTCACACATCCCGCGCCTGCCTCTGCCGAACGGTTCGCCCAATTCGTTTCTGCCGCAGCGTCTCGCTATCGCGACCAGGTCGGTGCCTGGGAGATCTGGAACGAGCCGAACGTCGCAGCCAGCTACGGTCCGAGTGCGAATCCCGTCCAGTACTGCGATGTTCTGTCGGCGAGCTCCGCGGCAATTCGCGACGCCGCGCCCGGCGCACTGGTGATCACTGGACCCACCTCTCCCGCAGTCGATTCCAGCAACGATCTGTCGCCCGCGACATTCGTCGAGGCCCTGTACCGGTGCGCAGGAGCCGAGACGTTCGATGCCGTGGCGATGCATCCCTACAGCAGCCCGCAGCTGTTGAGCGAACCCACCGAACCGTGGTCCTCGGCCCACGAGATCGCGAAGGTCCGCGCCGTCATGGAGAGCCACGGAGACGCCGGCAAGCGAATCTGGTTCACCGAGTTCGGCGCACCCACAACGAATTCGGGCGTCGACGAGCAACGGCAGGCCGACATTCTGGTCGACGGCATCACCACGCTGACACAGCTACCGTATGCGGGTCCGGTGTTCGTCTTCGACTTCCGTGACTCGATGACGGGCAGCGCTGTGCCCGACTACAACTACGGTCTGGTGCGATCGGACTACACCCCCAAACCTGCACTCGACGCGGTTCGAGCCTTCGTGGGATGAGCGCTCGCCAGCGTGTGTACCCATTCCTCGAACCTGTCCAGGGCGACGTCCCGAGACATGTGGTGTCGCAGATACCGATTACCGGACTCGACCAACTGCGCCGATCTGTCGGGGTCCGTCGCCAATTCGATCACTCCCTCCAGTAACGCTGCCGGGTTCGCGGGGTCCACCCGCACGCCTGCACCTGCCGATCGCACCTCCTGGTCGGTGACACTGCCCGCTGCAGTGGCGGCGAGGACGGGGCTGCCGCTGCCGAAGTAGGCCGTGAGCTTGCTGGGGACAGCCATTTCGGACACCTCGGGCCGCTCGTTGACCAGCAGCACGTCCGCTGCGTCGAGGGCAGCTCTGAATTCTTTCTCCGGCAGGGATCGTACGAATCTCAGGCTGGAGATGCCGGTACCCAGTTCCTCGAGTATCTGCCGCTGATTGCCGTCGCCCATCAGGACGAACTGCACCGGGCCGCCACGTCGGTCCGACTCTCGCGCTGCCTCGACCACGTTCTCCAGTCCCTGCTTGAGGCCCATGTTGCCGGCATGCAGTGCGATCACCGCCTCTCGTGACCACCCCAGCAGGTCACGCGCGTGGTCGCGGCTCATCGATGCCTGATGCGGCATGTGCGTCCAGTTCGGGATGACGGTGAGCTTGCTCTCCGGTACCCGTAGTGCGGTGTGGGCATGCTCGGCGAAACGACGGTGGATCACCGCGACTCCGTCGGCCGCACGCAGAATGCCGGATTCGAGATTCGTTGTCGCACCGGCACTCGACCCGTGCATCGTGCCCGTCTCGATGACTCCGCGACTGTAGAGATCTTGCACCCACACCCCCAGCGCGGGCCGGAAGGGTTGCGCTTTGAGGCGAGCCATCACCAGGCCGGTGGACACCAGCGCAGGCGATACGCACACCACCACGTTCGAGGACGGGATCCGGCTGCGCGCCACCCTGGTACCGAAGGACAGTTCCAGGTGCGCGCGTTGGGTGACGGTCATGCTGCCCGGAACGTAGTGGCGGTGCCGGGTGACGTGCACACCGTCCACCATCTCCTCGATGGTCGGGCCTGCGTAACGCGGATCGGGAGCCCATTGCGGGTAGTGCGGGAAGCCGGTGACGACGTGGACGTCGTACCCACGCTGCGACAGGCCCTCCGCGACATCGGCGGTGTAGGGCGCGATCCCGGTGACTTCGGGTTTGTAGTTGAGTCCGATCAGAGTGATCCGCATCAGCGTCTCCGTTTCCGTACTTCGAATTCCGACCGCCTCTTGTCCCACAGCTCGTCGGTCGTACAGATCCGGCGAGCAGGATTGCCTGCCACCACATCTCCCGGTGCGATCGACTGCGTCACCACGGACCCGGCTCCGATGATCGCGTCATCGCCGACCACGACACCGGGCATGATGACCGTTCCCAACCCGACGAATGCTCGTGCGCCGATCGATACCGGGGCACGGCGGTACAACTCTTCGTCGGGGGGAAGTTCTCCGCGCGCCTCCGCCACTCTGTCGAGGGAGAAGTCGTGGGTGAGTATCTTGACGGCATCCGAGACGACGCAGCGGTCGCCGAAGGTGATCGACCCGGGGCCGGAGTTGTCGAGGAACACCGAGGACGAGATCCACAACGGCCTGCCCTCGATCGCCACGCCCGAACGCTCGAGCAGTCTCACCACCACGCTCATGTAGGCGTTCTGGTCGATCCTGTTGAGGCTGCGCAACAGTGGCAGGAACTTCGAGACGTCGATCATGGGATCCTCGCTGCGGTGCTGAGTTCGATGCGCGCAGGTGGGGAGGATGGGTCGGCACCGCGCTGCCGTACCAACCGCGGAACCCACGCCATGTCCGGGATGAACTGGCACAACACCACCGCCCCCGCGGTGACGAGTACGACCCCCGCGGCCCCGGTGGTCGGAGCCACCGCAATCGCCGCGGCGGTGGTGACCGCCGCCATGGCGGCGAGGCACCCCGCCTGCCACCGCGCCTCGGTCGGCTTGGTCAGCAGCATCCCCGACGGCAGATGCAGGCATTGGGCGACGAGCAGAACCGCGAACGCTCCGGCGAGTACCGACGGGATGTCGATGGTGTTGCCCGAGAGCACATCCGCAAGCCACGGACTCAGGAGCACCAGCGGGACCGCCGCGACCAGCGCGACCAGACCGAAGCCCAGCGTCGACATCAACCAGAGGCTGACGGTCTGTTCGGCTGCCGATCGGCGTTTGACGAATATCGGCCAGAAGGCCAGCGCCGCGGTGGAGAACACCGACCAGCACAGACCGTACAACTGTGCCATCAACGCGTATCGGCTCAGGTCGAGGGGAGTGGACAGATGCGAGAGCACGATTCGCTGGACTTGGAGGCCGAAAGGTATCCCGACGCTGACGACGAACAACCACAGCGACCCCTCGAGCAGCCCCTTGGTCGGTATCGGCAGCGCCGCTCTCCGGAACACCGACGTCCCGAGACCCGAAACTCTCAGCGCCAGAATCGTTCCCATGAGGTTTCCGAGCAAAGCACCGATGAGTGGCGGCAGGACGTACCAGATCCCGCGAACGCCACCGGCATACATTCCGACGGTGACCAGTAGCGCGAACAGCGAATTGCTCACCATCACAACGACGATCAGTTGTGCGCGGTCCACTCCGATCAGGATGCGCAGTCCCAGTCCCGCCGGAATCGTCACACCGAACAGGGCCACGGCGATCGTGATGACGAGCCTGTCCTCGGGGCCGGTGGTGGTTCCGATGAGTGCGCCCCAGCCGTCGAACATCATCACCGCGACGGCCACCCCGGCCACGACAATGCTCACACGAGCCAGAATTCGGTACGCGCGGCGGATCACCGCGAGCGCGTAGGCTTCGTTGATGGGGTCCCGTGATCGTGCGGTCGCACTCGTCACCACGGCTCCGATGCCGAGATCGGCGAAAGGCAGCAGAAGCCCCACGGTGGCAACGAGCGCGACGACGCCGTACGCCGACGGTCCGGTGGCGCGAATGACGAGTCCGGCGCTGACGAGCCCGGCGACGGCCACGACGGGCGTCCCGATGATGCGGAACAGGGTACTGAGAACGACGGCTCTGCGTTCGACGGTGTCGAGCCCCGTACCGGGGACGCCGTCGTCATCGTCGTCCATCTCGCTCGGTCTGCGGTGACGTCCGCCCATCATCGATCACCCCCGTGCGTTCGACGCGAGAGGACCGTGCGCGCAGTGTGTTTGGATCGCGCGGTGTATTCGACGATGCGGGATGCCACGGTGGTCAGGCCCCGGCGTCCCCACGGGTGATAGCCGGTGACGTTCAAGGATCGTCGTATGTCGGCGAAGTGTTCGCGTTGTGGGCGAACGCTGCCGGCTCCCCCGGCGTCGAAGTCGCACAGGACGGCGTCGATGACGACGGGTTGTTCGCGTTGCGCCGCCTCCAGCATGTACAGGTGATCGGCTGCGAGGCCGAAGCCGACGTCGTAGTGTCCGAGGTCTCGCACGAGGTCCATCCCGAACAGGGCGGCCTGGTGCGGAATCGGCCGAATACCGAGGGCGAACGGTCGCATCTCGAAGGGGCTGTAGCCCCATTCCAGACCTTCGCGGAGCGGGTCGCCGACGATGCGGACTCGGCCGTAACCCCATCGGTGTCTCACGGTTCCCGCCGCACTCAGCGCCGCCATGCCGATCGCGGCGGAGTCCCGGGCTGCGAAGCAGTCGCCGGAATGCATCAGCCACACCACATCTCCGGTGGCGCGGTCGATGCCCTGATTCATGGCGTCGTAGCGTCCGGCGTCGGGCTCGGACTGCCAGTACGACGGGTTCGCACGCTCGAGCAGTTGCTCGACGGATGGGCCCGAACCGCCGTCGATGACGATGTGCTCGAGCGGCGCGTACGTCTGTTCGGCGACGCTCTCCAGCGTGCGAGTAAGCCCGGCCAGGTCGCGGTAGCTGATGGTGATCACGCTCAGGGTGGCGTCAGTGGGCATGGGCCCTCACTTGCCGGATTGCAGTTCTGCCGAACTTCGCCGCGGCGTAGACCATCGCGGGCAGTCCGGGCCTGCCTTCGGAGAAGCCGCTGGCCACCGATTTGCGGATTCCGCCGAGCGATTGTGCCGACGCCGCCGCGGTGACGGCGCTGAACAAAAAGTAGTCGCCTCGAACACGCGCCGTCGCGCCGCGAAGGTGCTCACGACCCCATTCGATGTACTTCTCGGACACGTCCGCCGACTGTCGAGACACGGAGTTCTCGCTGACGTTGTAGATCGAGAAGCATTCGGGCACATGCTTGATGATCAAGTCCGGCACCGTGCGTTGGAGTTCCATCAGCCAGCCCGGTTCGTCGTGGATGGACTCCGGCGCGTAATTGAGCGGAACCTGGAATGCGAGCTCTCGCGGGAAGCACAGCGTGCTGCTCTGCAGCATCGCGTCGCCGAGGGTGAAACGCCGGAGGGTGAACAGGTAGTCGGCGACGGACTGATGCTCACCGATCAGCGTTCTGGGCCATATCTTTTCGCGATGTCCCGGCTCTCGTACCGCGCACTTGCAGGTGACCACCCAGCGTTCACTGTCCGCACCGGACACTTCGGCGAGTTGACGTTCGAGCTTGTACGGGTGCCACAGATCGTCGTCGTCGAGCAGGGCGATGATGTCGCCCGTCGCGTGTTGGATTCCGCATTGACGCGCGTTGGCTCCGCCGGATCCCGGCCCGGTTCGCACGACGCGAATTCTGTCGTCGTCGGGGAGGGCCAAGTGTTCGGTCGTATCGGCCACCACGACGATCTCGAACACATCGATCGATTGGGCCAGGGCGCTGTCGACGGCACCGGCGAGGCTCGGTCTGCCGATCGTCGGGATGACCACGCTGACGGTCGCGTGAGGGTTCATCGCTTCTCCTCGTGCAGACTACGACTCCGGGGTGTTCGGTTGTCTCGCAGCAGACGCATCAGCAGGTGTGTGTCTTGGGTGGAGTTGTTGTGGCGACCGTTGGAATGCACTGCGACGCAGCAGCATGCGAGGCAGGCGAACACGGCGGGGAGGTTGTAGGACCAGGGCGAGAAGATCAGGTCCCAGATGGTCTGCATGCCCAGGTACATCATCAGTGGCGTCCACGGCCCGGCAGAGTCGGCCACGAAGATCAGTCGATAGCAGGCCCACAGCAGCCAGATCGGCAGCAGGACCGCGAATACCCCTGCTTCGGCCCACGATCCGAGCAGCACCGAGTGGAGGGAGATCGATCCATCGCTGAGCTTCCACGCGTACTCGAAGGGGAACGATCTCTCGAAGCCCAAGGACATGGCGACGTGCTGAGCGTCGACGTAGGCCGCCCGCGAGATGTTGTCGGAGTTGCCCCACCCCAGTAACGGTTGCTGCACGATCGCGGTGAGGGACAGTGGCGGTTCGGTACGTCCCGCCAGCAACATCGGCACCGAACCGTTCGATTGCATGAGCACCTTCTCGCGCAGCGATCCGCCGAGTAGGCCCTCACGCGCCGCGTACTCCAGTGCCCAGGTGAACCCCACTGCGAAGACACCCAATGTCACCACCCGGGTGGTGAGAGACAGAGTGCCGCGGCGGTACTTCGAGAGCACGAGCAGCAGTGCCACCGCGCAGCAGATCACGGCGTGGGACCGGAAGTTGAGCACGAGGCTCAACGCTCCCAGTGCCAACAGCGCGATCACGACCGCCGACGTGCCGATCCGGGATGTGGCCAGGAAGTAGAGCACCGTGATGGTGGCGGCCGGAGCCACCCCGTATTTCCAGAGGTCGACGACGCCACCGGTCGCGGTGAGGAACGTGCCGATCACGACGTAGAAGAAGACCGAACCGAACGCGATGCCGAGCAGCACCGTGGCGATGCGCTCGACGTCGCGAGCGAGCACCGTGATTCCACAGAAATACAGTGCGAACGACGCGAACGCGAAAACATCGGGCGAGAGGTAGCTGGTGTCGTTCACCCATGCCGAGGCCACGTAGGCGACTGTTCCCACAGCCGCCAGCACCAACGGGGTGTCGTTTCGGCTTCGGGTGCCGGGCAGAAAATACGCCAGCCCGATGGCGACGCACACCACCGAGAAGCCGGTGACCGTGAAATTCATCAGTGGCAGTGCGGAGGTCGCCCCCAGCACGAACAACCAGGCCCGTTCGGGAAAGCGAAGTGTTGCTTCCCGCCGAGTTGCTCTCCGGGTTCGGGGTGTCCGTACCGGTGCGACGCGACCGACGCGCTTGGGCACCGGCAGTTCCCGTAGGAAGTCGGCCTCGGGAAACACCGTCGCATGTAACCGGTCGGGACGAGTTCGGTAGTGGGCCAGACTCATCGGCACATACCCCATCCCATTCCCCCCGAAATGCCATTTGAGCTGTATTTCGGCAGCCTAGCGTGAGAATTAATCACATGCAGGACAAATCGAATCAGAGGCGGAGTTCTGAATTGCATTCACAATCGAATTCCCGATTGAAGCTTTGTTTTTCAGAGGTCCATCGATAAAAAATCCGACAAAACCGGTCGGCCTACACGAAGCCGGTACGGAAAGCGTCACACACCCTGTTTCAGAGTTCGTCGGTGCTCAAATCGGTTGGTAGGCAGCGCTTGCGAATCGCCGGGACGCCCGCATAAAAACCGTTCGGTTCGCAATCCGCCGCAACCACACTGCCCGATGCGATGACGCACCCGTCGCCGATGCGGACACCGGGCAGGACCGTCACCCGTGCGCCGATCCAGCAGCCGGCGCCGATGGTGATCGGCGAATCGACCGGTCTACCTGCGCGATCGGACTCACCACCGATCTCGTGCCCACACGTGACGAACATCGACTCGTATCCGATTCGAGTGTCCCTGCCGATGGTCACGGTCGACCCGAGATCGAAGAAGCAGCGATAGTTCACGAATACACGCTCACCCATCGTCAACCCTCGCCACGAACCGAGAAACACCCCGGCGTTCATCAGCGCGGAGGGGTGGATGTCGTGACCGCTTCTGCGTAGCAACGTGGTTCGAACCTTTCGGGGAACTGCACCACTCGCGACGAGCCGGTTGAGGACGACGTCCCGGAATACTTGGCCGAGCTCCCCGAGAAGGATCTTCCGGTGCAACGTCATGGCAACAGACTAACTCTGCCATCGACGTAGCAGGAGCCCGGAAAACCGTGCAGTCTGCGTGATCGGTAAATGACCCGAATTCCGGCTTTCTATTCGACTCGAAGCAGGTAAAGAACATCCAGTTCGTTTCACCCATTCGGTCGAACGAAACGCGTCGTCACGTTCGACCGCAGCGGGGGGCTGCTGGCCGTCGTCGATCACCTCTTCGGTTGACCGCAAAGTGGTTTCATCGGTGTCGACGTGTTCTTCGTCGTCTCCGGCTTTCTGATCACCGGTCTACTGCTGCGTGAGTACGACACGACGCAGACGATCTCGTTCGCGGGGTTCTACCGCCGACGGATCAGGCGCATCGTGCCCATTGCCACTCTGGTGCTCGTGATGACCTGCGTCGCTGGAGAATTGGTGTATTCGTCGTCCCGTACAGCCTCGATCGGCACGGACGCGGTCTGGGCGTTCTTCTTGGCATCGAATTGGCGGTTCGCACTGGAAGGGACCGACTACTTCAGCGCGGACGCGGCCATCTCGCCTCTGCAGCACTACTGGTCACTGTCGGTGGAGGAACAGTTCTACTTCGTGTGGCCGGCACTGATGCTCTCCATCGGAGTACTGGTGACGCGGCGATCCTGGCACGGCAACGTCAAGCGCATCCTCTCGGCGACGGTGATGGGCGTGATCGTCGCGGCATCGTTCGTGTGGGCGTTGCACGACACCGCGACGGACCCGGCCTGGGCCTACTTCTCCACGTTCGCGCGGGTGTGGGAGCTGGGGGTGGGCGCACTGCTCGCCATCGGAGCAGGTTGGGTTGCACGGCTGCCTCGCGCTGCTCGGGCACCCTTGGCGTGGTCGGGTCTCGCAGCGATAGGTATCGGTGCATTCGCCATCAGCGAGTCCGGCTCGTTCCCCGCTCCTTCCGCCGCGATCCCGGTGCTGGGCGCAGCGATGGTGATCGCGGCCGGCACGGGCGGAGCCACTCCCTACCTCGCTCCGTTGACGAACAAGGCGAGTGTGTACGTCGGAGACATCTCGTATTCGCTGTATCTGTGGCATTGGCCGATCATCGTGATCCTCGGATCGATCATGGATGTCGACGCCTACTACTACGTGACCGTGCTGGCCATGACGTTCGGACTCTCGGTGGCGTCGTATCACTTCGTGGAGAACCCTGTTCGGCGGTCCAACTTCCTCGAACCGAGGGCGGTGCGCGCCGAGGCTCGGAGGAAACGCCGCAATCAGATCGGCCGCAAGTCTCGGCGCCGTCCGTGCGGTACGCGGCACTCGGTGCGTTGACTCTGGTGACCATCGCCGTGGCCTCGTTCTCACTCAAACCACTCGACCCGCCTGCAACCCCACCGGCAAGAGCTATGGCCGACGCCGCTCTTGCTCCGGACGACATCGCGGTGCCCCTCGGCCCTGCGCAATCTGCCTTGGCGACCGAGATCGACGCCGCGGTGAATGCAGTCGAGTGGCCGGCGCTGACACCCACGATGGACGAGGCCATCAGTGGGGCTCAAGCTCCGGGTGGCATTGCCGAATGCGGGTTGGTCGACCGGCCGGGCCCGGAGCAGTGCACGTGGGGCGCTGCCGACGCACCCAAGACCATCATGATTCTCGGCGATTCGATGGCGATGAGCTTCGTTCAACCGATCAAGAACTCCGCCGAGGCCAGCGGTGGCGTATGGAAGGCCCGCTCGGAGGCGATGTTCGGTTGCACGTTCGTCGACATGGACGTGAACACCCGAGATGCGGACACGTCCGCGGCGTGCCCCGCACGCAAGGCGGCCGCGATTGACGCGGTGAACGAGGTGAGGCCGGACGTCGTGGTCATCACCAATCTGCACACCGACATCGCAGCGGAGCTCTGGATCCCTGGGGTGAAGCGGCTCACCGATCAGTTCGCAGCGAACGCGGGAAAGATCCTGATCCTCTCCGCTCCCCCGAACGACAAGAAGCCGGTGGACTGCTACACGCGCACCAGCACGCCTGCCGACTGTCTGAGCAGAGTGACCGATACGTGGAAGGCGCGATCACGGGCAGATCGCAACCTGGCCTACCGTGTGGGAGGAACCTACGTCGACACCCGCAGCCTGTTCTGTACTCCTGACAACTACTGCCCCAGTTTTGTCGGCACCACCCCGACGAAGTCCGACTCTGCGCATATGACAATCGAATACGGAGCGAAGGTGTCGTCCGCGTTTGCGGAAATGCTGGATGCGAACGGGGTCTGAGCCGGGTCGGCGAGTCTGCCTTGCACGAGTGGATAACTACTGCCGTATGCGATCGACGTTCTCCCGATACCAGCGGACTGTCGACGCTATGCCCTCACGAAGCGAGATTGCAGGTTTCCAACCGGACTTCTTCAGCGTCGACACATCGAGCAGTTTCCGAGGCGTGCCGTCAGGCTTGGATGTGTCCCAGTCGATTCGACCCGAGTAGCCGACTTCGTCGGCGACCATCTCAGCAACCTCTTTGATCGTCTGATCCTCACCTGTTCCGACATTGACCTGACTCGGACCGTCGTAGTGGTCCAGCAGATGCAGGCACGCGGAGGCCATGTCGTCCACGTGAAGAAACTCTCGCTTGGGAGAACCGCTGCCCCAGTTGGTGACTGCAGCTGTCCCCGCCTTTGCCGCTTCGTCGTAGCGGCGTATGAGTGCGGGTAGAACGTGCGAGCTTTGCGGTGAAAAATTGTCTCCAGGTCCGTACAGGTTTGTCGGCATTGCGGATATCCAGGGCAGTCCGTACTGCTTGCGCACCGACTGAATCTGAAGAATTCCTGCGATCTTGGCGATTGCGTAGGCATCGTTGGTCGGCTCGAGAGGACCGGTGAGGAGGTATTCCTCCTTGATCGGTTGCGCTGCATGCTTGGGGTAGATGCAGGACGAGCCGAGGAAGAGAACACGTTCGACACCGAACTGTAGCGCTGCGTCGAGTACGTTGACCTGCACTTGCAGGTTCGAGGAGATGAAGTCGACGGGATAGGTGCTGTTCGCCAGGATTCCGCCCACTTTGGCCGCAGCGAGTACGAGGTTGGTTGGCTTGTTCTGCTCGATGTAGTCGAACACCGCAGTGCGGTCACGAAGGTCCAGATCGGTCGAGGTCTCTCCGATCAGGTTGGTGAAGCCGTGGCTGTCGAGGTGTCGCCAGACGGCCGAGCCCACCAGTCCTTTGTGGCCCGCGACGTAGAACGTTGCATCACGATCGATTGTTCTGGATCTCTGCGTCGACTCCAGTGTACTCATGGCCAGTCCTTCATCACCGGTGTGTCGATCCAGGGCTGTCCTTCGTGGGCGAGTGCCTCACAATCCGCATCGACCATGATGCGCGCGAGTTCGGGAGCGTGCACCGATGCCTTCCACCCGAGTTCTTCCTCTGCTTTGCTGGCGTCTCCGACCAGCGCGTCCACCTCGGTCGGTCGGAGATAGCGATCGTCGAATTCCACGTACTGCCGCCAATCGAGACCCGCATGCTCGAATGCCACTGTCAGGAAGTCCTTCACCGTGTAGCTACCGCCGGTAGCGAGCACGTAGTCCTGAGGCCGATCGGCTTGCAGCATCCGCCACATCCCTTCCACGTATTCGGGTGCGTACCCCCAGTCTCGGATGGCATCGAGGTTGCCCATGTAAAGATGGCTCTCGACGCCGGCCTTGATTCGCGCAACCGCCCGTGTGATCTTGCGAGTGACGAATGTTTCACCACGACGGGGTGATTCGTGGTTGAACAGGATCCCGTTGACTGCGAAGAGTCCATAGGCCTCGCGATAGTTCCGAGTCACCCAATAGGAGTAGACCTTCGCCGCTCCGTACGGCGAGCGCGGATAGAACAGCGTGTCTTCGTTCTGCGGCGGTGGACTGGCACCGAACATCTCGGAGCTCGATGCTTGATAGAAGCGGCACTTCACTCCAGCCAGCCTTACTGCTTCGAGGAGTCGTATGGATCCGATTCCTGTTGTGTCGCCGGTATGTTCGGGCTCGTCGAAGCTGACCCGAACGTGTGACTGCGCAGCGAGGTTGTACACCTCGTCGGGCCGAATATCGGCCATGAGCATCAACATTCGCGTGCCATCGCTAAGGTCGCCGTAGTGAAGGAACAACTTTGCTGCAGACACGTGCGGGTCCACGTACAGATGCTCGATGCGCAAGGTGTTGAAAGTCGACGCGCGGCGGATCAAGCCGTGTACTTCGTAACCCTTGGACAACAGGAGCTCCGCCAAATAGGAGCCATCCTGACCGGTAATTCCCGTGATGAAGGCCTTTTTCATACCTGCTCCGTTCAGGCACACCATGCATGCTGGGGTCAGCGTACAAGTGGACCGTCATCGGTGCAGGAGAACCGCACACTGGGAATCACCCTGTGCAACAGTATTTTACGGACTCAATCGGGCTAAGCGCCCGCCGTTCTCAGCCAATCCAGGCTTTCGACTGTTCGGAAAGCTACTTCTCCGCGACCGTTCGGTTTAGAGGCTTCCAGGCTCGCGCAAGACCGGCAGGTCTCCGCGTTCGAGTGCTTCGGCGAGGGTGGGGGCGGCTGTGTCCTTGTCGGAGAGTTCGTAGGTAAGAGGCGATCCGTCGCGTGCGGTGGTGGGCCAGTCGATGGCGCGCAACCGATCGGCGAATCCCACCGGGCCTGCGCCCCGGACCATAACCACAGGTGCAGGTCGCGATCTCGGCGTAGTGGTTCCAGGGCAGCGATGAGACCGACGCCGCGTGTACCTTCTGTCATGGCCAAGCTATGCGTCAGAGGACCTTTCGTTTGCGTTGACGCTGTCCACTCAGGAGGCCGAATTCAGTGAACGCTGTCAACTGATCGATTCGGTGGCGCTCGCCACCGACGCGTGGATCCTTCTGTCCGACGCGCTCGAGGCAGTCGTGCCCGCCAGTGAAATGGGTGTCGATGACACGATTTTCACGGCCCTTGCAGCGTTGTCCGATTTAGGTCGCGCTCGACCCACATCTATCGATTGATGTTCGCTGGGCCAGCGGCGTCACCGGCGTCGGGGTCTGCGATCTCGGCTGCAGAGCGGGCACAGGACGCCTTCGTCGACTTGTTGAGC
Source organism: Rhodococcus sp. 06-418-5 (assembly GCF_002258285.1). Taxonomy (NCBI): domain Bacteria; kingdom Bacillati; phylum Actinomycetota; class Actinomycetes; order Mycobacteriales; family Nocardiaceae; genus Rhodococcus; species Rhodococcus sp. 06-418-5. The sequence goes on from NZ_NOYE01000014.1 coordinate 189,602, forward strand.
CGGGTCTCCGACGAATCACGAGCGCGACCGATTGCCGGGGTGTTGTTGGCCGTTGCACACGGGCTCACCGAACTCGATGTCGGTGGTCACCTGCCACCAGACAAATGGAGTGCCGACCGCGCCCACCTCACGCGTTGACTGGCCACCATGATCCCCCACGACGGTGAGCTTCGCGACAGCCGCGCCCGCGCTTAGCCCTTCACCACCCGCCCTACCGATGGACTTCCTGTCACCGAGATCTGGGATGCTCGCCGGCGGTGCAATCGGCGCAAATAAACCCTTGGTCGATCGTGGTGGACACGATCGCCTACTACGTATACCCCGGACCGGGGTTTGCGATGCCATTCTTGCGGCGGACGAGCCGCGGCGCGGGAACTGGCGGTGCCGACCTCCAGCTGGCCAATCTACTAGCGCCAGGTTCACGTCTATGCAGGTGAACGGCATCACGAGATTCTCCATCCAGACCGGCACCCAGCTCGGCATAGATCACCATCGAGTCCGGTAAACCGCAGAAGGTGACGTTGGAGCCCACGGTTACCATTGACGTGCCGCAGCGCTGATCGCACAGCAAGTCGCATGTTCAATCTCGTCGGCCAAGCAAACGGGCCGTCGAGAGTGGCCATTAATGTCATACAATCGAATGAACTCTCCAGCTACGACAGGCCATGAAACGGTCGACGAAAGCGCACCGATAATTCGTGTTTTGGGCGTATAGCGGGACCTGTCGGAGTGCGGGCAAACCAGGCAGTACGGCATGATGCTTTGCATGGCCTTAAACACGGGAAGACGCGAGATCAGCGGCAAGACGAAGGCATTTAGCGGAGCGGGCCTCGCCGTGGTTGCCGCCGCTGCCGTCGCGGGCGGACTTTGGTTTGACAGCGCACGATTTACAGACGTGCCGTTAGATGGCACCTCGCAACTCGACAGCCCTCGCGATACCGCCGCACCCGGTGTGCTCGAAGTACCGCGACCCGCAAACAACGCCCCGATGTTCGTCACGTTCCTCGGCGACTCCATCACCAACAGTTGGGGCGCAACCACCTTCTGGCAGGGTTATAGGCCGCAATTAACCAACGAGTGGGCACAGAATGGGCGTATCGACCCCGTCGTAACCGCTGTCTCAGGAGCCACATTGAACGAGGTCGCGCAGGTAGCCAACATCCCCGCAAAGTCCAATCTGGTCGTAATCGAACTCGGCACTACAGACAACGGCGACGTGAAGACTCCGCCTGCTGTCTTTCGCGAACAGTACAACGCCCTGATCGAACGCGTCCGGACGACCGCACCTGACGCCGCGATTGTCTGCCTTGGAACCTGGCGATCACAGAAGGACGGCCTCGAACTCGATTCGATCATCGCGGACGAGTGCGGCATCGAGAACGCCAAGTACCTCACCCTCCGCGACCTTTACAGCGACACGACCAACCGCGGCCCCGAGGGAAGACCGATCTACCTCGGTGGCGGCGTCGGGGACAGCTTCCACCCCAATGACTCCGGTTACGCAGCGATCAAGCAGCGCATTGCCGACTACGTCCAGATTGTCGACGTGTCCGACACTCACAACTAGGCCAGCGCGACACCGGCCTGCTGAACCTACTCGCATGTTCGCCCACCGTTGTTCGCGGTACCACACAGGTTGGGGAATTCAGGCGAGCGTCAGTGGGCATGCCGTCGTAAGCAGGATGCCAGAAAGTCTTGCGGCCTTGTTTAAGAGCTTAAGGCATCAAAATTTTGGCTCGAAAGCGAACTTAGCTCCTCGCGGATCCTGTCTGGTATTTTCTGAAATCCGCTTAATTCCAAGGCACGAAACGCAGATTTTATCTCCACCGAGCAACCTGCGCCAGGTTCAATGCATAGTTCCGGCGAAACAAGCATGTCGTACAAACCAGCGACTTTACCCTGCGAAGACATCGTCACTGGGTACACTCCCGCGTTTATCGCCAGCACGGCTAAGTGCATCCGGCCAGTAAGCACAAAGGTCGAACTTAAAAGTATCGCAAATATCTCGGAAGGAGACAGCAACTCCTCCACGAGCTTACAGTCAAAACCCTGAATAGAACCGGCCAAATCTGCCAAACAGGCCAAATCATCATTTCCCGCTCGCCGCACATGCGGAACCAAAATAAGCGACCACACTTTCGGATCCAGCTCCGATATAAACTTTTGATATTCAGACAGTTGATTGTATCTACCAGCGAGAAGAGCACTGGCATTCACTACAGCGACCCTCTTGCCTTTCGCGCACTCCCCAATCACCCATTCGGAATACGGAGACTGCTGCGCCATGCCCTGGCGGCTGAAGACAATATCAGCACCATTCGATACTGGTGTCACGTGGCTTGCCAAAAGCCTTTCGTGCGATACAGAATCGCGAGCGACCAGCCTTGCCGATTCCGCAGCTATTCGAGCGCAATACGTCGCACTCGCAGTCCCGTGCGAATTCCAACTAAACCCCAACACGCTGGCTTCAGAACCAACCTTCGCGGCCACAATCACACACGAAAAACGGGAGACAGATGCATACGGATTGTAGGCACCATCCATCACGTCTGCACCGATAAGCCAAGTATGGTCGCTGCGCTTCGCATAGTTGCAAAATTTAATGACATCAGCGAACCGGCTGATCGAATGTCCGTAAATCAGGTGTCGCATTTCGACTACATGCACTCGATTGACGTGGTTTTCTGGTATCGAAAAGTCACTCAAACTTCTAACTACAAGCGCAACAGCGCCCGCAGAATTATCCAACGCAGATTCTACCAGCGCCTGGTCGCCGATATTGCCAGCTCCCGGCGGCGCGACCAGCAGTAGCCCATACTTTCCAGTTTCCCTACTCGCAAATAGGAAAGAAACTCGAACGCACATTTGATCAGCCCAAAGAAGAATAAAAGCAAAAACTTGAGAACTGAAAGCATTCCGTACAGCTTTTCTCACGCTAAATTTCACGCCTAAGCCTCTCAATTACTCGCCTTTCGCGATTTTGGTAAGGTTTATTTTAACGAGGGTTGCGGAGGCGGCGACTCTGACAGAGTTACCCGCGCTCAGGCCAATCTGGGAGCCAGCTGCGCCGGCCAGCCAACTGCCAATACCAACCGACACCAGAGTGAAGGGCGCTATTGCTGCTTTAGCCAGGACAGACTGCCCGACTCTTCCGATAGCGCGAAGCACCAAACCTGAACCCACGCTCATTCCCATCAGGCATATAGCTCCTGCAGCGAGTGGAGCAAGCGATGCACCAGCTTCAGCAGACTCGCCCATCAAGAACTCCAACACTGAAGTGGGCGCAATCGCGATTGCAGCAACCGACGCAAGACCAAAGATCCCGACTCCCAACGCGTAAATCCAGGGTAGCCTACTTAGCGCTCGAAGATTTCCAGCCTTTTTTAACCGTGCCGACTCGGGGCCAAGAGCAAAACTTGCTCCCAAGGTGAAAACCATTAGAGGGGTAAGTAATATTTGCGCAGCCCTGAGCTCACCAGCTGCGCCATATCCGGCGAACAGGACAAGAATTAGAACTGACAATTGATTGATTCCGCTACTTACTGCAAAGTCCGCACAATACACTACTCCAATTTTGCGAGATGACCTAAGCCAAGCTAGCCCGGACGCCACCGATGGAGAAAATTTCAGAGCAACAAGACCTAACGTACAACTAAAGAGCGCCCCAATACCCCAAAACGCAATCAGCCTATTCAGCTCTCCTGAGCCAAAGACGACCATTAGTGGTATTTGAACTCCGATCCATACTAACTCTATCACGAAAGCCACCTTGCTGCGGCTCAAATCATTAAGCGCAAACCTAACGGAATCTTGTAGAAGGGCTACTGGAGTCATTGCGGCAAAAATCAGCATGGTCTTGGCATCTACCATGAGTGCCAGTCCAAGCGGTATAAATAGTCCCGATAGAATTATTGCCAAAAGTGCTGATGCGTTCAAAGCTGAGTTCTGGCGCGGTCCGGAAAGAAGCTTCGATACGGCAGCCTCCTTGAAGATCAGAGGTTCAGCAGTGAACCCTCGTTGGATGCCGATTCCGATACTAAAAATTGCGAGAAGTAGAGCAAAGACGCCCAATAAGGAAGTGTCTATCGACCGGGCTACAATCACCGAGAATGCAAGATTTGACCCGCTGGATGCCACTTGGGATCCTGCAGACCAGCCTATTCGCTGAAATGCGTTTAAACTGACCATAGCGGACTCAACCAGCAGAGGTTGTAGGAGCGATCTGAGGCCGTCGAGATTGGGCGCACAAAACACCAAGGAGCAGAAAGATTACTTGAGAGGAGCCAGCGTCGTTGAGGTAGGGGTGTATGAGCATCAATGGTACGAGGCCGATGACAAAGGCGAACAGGCCCGCAGCAGCAGCCCTGCTCACCTCAGCCTGAGTCCGCCATCTTTTCGGCGACAGTCTTAAAATCGTGGTAGCAATAAACACCAGGAAGGCCACGAGAGCGACTAGTCCTCCTGACAGAAGAACCAGGATATACATCGATTCTACGTATGAAAATGTCCTATCAGACGCAGTGATTGGACCAAAACCAAACCAAGGATTCTGGGCAATGAGAGGTAAGTAGTCACGTGTCCAAACACTTAGCCGAAACGCAACGGTCTGAGGAAGAAAGCCATATTCGCTCGTGGTTGACTCTTGCATCTGGAGCCGTCGTATTGCCAATTGCGACAACGGGGAAAACACCAAAACAACGTACGCGACAGCGGCCATCGCTAGGATCCATATGCGCTTATTGGAGGTCCAAAGAAATATTGCCGAAATTCCCAATCCAAGGAATATCATTCCAAAAGTCAGGCTTGAAAATAGCCCAGCCACAACGCACCCGACTACTATCGCGTTGACAATTGGCCTGCGGAATATTCTGACACCCTTTGAGTAACAAGCAATTAACAGTACGAGCACGATGCTCATGTAGCTTGCGTACGCATGCCAGGAGTTATATATTCCTACGCTGCGAGGGACTTTCCAATCAAGTGGATTCGCGATGAACACGTTTCCAGTCAGTCTGACTCCGATGTTCAGCGCAAAAGGGACTTGGAGGGCTTGCGCAACACCTAAAACACCCATTAAACCAGCCATGACGAACGAGTACTTAAGTATCAGCCTTATTACTTCAACTCGTGCGCCATATGCCGAACCGACGATGTAGAGCATTAAGAATACTGCAGGCCCGATCCCAGAGTCTAAGAACGATTGCAGGCCAAGTTCACTTCGTGATGTTACATGATATCCAACCACCAACATCGTCAGGGCGGCATAGCTGACGAGTGGCAGAAATGGCGCTCCACCGAGCCAAAGCCGCTTATTCTGCCTCAGAACGGCTAGAAGAAGAAGACCGACTATTAGTACCTCGGAAATTCTCAAACCCGGAACTAAAAGCCCTCGGCTGGTACCGGCGAGTACCGGAATCAATGCCAGTGCCAGAGCGACTAAATGGTTACTCAGGATTGAACGATGAACAGATGAGTAGCCTCTGTCGGCCTGCTCGTACCCGCTACGCGACGACAGTTGAGAGTGTCCCATTAGTTCGCTATTTCGGCTTCGATCAACACTCGATGAGTTGGCAACTTGGGCGACTTCGTAACCACGGCTTCGGAAGTCGGATAGCCGATCGCGATTAGCATTATCACGACCTCGCTATCGTGGATTTGGGCGGCACGACGCAGCTTGGCGTCTTGGGAGCTTACGGTACTCCAATTCAGGCAACATGACGCGATCCCTTGTTCTTCAAGTGCATAGATCAGGGTCATCGCGAAGAGCCCACCGTCAATGTAGGCCTGATTTCGCTCGCCTGCCGTCAGAAATGCCCTCAAGTCGCACGTAATTATCAGGACGTGCGACGCAGTTTGCCCAAATCCGGAGTTTCCGTTTTGCAGTGACAGAACGCGATTGGCAGCGGTGCCTCTCGGCACGGCACGTACACGTGCGGCTTGACGGTTGCAAACGCTAGGTGACGCTTGCGCAACTTCAACTGCCCTTGCCAGTTCCACATCATCAACTAAGCATTCGGAGAAGTTTCTTACGCTGCTTCGCTCGATCGCAATTTGGGCAAACGATCTGCGAAGGTGCGCAGATGCAGGATCGAACTGCTTGCCAATGGTCTCGGTACCGCCGGTAAGCGCGAGCTCGGGCCCGTTCACGCGTCGTAGCTCGGTCAACGTGGCAGTTAAAGCTGACCACCAAGGGCGTGGTTCGGATCGCTCCACGAAGTAGTCTCCGTACGAGTCCAACGCACCCAATGCGGCTGAAATGACAGAGGTATCACGATCCGGCCGACTAACGTACATTTCACAGTTCTGCACTAGGCGCTCGATTGTCGACTGCCCGAACCACGGCCGTGGATGTGGGAGTGTCAAACCCTTTTCCACGCGGTGGTAGTCCATGACTATGTTCGCTTCAAGCGATCCGGTTGTAGCGTTTGTTAACGTTCCCGAAGCTCGCGCATACCGAGCGGCGTCGCGAACGTACGAATCGGCTAGCAGACCGAAGCTACGTAGCTGGACAACGAAGTTTATATTCTTTGCCCGCAGTCGAATCTTTTTCTTGATCCCGGTGATGTATTTCAACGCGGACTCCGATTTCGGTGTAGATTTTTGTGCCAACGTGCATTGGCCTGAGGTTTCGGTGACGTCGTCGTTATCGCTCGCAATGATTCTATCGATTTCCGCTGTTCCGCGATTCGTTGGACGAGCACTTTTTGTGCCTCATCAGAATAGTAGCTACTATTTTTAACCACACTTTCAATGCCGCTTGCAATCGACTGCGGGTCTCTAGGGTCAACATACTCAGCAGCCGTGGTCAGAAACTGCGAAAGGACATGAAAATTGCTGGTTACTTGAGGCTTACCCGCCATCAGCGCTTCGTATCCAGCACGCTGCATGGTGAAATCTCGCTTGGTCAGTGCGCAGATTAGCTGCGCCTCCAGTAGCAACCTTTGGAAGACTTCGTTCGTGACGTATCCGGTAAACCTCACGTTCGGTGTTGCTTTAGCCTTTATGGCTTCTGGTGCCCTGCCCGTAAATACGAAACGAATTTGAGGACAGAGCCTCGCAGCCGCAACGATCTCGTCGACAGGTTCGTCGTTTGCATAGCTCAGTGGGCACAGAACAAATCCCTCGGCGGTCGTTGACTCGACCATACTTCTGTCCGTAAGAATGTCGTGGAGAACGAAAGTACGCACGCCGGATTTCAAGGTTAGTTTGGCCAGCTCGGAGTTTGTGACGACCACGGCCTCGCCCCTCAGCATCCAGAGACCTATTCTTGAGAACCACTTCCATTTCGGGTCAAGAAAGTATCCAGTGTGTAGATCCGCAACAATGCGAGTATTGCTGCGTTTGAAGGCCATTACCGTCAATAACGCTGGTGCCGGCGGGAGCATCACAAAAATACTAGAGGAACTGTCAGAGCGAAGGCATCTACGAGTCTGCAGGATTGAACGAACGTACCGCTCTACGAGGTTTCTGCCGTCTGGTTTGACAAATTCCGGTTTCAGCCCCAAGACTTCAGCGAGTTCGGCACTTCGCCCATGGTATCTAACCCAGCTTAGAAACATCGTCTACCTTAGCGATCGATATTGAGGTCGCTGAAATTATCGATTCTGGATTTATCTCGCCGACCTCCAGCGAAAGCCCAATTCCAGAATCTCCGACCAATCGGGCTATTTGCTCTTGGTGATCATCGACATGTTCATTTCGTAAACTGCGCCGTGGAACCACTATTGGACACTTTCCTAAATCGAGTATTTTTAGTATTGAGCCGACTCCACTATGGGTAATCACGGCATCTGCATGAACAATGTGGTTGGTAAATTCTTCGTCAGAAAGGACTTGGTAAATCTGACCCGGTAAATCAGACCTCGTCGTGCATCCCAATTGCCATACTGTCGTAGGACCACATAGTCCGGTATCCAAGATCGCGTCGATCATCGCGTCGAATCTGTACGGCTTGATTGTGCCGAGTGTGACGAAAAGTCGCGGCTGTCTGTTCACGGTCGTGGTCGCCTGACTGCTATAGGAATCCATTACTGTTCCCGCGTATGACCAGCGGGTATTGGCCCATCGTTTGTGCTGGGTCTGTAATGTGGTGAATCTCGATGCGGCTAATATACGTCCGCTGATCGACGGCCCGTCGGTCCTAGAAACACTTTCGATATACCGAGTTGCGATGCCATTTGCACGTGCGGCAGGAAGCGCCGCGAGCGCCAATCCAGATCCTGTACTGACGGCCTCTGAGTAGAGGACTTTATCTGTGGCAAGCACCTTTCTGATTGCCAAAAATGCCTTAACGATGTTGCGGTAGTCCCTTGGCGATATGTAAGGCACATATAGCACTTTTCGACCCGCCAGCAGTGATCGGCTCTGCTCGGTATCGAATGTAATCCAGAGCGAATCTTCCGACGCGCCTAGACTGGGAGCCAACTTGACGAGCTGCGCAAGGTGCCCACCCGTAGATGCCGCCAGCACTAGAGCCCTTCTGTTCCGGATTAAGTTCGACACTCTAATCTCCCAGATTGCTCAAAATTCTTTAATCCTGCATAACGCCCGGGGTCCGCTTCGGTCCTAGTAAGCACCATTGCTACCAACTACTGCCTTCAAGGTCTTGGCGATGATCAACAGATCCCCCACCATCGACCAGTTCTCGACGTACGACAGATCGAGCCGCACAGTCTCTTCCCACGACAGGTCCGATCGTCCACTGACCTGCCACAGCCCTGTGACTCCCGGCTTGACCAGCAATCGCCGTCGAACCTCACCGTTGTAGGTCTCGACCTCACGCCGCAGCGGAGGCCTCGGCCCCACCACGCTCATCTCGCGCTTGAGCACGTTGATGAACTGCGGCAGTTCGTCGAGACTGAAACGCCGCAGCACCTTGCCGACAGGTGTTACCCGCGGATCGTCACGCATCTTGAACAGGACCCCGCCGGCACTCTCGTTCTGATCGAGAAGGTTCGCAACCTGCTTGTCCGCGTCGACGGTCATGCTGCGGAACTTGATCATCGAGAACGGCTTGCCGTCGATTCCCATGCGCTCGGACTTGTAGAACACCGGGCCACGGCTCGTGGCCTTCACCGCGATGGTTACTGCCAGCAGAATCGGTGAGATCAGCACCAGAACGAGAGCCGCGAACGTGAGGTCGAATGCGGTCTTGCTGAAGCGCGTCGCGCCGTTGTACTGCGGCTTCTCGACGTGGATCAAAGGAAAGCCTGCGACGGGCCGCATCACCAGTCGGGGGCCGGCCACATCGACGACACCCGGCGCGACCACTAAGTCGACGTCCTTCTTCTCCAGATCCCAGATCATCTTTCGGATGCCCTTGTGGCCGAGGTGCTCGGTGGCCGTCACAGCAACGGTGTCCGCACCACATTCTTCGATCGCGTCGAGAACGTCATGCTCGTCGCCCAGCACGGGAATGTCGGTGCCTTCGACATGAACCACGCCGTCCCGCGGAGCCTCGTAGCCAGGCATGCACATTCCCACCACCGCGTACCCCGCAGAGGGAGACTTCTCGAACGACTGCGCCATCGACAATGCTGCAGAACGACTACCCACGATCAGAACGGACGTCGTGTACCCGCCCTTACTCCTGGAGCGTGAAACCACTTTTCGCCAGATCCAGCGCGTGAGCAGCAATGCAAGTAGCCCCACAGGCAGAGCGATCGCGAGATAGAGCCGCGCAATGTCGATTCGAAAAAGAAGTGACACGATCGCGATGACACCGAACAGGCGGAAGGTGGCCGCGACGATGCGGCGATACTCCTCTGCACCGTCACCGATCACTCGAGGAGAGCGCGTACGAAAGATCACGAGAAACGCGATCCACAGACCGGCCAGTGCAACGGAGACACCCGTGTACGTCATGGCGGGGAGTAGGCCCGTCATCTCGACATCGCCAAATCGCACGAACTGAGCGAGCGCGACCGACAGCACCACAGCCACGACATCCGTCACCCGCAAGCGCGCGATGTACTGACGCTCCCACACGTGCCGCGACGTCAGCGTGCGCGTTGCAGCCACGTCCGAACGACGGGGAGATCCCCAGAGAGAGCGGTGTGCAGCCCCGACAGTTGCCACGTGCTCCCCTCCTCTGCACTAGTACGCACGCCACCGGCGAGCGGATGAATCCGATCGATACCCATCCGCTGTGCGACTGGTATCGAATTGAAATAGTCCCATGCCGTTCGATGTACCACCACGCGAGCGGTACAGATCACAAACCAATAACAGCATTGACGTTGTTTACCACATCAAAGGTAATGCTGCGATCCGCGAGAACAATCGAACAGCGCCAGCAATTTTTCCGCCCAAAACCGCTCTGCGACAAGCGGATTGAACGTGAACTGTGACCAGTCACAGGTATCGAAGTTGTTTTTAAGGCATTTATCATATAGCGCAGCGTGTGCTTACTGCCGATAAAGGTCCACAGCACCTCTCACGCAGGTAGAAGCGAGCGAAGTACCCAATACGAGCCGGTAACCGGCGTGAAAATTGGATTCCGCGGGAGATGCCGCCGTAGGTCCGAAATTCATTCCCTTGAATGAATTTCGAGAAACGCCCTCGCCCACTGCGATCAGGGACGCCCCAACCCGCGGTAGTTCCATCCCGCCGCACGCCACTGTTCCGGGTCCAGGCAGTTGCGCCCGTCGATCAAAGTCTTGCTGCGCACCGCACCCTCCAGATCCTTCGGAGCGAGTGCCTTGAATTCCTTCCACTCCGTCAGTACCAGCACCACGTCGGCGCCCTCGCAGGCTTCGAGCGCGGAACTGCTGTAGGTCAGGGTGGGGAACAGTGCACGGGAGTTCTCCATGGCCTTGGGGTCGTACACGTTGACCGCGGCACCCTGGAGCTGGATCTGCCCGGCCACGTTCAGGGCCGGTGAATCACGAACGTCGTCCGAGTCAGGCTTGAAGGCGGCACCCAGCACAGCGACCCGTGCACCGAGAAGAGACCCACACGCCTCACGCGCCAACTCCACCATGCGTGTGCGGCGTCGCATGTTGATGTTGTCGACCTCACGCAGGAACGTCAGCGCCTGGTCAGCACCCAGTTCACCGGCCCGCGCCATGAACGCCCGGATGTCCTTGGGCAGGCAGCCGCCGCCGAAGCCGATGCCGGCATTGAGGAACTTACGGCCGATGCGCTCGTCGTGGCCGATGGCGTCGGCGAGCACGGTGACGTCGGCCCCGGCGGCCTCGCAGACCTCCGCGATAGCGTTGATGAACGAGATCTTGGTGGCCAGAAACGCGTTGGCCGATGCCTTGACCAACTCGGCGGTGGCCAGGTCGGTGACCAGGAACGGGATCTTCTCGGCGAGCAGCTGCGCGTACACCTCGCGGGCGAGCTCCTCGGCGCGTCCCGGACGGGCGCGATCCACGCCGAGCACCAGGCGGTCGGGGTGCAGAGTGTCCTTGACGGCGTAACCCTCCCGCAGGAACTCGGGGTTCCATGCCACCTCGACGTCGTCGCCGGCCGGTGCGAGCTCGCGGGCGATGGTGCCGAGCCGCTCTGCCGTACCCACGGGAACGGTCGACTTACCGAAGATCACGGCCGGCTTGGTGAGCAGAGGCGCGAGTGTCTCGATGACCGAGTCCACGAACTTCATGTCGGCTGCGAACTCCCCCTTCTTCTGGGGCGTACCGACACCGAGAAAGTGAACCTCCGCGAAATCCGCGGCTTCCTGGTACGACGCGGTGAAGCGGAGGCGGCCGGCCGCGATGTTCCGCTGCAACACCTCTTCGAGACCGGGCTCCCAGAACGGGACCTCGCCGGCTTCGAGCTTCGCGAGTTTGGCCGGGTCCACGTCCACGCCGAGCACCTCATGGCCGAGCTCGGCCATGCACGCTGCGTGAGTGGCACCGAGGTAACCGGTACCGAACACTGTGATTCGCATTTGTTCCATTCCCCGTCGGTCGTTCTGAACAATGGCGTACTCGACAAGAGCCCGTGACGGCCCGTCACAGTAAGTGCCTGGAGGACATCGCCTTCAGGTCACGCGCGCATACGGGAATAGTAAACACATGCGATCACGACCGTCACCCAGGAGACTGCGGTCACAAGATCAGTTGAACAACCGGCGAAGCGAAGGTTTCTCAGCGACGAACGGGAAACTGCGGGTTCTCCGGTTCTTCGACGGCCTCGGCGCAGCGGTGGATGAAATCGCTCAATTCGGAGCGGACCTCGGGAGCGAGTAGATCCAAGGGAACGTCGGTGCCGTGGTACTCCGCGAACGCCGAGGTGTAGGCGTCGACGCTGTCGGAGATCACCGCGTGCAGCGAGGTGGACCTGTTCAGATGAACCTTGGCGATCACGTCGATGCGATCGGCCAAGAAGTCGTGAAACGTATTCTGCGCCATGGTCACGTCACGTCCGTTCTCCGAAACAGTTGTCATTGCGTCATGGTACGAACAAAACCGACCGTCCGCAGGGTGAGCGTCCGAAAACTAGTACGCGCCGTCGCTCTTGGCAACTGCGACCGCGGTCTTGGCGATGATGAGCAGATCCCCTGTCATGGACCAGTTCTCGACGTACGAGAGATCGAGGCGAACGCTCTCCTCCCACGACAGATCCGATCGGCCACTCACCTGCCACAGCCCGGTGATACCCGGCTTGACGAGCAGTCGACGACGCACGTCGCCGTCGTACGTTTCCACTTCGCTGCGCAGCGGCGGCCGTGGACCCACCACGCTCATCTCGCGCTTGAGCACGTTGACGAACTGCGGCAGTTCGTCGAGGCTGAACTTGCGCATCACCTTGCCCACCCGGGTGACCCGTGGGTCGTCGCGCATCTTGAACAACACCCCGCCTGCACCTTCGTTGAGCGCGGCAAGTTCCTGTACGCGCTTGTCGGCGTCCTGCACCATGCTGCGGAACTTGATCATCTGGAAAGGCTTGCCGTCGATGCCCATTCGCTCGGACTTGTAGAAGATCGAGCCCTTGCTGGTGAGCTTGATGATTGCGGCGAGAGTGATCAGGACCGGTGAGATCAGCAGGAGGACCGAGGCGGCGAACAGGAAGTCGAACGCCGTCTTGCCGAATCGCTTCGCACCGTTGTATTGCGGCTTCTCGACATGGATGAGCGGGAAGTTCGCCACCGGACGCATCACCAGACGCGGACCGGCGACGTCCACCACGCCGGGCGAGACCACGAGGTCGACCTTCTTCTTCTCCAGATCCCACACCATCTTTCGCAGTCCGCGATGGCCGATGTGTTCGGTGGCAGTCACCGCCACGGTGTCTGCGCCGGAGGTCTCGATGGCCTCGACGACACTGTGCTCGTCACCGAGCACCGGGATCTCGACGCCGTCGACGGTGAAGGACGTGTCGTTGCCGGGCTCGTAGTTGGGTAGGCAGATCCCGACCACGCTGTAGCCGGCCTCGGGCGAACGCTCGAACGACTTGGCCATGGCCAGTGCCGAGCTGCGGCTGCCGACGATGAGCACCGAGGTCTGGTATCCGCCACGTGCGCGTTTGCGTGACACCACTTTTCGCCACACCCACCGACTGAGCAGAAGTCCGATCAGGCCGACGGGCAGTGCGATCGCGAGATACAGACGGGCGATGTCCAATTGGAACAGCAGGGAGAGGATCGCGATGGTTCCGAAGAGCCGGAACGTGGCCGACACGATGCGGCGATACTCCTCCGAGCCGTTGCCGATCACCCGTGGCGAACGGGTGCGGAAGATGGCGAGAAACGTCAGCCACAGAATCGCGAGCACTCCGGATATGCCGAGATAGCCGATGACGGACCACGGTTCACGAAAATCGATCTCTCCGAAGCGGATGATCTGCGCAACCGTCACCGCACCGAGAACGACCACCGTATCGGTGACACGGAGGCCCTCGGTGTAGTGCGTCTCCCATTCACGACGCGATGTCGTTCTGCGTAACCGTCGTGCATCACGCCGCGAGACAACCGAATTCTGCGCTTCCAGATCGCTGACTGACACTTGCTTCCCCTCGGTACTTACGCGTTGCCGAACCCTTGCGTGATCGGCACAGCTCCGTGCCACCCCGTCGTGCAGATTATCTTTTCGTGCTTATTGTGTCACTTGGTAACGGTGTGTTGATCGGCGAGAACCCGCAGGTCGTTACATGTTTCTACTGCATTAACCGCACGCGTCCCCCGCGTTGCCGAATTCTCCCGGAAGCCCCCATTCCGGCCTTTGTCGACCACCTATTAGTGCCACATTCACCTCGTGTGTCAAGCATTGTCGGTCGAACGCCGTACGTTCGGAGAGATGCCTGCGAAGGCCTCCCACATTCGGTGGCCCAGTTCCCGTTGCCCCTCGCCGTTGTAGTGGATCTTCTCGGTCTCGCTGTTGTAGAGCCCGCGCGGACCCGGCACGTACGCCACTTTCGTCTTGCGCCGGGGAGTATCGGCATGCACCGCATCGATGGCGGCGTAGTTCGCCTCCCCCGATTCGATCTCGTCGGGCACCATCTGGCCCACCACGAACGGAACGTCGCCGAACTCGCCGCGGAGCGTGTCGATCAGGCTGTCGAGCTTCTCCGCGTACACCGGCGCGGTCAGCAGCGGCACATCGCTCTCACCTTGATGCCACAGCACCGCGGCGAGCTCGTTGCCGGGTTTCGTCGCCAGCCCTGTTCGGATGCGCTGCAGTGCATCCCAGAACAGATTGACTCGCGCGCCGGTATCGGCCGGATCCCAGGAGATGCCGTGGATCCGCGCGAAGCCCGAATCTCCGCGCGCATACGGAACCAGCAACACCGGCCTACCCGTTGCATCGGCGAGGTGCGCGGCGAACGTCGGACCGAAACCGACTGCCTTGGACGGCACCTCGTGAAACAGAGGATTGCTGCCCGCCACGATGGTGTTCTTCGACCGGCCCGACGCGGCCCACTGATGCACCCGTGGATGCGGCGCATCCAGGCCGGCCCCGTCCAATCCGACGCCGGCACCGTGGGCATTGGACTGGCCCAGCACGGCAACCACCAGATACGGCTCGTCGATCGGTTCCACCGGAATGCCGCGTCCGAGACGCTTCTTCACCACGTCTTTCGCTCGCACCTTCGCGTTCTGCCGAAACCCCATGACGCTCCCCCTACTCACGTGCAGTCGTTCTGCGCCGGTACCCCGGCGAAACGATCCCCTATCCACTGATTGACGGCGTCGCCGTTCACATCCCCGTGCCCCCGGCCCGCCTGACGATCGATGGTGATGACGTCTCCGTACCCGCAGGCCTGCTCGAGAGCCGCGTCGGTCCATGCCGCATCGATGTACGTATCGGCATCGCCGTAGGCCACCAGCATCGGTGCCGACGCCGGTCTCTGTGGCACGGCCATCGCCCCCAGTGCGCGCCGGAGGGCATCCGCAGCCGCATCGGATTTCGGGGCGAAGTCCTTGTCGCCCAGCCTGTTCACCGCGTCCTCACGGGCACCGGCCTTGTCCGGCGTGCAGCCGGTGAGCGCGGCCCAGTCCTGAGCGGCGTCGCCACTGCGGTAGTCGTCGAGGTTCAGAGCCGGGTCGCGTCGCGCCAACGACTCCAGTACCCACTGCAGCAGAGGGCCTTGATCGTCGGTCAGTGTTCCCGCGATGGCCTTGTCCACCAGCCCCACCATGTTCGCCCCCGGTGCCAGCGCGACCGCGCCGACCAGATCCAGCTCGGGAGCGTAGGAATCGGCGAGTTCGTTCGCCGCCCACGCGGCACCCCCGCCCTGCGATCCGCCGAACGCAGCCCACTGCGTACCCACATCGGGAAAGACCGTCCGCAGTGCCCGTACGGCATCGATGACGTCGTAGCCGGCGGTGATGTTGTCCAGGTACGCATGGTTGCCGGGATGCCCGAGTCCCTCGTAGTCGGTGATGGCCACCGCGAATCCGGCTGTGGTGTAACCCTGTACGAGCGCCGAGGCCCCCAGCAGCGACGCGGACCGCGACGGAGCGCATTCCTGTTCGATACCCGTGGTGCCGTGGGCGTAGGAGATGACGGGCCAACCGCCCTCGGGTGCCTCGCCGGACGGGGTGAACACCGTGCCCGATACTTCTCGCTCGCCCACCCCCGGTTGCACCGAGCGGTACACCACCCGCGCCGCGTTCACGCCCGAAAGCCGCACCTGGATCGGCAGATTGGGCATGGTCTCGGCGCTGACGATGGACCCGCTACCGGTACCCGGATCCGCGATCACCATCGGTTGGGGGTCCGACCCGCGCAGTGCCGCCGCGAGGACTCCCTGCACCTGCCCGGCGACGGGCACCACGACCGCGCACCCGGAAAGCAGGGGTAGCAGCAACAGTGCTGCGAACCATCGCCGCGTCGTCGTCACGTCGCTACTTGGAGGCCTTGAACCGACGCGCGTACGTCAGACCGGGCTTTTCGATGAATCGATAGGTCAGTGACCCGAACGCAATACTGATCGCTCCCACCAGCACGAAGTTCCGCAGTAGCCCCAGGGGGCTGTCCCCGGCCATCCACCCGAAGCGCCCCACCATGATCAGGATGGGGAAGTGCCACAGGTAGACGCTGAGCGAGATCATGCCGACGTAGCTCAGCGGTGCCCAGTCGGCACGTTCGGCGAGCAGCGACTTCTCCCCACGCGCCAGCGGCACGATGATGAACAGGATCAGCAGCGCCGAGCCGAATGCCACGGTGGAGCTCTGCCAGCGTGAATTGTCGTCGATGAGTTTCAGCGAGATCGCGGCGGTGGGGATCATGGCGAGTCCGGTCCACCAGCGCATCCTGGTGGCGATCGCGCCCTTCAGCATCCCGTTGTCGATGGCGACGAACACCACGGCGGCGAGCATCCCGTACGTGAAATTGTCTGCCAGCGACCAGAAGCTGCGGCTGAGCACCGCGACCTGGTTGGGACCCCAATCCAACAACTTCGGGTCGGTGATGCCCGACGGCCCGACGAGCGAGGCGGTGTAGAGCTTTCCGGTGATACCGATGACGAACATGATCACCACCGGGATCATCGCCAGCACCGGTGCCGAGATGGACGTGCGCTTGCGGAGATAGAACGCGATGCCCGTCAGCAGTGGCAGTGCAAGGTAGAACGCGAACTCCAGCGAGAGCGACCACGACGGGTTGATCCCGGTTTGCAGCATGCTCGGAATGTACGAGTGCATCAGTGTCAGATTTGCCAGCAGCGTGAGCGGATCGGTGAGGATGCCCAGACCGTTGTCGGTGAAATGCCGTTCGGCGACGGCCGCGTTCTCCACGAACACCGCTCGCATGACGAAGTTCGCGAACAGGAAGATGAACAGATAGGCCGGGAACACTCGAAGCAGGCGATGCATCGCGTAGCTGAAGTTGTTCGGCATCGGCTTGCCTGCGAACAACTTTCGCACCATCGGCAGGAAGATCAGGAATCCCGACAGCGCGAAGAAGAAGATCAGGCCCTGCCCCAGCAACCCCAACTTGTACGTGAGCACGGTCTGCGGTGAGTAATGGCCACCGACGTGGACCGCGAGCACGCACAGGCACGCGAAGCCACGCGGGCCGTCGAGGCCGACGATGCGCGCGGGACGCTTGGACTCACCGGCCACCGAAGGCGCGGGCGCAGTCGCTGCGGCTGCGGTGCTGTCTGGAGTAGCAGTCATGGGTACCTTCTTCAGGTCACGGCGCTGGTGGTGGTACTGGGCAGAAGTTGACGGCCTCGGTACCGGCGAACCGGTCGCCGAGCCAGCCGAACGCAGCAGCACCGTCGATGTCTGCGTGACCGGAATTCGGTTGGAGCACATACTGAATGGTGTCGCCTGCGGCGCAGCCGGCACCGATGGCGGTGTCGGTCCACGCCTGGGAGATCAACGTGTCCTCACCGCCGTAGATCACCAGCATCGGTGCAGCAGCAGGAGACTTCGGCAGACTCATCTCCCGCAGGTATCCCTCGAGAACCGCAGTGGCCTCCGGCGTTGCCGGCCGCAGATCGTCGTCGCCGATCTGCGCGGCCAGCGACGTACGGTCGGCCGCGAGGACGCCCCCGCATGCCGAGAGCTCGTCCCACTTCTCGGCGACGATGCCGCGGCGGTAATCGTCCAGATCCAGCTCGGGATGGGCCTGCGACAGGCCCACCAGCACCCACTGCAACAGCGGCTTCTGGTCGTCGGTGAGTGTGCCGTCGGCCGCTGCGGCCGCCAGGCCGGTGATGTCGGCGGCCGGAACCAGACTGACCGACCCGACCATGTCGAGTCCCGCGCCGTAGCTGCGCGCGAGTTCGTTTGCCGCCCAGGCTGCCTGACCACCCTGCGAACCACCGAACGATGCCCAGCGGGTCGACGTACCGGGCACCAACTTGCGGGCCGCACGCACCGAATCGATCAGGTTGTTCCCGACGGTCCTCGCATCGAGGTACGGGTGATACGTGCCGTCCAGACCGAGACCCTGGTAGTCCGAGACCGCGACCACGTATCCGGAGCGAACCAGCGCTGCCACTATCTGTGAGCTTCCGAGCAGTTCCGGATCGGTCGACGGCCCGCAATCGTTCAACACGCCGGTGGTGCCGTGACCGTAGGCGATGATCGGCCAACCACCCTCGGGTGCAGAGCCTTCCGGGGCGAAGATGGTGCCGGAGACTCGTTGGGTGGACCCGTCGATCCCGGACGTCGACGTGTACACCACTCGAGCGGCGATGGAGGAGATGGCGCTCACCCGGCGGTCCACGGTGAGCAACTCTTCCGCACTCTCGAGCGAACCGGGGCCGTCGTCGCTGTAATCGGCGGACAGGGTGGCCCCGACGGCGACGGACTGTGGATCGACCGCCGGATCGTCCGAAGAACATCCCGCGGCGACCAGTACCAGCGCCAGCGCACCTGTTGTTGCGGCTCTGCGCAGCAGCGTCGTTCGTGTGTTCGTCATCGTCTCTCCCCCGTGACCTGCTTGACCAGATGTTCGACCTGATCGCGATGGTCGATCGAATCCCTTGCGATACCGAGCGCGAGTACCAGTACGCCGCCGAGCACTACCCCCATGCCCGCTCCCAGCATCACGTTGCTCTTGACCTGCGGTGTCGTGGCCGCACCCGGCGTTGTCGCCGCATCCACCAGAGTCAGGACCGACACCGGACCGTCGACCCCCAGATCGATCTCCCCGACCAACTTGATGAGCTGCACTGCAACGGAATTGGCGATGTCACGTGCCTGTTCGGCATCGGCGTTCACCACCGAGATGTCGATCAGGGCAGAGCCGGGACTCGGCACCACCGTGATGTCCTGCTTCAGCACGTCGGGGTCGACGGGCAGGTCCTGGGAGGCGATGACGCGTCGCAGCACCTGCTCCCCGGTGGCCAGCTCGACGTACGACTCGACGCGAACCAACGCTCCTCGGTTGCCGTCGAGGGAGTTCTTGGGCGACGGTGGTCCAGGGGTGGTGACGAACACTCGCGACACCGCGGTGTACGAGGGCTCGACGAGATAGGTCGCCAACCACGCGACGCCCGCCGACAGCACCGCGGCGGCCAGGATCGATCCCCAGCCGGACAACAGAATTCGGCCGTAGTCCTTGAGGGTCGGTACACCGGTCGGCGCGATCATTTGTTCAGCTCGCACGTGTTGACCGGGCGTTGGCCGGCGAACATGCCCTTGACCCACGGCAGCGATCGGCTGCTGTCCAGATTGCCGTGCCCCTCGCCCTGATGCAGCTCGTACTCGACGAGGTCGCCGGAGTCACACGCGCGCTGCAGCGCCCTCTCGGTCCACGGTTCGAGGATCAGATCGTCCTCGCTGCCGTACATGACCAGAAGCGGTGTCGTCGAACCCTGCTGCGGCAGAGCCATATCCGACAGGTAGCCGCGTAGCCGGTCCGTGGCCTCGGCGCTGACCGGCTTCAGATCGGCGGGCTCGAGCTGTGTCTGCAGTTCCGGGACATCGAGCGACCCCGGCGGGACACACTCGAGCAGATCGTCCCAACGCTCCTTCGCGAAACCGGACCGGTAGTCGTCCAGGTTCATCTCGGGATGCGAGATCGCCAACGAGTGCAGCGCGTACATCAACAGGGGGTACTGAGCACGAGTCAACGTTTCGTTCGCGGCCGCGTCGGCCAGCCCCGACATGTCCGACACCGGCACCATCGCGGCCGTACCGACCAGCTCCAGGCCGCCGCCGTACTCACCGTTGCGATCGCTCGCCGCCCATGCGGCCATCCCGCCGAGCGAGACGCCGTAGGCCGCCCACCGCGTGCTGAGCGTGGGCATGAAGTTCCTGGCCGCTCGTACCGCATCGATCATGTTGTAGCCGAACGTCTTCGAGTCCAGGTACGGATGGTAGTCACCGTCCATACCGAGACCCTGATAGTCGGTCATCGCCACCGCGAAGCCGTTCAGGGCCAGAGCCGCCACGATAGGAGCATTGCCGAGCAGGTTCGCGTACAGCGAGGGTCCACAGGCATTGAGTACCCCCGTGGTGCCGTGGCCGAACGACACGATGGGCCAACCACCCTCGGGCGCAGTACCGGCCGGAACGATGACGGTTCCCGAGACCTCGGTCGGTGAACCGGTGACACCCGAGGTCGACCGATACACCACCCGAGTAGCGGTGGCACCGAGCTCGGTGATGTCGGTCGCGATGTCCTCGATCGGCTCGGCCGAGATCAGCGAACCAGGAGCTGTACCACCGACATTCGACGGCGGAGGCGGCTCCGAGGCCGGAGCCTCGGCGGTGACCGGAGCCGTTGGCGCGTTGGGCGGAAGAACGACCGACGGCTGCTGAGAACAGGAGACCAGCACCGCGGCGGCGGTCAGCACGACGCCGACCTGTGCCGCGAACCTACCTGGCATCGAAACTATCCTCTGCTCGCCGAGGAGGTCGCGGTATCGCTCTGCGCCGGCTTCGGCCTGACCGATGTGGAATGGGCAGGTGCCGAGGACTGTGCAGTGAACGGTTCTGCGGAAGCGGGAGTTTCGGCGGCACTTTCGGTAGGCGTCGCGCTGCCACCGAGGAGGCGTCGGGCTGCGGGCTCGAAGGTGGTCACGACGCCGAGCACGGTGGCCCCGACCCCGTCGAGCACCTTGATCGCCCGCCTCAGCTTGTCGCGCGTCGTGCGGCCGGTGCGCGCGAGAACCAGTGTGCCGTCGGACAATGCGGTGAGAATCGCGCCGTCGGTGACCTGGAGCAGAGGTGGGGTATCGACGATGACGTAGCGGTACTCGCCGCGCAGCGACTCGAGTAGCTCCTGAGCGCGGTCCGACCCGAGCAACTCGCTCGGATTCGGCGGCACCGGACCCGAGGGCAGCACCGAGACACCGCCGAACACATCGTCCTGGATGGCATCCTCGATGCTGTGCTCGCCCGAGAGCACCGTCGACAGGCCGCTGCTCTGATCGATTCTCAGCCGGGTGCCCAGGGTTGCGCTGCGAAGATCGCCGCCGACGAGCAGCACCCGGTGCCCTGCTTCGGCGAGAACGGCCGAGAGGTCGATGGCGGTGCTGGTGCGTCCTTCGCCCGCAGCCGCACTGGTGACGGTGATGACGCGAGGAGGAGTGCCCCCGCCGAGAAAGCGAATGTTGGTGCGCAGAGCGCGGAGTGGCTCACCCATCTTCTGCATCGATGCCACGGCGGCCTTGGGTCGCGTCGCGTCGATCGGGAGGCCGCCGAGGACGACGCGACCCGAAATCTCCTCTGCGCGCGGCCTGTCCCGAATCGAACGATCCAGCAGACCGCGAAGCAACGCGAGTGCGATGCCGAGCACGAAGCCGATGGCAGCGCCGAGGCCGAGGACAGTGGTCAAGCCCATGCCGATCGGCGAGGTCGGTACATCACCCTGATCGACGACGGTGGCACCGGCTGCTGGGCTGCCGCCGCGCTGAGAGGTTTCCAGCTCCTGTACCAACTGGGTCAGCTGACCGGCCACCGCGTTGGTCAACACCTGAGCGACGGCCGGATCGGGATCGGTGGCGCAGAGATCGAGCAGCACCGTCTTCTCGATGGGGGTCGCGGTGACGCGCGAACGTAATTCGTCCGGGGACATCTGCAGCTGCAACTGATCGATCGCGCGTTGCGCAACCTGTGTGCTGGTTGCCAATCCGGCGTAGGACGTCACGCGTTCCTGTGAGAACAGGTTGTTCTGGTACGCCTCACCGACCGAGCTGCCGCCCTCCGTGGTGACGAACAGACGGGCGCACGCCTGATACTGCGGCGTCGTGAAGAACGTGTAGGCCCAGCCTCCGGCGATGCCGATGACCGTCGCGAGCGCAACGATCCACCAACCCGCGCGAAGAATTCGCCCGTACTCTCGAATCTCCACGAGTGCTCCTATCGAATGACATCGGTCAAGGGGAAAGAATAAAGCGCAGCGAACGATTCGGCACGGCGTAGATGTTGCGAGTGCATGAAAGCGTGACAACATCAGAGCCTATGAGCATCACGCAACGAGCCGGTGCGGCAGCCATCGTGATCGTTCCCGTTTTCGTTACATTCGCCATGATCGTCGGCGGAACTCCAGCGAAATTGGGGGCGTTCGCCCTCGTCGTGCTGACTGCGGGAGCGTACATCGGCCTACGTCATCCGCTGTATCTGTCTCGCGCTCTTGCATTTTCACTCGGTGCGTTGCCGTTCGGATACGTACCCGGCGTTCACGCTCCGTTGGTTTTCGCGTTGGGTATCGCGGTCGTTCTCGCCACTGTGATCCACCGCACAGCCGTGAGCCGCATCACATGGCCGGAACTGCCCATGATTGCGCTCATCGCTGCGTCCGCGTTGTCGATATTCGCGACGAGTGGCGCTCTGGTCGACTACGTCGAATTCGGTCAATGGCTCGTTTCCACACTCGTAGTCGTCTGCCTGTTGAGAATGCAGCGTGACGAATTGGCATTGTTCGGGCGCATCTATGTCTATGCAGCCTCGGCCGCAGCCGCTTTCGCCCTGGTGATCTTCGCCGTCGACCCCGCCGGGAAACTCATCCGCTATCTGTCGATATTCGGCTACGGCAGCGAGGAGGAAAGCACTCGCTTCGTCTACAGCAGCACCGGAGCCGCCACCGTCCGATTGGCAGGCACGTACGTCGATCCCAACGCAGCCGGAATCGGATTCGTGCTGGCACTGATGCTGTGCGTGCTGCTCTTGCGCGGCTATCTGCGCACAGCCCTTGCGGCCCTGCTGTTCCTGTCGATCGTGTTGACGCTCTCGCGGGCCGCACTGTTCTCGGTGGTGTTCGGCGTGGTGTTGATGCTGGTGTTCCAGCAGCTACGCACCCGCGAGCGCCTCGCCATCGTCGGCGCGTTCGCGGCCGCCTTCGTCGGTGCCATCGCCGTACCCACCGTCCGCAATCGAGTCTTCTCCTCCTTCGGCAACGAAGACGCGGGCTCGAGTGCACGCGGTGACGCACTCGTGGAATTCCCCGGTCACATGCAAGGCCACTGGATGTTCGGACTCGGCTGGGGCCGTGCAGAATTCAAAGACCCCACGGTCGCTTTCGAAGTCAACTACGTTGCCAACACTCCCCTGCTGACCATCTACCGCGGGGGTCTCGTCGCCGGAATCGCCTTCGTCGCGATACTCGTCGTCATCGCGATAGTGGGCTACAAACTGCTCCGCGCTCGGCAGTGGGAGTACGGGTTCTACGGCGGCGGAATGATCGGCTTCTCCGTCGTGGCACTGCAGCTCGACTTCCCGGTGGTCACCATCCCGGCCACGACGATGGCGTTTTCGGTCATGTACGCCTTTCTCGTCCACGCATGGGAAAAGGCGTCCGAAACCGATCTCGACGGCGAGAACTCCGAGAGTTCCGAAACGAAAAGCTTGCTTTCACCGGACAGTACTCGACCAGCAGTTTCATAAAAATCGCGCCAATTCTTGTGATTTGTACAAAGCTGCGTTCGTAGTGCAATGATTCACCGCACCGGCCCGTCGATTGGTACGGACCCCCTGGTGGAGAGAATGATGATGGTTCACTTTCGCGGTGGCTTTCGCACAATAATGTCAGCGACAACCGTAGTGGTCGTCGCTGTCGGGCTCGCTTTCGGAACGACGTCCGTTCTCCTTTCACCCGACCACCTCGTCGGCTCCCAATCACGTGCCGAGGCGGCCCCGAACCCGCCCGGTGTCGGACTCTCCGACGGCGGCGGACTGCTCTGGGCCACCGACGCCGAACTCGATACGACCGTGCAGTTCGTGACCGCCATGGGCGTGAAGTCGATGCGCATCGCCATCCCGTGGTCGACCGTCGAACCCACCCAGAATCAACAGAACTGGGCGCCCGTCGACCGGGTCGTGAACAAGCTGCGCGCGGCGAACATCTCCATGCTCGGCATCATCGCCTACACCCCGGCCTGGGCGACCTCGCCCGTGAACCAACCGATCAACACCCGACCGGCATCGCCTACGGCATTCGGCACCTTCGCCGGACAAGTCGCGGCTCGATACAAGGGAAAGGTGGCCGACTACGAGATTTGGAACGAGCCCAACGGGGCGATGTTCTACGCACCGGAACCCGACCCCGCCGGCTACACCGCGCTGCTCAAGGCCGCGTATCCCAAGATCAAAGCAGCCGACTCGGCCTCCACCGTCATCGGTGGCGTCCTGGGCGCGGCCGAACAGGCATGGGGAATCATCAACCCCGTCGATTTCACCAACCAGATGTACGCTGCCGGTGCCGCAGGGTATTTCGACGCCCTCTCCTACCACCCGTACCAGTACTCCCTGAAGTTCTCCGAAGGACCGTACGTCGACCACTCACCGGCCCGGCAGGTCATGGACATGCGGACGGCCATGGTCGCCAACGGCGACGGCAGCAAGAAGATCTGGGCCACCGAGTACGGCGTGCCGACATCGGTGGCGTCCGAGGATCAGCAGAGCGCGATGATCACCGACTTCGTCACCAAGTGGCGCGAGCTGCCCTACACCGGCCCGATCTTCCTCTATCAGCTCCGTGACAAGCAGACCGGCAGCAACGACCCGGAGATGACCTTCGGACTGTTGCGCACCGATTGGTCGGCCAAGCCTGCGTTGTGGGCACTGATGAGTCTGTTGCAGAACAACATCCCACGGACCGCCGAGTACAACCGCTTCGCCGCGGCACCCAACAACTTCGGTGCCGTTCTGGGGCCGGTGTTCCCCGTCCGAGACACCTGGGCGCAGTACCGCCAGGATGCCGTCGTGTACGAGATGCCCAACGGATTCGTCGGAGTTCCCCGCGCGGTCGCAGAAGCGGTGCGCTACACGGGCTTCTTGCCCACCACGCCGTTCAACGGCACCTACCAGGACTTCGACAGCCCCTACGGCCTCAGGGTGTTCTCCACCGCCATCGGCGGCACCCACAACATCGGTGGCGGCATCTTCAGCGCCTGGGACCCCACTCTGGGGCCGGCAACCAGTGACGAAGTGCCGCAGTACGGCGGCGGCGTGCGGGTGACGTTCCAGTACGGCGCGATCACGTGGGCACCGTGGGTCGGCACCACCGTCACTCGTTGAATTCACACACATCTGATCGATAATTCACAAACCGCGCGGACCTTTTCTTTCGATTCGTGCTGCCATTTCTCGGTGACTTCGTTGCGGCCACGTTAACTCTACGCAAAGGCACGGTTTCCGTTCTCTGTAAATCTATTTTGCCTTGTGAACCACCTCACTTAGCGCTATCTATTTGTCCCCGAAACGGATATTCATATACAGCGAACGAATGACTCTTCGTGGCAGGATTATGTCCAGTGTTCGCACGTCTCGTCGGGGGACGCCAGCTATTCGACGCTCTTGTTGTGCATCGGCGCACTACGGGGCGCTATTCGGCGTGCGGGAAGCCCCAGCTCCATTCGAGTACGGACCGACACGATGGGTAGCTCATGAAGACCGATGTTTCTGTGTTGCAGCCGGGTTCACTGCTCCATGACGCGGCGGCAGCATGACCGACCGCCTCCGCGTGGCCATTGCGCACGACTACCTCACCCAGCGCGGTGGTGCCGAGAAGGTCGTCCTGGCCATGGCCCGCGCCTTCCCCGACGCACCCATCTACACCACGCTCTTCGAGCCGTCGACGACGTTCCCCGAGTTCTCCGATCTCGACGTACGCCCGTCGTCCCTGAACCGAATCGGCTTCCTACGCAAGAACCACCGTGCCGCGCTTCCGTTGCTCCCGTTCGCATCCTCCTCGATCGAGATCGACGCCGACGTGGTGCTCACCAGCACCAGCGGTTGGGCACACGGCTTTCACACCTCAGGACGCAAACTCGTCTACTGCTATTCACCTGCGCGTTGGTTGTACGAATCGCAGATGTACCTGGGGGAAAGTCGCAGCCCCGTCAAACGTGTTGCCCTCAAGACGCTTTCGTACCCGCTTCGCCAGTGGGATCGACGGGCGGCCTTCTCGGCAGACCGCTACCTCGCCATCTCCACGGTGGTGCAGCAGCGCATCAGCGACGCCTACGGCATCTCGTCGACCGTCGTACCCGCACCGTTCACCGTCGAGACAGCGCCTGCCGAATCGATACCCGACGCCGCCGCGTGGCTGGGCGCAGACGGCTACTACCTGTGCATCTCCCGCCTGCTTCCGTACAAGAACGTCGACAAGGTGATGGCGGCCTTCGCCGACACCGATCGCAAGCTGATCGTCGTCGGACGCGGCCCGGAGGCCGATCGACTGCGAAAGCTCAAGTCCGACAACGTGCTCATGCTCAGTGACCTGACCTCGGGACAGATGACCTGGCTCTACCAGGGCTGTAACGGTTTGATCGCTGCAAGCTATGAAGATTACGGATTGACCCCCATCGAAGCGGGTCATCACGGCAAGCCCAGCGCAGTGTTGCGCTGGGGCGGCTTCCTCGACACCGTCGACGAGGGCGTGACCGGTGTGTACTTCGATGAGCCCCAGCCGGATTCGATCTCCAACGCGGTCGACGCCCTGGAACGCACGCACTGGGAGCCGTCGAAGATCCAGAACCACATGGAGCAGTTCAGCGAAGAACGCTTCGCAGCCGAGTTGGACGCCGCAGTGACAGACATTCATGCAGGACATATGGAGAGGACGGCGTCGCGATGACCAAGCGCGCACTGATCACCGGCATCACCGGGCAGGACGGCCTGTACCTTGCCGAACTGCTACTGAGCAAGGGCTACAAAGTGTTCGGTCTGTTACGGGGACAGAACAATCCGAAGGCAGCGATGATCGAGCAGGTGCTGCCTCAGGTAGAGGTGTTGCACGGCGACCTTCTGGATCTCTCGGCGCTGATGCGCGCTTTTGCCGTAGCCGACCCCGACGAGGTCTACAACCTCGGAGCCGTCTCCTTCGTGGCGTACTCGTGGGAGAACGCGCGTCTCACCACCGACGTCACCGGCGGCGGAGTGCTGAACATGCTCGAATCCACCCGGCTCTACGAGCAGGTAGCGGGCAAGCAGGTTCGCTTCTACCAGGCCTCGAGCTCGGAGATGTTCGGCAAGGTCCAGCAGGTTCCCCAGCGCGAGGAAACCCTGCTCTGGCCACGATCGCCCTACGGCGTCGCCAAGGTCTACGGCCACTACATGACCATCAACTACCGTGAGTCCTACGGCATGCACGCCAGCTCCGGAATTCTGTTCAACCACGAATCACCGCGTCGTGGACCGGAATTCGTCACACGTAAGGTGTCCCAGGCCGTCGCGCGCATCGCACTGGGACTGCAGAGCGAGCTCTCGCTCGGCAATCTCGACGCAAAGCGCGACTGGGGCTTCGCCGGCGACTACGTCGAAGCCATGTGGTTGATGCTGCAACAGGACGACGCCGACGACTACGTGATCTCCACCGGGGAAACCCACTCGATTCGTGAACTCCTCGACCACGCGTTCGCCGCAGTCGACATCGACGACTGGGAGCCCTACGTCAAGATCGATCCCCGCTTCTTCCGACCCGCGGAGGTCGACCTCCTCGTCGGCGACTCGGCCAAGGCCCATGCCGCACTCGGTTGGAAGCCGAAAGTCGGCTTCCCCGAATTGGTTACGATGATGGTTCAGAACGACCTCGTCGAACAATCGCCCGACACCGTCAAGATCGCGTGAGTGCCGGACATACCCCGACTGCGCTGATCACCGGAGTGGCCGGCCAGGACGGCAGCTACCTCGCCGATCTGTTGCTCGAGCGCGGTTGGACCCTCCACGGTGTGGCCAAGCCCGGCGGGAACGACGGGACGGTGAACGTCCATGTCGAGCAGCACCGCGTCGATATCAGCAAGCCGGGTGTCGCCCAGGTGCTGATCCACGAAGTGCAGCCCGACTACGTTTTTCACCTCGCCGGGATCTCCTCGGTGTGGCGATCGTGGAACGACCCGGTCCTGACCACTCAGGTCAACGGGCTCTCCGCTGCGGCACTGCTCGATGCCTGCTACACCGAGCAGGAAGCATCGGGTAAACGCATCGTGCTGGTCAACGCATCCAGTGCCGAGATCTTCGCCGGCTCCGGGGTCCCATTGCAGAACGAGGAAACGCGCGTTGCGCCCACCTCCCCCTACGGGGTGTCGAAGGCACTCAGTCACAACATGGTTCAGGTCTACCGAGCCCGAGGACTCGAAGCCACCAACGCCATCCTGTTCAACCACGAGTCGCCCAGGCGACCGGAGACCTTCGTGACCCGCAAGATCACCAAGGCCGCCGTCGCCATCACCCGGGGCACCCTCGACACGCTCGAGCTCGGCAACCTCACCGCGGAACGCGATTGGGGCTGGGCCCCGGACTACGTGGATGCAATCGCCGCCATGGCCGACTACGGAAAGGGTGACGACTTCGTGGTCGCCACCGGACAGGCTCACAGTGTCGCCGACTTCGTGGCCGCCGCCTTCGCAGCCGTAGGTATCGAGAACTGGCGTGACTACGTGCGCAGCGATTCCGAGATGCTCAGGCCCGCCGACTCGGCAAGAATGGTCGGTGACGCCACCAAAGCCCGTGATCTGTTGGGCTGGGCACCGACGAAGGATTTCGACCAGATCGTCGACGCGATGGTCCAATTCGACATGACCGAGGAGATGGCAGCATGACAGCGGTGGAACGGCCTGTGGGCGAAGCGGAGCCCGAGATCTACGACGTGTCGAACTACAAGATGCAGGACATCACGTTCAAGCGGAAGCTGCGCAACCGCATCGGCACCCTCGGCTTCAACATGATCGTCACCTTCATCCCGTCGCACTGGATTCGGCAGAACTTCCTACGTGCGTTCGGGGCGACGATCGGCAAGGACGTCTCGATCTTCCGCGGCACCACCGTCCTCGACCCCGAGGGCCTGACCATCGGCGACGCCTGCTCCATCGGTTTCCGCTGCATGCTCGACGCCCGCGGCGGAATCACGATCGGCAGCAACGTCGTCATCGCCAGCGATACACACATCATCGCCGGCTACCACGATCACAACTCACCGGAATTCACTCCGATCCTCGAACCCTGCGTCATCAATGACTACGTCTGGATCGCCAGCCGCAGTACCCTTCTCAGCGGGGTGACCCTCGGTCGCGGCGCCGTCGTCGGTGGTTGCTCGATGGTGCGCGGAGATGTCGGCGAACTCGAAGTGGTTGCCGGAGTGCCCGCGAAGGTGCGAGCGATGCGTGACCCGAAGGCGCTCGCCTACCGCCCCAAGTATCGGCCGCTGTTCTACTGATGATCCTGCGTGACTGCCGACTCGTCTACGTCGCCCCCCGATCCGGGGTCGGCGGCGTGGGCGACTACGCCGACGACTTCGCCGACGCCGTGCGACCACACTTCGCCGAGGTGATCGAGTACCGCCACGACGGACCCGGATCCCACTCGGTGCGCGATATCGTGCGGCACCGCACAGCGATTCAGGAGCTCGTCGACGCCGATCCGGGCCGTGTCATCGTGCACTGCGAACTCAGCGGCGGCTCGGTGATGCCGTTCTGGGCCACAGCTCGGCTCACCGGGAACCCGATGGTGACCGCGACGGTGCACGACCCACCCGGAATCGTCTGGTGGCCCGCCCGCACCAAGTTCCTCGCGGGCAAGAAGGTCCTCAATCACGGCCTGCACTACCCACTTCGAGCGGCCTGGCGTCGCCTCGAGCGCACCGTGGTGGGCAGCCGGACGCTGTTCGCGCTCACCCGTTCCGGTGCCGACTCCCTCGAGCGCAGCTACCCTGAGGTGACGGCCGAGGCCGTGATGCACTTCGTTCCCGAACGCCCCGACATCACCCCCGCCGAGGATCGCCCCCTGGCCGTCGGCCTGTTCGGATTCGTCTACCGTGGAAAAGGATTCGACCAGCTCCAGCAGCTCCGCGATCGTATGCCGAACGACATCGCCATTCGCATCGCCGGCCGCGGAACCGAACTACTCGACCCCGTCGACGGCGTCGAGATCCTCGGTGAGGTCAACGGACCGGACGAGGACGCCTTCTTCGATTCCATCCGTGCACTCGTGGTGCCCTACGGCAAACGATCCATCTACGGTGACGCCTTCCCTGCCTCCGGTTCGGTCAGTCGCGCCATCGCTTATCAGACCCCGGTGGTGTGTCTTCAGGAAGGCGCACTGTCCGAAACCGACGGCGGTGCACTGGTCGTCGCGGGTGGAACGAACGAGATCGCCGACGCCACCGCAGCCCTCGTCACCGACCGGGCGGCACTGACGAGGCTGCGCCGCGAAGTGGAGACCCTGCGCCGCGCCAACTCCCCCGACATGGTGGCTCAGAACTTCGTGGCTGTGTGGTCCAAATGATGCGGTGGTCCCGATGATGCGGTGGTGCGAATGAACGGCAACCTGATCAAGGCCGGGATCGCGGCCCTGTGGACCTACGGCGGCCGCGGCATCGGCCTACTGTGGACCGTCGCGCTGTTCGCCAAGCTGGGGATCTCCGATTACGGCCAGTACGCGATGGCCTTCGCCCTCGCCGCGATTCTGGCTGCGCCACTGGATCATCCGTTCACCGTGCGCTCGATTCGCGTGACCGAACGCGATTTCCTGGGCGAGCGCACTACCCGCGTACTCGTCGGTGCCGTGCTCGTCGTCGCTGGGCTGTGTCTGGTTCAGGTCAGTTACATCGCCTGGTTCGCCCTCGTCATCGGCGGTGGTGAGCTGGTCTTCAACGCATACAAGAGCAGGGCACTGCGCGACGGCCGTCCCGACCTCACACAACGACTGGACACCACGAGGCAGGCAACGTCCATCGCGCTGGCGACGGCGTACTTGTTCGCCGTTCCCGACCCCACGTTGACAGTCGCCAGCCTGCTCTACGCCGCACCGTATTTCGTGATCGCACTGCTCGCAGCCCTGCAGGCCCGGGTAGCCGCGCCGCGCGTTCCCGGCTCGTGGCGCGAGATGTCGATGCTGTTCTCGGAGAACCTCGCCAACGCGGTCTACATCCAAGGCGACGTGCTGCTGCTCGGCTTCCTCACCGATTCCACCATCGCCGGCTACTACTCCGTTGCCGCGGTGACCGCCTGGGCGGTGGCCTTCATCGGACAGGCCTTCGGCAACACATTCCACGAAAAGCTGCGTGCAGCAGACGGACTCGTCAGCGCCGGACCGGCCTTGAAGCACACCGCGGCTCTCGGCACCGCAGCGGGCTCACTGCTGCTGGTGGCCGGCCTCCTGCTCTTCTTCACGCCCGCGTCGGATCAGATCGCGGGCGCCCTGGTGGTGATGTCGCTGTTCGTGGTGATGCGGGTGATGAATCACGTGTTCACCACCGTGCTCTACCTCCAGCACCGCGACCGCACGCGAGTGCTGGCGGCCGCAACCCTGGCACCGCTGAAGATGGTCCTCGTCCTGTGTCTGTTCCCGTTCGGTGCCGTCGGCGCAGCCGTCGCCTCGGTGATCACCGACGCCGTACTGCTCGTCTGGTTCATGCGCGCCCTGTACCGCACTGCGGTGAAAGACAATTCGGTGAAAGAAGAGGTGCCGCAATGAGACGCGCGACGTTCCTGCTGTCCAAGGACCCCGTCACCGAACACGGCGGCGACATCGCACTGTCCCGGTTGATGATGCAGCTCGCCCGTGAGGCGTTCGAGGTGCGATCGATCTGCCTGTCCAAGGAGACCGACGTCGTCCCCGACGTGGTGCGCGTCCCCAAGCCGACCGTCGACGTCGCTCTGCTCCTGAAGTCGGTGCGGCCGACCCGCTCGGTGGTACACGGACGCTACGACGTCGACGCCTTCCGCGATGCCATCGACGCATCCACCTCCGATGTGTATGTGGCCGAACACAGTTACATGGCCGAATCGTTCCTCCGCTCGGCCAAGATGGGGTCACCGTTCGCGATCAACACCGTCAACACCGAATCGCAGGTGTGGAAGGTGACCCGTGGACTGATCGGCCGTATCGAGGCACCCCGCATCCTGCGGGACGAAATCCGCGTCGCCCGCGCGGCCCATGCCGTCGGGACCTACGACGCCGACGAGGCCCAGATGTACCGAGACAACGGAGTCCGCGACGCTCGGTGGATCGACCTCACCCTCGAACCCGCGCCGCAACTCGACCTGTCCCAGACCGCGAAGCGCTTGGTGTTCATGGGGACTCGCGATTGGCCACCGAACCAGGAGGCCTTCAAGATCGCGCTCGAGTACTGGCCGGCGATCTCGGCGGGAATCGAGGGTGCCGAACTGTGCATCATCGGTGCCAAGGCTCCCGGTGCCAAGGATCCCGTCTACCCCGCCGGCGTTCGCGATCTCGGCTTCGTCGACGATCTGCAGGAATTCCTCGGCACCTGCCGGGCACTGATCGCCCCGGTCGCCACCGGCGGCGGCGTGCGCGTCAAGATCCTCGACGCAGCCAGCAAGGGACTTCCCGTCGTCGGTACCTCGGCCGCCGTCGGATCACTGGATTCGATCTTCGAGCTGCCCACGTTCGACGACAAGGAGCAGTTCGTCGCCGAATGCCGCCGCTACCTGCTCGACCGCACCGCCGCCGTCAAAGCGGGGGAGCGAATCTACGAGCTGAACACCGCGCGGTGGAACGACCGTGTGCCCCATTCGACCGTCGAAGCACTGATCAGCGCCCCGTTGACGAGCACTTAGGATGACCGCCATGACCTTCCGCTCACGCCTGCTCACCGTTGCCGCAGCCGCCGCGATCGCTGTCGGACTCTCCTCGCCCGTCGCGCAGGCGGCCCCGGCCGACCTGGGCTTCACCGGTGGCGCACCGTTTCTGACGCTCGACGACGCCACGCTGAACAACGAACTCGGTGCCGGACGCGACATCGGTGCCTCGTGGGTACGGGTGGTCGTGAACTGGGCCGCAATCGAGACGGCCCCGGGAGTCTTCGACTGGGGCAACACCGATCGCGTGATCAACGCCGCGAGAGCGCAGGGCTATTCCGTACTGGCCGTGCTGGGCGGAACCCCCGGATGGGCGCAGGGCGGCATCGCCTCACCACTTCCCGGCGCAGTTCCGCTCGATCCCAACACCTTCGGCGCATTCGCCGGCGCAGCCGCTGCGCACCTCGGTGATCGCGTCGACCACTACGAGGTGTGGAACGAGCCCAACATCCCCACCTTCTTCGCACCCGTCGATGCAGTCCGCTACACGAACATGCTGCGCGCGGCCTACCCCGCGATCCACAACGCCGACGCCGGAGCCACCGTGCTGAGCGCCGGACTGGCGACCACCATCAACGCCGGAGCCTGGACCGTCGCGCCGGTGACCTTCCTGCAGCAGATGTACGCCGCCGGAGCAGCCGGATTCATGGACGCCGTCGCCATGCACCCCTACACCTTCCCCTTCACCGTCGAGAACGACCCCAACGGCCAATGGGCACAGGTGGATCAGGCCTACGGCACGATGGCGGCCAACGGAGACGGCGGCAAGAAGATCTGGATCACCGAGCTCGGCGCACCCACCGGCACCGGCGCGGGAGCTGTTCCCGAGGATCTGCAGGCCGCCATCATCGGCTCGAGCCTGGCCAAGGCGTCGTCGCTCCCCTACGTCGGCCCGGTGTTCGTGCACTCCCTGCGTGACTCGGGAACCAACCTCGCCGACACCGAACAGAACTACGGACTGCTGCGCAGCGACTTCAGCGCCAAGCCGGCCTACGACGTGGTGCGGGGTTCGTAGCGGGTCGTCCCATGCCGGCATGGAACAACGTTCCAGTTGTGGCAGGATCTGGCCATGACGAACACGAAGCCGACATCAGCTCGACGTTCGGATGCTCTGTCGAAAGAGCGCATCGTGACGGTGGCGATCGAGATGCTCGATGAGGGCGGAACCGAGGCTTTGACGTTCCGCACTCTGGCCGCACGTTTGTCGACAGGCCCCGGAGCGCTGTACCACCACCTCGGCAACAGAGACGATCTGCTCGCGGCGGCGGCCGAAACCGTCATGGCATCGGCCTTCGAATCATCGTCCGAGAACGGTGCGGCAGAACATGATGTTCGCGGCCTGATGATGAGAGTGTTCGACGTGATCACCACTCGTCCATGGGTGGCAACGCAACTCGCCGCCGCTCCGTGGCA
Source organism: Rhodococcus sp. 06-418-5 (assembly GCF_002258285.1). Lineage (NCBI taxonomy): Bacteria > Bacillati > Actinomycetota > Actinomycetes > Mycobacteriales > Nocardiaceae > Rhodococcus > Rhodococcus sp. 06-418-5. Next base: position 223,901 of record NZ_NOYE01000014.1, read on the forward strand.
GCCGGCCGTCCTGCATCTGTTCGACCGCATCGGAACCGAACTCGACGCACGCGGAGTTCCGAACGATGCGCAGTTCGACGCCGCATCCGTCCTTCTGTACCACGCTATCGGGGTTGCGAGTCAGCGCGATGCCGGGAGGGAACTGGCCGCCACGGTGACGGACCGTGCGGCATTTCTCGACTCCACGCGCACAGCAGTGACGGACACCGGCGACTATCCGTTCCTGACTCGGATCGCGTCGCAGTTCGCAAGCCACGACGACCGCGAGCAGTTCCAGGCCGGAATCGACATCGTCCTGGCCGGCATCGACCGAGGTTGAACCGAACGCCAGCCGACACCCCCGCTTGACAGGCTTGGAACAGTGTTCCATTCTTGGTTGGAACAGCGTTCCAACAACGAGCGGAGACAGTCATGGGTTCATCCATCTCGATCATCGGTGCAGGCCTCGGCGGCCTGGTGCTGGCACGGGTTCTGCACGTGCACGGAATCGCCGCCACGGTGTACGAGGCCGACGCCACGCCTGACGTGCGCACCCAGGGCGGGCAGCTCGACATCCACGAGGGGGACGGGCAAGTCGCCCTGGCCGCAGCCGGGCTCACCGAGCAGTTTCGGGCCATCATTCACGAGGGAGGCGAAGCGACTCGCGTACTACGCCCGAACGGCGAGGCTCTGTTCGACGAATCCGACGACGGCACCGGGGGTCGACCGGAGGTGCTGCGCGGCGACCTGCGACGCATTCTGCTCGACTCACTGCCCGCCGACACCGTTCAGTGGGGCCACAAGCTCGCCTCCGTGCGCCCGCTGGGCAATGGGCAACACGACATCGAGTTCGAGAACGGAACCACCAGGGTCAGCGATCTGCTCGTCGGCGCCGACGGCGCGTGGTCACGAGTCCGATCTCTGCTCTCCGCCGCCGTGCCCGAATATGTGGGCACGGTCTTCATCGAGACCTACCTGCACGACGTCGATGCGCGTCACCCCGTCACCGCCCGGGCAGTCGGTGGTGGCGCAATGTTCGCCCTCAGCCCGGGGAAGGGAATCACCGTGCACCGAGAGGTCGGCGGCATCCTGCACACCTACGTTCAGCTCAACCGCAGCCCCGAGTGGATCGACTCGATCGATTTCTCCGACGCCGCTTCCGCCAGAGCAACGATCGCAGCCGAGTTCGACGGGTGGGCAACGGAATTGACTGCGTTGATCACCGACGGGGAGACCGCGCTGGTTCCCCGCAGGATCTTCACGCTGCCCAACGACCACCACTGGGATCACACATCGGGAGTGACACTCCTGGGCGACGCCGCACACCTGATGCCGCCATCCGGCGACGGCGCGAATCTGGCGATGTTCGACGGTGCCGAACTCGCTCGCGCGATCGCCGATCACCGCGGCGACCTCGACACAGCTCTGTCGGTCTTCGAGAAGGCCATGTTCACCCGAAGTGAAGCGGTGGCCGTCCAGGCACACGAAACGCTCGACCTGTGTCTCGGGGAACGATCACCGTTCGGGCTGATCGACCTGATCACCGGCGTCACCACCGGCAGCTCCGGTGATCGCCTCGCGCAGTAGCACATTCGCTCTCCGCCGCGGTGTCGAGTGCGAGGGTGGGACCCGACCACCTCCATGTCGGTCATGATGTACCGGTGCCGACTACCGATCCGTTCCATGCCCTCGTTCTGATGAACGCAGTGTTCGCCTCTGCCGCATGGAGTCTCGCCAAGCCCTCGTGGCCCGCAGCGATATCGCTGGTTGTCGCCTCAATCCTGTGGTTGTTCTTCAACGCCCCCATCGAAGGCGCAGTGTTGTACGTGGTCGACGCAGACAGAGGTTTGACCGAATCCGACTTCCTCACTGTTGGTGGGGTGATCCTGGCTGGGATGACTGCTGCCAGGGTCCGGCGCCGACCGGACGTCGACTCCTGAGCAACTGGTGCTCCACTCCTCGACGACATCGGGGGATTCCCTCCCGTCGGGGCCTTGAGTGGAGCGTCCCGTGCAACCGATGCGGCTCGTCCGCGATGTAGTACTTCAGATGGATGCGCTCTCGAGTACCCGGTGATTGACTCTCACCCGTGATCCGTTCGATGAGTAAGTCCGTCAACCGAAGTCGCTGGTCGATCGTCGTATTGGCATGCGGCGGGGCGGCGTTGGTGGCCGCGTTCGTGCTCGGCCCAGCCGCGTTGCTGCGCGGACGCTATCCGCAGTTCCAGGATCAATCCGTCATGAGTGAGCTGCTCGGCCGCGGCTTGGTCGAGTACTGGGGCAGCGGCGTCCGCACCTATCCGCCCGGCTTGGCGGAGATGGTGGACTACTGGTTCGAGTGGCACGCGATCAAGATCGTCATCTCGGTGCTGCTGACCGTGGTTCTGGGTCTGCTCGCGGCGACTCTGTGGCGGCGATCTCTGACGGCAGGCGCAGGTTACGTGGTCGCTGCGGCCACTACGACTGTGCTGTCGTTGTTTTCGGTGTTTCTGACTGTGCTCAACATCCAGTCGACGGTCGCACCCGTGGTCGCCCTGCTTCCGATGCTCTCCGCTGACAAGGCGGACGGGCGAGCGGCGCAGTCTCTGATCGAGAACGGCGTGCAGAGTGGAGACACCAGGCCGCCTCTGCTCGAGTTGCTCACACAGGTCGAGCACTACAACTGGGCGGTGATCGTCGCTACCGCAGTGGTGATCGCGGTCGTCGGTACCGGAACCGTCATCGCCTACCGACGCCACCGGTCGTCTGACGGTGCTCACCGTCGGATGTTCGTCATCCTCGGATCACTCGGTGCAGTGATGACGATCGCGACGGCGCTGCTGTTCATTGCGGCCGTCGTTGCCGTCGTCGATCCTGGAGCAGCCCTGCTCGACGCGGTCGGTCTCTGACTCTATTGCCGTCTGCGATCGCGGGCACGGGCACGGAATTGGCCGAGTGCGAGGACGATCAACGCGACCCCCAACAGCGTGAGGGGAATGTGGGCGAGGGGAGCGTAGATGTCGAGTACGACGAGCTGCCACACCACCCACCCGATGGTCACCAGCCCCACACACGCGACATACACCGCCGCTTCGGACGCATCGACGAGCACCGCGGCCACGCAGATCAACGGCCCGAGGCCGAGAAAGAACAGCACGAACAACCCGGATACGCGGTAGTCCCAGGTGTGCCACGAAGGGAGCATTCCGACGTTCAACCCGAGCGACCGCCCACTGGGGTCGGAGGTCAAGGACAGTCCGTTGAACATCCCGGCTGCACCGAGCACGATCAGCAATGCCACCGTCGAGAGCTTGTTCACGGTGGCGTCATGAGTTGGTTGTCCTTCGGTCGTGGCCGCCGCACCCCAGCGTAGCTGTTGATCCTGCCAGAAGGAGGCCGCTCGGTCTTGTTCTATCCGAGAAAGCACTATGCGAGACTCAGCGTATGAGCATCAAGCTCGAAAACGTCGGCATCGCCGTCCGCGACATCGAAGCCACGATCGACTTCTTCACCGAGCTCGGCCTCACGGTCCTCGGCCGCGACACGGTCAGCGGTGAGTGGGCGGACACCGCCGTCGGTCTCGACGGCAACCACGCCAAGATCGCAGTGCTGCAAACCCCGGACGGCCTCGGCCGTATCGAGCTGTTCGAGTACATCCACCCCGACGCCATCGAGACGACGCCGACGCTGCCCAACGAGATCGGCATGCACCGCATCGCGTTCTCGGTCGACGACATCGACGCCGCTCTGGCGATTGCAGCCCGCCACGGTTACCTACCCCTGCGAGGCGTGGCCGATTACGAGGGCGTCTACAAGCTCACCTACCTCCGCGGGCCGAGCGGCATTCTTCTGATGTTCGCCCAATCGCTTTCGACTCCCGAAAGCTAAGTCACCGCGTTGGCAGCTCGAACAACCGCGTCGAGGGTGGCAGACAGGACGGAGCGATCGATACCGGCCGCCCATCCGGAGCCTGCGGCAGTGCGATATTCGAGCATCGTGACGGCATCGCTGTCGTTGCCGGCCCGCACACTGGTCTGGGTCAGACCGAGAATCTCCACGTGACGGCCATGCGCGGCCAACGCGTCGACGAGTGCCTCGACCGGCCCGACGCCCCTGTGTGACGTGCTGTAGGACGTCCCGTCGATCTTCAGCGTGACGCAGGTGTCGGCGGAACCGTTGTCATCGTGAGAGTCGAAGCCGATCAGCGTCACATCTGCATCGTCGATATCGATGTACTCCGCCCTGAAGATGTCCCAGAGCTGCTCGGCCGACAGTTCGGTACCGATCGAATCGGTGCGGTTCTGCACGTGCCGGGCGAGGTCGATCTGAAGGCGACGCGGGAGTTCGATGCCGTAGCCGGTTTCCAGAAGATAGGCGATTCCTCCCTTGCCCGATTGCGAGTTCACTCGAATGACAGCGTCGTACGAGCGACCGATGTCGTTGGGGTCGATCGGCAGATATGGCACCCGCCATTCGATCTCGTCCTCGGAGCGACCTTCGCTCACCGCTCGCGTGCGGTGCTCGGCGAAACCCTTCCTGATGGCGTCCTGGTGCGTACCACTGAAGGCGGTGTGCACCAGATCGCCCACATACGGGTGCCGAGGATGGATCTCGAGTTGGTTGCAGTATTCGACGGTGCGGCGAATCTGGTCGATGTCGGAGAAGTCGATCATGGGATCGATACCCTGTGCATGCAAATTGAGTGCGAGAGTGGCGATATCGACGTTTCCGGTGCGTTCGCCGTTGCCGAACACACAACCCTCCACTCGTTGCGCACCGGCCAGAACTGCCAGCTCGGCGCAGGCAATGCCCGTGCCGCGGTCGTTGTGCGGATGGACCGAGAGGATCACGCTGTCTCGACGCGCAAGGTTGTTGTTCATGTACTCGATCTGGTCTGCATAGACATTCGGTGTCGCCACTTCCACGGTGGCAGGCAGATTCAGGATGACCGGCCGCTGCTGCGTAGCGTCCCACGCAGTCGTGACTGCATCGCAGACGTCGAGAACATAGTCGGGTTCGGTGAGATTGAAGACCTCGGGTGAGAACTCGAACCGCACGTTGGGCAGGTCGCCGGCAAGTTCGAGAACGTCGGCCGCACCCGAAAGTATCAGTGAGCGAAGCTCGTTGGCCTCGCGGCCGAGTACCACCTCACGCCACGTCGGAGCAGTGGCGGTGTACATGTGGATCACGACGTCGTTGGTGATGCCGCGAATCGACTCCACCGTTCGCTCGATCAGGTCGCGTCGAGCCGGGGTGAAGACCACCACGGTGACGTCGTCGGGTGCGAGATCGGTGTGGGCAAGCAGTCGCACGAAATCGAAATCGGTTTGCGAGGCCGACGGATAGCCGACTTCGATTTCCTTGTAGCCCATGGCAACCATCAACTCGAAGAACTGCTTCTTGCGGGCAGGATCCATCGGCTCGGGAAGCGCTTGGTTACCGTCGCGGAGATCGACAGGTACCCACAGCGGTGCCTTGGTCAGCCGTCGGTCGGGCCATTGACGTTCCGTGAGCGGAATGTCGACCTTCGAGTAGACGTCACGGTAACGATGTGACGGCATCTGGGAGCGCCGCTGCCGATTCCAGGTGGGCGCACCGGAGGGGACGGGACCAGCGGGAGTGGACAGGGTGGGAAATGCAGACATGGTGGAGGTACCTGTTCTGATCGGACGGTGAGGCGAACCGGCAGGCATCGGGCTCCACGACGGGGTTGCCGGTCCTGGCTATGCCCCGTCGTGGCCGATAAGGAGAAGGCCCGTGAATGTGCGCATGCGAGCAATGTATCACTACTCCTCAGACAAGCTGAGGAGTAGTGTTTCGGTGTGACCGCGATACGCCGAACATCCTTGGCCGATCAGGCCGCCGAACTTCTGCTTGCACGAATTCAGTCCGGCGAGTGGCCGATCGGCACCAAACTGCCAGGTGAAACCACCCTTGCCCCCATGTTCGACGTAGGTAGATCGACGATGCGCGAGGCCATCAGACAACTGGCGGGGCGCGGAATCCTCGTCACCCGGCAGGGCTCCGGAGTCTTCGTCGAATCACTCGACGAGGCACGGACGGAATGGGACCGAGTTCTGCAGCGGGTTCACATCACCGCAGTCCTCGAAGCCCGCCTCGCGATCGAAGGTGAGGCCGCCGCCCTCGCCGCAACCAGACGCACCCCCACCGATCTCGACACCATTCGCAGCTCACTCGAAACGCGCAACACCGCTCGCAGCGACGCAGTCGATCTGGTGAACGCGGACATGGCTTTTCACCGCTCCATCGTGGTCGCGTCACACAACGACATTCTGCTCGGACTCTTCGACTCCATGGCACCACGTCTCCGCGACGCCATGATCGACATGTTGCGAATGGCCGGATCGTTCGGCGACAAGGCCGACCACGACACGCACACAGACGTCGTCGAGGCAATCGCGGCCCGCGATTCACAAAAAGCTCACGTCCTCGCACGCGCGCACCTGCTGGAGTTGTCGGAGTCGATGAATCCGTCGATGTAACGGGCCGGCAGGTAAGGGAGGAACAAGGTGTATCCGGGATGGGACTACATGCGGAACGACAGCTTGGTGTGGCGACTGCCGATGTACGCGGGGACAATTGGCCCTGAAGGCAATCCAGCGTTCGAGCCACCTGTTGCGTGGACACGCGCGCTCGAGGCCGTGGCACGGGACCTGGAGTGCCTGCGGTTCGGGCGTGAAGTCAACCTGCGCCCACTCATATGGGAGTTCGAGATCACCCCCCAATACTGCGTGATAATCGGGTGGGCCGGAGCCAAGGGCATCGGAGGTTTCGGCCGAGGCGACGGTATGTCGATGGATTCGACCTACCCCGACGCCGCCGTATGGGTGGCCGAGACAGTACAAACGGAGTTGGCCGGATACGAATTCGTGCAGTGGCCGAGCCACGGCAAGCACTTACTGAAGCCGTCCGCCGACTCGAACGGGGCGCGATGGATAGATCCGCACGACAACACCGTGGTGGCCGATATCGGATCCCTCTGCCTTCCCTGAGGAGTTTTCACACAGGGCTGAGTCGCGTTCGCAGCAAACAGAATTCGTTACCTTCGGGATCGGCGAGCACGTGCCACGACTCCTGGCCGGTCTGACCGATGTCCACTCGTCGTGCGCCGAGGGTGAGGAGTCGTTCCAGTTCGGGTTCCTGATCCCGATCGGTTGCGCTGACGTCGATATGCAAGCGAGGCTTCGCCTTTTCGGGATTCTCGTTACGACTGAGGATGATGGTCGGCTGCGACCCTCCGAACCCGTCGCGCGCACCGATCTCCACGGAACCGTCGTCCTCCCTGTCCAATACGACGAAGCCCAACACCTCGCACCAGAACGTGGCCAAGGCCTCGGGATCGCGACAATCGAGTACGAGTTCACTGATTCGACATGCCATGGGCGCGAATCTACACCTGGCACAGGGTCGAAAAGCGCGTTGACGGCGACCTCCTCCGAACGCCTCTGTTCTCATCGGAATTGCCCGGGTATGCGACCTCGATGGCCGAACACGCTACCGATCCCGCGCCAACCGCGGCAGATCCCGACGGTCGGACAAGAACGACGAGAAGGATGCGCAAGCCGTGGAGCAGGGTCGCAAACTGCGGGAGGAACACAACCCGGAACAGTGAGCTCAGCGAAAGAGCTAGACTTCCCGACGCCGTGCCCAACCACCTTTGGAGTCTCCACATGCCCAAGCTGAAGACCGTCAGCGAATTCACCGGCAAGTGGTTCGCCCTGATCGTCGTGGCCGCAGGAGCGCTGGCCCTGATCACTCCCGACACGTTCAGCGGCGGCACACCGGCCGTTCCGTGGCTGCTGTCGATCATCATGCTCGGCATGGGAATGACGTTGCGGCTCTCCGACTTCGCTGTCGTCGCCCGGCGACCGTGGGCACTGTTGCTCGGGGTCGCCGCGCAGTTCATCGCGATGCCGCTCCTCGGGCTCGGTATTGCCAACGCGCTCGGACTGTCGGCGGCACTGACCGCAGGCATGGTGTTGGTCGGCTCCGCACCGGGCGGTACCGCATCCAACGTGATGGTCTATCTGGCCAAAGGCGATACCGCACTGTCGGTGGCGATGACCTCGGTGTCGACCTTGCTCGCACCGATACTCACGCCGCTGCTGGTGCTGTGGCTCGCCGGTGAGTATCTGCCGGTCGACGCCGGTGGACTGTTCGTCTCGATCCTGCAGATCGTGCTGGTACCGGTGGTACTAGGAGTTGTTCTGCGCCTGCTGTTTCCGAAGATTATCGACCGCATGCTCGATGCTCTGCCCTTGATCTCGGTCGCCGGAATCACCGCCGTCGTCGTTCTCGTCGTGGCTGCCAGTGCACCCACACTGCTCTCGATCGGCGCTCTCATCGTCGTGGCCGTGGTTCTGCACAATTCGCTCGGACTCGCGGTGGGGTACGGCATCGGCAAGGCGTGCGGACTCGATGTCGCCAGCCGACGCGCGATCAGCATCGAGGTGGGTATGCAGAACTCCGGCCTGGCCGCAGCACTCGCGTCGGTCCATTTCAGTCCCGCAGCGGCTCTGCCCGCCGCCATCTTCTCCGTGTGGCACAACGTCTCCGGCTCACTTCTGGCCAGCTCCTGGTCCAGGCGATCGATCGAACCGCGGCCGGCCGAGCGCACGCGGGAGTCGACACGTACGACGACCGAGTAGAACCCGCACGCTGGATTTCGACACAGAATCCGGTGCAGCCGACCGCGCTCAGCGCGGTCGGCTGCACCGGATTTTTCAGTTCTGCTCCGCACCGTCCTTGCGTTATCTGCATTCATTATGCAATATATGCATACTGCTCAATGTCCGCCGAGCTCGACGTCGAGGAGGCCCCATGATCACAGTGACCAGCGCCGCGGGTGGTGTCGGCCGCTTGCTCGTTCGACAGCTCGCTGCGCAGAACGTGCCGGTTCGGGCGGTGGTCAAGAACACGACGCAAGCCGAGACCACCCGCGGCGACGGAGCCACCGAGGTCGTCGTGGGTGATCTCCGATCTCAGGACACGCTCCATACCGCCCTGGCAGGGACCGACGTCCTCTACCACGCTGCACCGACGCAGATCATCGACGAGAAGCCGATCATCGATCACCTGATCGCAGTGGGACCGGCAAGCGGATTGCAGCACATAGTTTTTCATTCCGTGATCCATCCGAACCTGCACCAACTGACGCACCATCACCAGAAGGACATCGCCGAAGGGATGCTGCGCGACTGCGGAATTCCCACCACGGTGCTCAGACCGTCGCACTACATGCAGAACTACTTGGAAGTGTGGGAATTTCTGCAGGCCGGAGTGATGCCCTACCCGGTTTCACCGGACAGCGTCATGGGCGTTGTCGACGTAGCCGACGTGGCCGAAGCCGCCGCGAACATCCTGATCGACCCATCGCCGCACAAGGGTCGCGTCTACGACCTGTCCACCGTGGAACTCACGCGTCACGAGATGGCAGAGATCTGGTCCGATGTGCTCGGCCACAAGGTGACTGCCCTTCGAATCCCGCCGTCGTCGCTGACGAACTCACTGACGGTGCTGCCTGCGCTCGCCCCGGTCATCGGACATGCGTTGGTCTCGACCAAACTGAAATCCATCGGCCACCTCGTTCGTGGTGCCAAGGCTGCGTCCAACCCGCGTGACATGAAGAGCTGGCCCGCCGACGCACGCACGGCGTACCGAACGATGATGACCCACTACGACGGCTACGGCCTACCGGCAGGAGACCTGAAGGTTCTTCCGACGCTGCTCGGCCGTGCTCCCACATCGTACGAACAGTTCGCACGGCGTTCGGCCGCTGAGCTCGGGCGGTCGGACCGATGATTCGCCGAGGGCCCCACTACCGTCCCGGCCGGTCGTTGGTCACCGGCGCGAGTTCCGGAATCGGTGCCGAATTCGCCCGAGCGCTGGCGGCACGAGGATCCGATCTCGTACTCGTCGCACGCCGAGAAGAGCGACTGACCGCTCTGGCGGAGGAGCTCGAGCAGAAGCACGGAATCCGTTGCCGCACAGTGGCCTGGGACCTGTCGGAAAAGTCGAGCGGACGCCGACTGCGCGAGCTGGTGCCCGAGCGGATCGATCTCGTCGTCAACAATGCAGGGTTCGCCGTACAGGGACCGTTCGCGGACGGCGATGCCGACGACTTCGAACGCCTCGTCGCCGTCGACATCCGCGCAGTCGTCGACATCTGTTCGGCGTTCCTGCCGGACATGATCGACCGCAGGGACGGGACCATCGTCAACGTGGCCAGCACGACTGCGTTCCAGCCCGTTCCGTCGCTCGCGGTGTATGCGGCCGCCAAAGCATTCGTTCTGAGCTTCAGCCAGTCCCTGTGGTACGAGTCTGCCAAGAACGGAGTCAGGGTGTTCGCACTCAATCCCGGACCGACCCGCACCGAATTCTTCGATGTCATCGGAGACTCCGCCGCAGCGACCGGTACCTACCAAACACCGAACGAAGTCGTGGACACTGCCATGCGCGCACTCGACGCCAGAAGGTCTCGGCCGCAGGTGATCTCGGGCCGACGAAATACTGTTCAGGCCATCGCGGCGGGTCTGGTCCCCGCGCGAATTCTGTTGCCCGCCCTCGCGCGCATGCTTCACTAGTACGGTTCCGAACGCGGCGTTCTCCCGACTCCCCCACCGAAATGTAGTGTCACGAACATGGCCAGGGTCTCCAGATTCACACTCGCCGATCGGCAGGAAGCGGTCGCGCGCGCCTTCGGCGGTGCCGAAAGCCCAGCGAGCGTGGCGACCTCGCTGGGTATCCACACCACCACGCTCTATCGCTGGGCCGGATCGTCGACCACCGACGAGCCCGGGCCCGCAGCGGCCCGACTGATCGAGGCCACCCAGGAGCTGTTGCGTCACGCCGACTACTCGGACATCACGATCGAAAGCGTTGCTGCCCGATGCGGTCTCGCACCGAGAACGGCGTTCCACCACTTCCCCACCAAACGTGAGCTGTTCCAGGCGGCGGTCGACGACGCCGCCACCGTACTGATCGGCCGCATTCACGAGGGCTCGATCGCCGCGACGTGGCCCGACTCGCCACTCGAGCAATTGCAGACGTTTCTTCACATCGCGGCAGCGAGCATCTACGACACCCCGCGTACCCATGTGCTGTTCCGCAATCTCGGAGTACCGAGATCCGAGGGCTCGGCAGAACGCTGGCACGACAGCTTCGTCGATGCGATCGCACAACTACTGAGGGCCGCGGCGGAAGCACGACAGATTCGCAGCGACACGGACATCGTCGCGACCGCACACCTCCTCACCGGCACCATGCGAGGGATTCACACAGCAGTATTCGAGGGCACGGACGCTGCCACCGCATTGAGTCTCGTCGACAGGGTTCACCTGTTGGTCCCACCGCGCTGACATCGGGTACGAGTCGATACCGGTCGACGTGGGAGAATCGCCCGATCCATCAGCTCGCCAGCTCCGCACCCCTCCACGAATGGACCTCCGTGTCGAATCTTCAACATGCACCGCTTGCGGGCGTGGCCCCGAATACCCTCTATCGCATCATGGCGCTTCGGGTCGCGGTGTTCGTCCACGAGCAGAAGATCGTCGAGGAGGCGGAACTCGATGGCGCGGACCTACTTCCGACGACGGAGTTGTTCTGGATCCAGGACGACCACGGCGAGGTGTTGGCCACTCTTCGCGTCCTCGTCGACGACACGGTTCACATCGGACGGGTCGCGACCGCAGCTCATGCGCGCGGTAGCGGCTACGCAGGCGAACTCGTCGATGCCGCACTGACGGCCTACCCCGGGGTAGTCGAAATCTCCGCGCAAGCGCACCTCGAGAAATGGTACGAGCGCTTCGGATTCGTTCGAGTGGGAGAGCAGTACCTGGAAGCGGGAATCCCGCACGTGAAGATGCTCACCCGGGATGCAGACCCCCGATAGATCACGCGGACGACTACGGCTGCGCAGGGCGGCCCAGTCGGTAGCCCTGCAGCAAGTCCGCCCCGATCGACATGGCCGCCGCGAGGTCCTCGTCGGTCTCCACACCCTCGAACACGCATCGGGCGCTGGTCTTGCGCGCGAACTCGAGCACCAGTTCCGCCAAAGCCAGCTTCGCCCGATTCGCCCTCATCTCGTGGACGACGAAGGCATCGAGTTTGACGATCTCGGGTTCGAGCAGGACGAGATGCCGCATTCCCGCGTACCCCGATCCCAGATCGTCGACCGCCACGGCCACCCCGCCGCGTCGAAGCTCGGCCAGGACGGACACCACCGCGTCCTCGTCGACGAGGGCGGCATGCTCGGTGATCTCGACAACCAATGGCCGACGTCGCCCGACATCGAGCAGTACGTCGACCAGAGCCGAGTCGACCAACAGCGTTGCAGCGCTGAGATTCACCGCAACGAAAGGCCCACTCGGCAGACGAACGGATTCCTCCAGTGCTCTGACCGCCGCCGACCTGTCGAGCGCAGGACCCAAGCCACAGTGCGCAGCATCGGCAAACCATGCTTCGGTGTCACCGCCGCCGGCCGGAAAACGAGAAAGAGCCTCGTATCCCTCGATCGCACCGTCATCGGCTCGAACGATCGGCTGAAAGACGATCTGCGGACCACCGCACGCAATCACGGCCTCCACCCGACGCCTCGCACGCAACAGTGTCGAATGCAGCGGCGTCGAGGCACCTCTAGTCGACGACACGGGTCGTCGAATACATCGGAGAAAGCAGTTCGGCCGCGACCTCGATCAGTCGACGCTGCATGCTGCCAGAGGAAGATCGGCGAATCGGTCCATCAGGAACTGGGCAGCCTCGCCGCCGTAGCCGTCGATCAGCTGCGGTCCGAAGTGGTTGGGCAACACCGCACCCTGCAGGATCGGCGGCAACGAATTGGTTCGGAACTCCACCCGGGCACCGAGCGCACACCAGTCGTACGCCAGTTGCCTGGCCTGGCCGTACGGCACCGTGTCGTCATTTATTCCGCTGGTGATCATCACCGGAGCATTCGGCGTACTGCGGCCGATTCGTTGCTCGTCGAAGATCGCCCCGGCCTGCGGGATCCCACGCAGGTTCTCCAACATGGACTTTCCGTCCTTCGTCAGCGTCTCCGTGCGCAGGAACGGGTGCTCGAGAATCGTGTCGCCGATGCATTCCGTCGACAGCTCGTTCAGCACCGCCTTGCCCTGATCGGTGAGTCGCTCGTCGATGAGCGGGCGCAGACTCGGGTCACGTTCGACGAATCCGTTGAGGGCATAACCGATCACACCACCGATAAGTGTTCCGTCGACGGTCTTCAACACCTCGAGCAGATCGGCCGTCGGAGCCCCGGCCCACGTCCCCTTCAGATTCAGCTCCGGCGCGTACTCGCCGGCGAGTTCCGCGGCGGCCGCGGCAGCCCCACCGCCCTGCGAGTAACCCCAGATGCCGATCGGTGCATTCGCGTCGCCGCCCAATTCGACTGCAGCCCGGGCACCGTCGAGAACTGCATGCGCCTCCTCCACCCTGTTCACGTACGTGTGCAGGCCGGGCGTTCCCAATCCGATGTAGTCGGTGACGAACACGTTCGCCCCCATCGACCCCCACAGCGTCGACGACAGCAGTTCCTGATTGAACGAGATCGACAGTGGTTGTGTCACAGCGTTGATGGAGGTGGGAAACGCTCTCGACGGGGCACATTGATCGCCCTGCCCGACGGTTCCCGGGGCGACGACGATGGTCGGTCGCGGGCCTGCTCCACGCCAGGGCACCTCGGTCTCGACGAACGTGCCCGACACGGCCACCGGCGTATCGTCCTGCGTACGCGAGGTGTACAACACCCGCTGCGCCTGGGCCGGATACGAGCCGTCGTTACCCGGCAGTGCAGCGAACAACGACATCGGCTGGGTTCGATCGACGGATCCAGGGCTGTCGGCCGGCTGGGCAGGCGGGACGTAGAAGTCGTCGACGGGATCGGCGTGCGCGGCCGAGGCACCGAGTGCGGTCACCGAGGACGCGAGTACGGCGGTGACGACAACACCGATCATGCTGCGATACAGATGCATTGGGCTCTTTCTGCTGAGGGGTCAGACAATCGTGCCGAGGTCGCGGGCGACGATGTTGTCCAGCGCTCGTTCGGCCAGCGCCGCGATCGTCATGGACGGGTTGCAGGCCGCAGTGTTGCCCGGCATCAACGCACCGTCGAGAACGTACAGTCCGCGTTGACCGTGAACACGGCCGTCGAGGTCGCACACCGGGCCCATGTTCGCCCCGCCCAACGGATGCCAGGTGGAGGGGAACACCGCATTGGTATCGGTGAGGATGCTGCCCGAACCTGCGATGCGACGCACCGTCGGATCGATGGAACCGTCCTGAATGACGGAGTCGCCGTTGACCGGCCAGTACAGCTGGGCTCGATCGCGCGTGGAATCGTAGGCGAAGTGGCCGCGACCGTCACTGACTCCGTAGCCGACGATCATCGTGCTGTGGGCATCCACACCCAACGGCGGAATGGATGCCTGAATGACCGTGTGCGCGGTGCGCGGATCGTCCCAGTTCAAGCTGCCGAACACCACCGGACCGCCCTGCGGCGTACCGAACTGCTGCTCGATACTCGACCACACGTAGATGCGATCGGCATTGGTACCCCAGCCCTGCCCGAGCTGGTCCGGTAGATCCGGGATGGCACCGGTGGCCCCGGCGCGGACCAGCAGCTTGGTGGTGTTCAGACTGCCTGCGGCCATGATCAGCGCACCGGTGGTGAGTATCTTGTTCTCCAACACCGTTCCGTCGGAATCGATTCGGTCGACATGGACGGTCCAGCGACCGTTGGTGGCGCGCTCGACGTGCGTGACGTTGTGCTGCGTTGCCACGGTGGCCAGCCCGGTTGCCTCGGCAGCGGCGATGTAGGTGACGTCGACGGAATGCTTGCCGCCGTTGTTCACTCCGAATGCGCCCGCACCGTTGGTGTACGACGGCTTCATCACCCCGCGGGTTTCGTCGAGGGCGTAGTTCCAGTCGATCGGCATCGGAATCTTCGACACAGGCAGACCCGCCCGCCGCGCACTGTCCGCGAACACCCGTGCCGCTCGATAATTGGGCGTTGCGATCAACTCGTCAGGGGCCTGCGCGAGCTGCAGCATCCGCGCGACGCGGGGGTAGTGAACCGCGTTCAACGTGGCCCAGTCGAGGTCGATCGGAAAGTGAGTCTCGAAGACGGCCGGCGAGGGCTGCAGCGTCATTCCCTGGTAGATCAACGACCCGCCGCCCACTCCGGCTGCACACAGAGCGGTCATGTTGTCGCCTGAGACTGCCTCGAGCAGGCCGACGTACGGATCGAACGGAACCGGTCTCCCGAACAGGTTCGGGCTGGAGCCGTACCACAGCATCCGCTTGTCCGGCGCGGTCGCGTTGGGGAAGATATCAGCATTCGGCCCTGTGGGCCAACGCCTTCCGCGTTCGAGCACCAGAACCGGGATGCCTGCCTCCGCCAAGCGCAGCGCCGCGACACCGCCCCCGAACCCCGATCCGATCACGACGACTCGATGGTCCTCACGGGTGAGCGGGACCTGAACCCTCGAACGCGGGGCGGCCTGCGCGGCACCGGTACCCGACGCCACGGCAGCAATCCCGGCCATCGCGGTCGCGCCCAGAAATGACCGGCGATTCAGTGTCGACACGTTCCCCCCAAGAGATTGCGGCAACGTACATCGAAACCCGAGTTACGTGTACGCGTCGTGCAAAACTAGACAGAAGGGGACTTGGGTGTCAAGTTTTCGACGCTAAGAAAAGGGCAGAACCGGAATCAACCATCGTTCGAGGTAGCGCCGCAACCCATCGTCGTGGTGAATGGTTGGGTCGTCGAACAGAATCACCGACAGCCCCACCCGCACGATGACGCCGTCGATGCCGTGGAACTGCGCGGAATCGAAGCCCGGATTGCGCTCGATGTATCCGTCGAGAAACTGGCGTACCACCGGTTGTGCGCGATCCATCATGTCCGGGTCGAACAGTGGGTTCGCGTTGCCCGAGCGCAACAACGAGTTCAGAACCGGTTCGCGCCGAATGAGATTGCGCGCAGCGACCACGGTCTCGACGATGAACTCCGTCGGAGTTTCCGCCTGATCGGCCTTCTCCGTGATACCGCCCAGCACGTCCACGATCAGTCCCACCATCGCCTCGGAGACCATGTCCTCGCGGGTGGTGAAGATCGAATAGACAGTCTGACGCGTGACGCCCGCAGCGCGCGCCGCCGCAGCGATCGTGACACCCTCGAAGCCGGTCTCGGCGATCAACCCGAGGGTGGCATCGAGAATCTTCTGCTTGGACCGCACCGTCCGAGTATGACGGCAACCCGGCGTTGCGGCCGCATCCGATGACGAGCCGAAGACGATAAGCTCGGTCCTGTTCATCGAATGGGGGGTTCACACGTGAACGACGAGACGACGGCCGGGGCAACACTGCGCACGATCACCGGCACCACCAGCGGAGACCTCGAAGCAGTCGAATTCGACGGGCTGATCCACGCCCGGGGAATTCCCTATGCCACCGCCACGCGATTTCGTCGGCCCGAACCGATCGACACCCCGGATACGACGCGCGATGCCACCCGCCGCGGACCGGTCTGCATTCAACTGCCGTCCCGGATAGACAATGTCACCGGTCCCATGATCGACGGGCTCGAACAGAGCGAGAACTGCCTGGTGTTGTCGGTGACCGCTCCCGCTGCGGCGGAGGGACTTCCGGTCATGGTGTGGCTGCACGGCGGTGGCTACGTCTCCGGCGGCGGGGAGGCCGAGAAGTACGACGCCGACCATCTCGCTCGGGAGGGTGTCGTGGTCGTCAGCGTCACCTTCCGGCTCGGTGGGTTCGGTTATCTGACTCCGAAAGACTCGGGAGAAAGCAACATCGGTGTTCGAGATCAGATCGCAGCACTGCACTGGGTGTCGACCAACATCGCGCGATTCGGCGGTGACCCGCACAACGTGACTCTGTTCGGCCAGTCCGCGGGCGGCGATGCCGTCCTCACGCTCATGGCGTGCGAGTCGGCCGCAGGGCTGTTCTCGAGAGCAATAGTGCAGAGTGCGCCTCTCGGATTGCGGTCGGGACGTTCGGCTCTGTACGACACAGCACGAACGGCGTTCGCACGTCACTTTCGTACCGACCCGGCCACCGCTCCCGCGTCGGATGTGCTCGACGCAGAAAATGCCGTGACGCGAGCGGTGCGCAGGTTCGGTGCCGCAGGCGGAATGCCGTTCGGGCCGGTCGCTCACCTCGAACCACTGTCCGGCGACCCCGACGACGCCCTACGCCGAAGCGCCACCCGAGTCGAACTCCTGATCGGTCACACCAGGGACGACGCCGCCCCGTTCGTGGACATCGTGACGAACATGCTGTGGCTCAACAGGTTCGGTGTCGTGAGCTCGACACTCACCGCGCCGGTGGTCCGTCTCGTCACCAGCATGCTGTTCGGTGTCGACGGAATGGTGAAGATGTGGCACCGCGCGGGCGGCCGGGTTGCCAGCTACCGGGTGGACTGGGCACCGAAAGGTGCGCCACTGGGGGCATGTCACTGCATGGAATTGCCACTGCTGTTCGGCGACGCGTGGTCGGACGCGCCGATGCTGGCCGGCCACACACCGCCGACGGCGTTGGCCGCCAGGGTCCGTCGGACATGGGCAGCGTTCGCCCGAGAGGGAGTTGCCGGGCTGCCCGAGCGCTCGCTGGTGTTCTGACCGGCCACCCCCTCCGGCGTCAGAGCTGCACGTCGGCAAGCACACCGGCAACAACGAAACCTCCAGCGATGGCGCAGCCTGCCACGCGTGTCCTCTGCGGGAGGTACGCGGTCAGCGCGAATGCACCGGTGTCCCAGACATCGACAGCCACACCGGCTCGCAGCAAGGGACGCACCAGTTTCGGGGCGTACTTGGTAGCCGCGTACAGCCCACCGCCGATGTAGATTTCTCGAATCCCGAAGTTGCGGGCGGCCGCTCGCGTGGTCGCCACTGCGGCGTCGGGGCCGGCGAGCAGTTCGTTGGCGCGGGTGGGAGCGATCATGTGGGCGACGCCGATGGCGGCGCGGCCGAGCCCGACGATTTCGGGCAGGCGTCGAACAAGCGTGGAGCCGATGGCCATGAATGCATTCCTCAATTCGTCGAGACAGCGCTGTCGCGTGCCAGCCGCCGGAGCAGACCGACAGGCTTCTTGATACCGAAGGCCACGATGGTGACCCGACCGTCGTCGTGATTCCACTGCAAGAGGGCCGACCCCTCGTCCACGGCCCCCTCGAGTACGGTCGGGTCACCCTGCAGCGGCAGGGGGCCGACAACCTTGATCGGCAGCCCGAGGATCTCGGTCCAGAAGTAGTCGTCGGTGGGGGCGCAGGTCGGTTCCACGCCCAGCGCGGATGCCGCAGCCACTTTGCCCTGCGCAACGGCGTTGGACCAGAACGGAGCTCGGGCCGACGCGTCACGGAAGTAGGTGACGTCCCCGGCGGCGAACACGCCGGGAGCGGTGGTGGCACACTGCTCGTCGATGGCGACGCCCCGAGCATCTGCGATCCCGGTGCCCTCCAACCAGTCCGTCTCGGGAAGATCGCCCGCGCAGGTGACCACGAGATCGGCTGTGCGCGTGCCGTCACCGAGTTCGATGCCGGTCACCGGATCCCCGGTCAGGCCCACCGGCCCGTCGGCCAGGACGAACTCGATCGACCATTCCTTCGCGCGCCGGGCGATCGCCTCGGACAGAAACGGCCCGAGGAGCCGCTGCAGCGGTGGATCGACATCGACGACGGTGACCTCGACACCGCGAGCGGCGCAGGCGGTGGCAACCTCCAGACCGAGGAAGCCCGCGCCGACGACGATTGCGGTTCGAGCCTCGTCCAGCTTCGGACGCAGCGCCCGGACGTCGGCGAACGTCCGTAAGACGTTCTCGCCCATCTGATCCGGGCCGGCGATACGACGGGCCGACGCCCCGGTCGCCACGATGAGCGCGTCGTAGGCGACATCGGTGCCGTCGGCCGTGGTCACGGTGCGTCGATCGGTGTCGACCGATACGGCGCGATCGACGACGGCAGTGATGTCGAGATCGGACAGATCCCACGTTTCCGCCTCGGCCCCATCGCCTTTGAGCACGTGCTTCGACAGCGGCGGCCTGGCGTAGTAGCCGTCGGCGTCGGCACCGATCACGGTGAGTGCGCCGTCATGTCCTCGCGCGCGCACCTCACGGGCTGCGGTGCAGCCCGCGATGGAGTCTCCGACGATGACGATCCGACGTTCTGTGGTGCTCACTTGCTCTCTCGGAGCGCGGCCACCGGACAGACGCCGACGGCCGATCGTGCGGCAGCCTGTTGATCGTCCGGAATGTCCTTGCCGTCGAAGGCATAGTGAAGCTCGCCCTCGTCGTCCAGACCGAACACCTCCGGGGCCTGCTCCGCGCAGATGCCGTGGCCTTCGCACCGATCCCAGTCGACGTCGATTCTCATTGCTGTGTCCCTTCTGTGGCCACCAATGTCAGCGGCAGCTTTTCGTAGCGGTGAATGACGTTGTTGACGGCCCGTTTCGGCGTTCCCGACGGGACGAACCGTTCGACTCTTCGCGCCAGCACTCGGAGCATGGTCTGCGCTTCGAGGCGCGCGAGACCCTGACCCGCACACCCATGCGCTCCTGATCCGAATCCGAGTTGCCTTGCGGCGTCACGGGTGACGTCGAATGCGTCGGGGTTGTCCCACTCGCGTTCGTCCCGGTTCGCCGACGCGTAGACCACCAGCACGCGTGCACCTTGCGGAATTCGCGATCCATCGATCTCGACGTCGCGCACTGCTCGGCGAGAGAAGGCCCTGATGGGTGATTCGTACCGGACGACCTCGTTGACGGCGTTGGGAATCAGATCCGGGTCCTGCCGGACGGCCTGCCACTGCTCGGGGTAGCGAGCGAACAGATCGAGTGCCCCGGAGATCGCTCCGATCGTCGTGTCGAGCGATGGGCCGAGGTAGTCGATCATCAGTGCCGGGCATGCGGACTTGCTGATCTTGTTCTCGTCGGCGGCTTTGAGCACGTCGTCGCCCATGCTCCCGGGGAGCACCGATCGCTGCCGCACCACCTTCCTCGAGAACGCGAGCATCTCGGTGGCCGCCTTCACCGCCGTGACGGAGTGACGATTGACGGGCCCGAGCGAGTCGAATGTTGCTCCAGCCCAACGGAGCAGCTCCTCACGACCGTCCTCGGGCCACCCCACGAGGTCGGGCACGACGGACATCGGCAGCGCGGTGGCGAGGTCGTCGACACCGTCGACGAACTTCTTGCTCAGGGCCGCATCGACGATGCCCTCCGCCTTCTCCTCCACCGCGGCCTTCATCTTTCGCACGGCCTTCGGAGTCAAGCGGTGCGCGAGAACCCCACGCTTGGTCGCGTGCTCGTCACCGTCGCTGTTGAGCGTCGTGCCACGTCCGAGCCTGTTGGCAACCGGATTGAGTCCGACCCCGTGCCCGGAGATGAAGGTCTCGTCGTCGAGCAGGACCTTCTTGCAGTCGGCATAACGCGAGATGGCGAACACCTGCTGATTCGGCAGCCACACCACCGGTCCGAGTGCCCGGAGCCTCGCGTAGTGCGGGTACGGATCGAGGATCGCATCGGTGGAGTAGATGTCGGTGCGGTACTGGGGGATCGTCGCGTTCGTTGTCATGAGGTCCTTCGCCGCCGGAAGAGTAACTTCGCCCTGCCTGCACAGGATATTGACGATATCGTCACCCATGACACAGCTGACCGTCAAGCTTTTTGACGAATTCGTCATGATTCGAACGCGATAGGCTGCCCTCACGCACACCGCAGAGCAGGAGCAGACCGTGACCGAAGGCAACCGCGTCGAGCGCCGCAAGGCACGCACCAGAGCCGCGCTGGTCCGCGCAGCTCAAGGGCTTCTCGCCAGCGGAAACACCAACGCACCGGTCCTCGAGATCACACAGGCAGCCGACGTCAGCAACGGATCGTTCTACAACTACTTCGAGAGCAAGGAAGAGCTGTGGCAAGCGGCCATCGACTCCGCCCTCGAATCGGCAGGTGACTATCTCGACTCGCTCACCGTCGACCTGGACGACCCGGTCGAAAAGTTCACCCAGTCCTTTCGATTGTCCGGACGGCTCTTCCGCCTCGAACCGGAACTGAGCCGTGTCCTGCTCAACTCCGAGGCCGCGGCGTTCGCCGCAGCCGGGGGCCTGGCCCCGCGTTCGCGTCGTGATATCGAATCAGCCGCCGCACAAGGACGATTCGATGTGGACGACGCGGATGTCGCACTTGCCATCGTGGCCGGTTCTCTGCTGTCGATGGGCCGACTGCTGCTCGCCCAACCCGAGCGCGACGAAGCGGCAACCGTGGACGGCACGACACAGCGCGTTCTCCGGGCACTCGGAATCTCTGCAGACGAAGCCGAAATCCTCTGCAGCCGAGAACTTCCGACGTCGTACAGCGGCGGAGTTCACGCAGCGATCGACCCCTCGGGCCAGCCGATCACATAGCCGACCAGAGTCAGTCGTCCACGGCCCTGAGCGCGACGCTCAGCGCCTCTTGCGCCGATATGTCCGCGTCGATCGCACTGCGCAACTCGGCATCGTCGAGGTCGACCGACAACGGGACATCGGTGTCGGACTGTCCACGTAGATCGGCCAGTACGTGCTCCCGATCCTTTGCTCGCCGATAGTCGGCAAGGGCCTCGTCCTGCTTCTCTCGTGCGGTGGCCACGACGTCAGGCCCGGTGGTGTCGCGCGGGGACGTGTGCAGGCATCTCGACAGGCAACGGTGCGGCTCCGCGTTCGACCTTACGATCACTACCTCGCGTGCTCATCTTCATGAAGTTCTGCAGTTCGTCGTGGATAGGTGTGTCGGTCATGAGACTCGACCTTCTCGACCTACGTTGCGCAGGTCGGTTCGGTTTCGCTGAACCATTGTGTGCGCTGAACGAGCGGCGTGACACCGACCCTATGGCCTTTCCTCCCACTCGGTCCACGCTGCGCCGAACATCGTCGACCGGAACCTCGTTGCTATCGACGAGCGAGGGGCTCGGGGTCTACTGTCAGCAACACGTCGACTAAGGCGATCGCGAAGAAGCGGCAGTCGATGGCCGACCCTCCGTACACAGCGGACGGTAGCGGCGACTCGAACCTCGGCAAACCTTCCTACCGAGGACACATGCTGTTGGCCCGGCGCACGTGCGGCAGCGGCATTCGACGTACAGGATCGAGACCAAGTGCTCACCTACAGCTTCAACCTCGATTATCGCGGCATATGCCCGATCTGTGAGCAGATCACGTTGGGAGAGAACGTCATCGATCCGCAGGCGGTCGGACCGACCAACAGCCGCATCTATGCCTTCTGTGAAGCGTGCGGATGGGAAGGACCCGGCTGACGGCTCAGCCGATCACCGGCTTGCGGTCCTTCGTCAATTCGCCGAGTTCTGCCTGCATCGCCGAGTGCACGCGGTGCGCGAAATCCTCTGCGGACTCGTCGGGCTCGGGACGCATCGGCGCCAGAACCGACGTCTGAAGCTTCGTCGGTAGAGGTAGATACGGAAGCAACCCGACCACCCCCACATTCACGCCCCAGGGAACGGATACTGACAGCGGCAGCGTCTTGACCCGAAATGCCGTCTTGTCCAATCGGAGCGCCTTGGCGATACGACGTCCACTGCTGAGGACGAGGAGTGACTCACCCGCGCCCGCGGTCACGACCGGAACTATCGGCACCCCGGCTTCCATTGCGAGACGCGCGTAACCACTGCGTCCGGCGAAGACGATTTCGTTTCGGTGCCGCCACGACTTCAGCGCATCGAGGTCACCGCCCGGAAAGACCAGGACATTGTGCCCCTCTTCGAATGCGTCGAGAGCATTCTCTCGAGCGGCCGGCCGCGCGCCGAAGGGCTCGAGCAACTTTCCTGCACGCAGTGTCCACGCGATCTGGTGCGTCAACGCGATCACTTCCCTGGACAGGCCCAGATCGTCGTACGCTGCCGCGAACGCGAACACGTTCAGATCGATCACGCCGCCGAACCCGTGATTACACACGAACAACACCGGCTCATCGGGAACCGGTTGAGCGACGGACACTTCGAGGCGGTTGTAGAGACGAACCGCATTGATCCCCATGGCCCGGATCGCGCGAGGTACTTTGTGCATGCGCGCACTCTAGCGGGCGCCCACGCATTTCCGGGTTGGATCCATCGGAGTTCGGACCAGCCGGCGGCGACGAAGTGGCCCGCGAGCTCACGACGCGAGGCACCGGAGCCTGGATCGAGTACTGCATCCGACGACACCCTCGACGAGAAAGTAGGGAAGTGACCGATTCCGAGATCCAACGATGGCAAGACATGAAGTGGGACAAACACACTCGTGACATAGATGTGGACGGATCGCGTATCCACCTCGTCGACCTCAATCCGACCCAGGACGACGTCGTGATCTTCCTGCACGGAATTTCGGCCAGTTGGCGCTGGTTCGTCGAGATCCTTCCCGAGGTCGCGCGGTCGCATCGAGCCATCGGCATCGACCTCCCCGGCTTCGGTGGCTCGCAGTACTCACGGGGGCACAGCAGCTTCGCCGCACTCGCTGATTCCGTCGCCGCCACGTGCTCGACCCTCGGTATCACACGCGCTACTTTCGTCGGACACTCGATGGGTTCGATCGTGGCGACGCGCCTGGCCGCGGAGCACCCGGAACTGGTCGAGCGCCTCGTCGTCACCGGTGGACCGATCCTCACGCTCACCGGCCTCACCCGACGTCCGATCAGCACCATCCGTGACCAACCACGCGCGGTCGCAACCCTGTTGGCCGAATTGATCACCATCAGCCTGCCCATGCCGAATTGGTTGGCGCACAAGGCCGCACGATCGCCCAAGATCCTCAAAGCCACACTCGGGCCGTTCGTGAACCGGACCGACCGACTCGATCCCGAGCTCATGGACCAGGTGATGTCCGCATTGGGCGCACCGGGATCCTTCCCGGCGCTGCTGTCCACCGCATCCGCGGACCCGAGTGCAGGGCTGGACCGCATCACCTGCCCGACGCGGATCATCCGCGGACCGGGCGATCCCCTGTCACCGCCCGCCGACGTCCAGCGGTTCCTCGACGCCGTTCCGACCGCCACCGCAGTCGAGATCGAGGGCACCGGACATTGGCCGCACATCGAGAAACCGACCGAGTTCCTGGCCGAACTGACTGCCTTCCTCGACATTCCGGCACAGCAGCGCTGACCGCTTCGTCGAGCACGACCGATGGTGCCCTGCCGAATGCAGGGCACCATCGGTTCGTGTCGCGCGAGGGCTACACGCCGGCGGACACCGCGAAGTAGTGCCCCCATTGCCGGCTCACGAACTCGCTCAGCTCCCGCCTTGCGTCCTCACCCGATGCCGAGGAGCGCCAGGCACTGTGGCCGTCGGGCCGCACGAGCACCGCTCCGGTCTCACCCACCTCGTACAGTCCGATCAGCTCGTCCCGAGCGGCACCTGCCGGTAGTTCCGCAGAGATCAAGGTGACGCCGGGTCCGACCTTCTCGAGCTCGGACACCACGCCTGCCCACCTGTCGCCATCGAAAGTGAACAGCGACAGTGTGTTCGGGTCGAGTGTCTCGTGCACCGCCACCTGCGCACCACCCACCGAGACCATCGCGTGGGGGAATCTTGCTCCCGGGTAGGTCGTGGGCAGGTAATCCACCACGTCTTCGGCGGGCTTTGCCGACGGGTCCCGTGCGATCAACGGACTGGCGTAGAGGTAACCGAATTGCAAGCCGATCGACACGAAATGCTCGACCTGAAGCGGGATGGCGTCGGCGATCTCGCGACGAAGCTGGGCGGACCCGGGTGCGTCGGGATCGACTTTGTGCGATCGCGCCATCTGCTTCCGGGTGGCAGCGGCAGCCAGTGGCGCGATCAACTTTCCCGGAACCTTGTTCAGCGGCGGCCGACCCACCACCTGAGTCGCTTTCGCCAACATCTTGTTGGTGATGCCCACCCTCTTTCCGATGTCGTCCATCCGGAAGTGGTTCGCCACACTCTGCTCGGCGAATTTCTCCACCACCGGACGACGCTCGGTCTCGTAGGTGTCCAACAGAGACGGGGACGCGGTGCCGGACAGAACGGCGTCGAGCTTCCAGGCCAGATTGTGGGCATCCTGAACACCCGAGTTCAGCCCGAAACCACCGGTGTGCGGAAACCGGTGCGCCGCATCGCCGAGCAGGAGCAGACGGCCACGACGGAACGCATCGGCGGTCTGCGATGTCATCACCCAGGTCCCGGTCGACTCCAGATCGAAGTCGTGTTCTCCCAACACCTTCGGCAGCGTGCGTGACCAGTAGGCTCGACTGTCCTTGGCGATCTCCTGGTCGGGGTGCAGGTACGCCGTCATCAGAATGTATCGATGGTCGGCATGCGCGATCATCACTCCGCACAGGTCCGGCGTGTAGATCCAACTGAGCAGCGGCCGAGCATCATCGGGGAAGAGTGTCTTCGAGGTGAAGAAGGCACTGCCCATGTTCGCCAGGACAGGTCCGGTCAGTCCGACCCCGGTACCGTCTCGTGTCGCGCTGTTCGCACCATCGCATGCCAGCACGTACTCGGCCTCGATCTCGGCCACTCCGCTTGCGCAACGCCCACGCACACGTGCACCGGACGAGTCGGTGTCGACGGACTCGACAGCGCATCCGCGGCGAAACTCGATCAGCGGTTCGGCGTCGAGCGCATCCCACAGTGCCGGCATCAACAGATGCTGACCGATGTGCGAGACCAGGAACGGACTCTGACTCTCGACGATTGCCTTGCGCTCGGGGTCCGAGAGCAGGTCGATCGAACCGATGGCCTCGTCCGCGAGATTCCCGAACCAGCTGATGAGATTGACGGTCTCGTGCGGCGGCGACATCGCAGCGATCGAGCGCGCCAACTCGGAGCTGTATTCGTTCCAGATCTCGAGAGTGCGGGCGTTGATCACGTGCGCGGCGGGGTGAAACAGCGGCGCGTTGCGGCGCTCGAGCACGACACTGCGAATCCCTCTGCGTGCCAACAGCAACGCGGCGGTACAACCGGCCGGTCCGGCTCCGACCACGGCGATCGGCACGGTCATCGGACCACCGTCTCCTGCATCCCCAGATCGATGGCTCCGTCGGCGGTCCTGATACCGGCAGTGATCACATCGTCGACCGAGAGGTAATCGGGATTCTTCGCCTGCCGGGCGAAGAAGAACTTCCACTTCAGCGCCGGCGGAATCAACTCACCGATCTTCTGCACGATCTTGGGCGGCGCGGAAATGGCGGTGCCGATCGGTGTTCCGGTGAGGAGTACGTCGCCGGCAGTCATGTTCTGGAAGCGGGCCAGCCTGGTGAGCGCCTCGGCCGGCGGAGTGATCAGGTCGTTGCCGATCGTCTGGTCCTGGCGCGTCTCGCCGTTGACCGCCAGCGTCATGTGCAGCTCGGGGATGCGGCGGAGCTCGTCGTTGTCCAACAGCACCAACCGAGGCCCCAACGGGGTGAACGTGGGATACGACTTGCTCTCGTACACCTGAACTTTCGTCAACTGGATCTCCCGCGCGGACACATCGTTCGCTACGATCACCCCGGCTACGTAATCCGAGAGGTTCTCGTCGGTGACCGTCGTACCGATGGGAATCTCGGCACCGACGACGATCCCCAGTTCGATCTCGTAGTCCAACAGCGCCACCTCGGGTGGCTGTCGGATGGGATCGAACGGACCACTGACCGACGCCGAGGACTTACGAAAGAACGTCGGCTGCAACGTGTTCGGATCGGAACCCGCATCGATCGCGTGCGACCGATAGTTGAGCAGCTGCGCCACCACCCGGCACGGTGTGGTGACCGGAGATACGAGCTCCAGCTCGTCGACACTCGCCCCTGCGCCCGACGCACCGGTGATGGCGTCGCGGTCGGCAAGAAGTTCGCGGGTGGTCTCGGCCGTCGTCTCGATACGGATTGCACGGTCGCCGTCGAGGCGCCACCAACCGTCGATGGTCCGGACTACGTTGACTGACATGTGAGTCTCTATCCCCCTGGTTCGATCGAAATCGGCGCGTTCACAATGTTTTCGGCGTGATGGTCTTCTTGTTCGCGACCACCGGATGGCCCGGCCGAGTTCCGGCCTCGCGTCGGCGAAGCTCCTCGTGCGGCACTCCGTTGCGCAGCTGGCTGAGCAGGTAATCGGGGTCGATGTTGACGCCGATCGGGTTCTGGGCGAACTCCTCGGTGAAGAAGAACGCCGCGGTGTTCTCGGCGTCGAAGTTCTCGACCTGAAACTCGAGGCGCACCCCGTCGGGATCCTCGTAGTAGAGCGAGATCGTCGGTCCGTGATTGATCGACCAGACGGGGAGGATGCCCAACCGCTTGAGCCGCACGTAGTTCTCCAACAACCGCTCGAGCGAAACGAACGTCAACGCGATGTGATCGATCCCGTATGCCTTGCGCTTGAACTTGGAGAACGGGAAAAGGAACCTGACCGGCTTCGGAACAGCGATGATCGCCAGTCGATGCGACTCGTCGTCCCAGGTCAAGAACGTGATTCCCTCGTCCTGGTAGACGATCTCGGCACCGAACACCGCTCCGTACCAGCGCACCATCTCCTCGGTGCGAGCCGACTTGACCAC
Source organism: Rhodococcus sp. 06-418-5 (assembly GCF_002258285.1). NCBI lineage: Bacteria > Bacillati > Actinomycetota > Actinomycetes > Mycobacteriales > Nocardiaceae > Rhodococcus > Rhodococcus sp. 06-418-5. The sequence goes on from NZ_NOYE01000014.1 coordinate 251,426, forward strand.
CCAGTGGGCGATGAGATCGGGCGCAACCCTCGGCGCTTTCCGACTCCCTGCATCCTGCGTCGCACTCATCGAACGAGCCTTTCCTCGGGTCACCTGTGTGACTTACGCTACGACCACTTTGACTGACAGTCAAGAAATTGATCAGGCGTCAGGAGAGATCGCGCCGGGTGGGCTAATGTCGGATCGGTGTCGAACAACTCGCCCACCGGTGCCGAGCGGTCTCGCCGTGCCCGCCCCCGACTGGACCGTCGGCAGGCCTTGATCGACGCCGCCATCGAGCTGCTGGCCGAGGGCAACAGCGCCGACATCAGCGCGGCCGCGATCTCCCGTCGAGCGGGCGTCGCACACGGACTGCTGTTCTACTACTTCACCGACAAACAAGGCCTGGTCGCGGCCGCCCTCGCCGACGTGCTGTCGAAGCTGGCCGAATTTCAGGAGCCCGCCGCCGACGAGACATCCGTGCGTGCACGCATGGAAGGTTTCGTGCGACGCCACATCGAATTTCTCGAGCGCCACCGAGCCCTCTACGTCCGAGTGGTCCGGGAAGGTGAATTGGGCGATTCCGTCGTCGAACATGCCGTCCGAGAGGCACGGGCCGAAGGCGCACGTCAGGTCGCAGCCCTGGCCGAGCTGCCCGATCCACTGTCCCCACTCCAGGCGGCCGCGATCTCCGGATGGACCGGCTTTCTCGACCGCACAGCAGACGCCTACTTCGACACTCCAGGGCTCGAACTCGATGCGATCGTGGCGCTGGTGGTCGACGCCTTCGAAGCGGTCGTCGACGCATCGAAGTAGACCCACCGGCGTCTCGGAAGAGGTCAGAACGACCATATTTGCCCACGCTCCTGCACCTGATATTGAGCAATATGCACCCTGCAGGGCTCAGCACTTGCGCAACAACGCAGGCTGCTGGTGCACTGTCTCCCATCGCAGCTCAGTTGCATCCTCTCGGCGATTCGAAACCCGAACGCCCGCCCGGACTGCAGAACCGCACTCGGTTCTCCCTCGTCCGCTCTACTTTCTTCGTGCCCCCCGGCACATTCGACGTCGATTCAGGAGCACCTGTCATGACCAGCATCAGTCCCGCCGATCACCGCTCACCCACCGGTGATCACCACGATCTGCACGAGCTCGCCCAGCGGGTGCTGTGGCTGTCGACGTCGATGATTCACCATGCCAATCGAATTCGGCCCAACCCGACCGGACTCAAGGTCGGCGGCCACCAAGCCTCCTGCGCGTCGATGGTCTCGATCATGACCTCGCTGTGGTTCGAGCAGCTGCAGCCAGGCGACCGCGTGTCGGTCAAGCCTCATGCCTCGCCGGTGCTGCACGCGATCAACTACCTGCTGGGTGAGCTGGACCAGAAGTACCTGACGACACTGCGCGCATACGGCGGTCTGCAGTCCTACCCTTCGCGGGCCAAGGACCCGGACACCGTCGACTACTCCACCGGATCGGTCGGCATCGGTGCCACGGCACCGATCTGGGGAGCGATGTCCCGACGCTTCGTCGAGGACCGGTTCGGCCCGGAGGAATCCACACCGAAGACGCCCGGATTCAGCGGACGGCAGTTCTCGTTGGTCGGCGATGCGGAACTCGACGAAGGCGCGGTCTGGGAGGCGATCATCGACCCGGGCATAGCCGAACTCGGCGAGATCGTCTGGATCGTCGACCTCAATCGTCAGTCGCTGGACCGAGTGGTCCCCAACATCGCCGCCCGTCGCCTCGAGAAGATGTTCGACGCCGCCGGCTGGCAGGTCATCACCGTCAAGTTCGGCCGGTTGCTCGAAGACCTGTTCGCCAAGCCGGGCGGCGACGCATTGCGCACGCGCATTCTGGACATGCCGAACCCGGAATACCAACGTCTGCTGCGCTGCACCGCCGAGGAGGTGCGCACCAGACTTCCGGGATCGGGTCCCGACGCCACCGCCATTGCCGACCTGATCGCCGATCTCGACGACACACTACTGACCGAGTCCATTCGCAACCTGGGTGGACACGATCTGGATGCGTTGCGCGAGGCCTACTCTCGCATCGACGACACCCGACCCACCGTGATCGTCGCGTACACGGTCAAGGGATTCGGCCTGCCGACCCAGGGGCATCCGCAGAACCACTCCTCGCTGTTGACCGTCGAGGAATACGCAGAACTCGCACGTACCCTCGGCACCGATCCCGAACAGCCCTGGGGACGCTTCGATTCCGACAGCGGACCCGGCCGGCTGTGCACTGCCACCGCCGAACGGCTACGCCGCGAACCGATTCCGGCGTCGACGCCACCTGCCGTCCCCACCGACATCGGACGCACCCCCAAGGGCACGGCCACCACGCAGGCCGCGCTGGGACGCACCCTGATCGACCTCACCCGAGAAGCCCCCGACGCGGCTCGTCGTGTCGTCACGGTCAGTCCCGACGTCAGTTCGACCACCAACCTCGGTGGGTGGGTCAACAAGGTCGGCGTCTGGTCGTCGTCGGATCGACACGACTGGTTCGGCGACGACGCCGAGACGATCATGCACTGGCGCGAAGGGCCGTCCGGTCAGCACATGGAACTCGGTATCGCAGAGACCAACCTGGTCGGCCTGATGGGCGAGCTCGGTGCCACGTGGAGCCGGTGGGGAGAGCCGCTGTTCCCGATCGGTGTCATGTACGACCCCTTCGTCGAGCGCGCACTCGAGCCGTGGTCGTACGGCATCTACGCGGGTGGTCAGTCGATTCTGGTCGGCACGCCGTCGGGAGTCACCCTGGCCGCGGAAGGTGGTGCGCACCAGTCGATCAAGACCCCGTCCATCGGACTGGAGCAGCCCGGCTGCATCACCTACGAGCCCGCATTCGCCATCGACGTCGAATGGACACTGCTCGCCAGCATCGGTCGACTCGGACGCCCCGACGGCTCCTCGGCATACCTGCGTCTGTCGACGCGTCCCGTCGATCAGTCGAAGGCGGACGTCCCCAGCGATCCGGCTGCCCGGGAACGCAGGCGTCGGCAGGTCGTCGCGGGCGGCTATCCGCTGGTGCGTCGAGACGGAGCAACGGTGACCATCGCAGCCATGGGCGCGTTGATGACCGAAGCCCTGGACGCCGCAGAGCGTTTGGAGCGGATCGGCGTCATCGCCGACGTTCTGTGCATCACCAGCCCGGGCGAGCTCTACCGCGCGCTGCAGGCGCGGCAAGGACACCACGTCGGCGAATCCTGGATTCTCGATCAGCTGCTGCCCGCCGACCGAGCGACCCCGATGGTGACGGTGCTCGACGGGCATCCACACACCCTCGCGTTCCTCGCCACCGTCAACAGGGTTGCGTCGACATCGTTGGGCGTGAGCAACTTCGGACAGGTGGGCTCACTCGACGAGGTGTACAAGCACCACCGAATCGACACCGATTCCATCGTGGGCGCAGCTCTCGATGTGACCGGTCGGTGACAGGGCTCCTTCGACAGCGAACGCAGCCATGACCGCATCGTCGACGGTGCCGCTCGCCACCTCGGCGATGTCGGGACTGCTCGGAAAGGGTTACACAGCACATCGTCTCGACTGATCAGCGAACATCTCGATCGCCCCGCTCGCACGTGCGGGGCGATAGGCGTTTCACGCGAGGTACTCCGCGAGTCCGTTCAGGGTGGCGGTGAGCTTCTTCCTGAACGTGCCCTGCAGCGCCTTGCCCACCACTCCGAACAACAACGGACTGGTCACCTCCAGCTCGAGGGTGACGGCGGAGCCGCCTCCGCGAGCGGCGCAGTTCATCGTCAGCCGAATCTTCGATCCGGTCGACCCGGCACCCACCAGGACCAATTCCTCCGGTGCACGCAGACTTTCGACCTGGAACTCGATGGTGTCGATGATGCTCGCGATCTTGATCTTCTCGACCATCGTCGACCCGACTTCGAGGTCCCTCGGGGGCGTCTCCACCCACTCCTCGTGCAGGGCATGCCACTTCTCGAAGGTGCTGACGTCGGACAGAGTTGCCCACACGTCGTTCTGCGAGGCACGCAGTTCCTGCGTCATGGTGATGTTCAGCATCGGAGGTTCCTTCGCTCGAGGTCGGTGTTTCACCACTACGCCATAGGATTGATCGGAAGTCAATATTGACCTCAAGTCAAGTACCGTTTAGTTTCGTGACACACGCCTCACAGCCACGGGGCCGAACCGGAAGACGAGCCATGACGACGACCGAAGCGCTGCCCATTGCAACCGCCACCGATGTGATCGCCAACCTTCGAGCCCTCGTGCCCGACCTGAAGGCCGGAGCCGCCGAGAACGAGAAGGCACGACGCCTCTCCGAGGACACCGTCGACGCCCTCCGCCGCGCTGGCGCATTTCGAGTCGCAGCACCGGCGAAGTTCGGCGGACTCGAAACCGACCTGCGCACCATGCTCGACGTGTCCGCGATCATCGCCGAAGGTGACGCCGGTGCCTCCTGGGTGACCACCTTGTCCAACGTGAACAACTGGGCTGCAGGCCTTTACAGTGACGCGGCTCAGGCCGAGATCTACGCCGACGGCCCCGACGCCATCATTTCCGGCGTCGTCACCCCGGGCGGCACCGCCCGGAAGGTCGAGGGCGGCTACCGACTGACCGGAACATGGCCCTACGCCTCGGCCAGCCTGCACTCGCAGTGGTTCACCGGCGGAATCATCGTCAACGACGACGACGGCGACATGCTCGACCAGGGTATGGCGCTGCTCCCGCGCACGGACTACCGCATCGACGACACCTGGTACGTGGCAGGCATGCGCGCATCCGGGAGCAACACCGTCGTCGCCGAGGACGTCTTCGTCCCCGAACACCGGATGCTGTCGATGATCCCCGCATTCAGCGGTGCCAACGTTGCCGAACGTACCGACTCCGCCTTCGCCCGTTCGGCCTTCGGACCTATGCTCGTCATGGTCCTCGTCGGTCCACAGCTCGGAATGGGCCGCGCTGCAGTGGAACTGGTACGAAAGAAGGCCGCAGAGAAGGCCCTCGCCTACACCGTGTTCGACCGTCAGGCCGATTCGGTCGCATTCCAGATGCTGCTCGCCGAAGCAGCGCTGAAGGTCGACACCGCGCACCTGCACGCCTACCGCGCAGCAGAGGACGTCAAGCGGTGGGCCGAGGCCGCCGAGTACCCGGACCTGCTCTCCCGTGCGCGTGTTCGCGGCGACGCAGCCGTTGCACTACGGAGCATCAACGAGGCGCTGAACATGCTCGTCGACGCCACCGGTGCCGGAGCCTTCGCCGAAGTCAATGCTCTGCAGCGCATTTGGCGCGATTCCAATGTCGGTGCTCGCCATGCCGTCATGCTGCCACGAGTGTCGATCGAGACCTACGGAAAGGCGCTACTTGGTTTCGATCTGCACGACCACATCACCCCGATCATCTGATGACGTCCTAGGCTCGTACCGAGCCCTCGGTGACAGCCGGACGGGCAGGCCAAGGCAGATAGGACTTTCGGTGCCAGATCGTTCCGCCAAACCGGTTGCCCGAGCCAACCGGGCCACCGCCCGAGCGGCCGAGACCCGGCAGCGAATCGTCGACGCAGCGGCGAGCCTGTTCGCCGAGGCCGACTACGACAAGGTCGCCGTCTCGGACATCGTCGAGTCGGCCGACGTTGCCCACGGCCTCCTGTTCCACTACTTCGGTAACAAGAGGGGCATCTACCTCGAGGCGATGCGGGCCACCGCCGCGGCCATGTCGGAGGCCTTCGCGGACATTCCCGACTCGACACCCGACATCCAGATTCGGGCTGCGCTGACCAGCCACCTGAACTATCTCAGCCGGCACCGAGGACTGGCGTTACGAATGGTGTTGGGCGGCAGAGGCGCAGACCCCGAAGCCTGGGAAGTGTTCGAGAACGCGCGAACCGCAGTGCTGGAGGCGGCGGCCACGCAACTCGGACTCGACGCGGAGAACGCAGGCGTCGGACTCGTCGGTCACAGCATCGTCGCGGCAATCGACGGCGCGACGGCCCGATGGCTCGAACAGGACGCCAGAATCGACGTCGAGCAGATGGTCGAATGGTTGGTGCACATCATCGTCGCGTGCCTGCGTACCGCACCGGTCCTGGACCCGGCCCTGAACGTCGACGACGCTGTCGAGGCGATCCTCGGACGCGGCTAGGTTACCGACCGACGCCCGCGAACCCTGGTCACCACAGTCGAACCGACGACCACGAGGGCTGCGAGAATTGCGGTGTATCCCACCGTGGAGTTGGTCAGCTCGCCGGACAGGCGACCCTGCGCCAGCCATCCCAATCCCCACCCGATCGACAGCATCGGAGCGATCGCTCCGCGCGAGTAGCGGGCGAGCAGCAGCCCTACTGCCGCTGCAACGACGAGCACCACGATCGCCCAGACGGTTGCACCTGCACCGCCGGTGAACCCGAGGCTCACCAACCAGGCAGAGATGTTCGCAATCGTCGCGACACACACCCAACCGAGGTAGAGGCCCATCGTGCCGTCGGTGATCACTGCGTCGGCGACGCCCTCGGGCCGGAACTGCTGCATCAGTACGAGCACGCGCACGAGCGCCGCCAACAGTGCCACGATGACCAGCACGCTCAACCACACCTGGCCGAACTGGACCGCGAGAATCCAGGCCGGATTGAGCAACATCGACGCGATGATCGGTGCCCGCAGCGCGTCGTGGCGTGCAGTGCGCCCGGGCAGCAGCTGCCAGACGGCATAGACGATCAACCCCGCGTAGATCACCGACCAGATCGAGAACGCGGGCCCCGCGGGTGCCACCAGAGTCGACGTGGCACTGAGCGCTCCGTCCGCCGCTTCGGCGATGGGCGTCCCGATCCATAGGCCCGACCCGAGAAAAGACACGACAACGGCCACGACCGCACTGAGGACGACGCCGATTTTCACAGTCGAGTTGATCCCCGATCGACGGGCAGTGCAAACACAGCAGCAGCCCGGTTCTGGTAGACACGCGGTGTGCATTCCTACTCGCGTTCGATCTCTGCTGCCGTCTGCTGCCTCGCGGTGGCCGTGACCGCCGGATGCAGTTCCACGCCGGAGCCCGCTCCCACGGAATCGACGTCTGCTCCGGAACCGCAGTACGAGTTCACAGGAGTGCCCGGCACCGTTCTCGATTCCGCGGACTTCGGTGATCGATCCCCCGCCCTCGCCGCGACCGGTGCCACGCTCTACCGATTCGTCTACGAATCGACATCGGGCGTCGACAATTCCCCCACCGCGGTCTCCGGGGTGGCTGCCGTTCCGGCGGGCACGCCGCCCGAGGGCGGGTGGCCGATCATCGTCTACGGGCACGGCACCACCGGTGTGCAGGCCGATTGCGGACCGACCCTGTATCCCGATCTGCTCGGATACCAATTTGCGGTGCAGGACTTCACCGCACTCGGGTACGTCACCGTGCTACCCGATTACCAGGGCCTGGGCACCGGCGGTGGCACCCACCCGTATCTGGAGCCGCGAACCACCGGAAACAACATGATCGACGCGGCTCGCGCGGCCCACACCGCGCTGCCCGACGTCTCCACGCGCTGGGCTGCCGTCGGCCTGTCGCAGGGTGGCCAAGCCGCCTGGGCTGCAAACGAACTCGCCGCTTCCTACGGTCAGGGCCTGGACCTGGTGGGATCGGTGTCGCTCTCGCCCCCGACAGATCTGAAGCCGTTGATTCGATCCAGTAACGACGGCACCCTGACCAGGCCGCAGAAGGAGCTGTTGCCGTACCTGCTCTACGGCGCTGAGCAGGTCGACCCCTCGATCGATCCGACGGACTACAGCGGCAGTGTCGCCGAGGCCAACAACGAACTGCTGCTCACCTGCTCGGGCGGCGACACCGCAGGCAAGGAGCGAGCCGTCCAGGCGATGGCACCCGACGAGTTCGCAGCCGACTCCACCGAATCCGAGCAGAAGCTGATCGACGTGGTCGATCGCTACACGCTCCCGCAGGTGCGAACGGAGGTACCGCTGTTCGTGGCGTACGGCGCGAAAGACGACGTCGTTCTGCCGCAGTGGACTGCCGACGGTGTCGAGAAGGCCTGCGCCCTCGGCGATTCGGTCGTCGCCCAGGAACAGCCCGAACAGGGCCACGACGTCAGCGACGAAGCGGCAATGCAATTCCTGGCCGCCCGGTTCGCAGGACAGACGGTACCCAGCACATGCTGACGAGCGGCTCTGCACCCGAACGAATCACCGAGTACACCCACGCCGGTCTCGTGTTCGACGTCCTCGACCAGGGACCGCTCGACGGCCCGGTCGTGTTGCTGCTGCACGGATTTCCCGAACGAGCATCGTCGTGGTCCGCGGTGATGGAGATACTCAACGAGCACGGGATGCGCACGATCGCACCGGATCAGCGCGGATACTCCCCACGCGCCCGGCCCAGGAGGCGACGAGACTATCGCGTCGGCGCACTGGTGGGCGATGTGGTGGCCCTGATCGACCTCATCGGAACGCCGGTTCACCTGGTGGGACACGATTGGGGAGCGAACATAGCCTGGGTCACCGCCGGTCGTCGTCCCGACCTGGTCTCGTCTCTGACGGCGCTCTCGGTACCCCATCCCGGCGCATTCATGACCGGCCTGCTCAGCTCGAAACAGGTACTGCATTCCTGGTACTTCGCGTTCTTCCAACTGCCGGTGCTGCCCGAGAAGTGGATGACGCAACCCGGCCGCAGGGCCGAAAGATGGTACGAGAGAAGCGGAATGACCGAAGCCGATCTCGAACGCACGCAGACGGAGATCGTCGACTACGGCGCGCTGCCCTTCGCCGTCGACTGGTATCGGGGCCTACCGTTCTCGAGCCCGGGCATCGGCCGCCTGCGCATCACCGTGCCGACGTCGATGGTCTGGAGTGACGGTGACACCTTCATCGGACGCTCCACCGTCGAGAGTGCCCAACGGTACGTCGATGCGGCCTACACACTGACCGTGTTGCCCGGCGTCTCGCACTGGATTCCGACACAGGCACCCAATGCGGCTGCCGCTGCAGTGATGCGATCGAGTGCTCCCCATGGCACTTGACCGCACCACGGCCGTCGGCATGCTCACCGAACTGGTCACGCAACGCACCGTGTCCGGCGACCCTGCGCCCCAACGCTCCTCGATGGACGCCGTCGTATCCCTTCTGAGGGCGCGGACGACCGGAGTTGCGGTCGAGGGCGATCGAGACGGCGCGCACCCGTGGCTGCTGATCACCAACGACGCCCCTCCCACGACCACGCGACTGATGTTCGCCTGCCACGTCGATACCGTTCCCGCGGGCGATCTTTCGAACTGGCAGTTCGATCCGTTCGCCGCGGACGTCGAGGGCGGAGTGATGCGAGGCCGGGGTACGTCCGATATGAAGGCAGGCCTGGTGGCCGCCACGGCCGCCGTGCTCGCGGCCTTCGAGAACGGTGTTCCTGCAGCACTGTTGCTCACGAGCGACGAAGAGATCGGCTCACTCGGAGCGCTCGCCGCCCGTCACGCCGTCGCCGAATGTTCGGTGGGTGCCGTGGTGGTGCCCGAGGCGACCGGAAACCAAGTGCATCTGGGCCACCGCGGAGCATTGTGGGTCGATGTCACCACCAAAGGCATTGCAGCACACGGCAGCACACCCCAACGAGGCGAGAGTGCAATCATGAAGCTCGTCGACGTCCTGGCACGGGCACGCGACGAGCTCCCGCTGTCGACGGATCCGTTCCTCGGTGCCGAGACGTTCAACGTCGGGTTGATCGACGGGGGTTCGGCCCCCAACATCGTCCCGGACACCGCACACGTCGTCGTCGATCACCGGACCGTCGGTGACGGCTCGGCACTGCTGTCGTGGTGGCGGGATCAACCCGAGGTCGACCACATCGAGGCACGGATCGACCTGCCCGGTGTGCGGACGGCCGGTGGCAACAGCTGGATCGACGAGCTACCGCATTCCGTTGCGAGAGAACCGGTCACGTACTTCACCGACGCGTCCATCATCGCCGCGGCGGCTCCCGGTGCGCCGATCGTCGTGTGGGGACCGGGGACTCCGGCCCTGATGCATGCCGCCGACGAAACCGTCACGCTCGACGAACTCGATGCGGCCATCACCGCCTACACCGCAGTGACACGCGCCTGGCCGACCGTCGACTGACGGACCACCAACTCCGGCTGCAGAGCGATGTGCGCGGTGCCCGTCTCGTCACTGTTCATCGCCTGATCCAACAGCCGAGTGGCCTCGGCGGCAATCCGTTCCTGCGGCTGCCGGACGGTCGTCAGCGGCGGATTGCTCAACGCGGAGAACGGAATGTCGTCGAACCCGGTCACCATGACATCGGTCGGAACCGACAGTCCGAGACCCTGGCAACTCTGCAACACACCGAGCGCGATCAGATCGTCGGCACACACCACCGCGTCGGGACGAGAGGCTGCTTCGAGTATGGGCCGAGACGACTCACGGCCCCAGTCGATCGAGTAGTCGCCCAACAGCGTCCACTCCTCTCGCGTCTCGATACCCACTCGCTCCGCGTGGCGAAAGAAGCCGGCTCGACGAAGCTCGGTCGACGAATTGGTCAGTTCGGAACTGATGAATGCCGCGCTCCGAACACCGAGAGCGGCCAGGTGGTCCATCACCAGCGCCTGTGCGGCATCGTCGTCGACCCCGACCCAGTCGGTGTGGGTGTCGAGCGCGAACCGGTCGAGTTGGACGACAGGGATCGCGCGCGCCGTGGTGCGCACGGCCTCTGCGGACCGCTCGCCATGGCACGGGCTGATGATGATGCCGTCGACCTGACGCGAGACCAAGCTGCGCAGCCTCTGCGCTTCGACGTCCGGGTCGGATCGGGAGTCGCACAGAAACAACTGCAATCCGCGCTGTGACAGCACATGCTCGACGTTGACCACCAGCGAGGTGAAGAAGGGATTGGCAATACTCGGCACCACCATGCCGACGGTGTCCGTTCTGTTGCGGCGCAGGGAACTGGCGATGATGTTGCCCGAATATCCCAGATCCTCGGCCGCCCGTCGGATGGTGGCAGCAACGTCTTCCGAGACCGGACGTGAACCCGAGAGCGCTCGAGACACCGTGGCTGTCGAGACGCCTGCGCGCTCGGCAACGTCGCGAATGGTTGCTTTACGCATCCAACTCCTACTCTCACGTGTGGACCCGAGGCTATCGAACCGCGCGGTCGCTTGCGTTGCTGTTTACACAGTAGAGGCAATCGTTTACATAAACGACTCCGAAATTCCTTGACATGAATAGGTACCGATCCCTTACGGTGCATACATGCGAGGTAATCGATTACATCATCTCGCCCGACGATCACCCGAGGAGTTCCCTACGTGAGTACGTCCCTGTCGGACCAGCACCCAGAGCAGTCGCTGGGAGTCTTTCCGACCAAGCCGTCGGCCCTGGCCGCGATGTTCACCTCGGCACCAGCACTCATCGGTGCCATCCACCTGCCCGCCCTCCCCGGCAGCCCGCACTACAAGGGCCGGCCCGTCTCGGAGATCTCCGAGTTCGCCCTGGCCGAGGCGCACGCATACATCGACAATGGTTTCGACGGAGTCATCGTCGAGAACCATTGGGACATACCCTTTCTCAAGCCGGGTGAACACGGATACGAAACCGCGGCCAGCATGGGCGTCGTCACCGCCGCCGTCGTCGGCGACTTCGGCGACCGCGTCGGCGTGAGCATCCTGTCCAATGCCGGCGAATGCGGCGTGGCCGCAGCGTGGGCAGCGGGCGCGAGCTTCGTCCGCGTCAACCAATGGGCCAACGCGTACATAGCCAACGAAGGATTCATCGAAGGCCAGGCCGCCAAGACCACCCGCTTCCGCCACCGCATCGGTGCCGACCCGGTCAAGATCTTCGCGGACGTGCACGTCAAGCACGGCGCGCATGCCATCGTCGCAGACCGCACGATCGCCGAACAGACCGAGGACGCCGAGTTCTTCGACGCCGACGTCCTCATCGCCACCGGCTCCCGCACCGGAGACGCCGCCTCCGTGGACGAGGTCTCGGTGATCAAGAACAACACGATGCTTCCTGTGATCATCGGCTCCGGCATCACCGCGGCCAACGTGGGCGAGCTGATGAAGGAATGCGACGGGGCCATCATCGCGTCGTCGGTGAAGGAGAACGCCCGCTGGTGGGGACGCGTCGCAGGCGAGAAGGTTCGCGCCGTCGCCCGCGCAGCTGGGAAATAGCCGATGATCGTCTTCTTCGGATACGCCAACAACGATGTGACGGTGCATGTTCCGCATGTCCCGGTGCTGGGAGAGAGGGTGCAGGCAACGGCGATCGACACGATCGACGGCGGCATGAACGCCAACGCCGCGGTCTCCGCAGCCCGTATGGGTGCACGCGTGGCCTTCGCCGGCGCAGTGGGCCCCGACGCCAGGTCCACCGAGTTTCTCGCCGGGCTCGAGCACGACGGAGTAGACACCAGCTGGGCCCCGCGTGACGCTTTCCTCTCCACCGCAGTCGTTCTCATCGCCGAGGGCGGTGATCGATCGATCATCAGCCAGGACGACGCCAACGACGCACAACGGCTGGCCGCCGTCCTCGAGGCCCTCTCCGACGACGGCGGCCGACTGTTCGTCGACGGCTACCGAGCAGAGATGCTCCCCGCCGAACTGCCCGACAACGTCAGCCTCGCCATCGATCTCGACGGCTGCGACGATCTCGACGCCGCACTCCATGCGTTCGCCCTCGCCGATCACGTCATCGTCGGACGCAGCCTGTGGCAGAACAGCTTCGGCATAGATGCCGAACGGTGGTCGACGATGACCGCCGAGCACGACACTCACCTCGTCGTCACCGACGGCGAGCACGGGTGGACCCTGGTGACACCCTCGGGTGAGACGATCACCGAACCCGCAGTACAGGTCGACGTCGTCGACGCCGTCGGAGCCGGAGACTGCTTCTGCGGCACCTACATCGCCTTCGTCGACGCAGGCGAACCCCCGGCTCATGCAGCACGCCTCGCCGGGGCGTCCGCTGCTCTCGCATGCGCCACGGCCGGACCACGCGGCTGCCCCAGCATCACCGAACTCAACGAATTCACTGCCACCCTGGCCACTGTCGATCTTCAGGAGAACCGATGATCAAACGCGCACTCCCCCTCGTCCTCGGCACAGCACTTGCCCTCGGTCTCACCGCATGCGACTCTGCCGCCCCCAGCGACACCGCGGGCGGCACCGACGCCTCCGCGTCGTCCATTCCGGATCCGTCCCGCGTCGCCGACACCTGCGACGGCAAGAACGGCACCCTCAAGGTCGGCCTGGTGACCATCAATCTGCAAGCTCTGTTCTTCAACCAGATCAACAACGCCGCCCAGAAGGTCGCCGACGAAGCCGGTGTCGACCTCCAGATCATCAGTGGCAACGACGATTCGGTCACCCAGGCCAACGCATTCGACAACCTCATCGCTTCCGGCGTGGACGCCATCATCGTCGACGCCATCGACACCGACGGCATCAAGCCATCCGTGTCCAAGGCCGCCGCAGCAGGTATCCCGGTGGTGGCCGTCGACGCCACCGTCGACGACCCGGGCATCTCGACCCAGGTGGGAACAGCGAACGCCGAGGGCGGCGCTCAGATCGGTGACACACTCGCCGAGCTGGCGAACGACACCGGCACCGTCGGTATCGTCGGCGCACTCAACAGCACGATCCAGCTCGAACGTCAGAAGGGCTTCACCGACACGGTCTCCGCCGCGGGCATGACCGTCGGCACGGTCGTCGACGGTCGCAACATTCAGGAGAACGCGCAGACCGCCGCGGAGAACCTGCTCACCGGCAACCCGGACATGGAATACGTCTACGCCACCGGCGAACCCGCACTCATCGGGTTGGTCGCGGCAGTGAACAGCCAGAGTGCACAAGACCGGATCAAGGCCGTCGGATGGGACCTGTCGGATCAGGCAGTCTCCGCCCTCCAGGCGGGCTGGCTCGAGGGCGTCGTGCAGCAGAACACCTTCGAATTCGGCTACGAGGCAATGAACGCCGCGATCGATCTCGGTTGCGGTCGCACCGCACCCGCGGACATCCCGGTCCCGACGCAGATCGTCACCCCCGCCAACGTGGGCGACTACATGTACTACCTGGAGAAGTAGCCCTATGGCACAGCATGATCCGACAACACCGTTGATCGAACTGTCGGGAATCACCAAATCGTACGGCCCGGTGAAATCGTTGCAGGGAGTCGACCTCCGGCTCTCACGCGGCGAAGTACTCGGAGTCGTCGGAGACAACGGCGCCGGCAAGTCGACGCTCATGAAAATCCTTGCCGGCGCCGTTCAACACGACGGTGGTGAGATGCGAGTCAACGGGGAACCGGTGCGCTTCTCGACACCGCTCGATGCGCAGCAGCAGAAGATCGGCATCGTTTATCAGGATCTGGCGCTGTGCGACACCCTCGATGTCGCGAGCAACCTGTTCCTCGGCCGTGAACCCCGCAAGGGACCGTTTCTGGACCGGCACGGCATGCACGAACGCGCCGCGAAGATCCTCGCGGACCTGCACGTCAAAGTGAAGTCGACGTACCAGGAGATCGGCCAACTCTCGGGCGGGCAGCGGCAGACCGTCGCCATCGCCAGGGCCGTCTCGTTCCGGCCCGACGTGTTGATCCTCGACGAGCCAACGGCCGCACTGGCCGTCGCCGAGGTGGAATCGGTCCTGAAACTCATCACGGACGTTGCGGCCCAGGGCGTCGGCGTCATCCTCGTGACGCACCGCCTGCAGGATCTGTTCCGAGTCTGCGACCGCATCACCGTCATGTACGAGGGACAGAGCGTCGACGACGTTCCGATCGGCGAGCTGAACATCGAATCGCTCGTCGGACTGATCACTCGCACTCCGGTTCCCCAGCGCTCACCGTCCTCGCCGGAAGGCCGCCCATGATCACTCTCGACAAGAACGCACAGCCCAGCGTCGCGAAACTCGCTGCGCGACCGACATTGTGGCAACAGACCAACAAGCCGACACTGGCCATGCTGGCCGTCACCGTCGCGGTGGCCCTCGTCTTCTCGGTGACCACGTCGTCGTTCCTGACGTTCACCAACATCTCCAACCTCGCCACGCAGATCGCACCGGTCCTGATCATCGCCGTCGCGATGACGTTCGTGATCACCACCGGCCAGATCGACCTCTCCGTCGGAGCGACGGTCGCCTTCGTCGCCGCGATGAGCGCCGAGCTCATCCAGGCAGGCGTCGACTCCTCGGTCGTGTTCGTCGCGGCTCCACTGATGGGTGCGGCGTGGGGACTGGTCAACGGCTGGCTCGCTGCCTACCAGGGCATTCCACCGTTCATCGTCACACTCGCCACGCTCTCCATCATCCGCGGAATCGCGCTGTACCGCACCGAGGGCTTCTCGGTTCCCATCACCCCGGGCACCGCGTTCGCCAAGCTCGGCACTGCGTCGTGGCTCGGGTTCTCGGCGAGCGCCTGGATCGCCCTCGCCGTGGTCGTCATCGGCGCGGTTGCGCTGGGTCGCACCCGCTTCGGCCGCTACGTCACCGGAATCGGGTCCAACGTCGAATCCGTCCGACGCTCCGGCGTCAACACCCGTCGCGTGTTGATGATGACGCTGGTGTTCACCGGTCTTGCCGCCGGCATTGCAGGCCTGCTCATCGCCGCACGACTGGGATCGGGTTCCGCCAACTCCGCCAACGGTTTCGAGCTGACCGTCATCACCGCGGTGGTGCTCGGCGGAACCAACCTGTTCGGTGGACGAGGAACCGTGGTCGGCACCGTGATCGGTGCGGTCCTCACCGGCATCATCGCCAACGGCCTGACGCTGCTGGGCGTGAGCCCCTTCCTCACGCCCATCATCACCGGAATCGTTCTGCTCGTCGCCATCTGGATCAACATGCGTGGGCACTCGTTGGCGTCACTGTTCAAGCACCTGCAGAGCGCACCGGGCAAACAGTGATCGTCCGGACGGTGACCGGTCCGGTCGACTCCAGCGAGCTGGGGTTGGTGTTACCGCACGAGCACCTGCACAACGACGCCTCGGCGGCGTACTCGGAATCGCCCGATCCCGCTGTGGCGCAGGTTCTTTCCGGACCGATCTCGGCCTCGGACGCCTGGCTGTTGCACGACAATCCGTATCACAGCGCCGACAATTGCCGGATCGACGACGCGGCGGCCGTGTTGGCGGACCTGAAAACCTTTGCCGACCACGGCGGGACGACCGTCGTCGATCTGACACCACCGGGCATCGGTCGTCGACCCGAGATCCTGGAACGGTACTCCCGAGACTCGGGGGTCCGGGTCGTCATGGGCTCGGGCTGGTACCTCGAGGCCACGCACCCGGCCGAGGTCGCCTCGCTGAGCGTCGACCAACTCGCGTCGGGACTCGTTGCCGAGTTCTCCTCGAACGACGGGCCTCGCCCCGGGGTCATCGGGGAGATCGGAGTCTCGCCGTCGTTCACCGCCGCCGAGAAGAAGGCGTTACGCGCCGCATGCGTCGCGCAACGAGAAGTCGCTGTACCACTGTTCGTTCACCTTCCGGGGTGGCAGCGGCGCGGGCACGAAGTGCTCGACATCGTCGTCGAGGAGATGGGTGTCGACCCGAGTGCTGTGGTGCTCTGCCACATGGACCCGTCGGGCAGCGATCCCGACTACCAATGCGCTCTGGGTGATCGCGGGGTGTATCTGGAATTCGACATGATCGGCATGCCCTTCGAGTTCCCGGGTGAGGGTCAGTCTCCATCGCCCGCCGACACCGCCTTCGCGGTCGCCGGTCTCATCGGCGGCGGATACCGACGGCAATTGCTCCTCAGTCACGACCTGTTTCTCAAGTCGATGCTCCGCACATTCGGTGGCAACGGTTTGGCCTACGTACCAGTCTCTTTCGCAGCACGACTCGTGCGCAGCGGAATCGATCCCCAGCACGTGTCCTCGCTCATGCGAGACAACCCGAGGTCGCTCTTCGAGAGCGCCGGAAAAGGATAGAGAACCACCATGGGTAAGAAAGTTCTGATCGCCGGTGAAAGCTGGATGACCACCTCGACGCACGTCAAGGGCGTCGACGAATTCACCGTGCACTCCTACGTGGAAGGTGTCGGACCACTCAAGGACGCCCTGGCTTCCCGCGGCCACGACGTGGTGCACATGCCGGCGCATCTGGTGCCGACACAATTTCCCGGTAACGGCGAGGCTCTGTCCGCCTACGACGTCATCGTCCTCTCGGACATCGGCGCCAACTCGATTCAGCTCGCACCCAGCGTCTTCGATCGTTTTCAGGCAGGCGAGGACCGCCTGGTCGAGCTCCGGAACTGGGTGCACGACGGCGGTGCGCTGCTGATGATCGGCGGATACCTTTCGTTCTCAGGGTTCCAGGCCCGCGCTGCGTTCCGGCAGACAGCACTCGCAGACGCTCTGCCGGTGACGATGCTCGCCGAAGACGATCGCGTGGAGACCCCAGGTGGCATGGTCCCCGTGGTCGTCGACGACAAGCACCCCACCGTGAGCGCCAGCGGGATCGAGTGGCCTGCACTCCTGGGCTACAACCGAGTGATCGCCAAGGACGGAGTTGCCGTCCCCGCCACCATCAACGGAGATCCGCTCGTCGCTGCGGGCACCTACGGCACGGGCCGCTCGGCGGTCTTCACCTCGGACTGCTCACCGCACTGGGCACCGCCGGAGTTCTGCGAGCAGTGGCTCGGCTACACCGATCTGTTCGACGGCCTGATCACCTGGTTGTCCGCGGAATGAGTCGCTCCGCCGAACTGATTGCGCGGCAACAACGCAACCTCGTTGCAGCGCAGCGCGTCCCCTTCATCGTCGAATCGATCGACGGCACACTACGCGACGACCACTTCCGGCGTTACCTGGTGATCGAGGAGGCGTTCGTACTCACCGCGGTGCGCATCCTGGGACTCGTCGTCGCAGAGTCCGAGTCCTTGGACGACGCAACCGATCATGTGGTGTCACTGTCGAATCTCGTCGGTGAGCAGCGGGAGTACTTCGCCGGGCTACGTGAGCAGTTTCCGTACGACGGCGATACCGACGAGTTGATCGAGAGATCGTCCGTACTGTCCGACTACGCACTGGGACTTGCCCGTCGAGACGGCAGGGCCGCAGCACTCGTGGCGATGTTCGCCGCAGAGACCCTGTACCTGTCCTGGTGCCGCGCAGCACTCCATACGTCGACCGATCGCGAACCGGCGCTGCAGGAGTGGATAGAAATGCATACCCGACCTGCTTTCGTGGCGCAGGTCGACGCGTTGGCCCGAGAGGTCGACGCCATGAACGCTGTGGACGATGCAAGGCTGGACGAGTGGTTCGCAGGAATGTTGGCCGCCGAGAACGAATTCCACAACGCGGCGATGGACTAGTGCCTGCGGCAGTGGTGTGACAAGGCCTGCGGGTCGTTCCGCAGGCTCCACTCCCATGTGCCGCCTGGAGCACTCGACCACACCACTGCTGCAGGCACTTACAGGCGTTCGACGATGGTGGCGTTCGACAGGCCGCCCGCCTCGCACATCACCTGCAGCCCGAAGCGTTGCTCACGTTCGGCGAGGGCGTGGACCATGGTTGTCATGATGCGCGCACCGCTGCCGCCGAGGGGGTGACCGATGGCGATGGCGCCGCCGTTGACGTTCACCTTGCTCGGATCGGCGCCGGTCTCCTTGGCCCATGCGAGCACCACGGAGGCGAATGCCTCGTTGACCTCGAACAGGTCGATGTCGCTCATCGTCAACCCCGCCTTGGCGAGCACCTTCTGCGTGGCCGGGATGACGGCGGTCAGCATCATCAGCGGATCGTCACCGACCACGGCGAAGCTGTGCAGCCTGGCCATCGGCGTGAGGCCGAGCTCCTTCGCCTTCTCGCTGGTGGTGATCATGACCGCGGCGCTACCGTCGTTGATCTGGCTTGCGTTGCCCGCGGTGATGTTCCATTGGATTTCGGGGAACCGCTGCGCCATGGCGTCGCTGTAGTACGCCGGACGCAGCCCTGCCAGGGCCTCCAGCGTCGACCCGGTGCGGATCCCCTCGTCACGGTCGAGCCCGCGGATGGCGCTGATCTCCCTCTTGAAGCGTCCCTCTTCGGTTGCCACCGCGGCCTTCGCGTGACTGGACAATGCGAATTCGTCCATTTCGGTCCGGCTGATACCCCACCTGGCCGCGATCAGTTCGGCACTGATGCCCTGCGGCACGAGACCGTCCGGATACCTCTCGGCGAAACCGACACCTGCCGGGTCCTCGGTACCGATCATGTTCGAGCCCATCGGGATTCGACTCATGGACTCCGACCCGGCCGCAATCGCAAGATCGTAGGCACCGGAGATGACGCCCTGAGCGGCGAAGTGAATCGCCTGCTGGCTGCTTCCGCACTGACGATCCACCGTGGTCGCAGGCACGGATTCGGGATAGCCCGCCGCCAATGCAGCACGTCGAGTCATGTTCGACGCCTGATCCCCCACTGCGGTGACGACACCACCGATGACGTCGTCGATCTGGTTCGGGTCGATTCCACTGCGCTGCACAACTTCCCGAAGACTGTGGGCCATCAGGTCCACTGGATGTTCGGGATGCAGAGTGCCGTTCGCCTTGCCCCGCCCGACCGGGGTTCTGACTGCCTCGACGATGACTGCGTCTCTCATGACGGCTCCTTGTCCGATCGACCCGTTCCTATCGGATCGCTGACACCACGGTACGAGCTGGCTATAGTTTTGTAAAGTCAGTAGTATCGTGACATGCCCCTCCACATGGACGGCCCACTGTCCGACCTCGACTCCTGGACGGCCGGCGACCGCTGCTCCATTGCGCGCGCCTTGTCCGTGGTCGGAACCCGATCCGCCATGCTGATCCTGCGCGAGGCCTTCTACGGCACGACGCGATTCGACGACTTCAGCCGACGCGTCGGCATCACCGACGCCAGCAGCGCCGCCCGACTCAAAGAACTCGTCGACGCGGGCATCTTCGTCAAACAGCCCTACCGCCCCGACAAAGGACGAACACGCTACGAGTACATCCTGACGAAAATGGGGGAAGACCTGCTGCCCGTCGTACTCGGGCTGATGCAATGGGGCGACGAGTATCTACAGGATGATGACGGACCCCTCGATGTGGTTGATGCACAAGGGAACCCAGTGCACGTCCGGATCACCGACAACAACGGCGCGGAAGTGCCGGTGGACGAACTGAGAGTGCGCATCGCCTAGCTTCCGGTGTTCGACTCGGAGAGACGCACACACAGCGGGCACGACGCGTAACCTGCTGCACGTGGGCAACGATCTACAGCGCGGCACCGGAGGCCGACCCGACAGGGCCTGGACCGCACTGGTTTTCGGTCTCACCCTGGCCGCCGCCCTGTCATCGCTGTGGCACTTCGCCGCGCCACTCGCGCCCTTCGACCCAGCGGCTGTATCCGGCGAGACCGGAAGCGTATCGATCATTGGTCACGCGCAACTGTTCACCGAACAGGGGCCCCCGTTGTTTCCGTCGTCGCTCGTCATCGGCGCACTGACACTGTGCGTGGTTGCTGCGGCAGCACGAATTCGAGGATCTCGGCAGTCGCTGTTCTGGTGGCCCTTGCCGACTTCGGTGTTTCTCGGAGCTTCCTTGTGGGCCTCCGCCGCCGTCGGACCGCCGCAGGTCTCGGCCATTGCCTTGGTTCACCCCGACTCGATGGCCGCGCAGATGTCGGAGTCGCCGCTGTTCCGAGAATCGAGTCTCGTGTTCCTGATCGAATGCTTGGCAGTGTCGATCGTGATCGGCGCAGTTTTCGCGGGTGTTCAACACAGGGCCGACCGACGCTGAGGCCGAGTACGTTCAGGCCGTGACCGCCTGGCGTTGTGCGAGGCCTCGCGATGCGGTCAACTGTTTCTGCAGGATCGACCCAATCAGCAATGGTGCTGCAGCGCATGCGGGAATCGGGCGCGCGCTGCACGACACCACGCCGTCAAGAAGGGCAGATCATGAACATTTCGGTACATCAAGTGGTCCTCGACTGCACCGACGCCCGTGAGTCCGCCGAGTTCTACCGGCAACTGCTGGGATTCGAGTACATCCCCGGTGACGCCGAGACGATCGATCCGGAGTGGCTCGCGATCACCGCGCCGGACGGTTCGTGGCGAATCGCGTTTCAACAGATCGACTCACTACCTGCCGCAACATGGCCGGACGGCGAGCACCCTCAGATGTTGCACCTGGACTTTCGCGTCGACACCGTCGAGCAACTCGACGAAGAGCACACGCGCGCACTCGAATTGGGTGCGCAACTATTGCGGGACCTGCGGGACGACCCGGAAGAGCCGATCCGAATCTATGCCGACCCGGCCGGCCATCCGTTCTGCATCTTCGTCGGGACGTGAACCGGCGCGCCCCGCACATCAGCTCCCCACATTCGGATACCCGACGCCGATCGGAGTCACATATCCACAACCGAGGAGCCGATCCGCGGACCACGGACGCCAACCGAGCATCCGAGTGGTGTGGTCGAGTGCCGCCCGGGGCACACAACCACACCACTGCCGCAGGCACTCAGCCCAATTGCACTGTGACCGTGGCGCGGTGACCGAAGATTCGCTTGCCCTCGAACGTGGCACCCAGTGAGATGACCGCAGTACGCGTCGCCTCGTCCTTGGACTTGATCTTGCCGGTGAAGACGATCTCGGCGGCCTTGTGGGTGTCCACCGGGATGGGGGTGGTGAAGCGGACGGTGTAGTCCTTCACAGCGCCCGGGTCGCCGAGCCACTCGGTGATGTACCCGCCGCCTACGCCCATCGTGAGCATCCCGTGGGCCAGCACGTTCTCGAGATCGATCAGCTTGGCGAACTGCTCGCTCCAGTGAATCGGGTTCGCGTCGCCGGCAACACCTGCGTAGTTGACCAGGTCACCGCGGGTCAGGCGCACCGTGCGGGGCGGCAGTTCGTCTCCGACGTTCACCTCGTCGAACTTCTGTGTGGGCCGACCCCGGTACTCCTCGACGACCAGAGGTTCGTGTTCCTGCGGAGTGGACAGTGTGCCGCTCTCGCCGGAATCGGCACCGCTGACGTCCGTCGTCGCGCCGAACATCACCAAGTTCTTCGCAGACTCGGCGATGGCCGGATCGATCTCGCCGGACCGACCGACAAGCAGCGTGGTGTACGTGGTCTGCACCAGTTCGTTCTTCTGGTTGGACACGACGTTCTTGGTGACCATCATGTCGCGTCCCATGACCGTCTTGAACGAGTCGAGCGAGACATCGCACGTCAGTTGATCGCCGGCGAGGATCGGCTTCTGGAACACCAGCACCTGATCGGTCTGGAGGATCTGGCTCAGGTCGTAGCCCTCGGCGATGGACTGGAGAAGCTTCTTCTGCGCAAGGGTGCCGACCAGCGACATGAACGTCAGAGGCGCGACGAGGGCACTGTGACCCAGCGCGGCCGCGGCATCTCCGTCCCAATGGGCGGGGTGGAAATCCTGGACGGCGCGGGCGTACTCACGGACCTTCTCGCGGCCCACCTCGTAGTAGTCCTCGGTGCGGTAGTGATAACCGACCATGCTCCGAGCATGTTCCGCCGGATCGAATGCTTCACCGTCGGTTGCTGCCGTACCGGACTCCGCTACCTGCTCTGCCACTGTTGTCCCACCGTCTCGTACCCCACTGTTCACCATTACCCGAGCAACCTACCGAACAACGGCGTTCGTTGGCCAGGCCGGCGGGTTCAAGCCGAGCGGTGTCGCGGTGAGTCGTGGTAGCCCACCATGCCCACCATCGAGGCATGTTGCGACGGCGCGACGTTGGCGATCGTGGCACCCCGCGGGCGGTGTCGACGCGACGCGACTGCGTCGACGGCCATCAGAGCCGCACCGTGCGCGGTGAGAGACTCCGGATTGGCGGGTGCGACGACCGGCAGCATCAGATCACGACGGAACAGGCGCCGCAGCGTCGGAATGTTGGCGCAGCCACCGACCATCACCAGGGCGTGAACGGCACAGGGCGCGTCGACGATCACACTGGCCACCCAGTCCTCCAACGACCGAATGCTGCGTTCGAGAACATCATCGAAAGTGTTGCGCCACAACCTGACCGGACCACCGACGAAGGGTCCGGCAACTTCGGCCACCCGCAGTCGAGAAAGCTGCTCACGCGCCGTTCGGACCGATACCGTCAATTCTGCCCGTGCCCGATCGGACGCCAACTCGTCCGCTCCGTACGTCGAGAGCAGGTAGCGGGAGAGTTGCTCGTCGCAGCTGTTGCCTCCGAACAACGTGGTGCGCACGGAACTGAAGACCGTACCGGTGGCCGGGTCTGCCACGGACACCGTGGTGCCCGACGCCCCGATGTCACAGACCGCGACCGTACGAGCGCCCTCGAGCTGGCCCGTTCCCTGCAGATACCGCAGCTGAGCTCCGAGTTCGGAGGCGACCAGCAGTCGATCGGCCTCGTACGTGGAGTAGGCGGACGTACGCGCGCGAGCACCGGGATCGTCGGGTACTGCCAACACGATGTCCGTTCGGTCGACCATCTGATCGCGCGACATGGAGTCCAGCAAGTCGATGGCGACCTGAAGGTGATCGTCAGGATCGAACGAATGAACGATGTGGGCCGACCGCACCGACTCGTCGATCGCATCGACTGCGACCCCTCGGGCAGTGGCAGAACCCACCGAAACACCAAGGACTGTTCTCATGATTCCTCGACTCGACTGGCTACTCCGACCTGCCGATAGTAAACCGCCGAACCGTCGTCTAGACAGCAATCTCGGTATCTGAATGAACTTTCGGTTTGTTTTGGGACATATAACAAGCAGCGAAACCCGTGCCGACCGATCTCAGGCGACGTGATCGAAAGGATCTCGACGGTACGCCAGCAGCGGACCCCACTCCTCCTGCGCCGAGGTCATCGCCGCACAGGCGACGCCGTTGGCCGAGTCCATTCCGCGCGCGGCCGCGACGATGGACCGAGCCGACTGCACGAGGGAGACATCGAATCGGAAGCTGTGCGCCGCCAATTCGGCGAACGCGTCCTCCGGACTACAGCCGCGCAGCGCGATGAGAACACCCACCGCCCTGTCGATAGTGGTGCGAGTCAACGGTTCTGCTGCGGGATTCTCGGTCATCGAATACTCACCGTCTGCTGGTCGATGACTCGATGGTAGCCACGCATGAGCAGAAGTTCAGGTGTCGGAGTCGAATTCACATACCCGTCACGAGAAGGACTTGTCCAAGTATCAAAAATGCACGCTCACAAGGGAATCAACGAATCGATCTCACTCGACCGGACTCGCCGCCGGTTCTTCGTCGACGGTCGTGGGTTCGGTCGTGACCGGAACCTCCGTGGTGGTCTCGATCGGGCTCGTGGTCGTCGGAGGATCGGGGTCGGGTTCCGGCTCGACGGTCGTCGTTTCTTCTCCACCCGAATCACCACCGCCACCCGAGTTGCCGCCGCCCGACGCCCCGCCGTCCGCATCGCCGTCCGAGTCGCCACGACCTTCGCTGCCGCCGCCGCCGGAGACCACGCCGGGTCTGCCGCCACCCGATCCGGCCCGGGAGTCCCCACCCCCCGACGAGCTCTTCGACGTGGGGACCGGACTCGCGGGGAGCGCTTCACTCCAGGTACCGACCGGCACCGGCCCGTACACCGGTGCCTCGAACACCCCGGCCTCGATGGACGGAACAGCCGACGGCGCAGGCGGGGGGACCGCCGAACCCGCGACCACCGCCACCGACGACGACGCGACCTCGCTGCCCCCGGGCGACGGCATCTCGGTGCGATCCGCGCTGTCGACCACGGAATTCTGGGTCGGACCGGCCGCCGACAGCGCCCACACCGTGGCTCCGCTCAGCGCGGCGAGAACCGCGACGCCCAAACCGATCATCGTCAGTCGCGCACCGCGTGGAGTACCGGCCGCATCGCTGCCGGAACCGTTCCAGACCTCGTCGACCGACTCCGCAGGGACGTCGACCGGCCCGCCTGCCCATGCAGTGAGGGCGTCTACGGTGCCGATCAGTGCTGCTGCAACTCCCAGCGGAACCTCGGCGTTCAACCGCGGATCTCCGGCATCGACCACCACGACATCGCGAACCTCATGGGCGGCGAGCGCTGCACGGACGATTCCGCAGAGCGCGATGCTGTCGCACACCACTCCGGAACCGCTGATCCGCAGATCGTTCTGGGCCGCTTGCACCCTCATGATTCCGAGCATCGTGGTGACGGCGTCACCCACGCCGCCGGGAACCGCCGCAACGGACACGGTGCGCGTGGAGATGGCTCCCAACTCGGGTAGATCGGCCTCGACCAGCACGGCCGACACTTCTTCGGCACCGACGTGTACCCCGAGCGCAATGGCCATGGTCGTCGACTCCCCCCGACTTCGATTCGGACTCAGAGTACCCTTCGAGCGCGAAATCGGGGAAACAAATTGTTTTGCTCGATCAGAACTCCAACCTGCTCGCCTCGTCGCGGGCCGTCTCGGCGGCCCGGCGCTCGCGCTCGAAGAGCAGGCCGAAGGTGAATCCGTTCTCCCCCGCCGTCGTGCCTGCTCGCGCGCCGAGGGTACGCAGAATGTCCGCCGCGATCACCGCGTCCTGATGCTCTCCCAGCACCTCCTGAATCGTCTTGAAGTGCTTGATGTTCGCCTTCGAGACCTTCTTGTCCACCACCGGTGCAACCAACTCGGCCGCATACCGTGCTCGTTTCGATGCCTTTCGTGCCCGATGCAGCGCCTCGTCGTCGGTACCGCCCACGGCACTCTTCGTCCGATCGATCGCCTTCTTTCCTGCCTTGCGTGCCAGCTTGACCAACACGCGGTCGGTGACCTCGCCGTCGATCGGTAGCCCGCGCGACCACTCCGCCAGCGTCGTGAGCAGCGCGCGGTAGCGCTCTCCGTCGAGTTCGGTCATCGCCGCCTCGCGATACCGAATCTGCTCGGCGAGCAGGTCGTTCTCGATGCGCGACGCGACCGGCCCGAGCACCAGTTCGGGCGGTAGTTCGCGCAACGCTGCGGCGAAACGGGCACGTTGCACCTGACGATCGCGCACTTCACCGAGAATGCTTGCATACCAAGACAGTTCGGCCTCGAGCTGGGCGGCGGGCTCGTCCTCGAACAGGCTACCGAACACACGAAGGGTACTGCGGTATCGCCGAATCGCCACCCGCGTGGAATGAATCGGATCCAGCCCTCGACGCAGATACACATCGCCCGCGACGATCGCCTGCGCCTGCGCGTCGAGATAGTCCGCCAACAGCACCACCCCGGGTTCGGCGGGTACCTGACGCACCACCGACAGCGCCCGATCCAGCTTCGACGGATGCGCCGACGGCCGGGCACCGGCAGCCCGCAGCACCTTGCCCGCCTTCTTCGGAAACGACTCCGAGCCTGCGGGTCCGAGTTCCACCTCGACCTCCCGCCACCGCGGACCGGTCGCGCCGCCGATCAGGACGACGGAGACCTCGTCGTCGGCCACTTCCGCGACCACAGCCCCGTCGGCGTCGGACACGGTGTGAATCCTGCGATGCGTCGTCAGAGTCGCGACCGCAGACAACTCCGCGCCCATCACCGCACCGCGCAGCACGTCGTTCAGCTCGTCCGGCACCGCACCGTGCGCTCCGTTGCCGAGAGGGAGCCGAATCTCGGTCCGCGCCTTCTCCGCCGGGACCTTCGCATGCCAGCCGTTGTCGGAATCACCGGTACGACGCCGAACCGTGATTCCGCGTCGCAACAGGTCGTGGCCGGTCGTGTCGAAGTACTCACTGCTCAGGTCGGTCTCGCTCGACGCCAGCGCGCCGCCGGAGGGCACCAGTGAAGCGAGAGTGGGCAATCGGAAATCTGCGTCGACGTCGAACTTGTCTTCGCGCTCGGTCTGAATCGACTCCATACCTGTCATCCTGCCTCGAGTACCGGGGCCGATGGAGTCCGAAACTGCAGACCGGTCAGCGTCGCGGAAAGTCGAAGTCCGGCAGCGGAAAATCGAACGTCCGAGTGGACCGTGTGGTGGTCGGCGGACGCGTCGTCGTCGTGGCCCGGGTCGTCGTGGCGGGGCTCGTCGTGGTCGGACGAGTCGTGGTGGCAGGCGGGACAGCCGTCGGTACAACGGTCGACCGATCGGGGGTGAGCGTGTCGGGTGCCGTCGTCTGCTGGATGTCGGACGGGGCACTGGTCGTGGCCACGGTGCGCCGCGCTGCGGTTGTGCTCGCCGCGTCGGAAGTGGTCGGCGCTGGGGCCGAGGGCGACGTTGCCGACGGGTCGACCGGAGGCGAGGTCTGCGCCGTCGTGGTCGCGGGCGGCAACGACGACCCGGTGGTGTCGGCGGGTGATCCGTCTGCGGCAGGCACCACGGACTGCGACCGAGCGGTCGGTGAGGCGTCCTGCGAACTGTTCACCGACGGAGACGGCTCGTCGCCGCTGGTGCGTGCGGCCGCAGTGACCACGGTGCCGGCTGCACACACCGCCACGATCGCCGCGAGCGCGCCGCCGAGATGCCGAGACTTGTTGACCCTGGTCATCCGCTTGGAGGAGGTGTCGCTGTGCCGTGGGCGCTTGGAGACCACCGGGGCGACCGCACCCACCTCCACGTCTGCGGAGTCCCGATCCACGGCAGCGAACCGATCGGTGAGCACCTCGAGCGGTGCCGGGGTGGGCCGCCGACCCACCGTCCGAGCGATGCCGGCAGCGCCGTGCGCCGCCAGCAGTTCCGGCTGCTCGGGCACGTAGACCGGCATCGACACCGCGTCGAACAGGACCTGCCGAATTATCTGCATGTTGGCACCACCACCGACAGCGACGATGGCGTCGACGTGGATGCCCTGTGCACCGACCTCGTCGAGCACGTCCACGGCCATCGAGACGGCTCGGCGCACGGCGTCGCCGATGAGCTCGTCGAGATTGCCACGCCACAGCGATGCACGTCCGCCGACGAACGGTCCGATGATCGACACGCTGCGAAGCAGTGTCAGTTCGTGTTTCCCGGCGCGGACGTCGTGAACGAGCCGCCGCCGAGCCTCGACCGTCAGCGCCTCGGCCGCACCGAACGTCGCGATGAGGTGATCGCACAGCACCCGATCGCAGTCGTCACCACCGAGGGCGTCCGTACGACGCGACGCGGGGACATCACCGCTGTCGACGTCCACCACGGATACCGAGGTACCGGATGCACCGACGTCGAACAGAGCGACGCAGCGCTCACCGGCGAGCACCCGCGTCTGACGCAGCGCACCCAACTGGGCACCGAGTTCGGAGACGAGCACAACGCCATCGGAGAAGTCCTGGTCGTAGGCCGTCTTGGGGTCGCTTTCGCGCAGTGCGAGCACCGGATGGAAATCCCCGGACGCATACTCGGTCGCCAGATTGTGAACCGACGTGATGACGGCATCCCACGGATCGGGAGCGAGGCCGTTGGGTGCCGGCCGGGATGCGACGGGCTCGTGCACTTCCAGGACAGCACCGGAGCGCGCGTTGTCGCTGATCACGCTGCGCAGACCACTCGACCCCAACGAAGCGCCGAGTACGGACACATCGGGAACCGCGGACACTAGAAACCTCACTCTGGTAGGCCCCAACCCACGTCGAGTTACCAGAGTACCGCTACAACCGGACATTCACCACGTTTCGCGGTGAGAAACAGACCTCGGGATCGTTTACTCGACGCTCGAGCGAACGAAGTTCAGGTAGGCCTTCGACGGTGTCGGCCCACGCTGGCCCTGATACTTCGACCCCACCGCGGCGCTGCCGTACGGATTCTCGGACGGCGAAGACAGCCGGAAGAGACACAGCTGCCCGATCTTCATGCCCGGCCACAACGTGATCGGCAGGTTTGCGACGTTGGACAACTCCAGCGTGATGTGGCCACTGAAGCCCGGATCGATGAAGCCTGCGGTCGAGTGCGTGAGCAGACCCAGCCGCCCGAGCGAACTCTTCCCCTCGAGCCGACCGGCCAAGTAGTCCGGCAGCGTCGTCAATTCCAGCGTGGAGCCGAGAACGAACTCCCCCGGATGAAGAACGAACGGCTCACCTGCGGCAGGTTCGACCAGCGTCGTCAATTCGTCCTGCTGTAGCGACGGGTCGATGTGGGTATAGCGGGTGTTGTTGAACACCCGGAAAAGCTTGTCGAGCCGCACATCGACACTCGACGGCTGAACCATCGACGGGTCGAACGGTTCGATCGCGAGGTTTCCCAAGGTCACTTCGGCACGGATGTCACGGTCGGAGAGCAGCACCTCTGCAGGCTACTGGTCCTGGGCGGTCCCCCGCGACACACCCGAACCCCGATCACGATACGTAGCTCCACAAAGGAAAAGCCGGACAATCGAGCGGCACGACCATTCACATTCGGGCAACTCCTATCAGGAAGAGTGAAATGACAATTCCGTTCGACGTCCCCTCGTACTGGGACGACAGATCACAATGCCTCGTTCTGGCCACCACTCCCGCCGAGAATCCGACCTTGTGGGAACAATTCCTGGACGGCGCAGAGGAAAGCTATATGCGACACGGTGTGACCACCGCACTCGAAATGTCGACCATTCGCGACGGCAGCACCACCTCACTGTTCTTCGCCGCACTCGACCGAACCGGGCAAATAGTCGGTGGAGTACGAGTGCAAGGACCGTATTCCTCGGTCGATCAATCTCACGCACTGATCGAATTCGCCGAGTACCCCGACGGGCTCCGGCGCGTGCACACCATGCTCGACGAACGCATCGGCCACGGAGTCGTCGAACTCAAATCTGCGTGGGTCGCTCAGGGCGCACCCCACGGCCGGGCCGTCACCGCGATGATCGCGGAATCACCCGCCTACAGCACCGCGCTTCTCGGCGCGCGCTACGCGTTGGCCACCGCGGCATCCCACGTCCGCGCCGCATGGCTCGACACCGGAGCGGTCATCGCCACCCAGATCGCGCCGATCCCCTACCCCGACGAGCGCTATCGAACCGAGGTGTTCTGGTGGGACAGAACCACACTCGCATTCAACGCCGATCTGGCCACCTGGCGCCGGATGCGGCAGAACACCGTCACCCTGCTCGCGCACCGCCGCGCAGCCGCCGAACTCCCGGAAGCAGTCGCATCATGAACGATCGAAACCTACCCGGCCACCACTGGAAGCCTGTGATATTCGACGAGACGGACGCCACACAGCGCGCCGCTCTCGACGAACTCAGACGCGATCCGACCCTCACATTTCTGGACGAGAGGAAGACGCAGAGAAAAGGCCTCCTCTCACTTCTTCCCGGCCCTGAGCAGAGCCTTCTCGACGAAAACGACAGGTGGGTCTTCTTTCCATGGCGGAAAACCGTCGTCGCGGTACTCGGACCGAACTCGTTCCGACACCTGAGGCTCGACAGAAACCGAAACAAGATAACTCTCGCGGAACAGAATTCTTTAGGAGATCTCACGATAGGAATCATCGGGCTCAGCGTCGGACACGCCATTGCCCACACCCTCGCACTCGAAGGAATCTGCGGGACGCTTCGCCTCGCCGATTTCGACGAGATCGAACTTTCCAACCTCAATAGAATTCCCGCATCCATCCTCGATCTCGGCGTCAACAAAGCGGTCGTCGCTGCCCGACGCATTGCCGAAATCGACCCGTACCTACGCGTCGAAATCGCCGAGGACGGCATCACCGAGAACACCATCGACGAGTTCTTCGACGGACTGGACCTCCTCGTCGAGGAATGCGACTCCCTCGATGTCAAAGTCCGGGCCCGCGAGGCGGCCCGGTCGCGACGCATCCCGGTACTGATGGAAACCTCCGACCGAGGGCTTCTCGACGTCGAACGCTTCGACCTCGAGCCCGAACGCCCGGTGTTCCACGGCGTGCTCGGCGAGATCGACTCTGCGAGTCTGCGAGGGCTCGGCACGCGCGACAAGATCCCGATCGTTCTCGATCAGCTCGACGCCTCGCTGCTCTCGGCGCGCATGGCCGCTTCGATGGTGGAAGTGAGCGAAACCATCGAGACCTGGCCGCAACTGGGGGGCGACGTTCAACTCGGCGGTGCCACCATCGCCGCAGCCGTTCGACGCCTCGGCACCGGAGCGCACCTACCGTCCGGACGAATCCGCATCGACCTCGACACCCATCTCGATGCGCTCGTGCCCCCGAACCCGACGCGTCGGGTGCAGGAGCCCTCGGTCGATACCGCCGCCGACGCCCGACGGGCCTGCGTCGATCCCGACGCGCTCGTTCTCGAGGCTGCCCGTCGAGCGCCGTCCGGTGGAAACAGTCAGCCGTGGACCTTCACCCGCGACGGACGCACCGTGCGGATCGAGGTCGATCGTTCACGAACCTCGACGCTCGACATCGCCTTCCGCGGCAGTTGCGTCGCCGTCGGTGCTGCCGCTTTCAACGCCCGAGTGGTGGCCACCGCGCAGGGCAGGCTCGACCGCACCGACGTCGGCGCGAACGGAGTCGAGATCACGCTGGGCGCGGGCGACCCACAACCCATCACCGATCGACGCCAGCTCGACGGCGTTCTCGAGCGGTGCACCAACCGGGAGTTGGGCACCGGCGCGCCGTTGGACGCGGACATCGCCGCCGACATCGCCGCTGCAGCGGCCGCAGAAGGTGGACGGGCAGTGCTGCTGACGACACCCGAATCCATTGCCGCGGCCGCGGATGTCCTCGCCGCCGCGGATCGCATTCGGTACCTCACACCGCACCTGCATCGAGACATGTTCTCCGAGTTGCGTTGGCCGGGAGATCCCGATCCCGATCGGGGCATCGAGGTATCGACTCTGGGAATCGACGACGCAGACCTGTCCAAGCTGGAGATCGTCAAGCGGCCGGACGTCATGGAGCTCGTCCAAGTCTGGGACGCCGGCGCGGCACTGGGGACCGATATGCGGGATCGAGTGCTGTCGAGTTCGGCACTTGCCGTGGTCGTCGTACCCGGATCGACCGCGGAACATTACATCAGAGGAGGATGTGCAACAGAGAACGTATGGGTAACTGCGCATTTGCGTGGATTGGCGGTGCAACCGGTTTCCCCTGCGTTCCTCTACGCCCGAAGCGCGGAGGAGTATCGGCAACTGTCGACGCACCACGCAGAAGCACTGCAGCAGTTGAGTTTTCGGTTCCGCGCACTGCTTGAAATGGAAAGCACCGAATCCGTTGCACTGGTGTTGCGGCTCAGTTGCGCCCCGAAAACAGCCATACATAGTCGCAGACTTCCTGTTTCAGCGTCTGTATCGGGGTAGAGTTCCGGCGAAGACCAGGGGGAACAGTCCTGCACTGAGTCTACGAGAGGCGGGAGTAGGGCCCTGGAGCACAAACGGACGCTCGAGGTCCTCGTCACCGGCGTCGCGACCGAACTCATGGGAGTCGATGCGGCGACGGTGCGCGAGGCCTACGAATCCGTGCTGCGGCAACTCGTGGACTACCTCGGCATCGACTTCAGCTTCCTCCGACACAACGACTTCGAGGCCAGGGCCACCAGACTCACCGCGGAATGGCCACCGCGACTGAGCGTGCCCGATCCGGATCCACTGGCTGTGGTCTACTTCGACGACGCAGACTCGGTATTCCGCCTGGCCGAGACACTGACCGAACCGGCAGTGTTTCGGCCGGATCCGGAACAGGAGGACTACCGTCGACGCGTCGAGCAGGGGTCGGGATTCTCCGCGACCTCGATGGCCGTCGTGCCACTGCTGCATTCCGAACGCACCACCGGCATCCTCGGCTTCATCAAGATCGGTGACCGAAGTTGGTCCGAGGCAGAACTCAACGCGCTCAAAGCAATTGCGGCACTGCTCTCTCAACTGCAGGCACGGGTGATCGCCGAGGAGCAACTTCGATTCTCGGCACTGCACGACCCGCTGACCAAACTGCCGAACCGCACGGCTCTCGCACAACACCTCCGCGAACGACTCGACCCGTCCATGCCCGGTCCCGTCGCCGTGATGCACATCGATCTCGATCGACTCAAAGCACTGAACGACTTTCTGGGCCACCTGGCCGGAGACCACTACCTCGAGACCATCGCCGATCGACTGCAGAGCTTCGTCGGCAGGTCGGCCGGTCTCGTCGCACGCCTGGGCGGCGACGAGTTCCTGGTGGTACTGGCCGGGCCGTGCTCGGCCCGCGTCGCAACACACCACGCCGAGATGATCGCCGAAGCCGTGAACGCCCCCGTCACCCTCGGAGTCGAACGCATCAGCAGAAGCGCGAGCATCGGAATCGCCTTCGGCCAGCCCGGCAAGCACACCGCCGAGTCGCTTCTGCGGCAGGCAGATCAGGCCGCCCTGGTGGCCAAACGCGCAGGCGGCCACGACATCGCACTGTTCACCGAAGAGATGCACGCCGACGCCGAACTCCGCAACGACGTCGAGATCCACCTGCGCGAAGCCATCGCGGGCGATTCGCTCACCCTGCACTTCCAACCCGAGGTGGACCTGGTGACCGGACGCATCACCGCAGTCGAAGCCTTGGTCCGATGGCAACACCCCACCCGCGGGCTGCTCCCCCCGTCCGCATTCATTCCGGTCGCCGAGGAGACCAACCTCGCCGGTGAACTCGGTCGCTGGGTCCTCGACCACGCCTGCCGCACCCTCGCCGACTGGCAACGCGAGATCCCCCACCTCGACATCGCGATGCGCGTCAACATCTCCCCCGTCCAACTCGTCACCAACGGATTCGTCGGTGCCGTCGCCAGAGCACTCACGGAATTCTCGATAGCCGGGCCCGACCTGTGCCTCGAGATCACCGAAGTGGCAGTGGTACAGGACCTTTCCCGCACCCGAGTGACACTGAGCGAACTCCACGAACTCGGCGTGCAAGTGGCGATAGACGACTTCGGCACCGGATACAGCTCCCTGTCACACCTCAAGGAACTCCCCGTCGACGCACTCAAGATCGACCGCGCCTTCGTCACCGACCTGGGCAACGAGAACACCGGCGACCTCGCGATCGTTCAGTCCATCATCGGACTCGCCCGCGCCTTCGGGCTGACCATCATCGCCGAAGGCGTCGAAACACAGAGCGCCAGAAGAACCCTGATCGAACTGGGATGCACCCGCGCTCAGGGATACCTGTTCTCCAAACCGGTGCCGGCCGACGACGCACTCGAACTCCTCCACGGCGTGCGCATCGACATCTGACCATCCTGATAACCTGACATCCGCACCACACGCCGGTGTAGTTCATTGGTAGAACGCGACCTTCCCAAGGTTGAGAGGCGGGTTCGATTCCCGTCACCGGCTCCACCGACCGCCCACCTCGGGCCGTCCTCCTACGGGCTCCTCTCCTGCCGATACCGGTCGTTCCTGCAGGCTCTACTCCTGCCCATCCCGGTCGTTCCTGCAGGCTCCACTCCTGCCCATCCGATTTGCTCCCGTCTCGTCCGTATCGCTGAACTCACAGACGCTGCACAGTCACTGCGGTCACTCCTGAAACAAACCGACCACCGCACAATTTCGGTCGATACCCTTGCTACCGACCGGTAGCATGTGCGAATTCATTCATTGTATTCGCAAGAATTCCTGCATTTCCGAAGAAACTTCTTCCGCCTTCTTCGCCGTGCTAGAAATCAAATGTCGACATCTTTTCACCGACAAATGACCTGACAGGAATCCCCCTCATGCGATCACTTTCGACAATTGTCGCGGTCACCCTGACGACGATGGCCGTGGCCGTCTCGTCGGCGACCGCTGCCCCGTCACTGGCCACACCTCCGAGAACCCAAGGCGGAGCCGGAACCCTTCTGTGGGAGGATCAATTCAACGGATACGGTGGACCCGACCCCGCCAAATGGGGATTTCAGACCGGCCGTTGGGGCGCGAGTTCCGGTGAGCAGCAGTACTATACAGATTCCTGGAACAACGCCAACCAGTTCAACGGCTCACTGAACATCACCGCGCGTCGGGAGAACGCACCCGACCGCAAGCGGGCACCGTACAACTTCACCAGCGCCCGCGTGGTCAGCATGGGCAAGCAATCGGTGACGCCGCCGGTGCGCATCGAAGCATCGATCAAAATGCCGAGCGCCCAAGGTCTGCTGCCCGCATTCTGGACCCTCGGTCTCCAACCCGGTGGCGAATATTCATGGCCCAGCCAAGGGGAAGTGGACATCGTCGAAATTCCCGGGCTGTACGGGCCGTCATTCAATTTACACGGCCCCTCCAAGTGGAACTCCAATCAAGATACGAAGACCGGCGGAAGTATGAATCCGGTCAACAACGGATTCCACACATACCGAATCGACTGGTTGCCCAACAGCATCACCTGGTTCGTCGACGGAGTCGCTCGGTTCTCCCTCACTCAGGCCCAGTACGAGGCGAAGGGCGGCAACTGGAAAGCGTTCTCGGGCTCGTGGCCGCACTACATCCTCTTCAACGTCGCCGTCGGCAACAACTGGGTCGGCAAGACACCGAACAGCACGCCGTACCCGCAGACGATGAGCGTCGACTGGCTACGCGTGAGTCGCCTCTGACCTGCAGAGCAGCACTTCCTGTCCGCACGGGGCCCAGCCACCACGGCTCAGCCCCGTGCGGTGTGCGCGATCGGCACGGTTTCGACGGCAGAACAATTCTTGTGACTTTTCTCAGCGACGCCGTCTCGTCATAGGGACATTCCACAGTCAGGGGAATATCGTCTGTTCATGCGCGGGCCACGGCGGAGTCTGATCACCCTCGTCATCGCCGCTGCCACCGCACTCCTTGCGCCTTCCGCACACGCCGGGCCCGTGATGCCCATCGCCGCCGCCCCCGAGCAACCCGACCACGCCGATGCCATCCGCTACTCGGCATCGAACCGCGACGCCGCCCCGCCCGGAGCCAACGACATGAGCTGCACACCCACCGCAGCCCACCCGAATCCTGTCGTCCTCGTGCACGGCACCGATGCCACCGCGTACGCCGACTGGGCAGGCTTCGCGCCGATCCTGAAAGCAGCAGGCTTCTGTGTCTTCGCCATCAACTACGGCACGTCGCCGGACGGCAGATCCAACGGGTACGGCGTCATCGAAGACAGTGCAGCGCAACTGAAGGCGATGACGTCGTCGATTCTCCAGGCAACCGGTGCCGCCGCAGTCGACGTGGTCGGCTACTCCCAGGGTGCCGCGGTGGCTCGATACTTCGTCAACAGACTGGGCGGCGCCGACGTCGTCGATCGATGGGTGGGAATCGCATCACCGACGTACGGCGGCACCATGTACGGAGTAGCGCCCGTCGTGCAGGCGGTGCCGGGTGCAACCGGTGTCCTGGCAAGCGAATTCGGTCCTGGTCTCGCCCAACTGATGGCCGGATCCGACTTTCTCGATCGGCTCAACGCCGGCGGCGACACCGTGCCCGGGGTGGAGTACACCTCCATCGCAACACGGGTCGACGAAGTGATTCAGCCGTACACCAATGCGCTGCTTCGAGATCCGGGAGCGCACAACATCGTGGTGCAGGACGTGTGCCCCGATACCGAGGTAGCGCACTTCACGTTCACCTACGATCCCACCGCGCTGCGGCTGGCGCTCAACGCCCTCGACCCGGCGAACGCGCGTCCCCCGACCTGCGTACCGGTGCCGCTGGGAGCCGGAATCCTCGACGTCGTCCTCGCCAGCCACTGATCCTCAGGTCAGGAGCTGATACGCCCTGAGCCCGACGTACAGTTCGGCGGCCTGGATCGGATCACGGAAGTCGCGACCGGTGAGCTCGGCGATTCGACGTAGCCGATACAACACCGTGTTCCGGTGGTAGTGCAGCGATTCGGCGGCATCGCGGGTGGAACCGCCGCAGGAGAACCAGGCGTCGAGAGTATCGAGCAGGCTCTGCCGTTCGGCTCGCGGCAACGCCAGCAGATCGCCGAGTATCTGACGGGAGGCGATCCGGCCCGATTTCGGATCGCGGACCAGCAGCAGCGGCACCGGCACGGAGTCGTAGCGCACCGGTGCGGGCGGTGATGCCTCGCCCGAGGTGCACGACCGCGCCAGCCGGGCCTGGCCGACGGCGTCACCGATACCCGACGGCGACCGGAACACCGAGCTCACCCCGACCCGCCCCGGACACAGCTCGCTCAGCGTGACCACAGCGGAGTCGATCTCCGATTCCGTTGCGGCACAGATGAGCCCGACGGTACCGTCCACCTCGGCGTCCCACACCGATTCGGCACCCGCGGTACGGAGGCGGGCGATCAATCCGTCGATCCCCATCGCTGCGGTCAACGGCTCCTGCGAGACCACCGCGAAGTAGCCGTGGTCGGGAATGCGGAACGTTCGCAACGCGTCCGCCGCCGCAGTCGGATTCGCGCCGTGATCGGCGAAGAGCACACGGATGAGACGTCCACGAGCTTCGGCGCTTTCGCGCGCACGCATGTCGGCGCTCTCTCGATAGGCTTCCGCTGCCTCGTCGGAGTACACGTCGACCAACGCCCAGACCTGAGCGGCCATGTCCAGCAGCGCATGACTCGCGCGGCCGTCCGAGCGTTCCATCAACTCGTCCCAGACCAACCTGCCGCCCAGCCGAAAGGCGTGCAGCAGGGCAGCCAGCGGTACCCCCTGCTCGGCCTTGAGCCGGCCCGCGTCCCGCGCCGACTCGAGCCGCATGGGAGCACGACCGGACAGCTTGCCCAACATCGAGGCCAGATTGCTCCGCGACGCCTCGTAGAGCTGCTCGGTGGTGAGCAGCGTCGATTCGAGGTAGGCGTGCTCGGCCCCCAGGATGCGTCGCACCAGCTCGGTCGCGAGATCGTCGACGCCGTCGAGCATCGTCGCGGCCAGATCGGTCGGTGACGGATGCACATCGAACTCGGTCGCGGTCATGACCGAACTCTAGCCGTACCCGTGTAAGCCACGCCACAGCGAAATTGTGCGGTGGCACAAACTGTCGCATCCGATTGAGGCCCCCGGCCCATAGCGTCCCGCGCCCGAGTGCGACCACAATCACAGTGAAGCCGTGTACCCGAACGACGAGTGGAGCCGAGAAGTTGACCAGCGACGTCACCCCACACCTGCAATCCGTACCGACGACGGGACCCACCGAGGCAGTCGACTCCGCACTCGCCGATCTGTCCGCGGGAGAGAAGAACTGGGAACGCCTCACCCTGGCCGAACGCCGAGCGCTCCTCGAACGTGTGCATGCGCTGACCACAGCTCACGCGCAGGAGTGGGTGACGGCGGCAACGTCGATCAAGGGACTCGACGCCTCGTCCAGCCTCGTCGGAGAGGAATGGCTGTCGGGTCCGTACTCGTTCCTCAACGGACTCGGCACCGTGGCGCACACACTCGCGGCGCTCGAAGCAGGCACCAGCCCACTGGCCGGTGCGAAGTTCGGGACGGCACCCGGTGGGCGCACGACGGTGTCGGTGCTGCCCCTCAACATCTTCGAGCGACTCCTGCTCAACGGGTTCAGCGCCGAGGTGTGGCTGAAGCCCGGAATCGACCGTGCGACCGCACAGCGGACCGCGGGTCTCGCCCAGCTCGACCCCACCCGCACCGCAGGCATCGGAGTGGTTCTCGGCGCAGGCAACATCACCTCGATCGCGCCGCTGGATGCGTTGTACGAACTGATCGCGTTCAACCGGGTCGTCGCACTCAAGCTCAACCCCATCATGGATCCGCTGCTGCCCGTGTTCGAGAAGATCCTCGCCCCGCTCGTCGACATCGGCGCACTGCGTCTGCTCACCGGAGGAGCCGACGTGGGCACCTACCTGGTCCAGCACTCGTCCGTCGACCACGTCCACATGACCGGCAGCGCCATCACGCACGACGCGATCGTCTTCGGTCCCGGCCCGGACGGAGCTGCGCGCAAGGCAGCCAACGACCCGATCCTCACCAAGGAGATCTCCAGCGAACTCGGCGGAGTCTCGCCCACCATCGTTCTGCCCGGTGAGTGGAGCCGTGCCGACATCGAGTTCCAGGCCGAACACATCGCCACCCAACGCCTGCACAACAGTGGATACAACTGTGTCGCTTCGCAGGTCGTCGTACTGTCCTCGGAATGGAAGCAGCGCGACCAATTCGTCGCCGCCCTGCGCGCCGCCCTCGACCGCGCTCCGGCACGAACGCCCTACTACCCCGGCAGCGACAAGCGAGTGTCCGACGCCACCGCCACCTACCCGTCCGCCGAACGCCTCGGTGAACGCGGCGGCCGCGTGCTCATCACCGATCTGAACCCCGGCGAATACGCACCGCTGCTGCAGACCGAGTACTTCGCACCGGTCATGGGTATCATCGAATTGCCTTACAGCGGAGCAGCATTCGCCGCCAAGGCGGT
Organism: Rhodococcus sp. 06-418-5; assembly: GCF_002258285.1. NCBI lineage: Bacteria > Bacillati > Actinomycetota > Actinomycetes > Mycobacteriales > Nocardiaceae > Rhodococcus > Rhodococcus sp. 06-418-5. The sequence goes on from NZ_NOYE01000014.1 coordinate 290,467, forward strand.
ACAGGCCACGAACGAGGAATTCACCGGAACACTCGGCATCAACATCATCGGCACCCCCGGCACCATCAAGGGACTCGGGGAGAAGTTCGACACCATGCTCGCCGACCTCCGGTACGGCACCATCGCCGTCAACGCCTGGACGGCCATCGGATTCCTCACCGCAGCGGCCACCTGGGGCGCATTCCCCGGCCACACCGTCGACGACGTGCAGAGCGGAATCGGCGTCGTGCACAACGCATTACTGATCGACGGGGCCGAGCGAACAGTGGTGCGCGGGCCTTTCCGGCCACTGCCGCGCTCGCTGGTCAACGGCGAACTCTCCATCTCGCCGAAGCCACCGTGGTTCGTCACCAACAAGACCGCAGCATCGACCGGCAAGCTGCTCACCGCATTCGCGGGCGCACCGTCCTGGTCCAAGCTGCCGGCAATTTTCGCCTCCGCCCTGCGCGGGTAGAACCCAGCGTCGACGACGATCGAAGGACAATCATGAGCTCTCAGCGCACGACGGCCGACTACATCGTGGTGGGCGCAGGTTCGGCAGGCGCGGTGGTGGCCAATCGCCTCAGCGCAGACCCACGCAACGAGGTGATCCTGCTCGAGGCCGGCCCCGAGGACAAGAACAAGTTCGCCCACATTCCCGCTGCATTCTCCAAACTCTTTCGCAGCGAGGTCGATTGGGACTACCTCACCGAACCGCAACCGGAACTGCGCGATCGCAGCATCTACTGGCCGCGCGGCAAGATGCTCGGTGGCTCGTCGTCCATGAATGCCATGATGTGGGTGCGCGGATTCGCCGCAGACTACGACGACTGGGCGGCAGTCTCCGACGACTCCTGGTCGTTCCGCAACCTCGTCGGCTACTTCCGCAAGATCGAGAACATCGAGGGGACAACCGAACTCGACTCCGGTACGGACGGCCCGCTCGTCGTTTCGCACCAGCGCAGTCCCCGTGCCCTGACGTCGTCCTTCCTCGACGCCGTCGAGGAGGCCGGTTATCCGGTGGAGACGGCAAACCTGCCCGAACCCAGGGGCTTCAGCCGCACGATGGTCAACCAGAAGCGCGGCGCACGGTGGAGCACCGCCGATGCGTACCTACGACCGGCGAAGAAGCGCAAGAACCTCACCATCCTCACCGATGCGCAGGCCACTCGCGTCCTCTTCGAGGGCAGTGCCGCGGTGGGCGTCGAATACACCTCGGGCGGCGCAGTACACACCGTTCGTGCACGCAGAGAAGTCGTACTGTCCGGCGGAGCGATCAACACCCCGCAACTGCTGATGCTCTCGGGCATCGGCGACCAGGAACAGCTGAAGTCGCACGGCATCGCCGTCCGGCATCACTCACCCGGAGTCGGACAGAACCTGATCGACCATCTGGCCGCACTCATCGGCTGGAAGACCGAAACCGACTCGCTCTTCCACGCCGAGAAGATCCCGGAGCTGGTCAACTACCTCGCACGACGACGCGGCATGCTGACCTCCAACGTCGCCGAGGCCTACGGTTTCGTCAAGAGCCGCGAGGACCTCGCCCTGCCCGATCTCGAAGTCATCTTCGGCCCGGCACCCTTCTTCGACGAGGGACTCATCGCGCAGGACTCCCATGCCGCCGTCATCGGAACGGTGCTCCTCAAACCGGAGAGCCGCGGCGAGATCACCCTCCGGTCGTCCGACCCGACGGCCAAGCCCATCGTCGAACCGCACTACCTGGGTGATCCGGAGGGCCTCGACCGCCGGGCGATGATCGAAGGCCTTCGCGCATGCATCGCGATCTCCGAAACACCAGCTCTGAAGGGACTGCTCGGCGACGTCGTACGCCCGAGGGTGGCGTCGAACATCTCCCCGGCGGACCTGCTCACCGAGGCTCTCGAGCAGAATGCGCACACGCTGTATCACCCCGTGGGCACTGCCCGTATGGGCAACGACGCCGACAGTGTCGTCGATGCCGAGTTGCGGGTACGGGGCGTCGACCGCCTTCGCGTCGCCGACGCGTCGATCATGCCGAGCATCATCCGCGGACACACGCACGCACCGTCGGTGGTGATCGGCGAACGAGCAGCGGACTTGATCCTTCGTTGATCCGCGAGTGAACCTTCGGAAAATTTCCGGTTTGGCAGTCCGGTTTGTCGGGTAACAGGTGGACACGCTCCCTTGCAGGGGATCGAGATGGAACCCATCCGCTCGGCAAGCAGCGCCGAATGACCCACAACGCTCGAGAGACGAGCACGGAAGGTTGACCGACATGTTCACTGTTCGTAAAGCTTTGGCCGCCACCGCAATCGGTGCACTCACCATCGTCCCGCTTGCCGCATGCTCCAGCGAGGAAGCGTCCGACACCGTCGACGCAGCCACCTCTTCGGCAGCAGAAGCAGTGGAGAGCACCCCCGAGCCCGCAGCCGAGGTCGACAACCTCACCGGTGTCGACACCGCAGTTGCGCTCGATCCCGGCTTCACCGGTGCACTGACCACCCTGGGCCTCACGCCCGGTGTCGTCGGAACCGCCACTCTCGCAGACGGATCCATCCGCTTCCCGATCACCGGCGGAGACGTCAAGTACTGGGAGCCCGGCACCGTCGATCCCTACGTCCAGGGCGAGATCAACCACGACGGCAGCGGCCTTTCGCTGACCGCAGGCGAGACCGTCGTCGAGCTCACCAACTTCGACATCGACCCGGGCACGTCGCTCCTCACCGGTGACGTCTTGGTCAACGGCGAAGAAGCAGCCGCAGACGCAGTGCTGTTCGATCTCGACGGCCGCACCCTGCAGCCGCTCGCTACCGGACCCGACAACACTGCAATCCTGCAGGGCACCCAGGTGAAGATCTCGGAGACCGCTGCCGGACTGCTCAACAGCACCTTCAACACCGATGCTGTGACCCCGGGACTGCTCGTGGGCGTTGCGACCATCACCATCAACACCGCTGCATAACAGTTTCCTGACCCCGTGCGCGAGGCGTCACCGTCGACGACGGTGGCTCTCGCGCACGGGTGTTTGCATCGCAGGACCAGGAGCCGACCGATGAGAGCGTTCACGAAGATCTACGGCGGGCACCCGCTGCATGCGGTCGGTCTGCTGCTCTCGTTCGCCCTCGTCGGCTACGTCGTCACACTCGCAGGGCCGCAGACTCTGTGGAACAGCGACGTGTGGTGGAAATCCGTTCTCGTGTGGTTCTTCGGATCGGTACTGCTGCACGACGCAGTACTGTTCCCGCTCTACTCACTGGCCGATCGGCTCCTCACCAGCATTCCGAGCCGCCACCTGGCCGTGTCACCGGTGAACTACGTTCGCGTTCCCGCTCTCGGGACAGCACTGACGTTTCTGATGTTCTTCCCCGGGATACTCTCCCAGGGTGCGGAATCCTATCGGGCCGCAACCGGTTTGACCCAGGAACCCTTTCTCGGACGTTGGCTCGCGCTGACCGCGGTGTTGTTCACCGTGAGCGCCGCCGCCTACTTCATCCGATGGACTCTCGTACGGAGCCGAGCATGAGCGTCACCGCCGATACACTCTTCAACCGCGCAGCAGCCGGACTACCCTGCTGGATAGGCGATTCCGACGGCAGCAGGGAGCAACTTCCCACCGCGCGGTGGATGGGCGGCAGCGCCTCGTCAGCCGAGGATCGCCGCGCGGATCACGCCATGCTCAGCCGATGTACCGGCCCCACCATCGATCTCGGCTGCGGGCCGGGTCGACTCACCGAAGCACTTGCGCGACGTGGCGTCTCGGCACTCGGTGTCGACACATCCCGAACAGCAGTCGATCTGACCATCGGGCGCGGCGGCAACGCCGTTCTTCGCGACCTGTTCGAGCCACTGCCCGACACCGGCAACTGGTCGTGTGTCCTCCTCGCGGACGGCAACATCGGCATCGGGGGCGACCCGGTGCGTCTGCTCCGCCGGGCGGCCGACCTGCTCGCACCCCACGGAGCCGTCATCGCGGAAGTGGATGCGCCCAGCGACACAGGAATTCGTCACCGCACCGTTCGGTGGGAAACCGACACCATGGTCGGCGATTGGTTCGCCTGGTCGAGCGTCAGCGCCGACGCCACAGCGGATCTCGCCAATGCCGCCGGCCTTCGAGTGGTCGACGTGGCACCGATCGACGGGCGCTGGTTCGCTCAGATGACGCTGGCTCCGCTCACCAGTTCGTGAACAGCAGATGATTGATCGCCAATGCACCGATCACCTGCAGCGCCAACCAGAAGCGATGCGTCCTGATCGGCAACACAGCGGGCGCGATCAGCATCCACATTGCGAAGGGCAACCAGATTCTCTCGGTCTCGGCCTTGCTCAACTGACTCAGATCCGCCATCACCACCGCAGCGACACCGCCGATCACCAACAGATTGATCGGTTCGAGCCGGGTGAGAATCCGTGGGAACGCCGCGGGCGCAGCAACACCCAGCGCACAGAACAGCGCCGCGAAATTCGCCCAACCCCAGTACTCGAACGGACGGTCCTTCGCGATGCCCTGGTAGTAGCGCTCCTGCACCAGCAAGTAGCCGTCGTACCACCAGAATCCGTACGCCGTGAAGATCCCCGCGACGATCAGTGCACCGATCAGCGCGCCCACCAACGGCAGAATCCTCCGCCCGGCAATCAACACCGCGACCGCAGGCAGGCCCATCAGCACCAGCCCGTAGTTGAGGTAGATACCGAAACCGAGCAGCACTCCAGCACCGATCGACGCCGGCCACAGGTACCGCTTCGTGGAGATCGCCAGCAACGCAACGCCCCACGCGGCAACACCGGCATAGAACGCATCCGCCGAGACGGCGATCCAGATCGCCGCCGGGGCGATCGCCACGAACGGTGCTGCACGCCGCGCGATGTTCTCGTCACCGAGTACCTTCAGTGTCAGCACCAGCGCGACGGCGGCACTCGTACCGACCAGCACGCACAGCGTCGCCGCCCAGGCTCCACCGCCGAGGCCGAGACGATCGAGCCACACGAAGGTGAGCAATGCGCCCGGTGGATGACCCGACACATGCGTCGTCCACGAATCGGCCTGGTAGTCCAGGATCCGCTCGGAGAACCCGCGGAGCGTGGCCGGAATGTCGGTGACACCGGGCACCTCGTGCAGGTACTCGTCCGTCGACGCCAGCCGGTCGACGAAGCCGCGCTTCCAACCGTCCACCATCGCCAGCGACATCGTCCAGGCCGCCGACGCACCCCACACGAGGAACAGCAGTCGCGTCCACGACAGTCGACGTGCCACCGTCGGCCCCCACAACACGGTGGCCACGGCGATCAGAACGGCGACGGGAGTCCCCCATCCCACGTGAATCTCACGGAAGCCGAACAGCGGTGCCGCATCGGCGAAATCACGCACCTGCTGCGGAGTTCTGTTGATGATGGGAGTGACGAGTTCGTTGCCCAGGTACGGAACGACGAACGCGACCACGACGAGCACGACGGCCAACGTGCCGGCGACGGCTTCTCTCCAGTAACGGATAGTCTTTTCTCCCTGCGGACTCGAGGCGACCACGACTTCGGACCAGCATATCGACCGACGGTGATGGAGGATGAGCAGATGAACAACGACGCGAAGGGACGGGCCGAGATCGCCGTCATCGGCGGCAGCGGCTTCTATTCGTTCTTCGCCGACGATGCCGAGGAGGTCGTGCTCGACACCCCCTACGGCGCTCCGAGCGCCCCGATCACGTTGGGTGAGGTCGAAGGTCGGCGAGTCGCGTTTCTGCCCAGACACGGCCGGAATCACGAGTACTCACCGCACACGTTGCCGTATCGCGCCAACATGTGGGCGCTGCGGATGCTCGGGGTGAGCCGAGTGTTCGCCCCATGCGCGGTCGGATCCCTGGTGTCCGAATACGGTCCGGGGACAGTCGTGATCCCCGATCAACTCGTCGACCGAACCTCCGGGCGTGCGCAGACCTACTTCGACGAAGGCGGAATACACGTCGAATTCGCAGACCCCTACTGCCCCACGTTGAGGAAGTCCGCTGTCCAGGACTCGGCGATCGACGGCGGCGTCATGGTCGTCGTCGAAGGTCCTCGGTTCTCCACGCGCGCCGAGAGCCAATGGTTCGCCCGCCAGGGTTGGACGCTGGTGAACATGACCGGCCACCCCGAGGCGGTCCTGGCTCGCGAACTCGAACTCTGCTACGCGCCGATCGCATTGGTGACCGACCTCGACGCAGGCATCGAGTCCGGCCAGGGCGTCAAGGCAGTGGACGTGTTCGCCGAATTCCAGAAGAACATCGAGCCGCTCAAAGCACTGGTGCGCTCGGCCGTCCGCGACGCTCCCACCGGTGACTGCCCCACGTGTCGAGTGCACACCGGCCTCACGCTGCCGATCGAACTGCCATGACGCGGGTACTGCTCACCGGCGCAGCCGGATTCATCGGTGGCCACATTCTCGACGCCGCCCGCGATTCCGATCTCGAGATCGTAGCCGTCGACGCCATGCTGGAGTCGGCTCACGGCCCAGGAGCGCGAGCCGACGGGATCATCGATCTCGATGTGCGCGACAAGGACTCACTCGTCGACGTATTGCGCGGGGTGGACGTCGTGTGTCACCAGGCCGCAGTCGTCGGAGCGGGCGTCGATGCCGCAGATGCCCCGGCCTACGCCAGTCACAACGACTACGGGACGGCGGTTCTGCTCGCTGCGATGTACGAGGCGGGGTGTTCGCGCCTGGTTCTCGCGTCGTCGATGGTCGTCTACGGCGAAGGGCGGTATCTCAACTCGTCCGGTGAGACGGTGATTCCTCGGCCACGCACCCGAGCCGACCTCGACGCGGGACTGTTCGACAATCGCGACCCGATATCGGGCGAGCCTCTCGATTGGCTTCTGGTCGAGGAGGATTCGACGCTCGAGCCCAGAAGTACCTACGCCGCGAGCAAGCTGGCACAAGAGAACTACGCCTCCGCATGGGCGGTCGCCACGGGCGGCTCGGTGATCGCACTGCGGTACCACAACGTGTACGGACCGCACATGCCGCGAAACACCCCGTACTCCGGTGTGGCGGCGATGTTCCGGTCTTCGCTCGAGCTCGGTCGGGCCCCGACGGTCTACGAGGACGGCAAGCAGGCCCGCGATTTCGTGCACGTGCACGACGTGGCGGCCGCGAACATCGCATCGATCGAGGCGGAGCTGGACGGCTTCACCGCCCTCAATGTCTGCTCGGGACAACCGATCACCATCGGTGAGGTCGCCACAATCCTCGCCGACGCACGCGGCGGGCCGACGCCCGAGATCACCGGACGCTACAGGGCGGGCGACGTACGGCACATCGTCGCCAGTTCCGCGTTGGCCGAACAGACCCTGGGATTCCGCGCGACGATCATGCCGAGGGACGGTCTCACCGCCTTCGCCGACGCACCGCTGCGCGACGCCGAAGGCACGGGACCGCCCCGTGTCTGAACCGAAGTCCGTCACAGTCGTCATCCCCTGCATGAACGAGGCCGAATCGCTTCCGGCAGTGCTCGATTCGGTCCCGGCGGGCTACCTGACGATCGTGGTGGACAACAACTCGACCGACGCCACCGCCGCCGTCGCCGCTGCCCACGGAGCAACGGTGGTCTCCGAATCGGTGCCCGGTTACGGTGCAGCAGTTCATGCAGGCGTCGTCGCGGCCGACACCGACATCGTCTGCGTCCTCGACGGTGACGGTTCGATGGATCCACTCGACCTGCCGACCCTCGTGGCGGCCCTGGATCACGCGGACCTCGCCGTCGGTCGGCGCCGACCGGACAGGGGAAGCTCGCCTCTGCACGCCAGGATCGGCAATGCCGTTCTGGCACTTCGACTTCGCACCAAGTACAAGCTGCCGGTGCACGACCTGGGAGCGATCCGCGCAGTACGTCGTCAGGCACTGCTCGACCTCGACGTCACCGACCGACGCTCGGGCTACCCGCTGCAGTTGCTCGTACTGGCGGCCGAAGCCGGCTGGACCGTCGTCGAACACGACGTGGTCTACCGGCCACGGACAGCAGGAACGTCCAAGGTCTCCGGCTCGGTGAAGGGGACGATCGTCGCCGTGCGAGATTTCTGGAAGGTGCTCTCGTGACCGTCACCGCTCTCGTCGTCGCCAAAGCCCCCGTTCCCGGGCTGGCCAAGACACGCCTCGCCGCCACGATCGGCGACGAAGCTGCCGCCGAGCTGGCCGCAGCCTCGCTGCTGGACACCCTCGACGCCGTCGCGGCCGCCGACGTCGACCGCCGTGTCGTGGCCCTCACCGGCTCCCTCGCCGACGCGGCCCGCGCGAACGAACTCACCCGTGCTCTGGCGTCGTTCACGGTGATTGCGCAGCGCGGCGACGGGTTGGGCGAACGACTGGCGAATGCACACGCCGACGCAGCCACCTCCGGTGCCGTACTGCAGATCGGTATGGACACCCCCCAGGTCACGGCGCGACTGCTCTCCGACGCGGCGGCGCGACTGGGCAGCAGTGACGTCCTGGGCTCGGCCGAGGACGGTGGCTGGTGGGCGCTGGGCCTGCGTGACCCCGACCTGGCACGGTCCCTGCTCGACGTGCCCATGTCTGCGCCCTCGACGGGCACCGACACTCTCGATGCTCTGACCGCCGCAGGAGCGTCGATCACGATGCTCCCCGAATTGCGCGATGTCGACTTCGAGTCCGATCTCGACCCGGTGGCACAATTGTGCGCACCGAACAGCAGATTCCGTATTGCTGTCATGGCAATGGGTAATTGATCGGGTCTCGATCCGTTCCGAGAGGTCTGTTTCCACCCGAACTCGGCCGGTTTCACGAAATCTCCACATCCGTTGTGGAACAGCGCGTTCGATCTGCCCGAATTGCCGGACCGTAAACAACCAATATCGAATCGCAACAAATCCGAACCACCGTTTCACGGCGATTTCACAGACACAGGTGCTAGAAAGTGTGACATGACCGGGTTGTTGATAGGCGTAGCCGTATGGATGGTGATCGCGACAGTCGTCGCGACCGTCCTCGGCCGCGTCGCGCGCCGGGGTGACTCCGAAGAATTGGGGTCCACCATCGAATGGGACGTCGACGCTCTCGATCACGAAGTTCACCACGAGAACTGACGGTCAGTCGACCCGTTCGACAATCTCCGTCAGAATACGGGCCGCCGCGGCCAGTGTCTCCCGCTGCTGCGGCGTCAACTCGTCCAGTTGCTCTGCGAGCGCGATCTCCCGAGCTGCGACCTCCTGACGGGCAGTCGCAGTCCCGGCATCGGTCAGCCGCAGAACCACCTGCCTGCCGTCCGTCGGATGGGGCTCCCGGCAGATCAGCCCCGACTCGACCAAGGCGTGCGAGGACCTGGACACCGACGGTGGCTTGATCCGCTCCCTCGCCGCCAACTCGCCCGTCGTCATCGGTCCCTCACGGAGCAACGTCGTCAGAATCGACAAGTGAGCGACGGGCAATCTGTCGCTGGAATGGCGCAGCCGGAGTCTCCGATTCAGCCGCATCGCGCTGACGGACAAATCCCTCGCCAGCCGGGAATCGGGCAGATCACTCACGTTGTCCAGATTACGACACCGAGGTGCAATCGCCCGATTTCCCGAAACAGCGGATACCTCGTCTTATTACCTCTCGAACAAACCGCTGATATGGTTCTTCCCGGTTGTCGGGGAGAGAATCGAAATGGGGAGAACGTCGTGAGTCGCGTGGGTTCGAGAATGTTGACCATTGCCGTCATTTCCGTGGCCACATCGCTGCTGGTCACCGGCCCCAACGCACTTGCCAATCCCAACGCGGTCAATCCCATCGCCGGCCTCAACGGCACGTTCGGGCTGCCGCAACTGAACGGCCGCACACAAGCCGTCGCTCAGGTGACCGGGATGTCGAGCCCCAACAACACCCAGAACGTCAACATGATCGGCACCGACCTCGGCATCATGTGGGACAACGGCCGCGGCGAGGTACTGACGGCTTTCGGCGATACCGCCGGACTCGGCGTACCCAACCTGCTGCAGGGCAGCCTGTGGTCGTGGCGCAGCAACGCCATCGTGCGGAGCAACGACCGAAACCTCGCCGACGGCATGAACTTCGACAGCGTCGTACTCGACCCGATCGGCCAGACCAAAGAGGTCGTCCCCAGCCCCAAGATTCCGTTCGTCGAGATCAGTCGAATCCCGACGGCAGGAGTGGCCGTCGGCGACAGCCAGTACCTGAACCTGATGTCGGTGAAGAACTGGGGACCCGCAGGAACCTGGGAAACCAACTTCTCCGGCCTGGCAGTGTCGAACGACAACGGGGAGAACTGGGCAGCGCTACCCGAGACCCAGCGGCCGAGCGTCGGCGGCGATCGCAACTTCCAGCAGAGCGCGTACCTGAAGGACGGCGGCTACGTCTACCAGTACGGCACCCCGCCAGGCCGCTTCAATCTCGGTCACGTGGCTCGCGTCAAGGAGCAGGACATCGCCAGGCTCGGCGAGTACGAGTACTGGACCGGCCAGGACTGGAAGAAGGGCGACCCGGCGGCAGCCGCACCCATCGTCGGGGGCGTCGGCGAACTCTCCGTCGCGTACAACGCGACCCTCGGTCAGTACCTGATGCTGACCACCGACAACGCCAACTCGATCGTGCTGCGACGCTCGCCGTCGCCCGTCGGGCCGTGGAGCGCGCCGGAGGTTCTGGTCGACACCCGCGAGGTCAGCTCCATCTACGCGCCGTACATCCACCCCTACTCGACCGGCCGCGACCTGTACTTCCTGGCGACGGTCTACCAGAACTACAACGTGCTGCTGCTGCGCGCGACGCTGTAGAAACCCCCACTAGGCTTCCCCGGGTGGACGCCGCAGACTGGGATCGCAAGTACGAAGGCCGAGAACTCGTGTACGGCGAGGCACCGAACGCAACGCTGGTGGAAGTCGCGACGACGCTGAAGCGTGGTCGGGCACTCGATCTCGCGTCCGGTCAGGGCCGAAACGCCATCTGGTTGGCCACCCGCGGCTGGACCGTCGACGCCGTCGACTTCTCCTCGACGGCACTGGACAGGGCCAGCCGTGTCGCCGCCTCGGCACCTCGGTCGGTGCGCGAGCGCCTGACCTGGGTGCACGCCGATGTGACGCAATTGTCAACCGAACCGAACTATGACCTGGTTCTCATGTTGTACCTCCACTTGCCCCCGGAGGCACGTCGCACGGCCGTGTCCGCCGCAATTTCGGCGCTGAAACCTGACGGAATCCTCATGATTCTCGGGCACCACACCGACAACATCGAGACCGGCACCGGTGGACCACAGGAATCCGAAATCCTCTATACGCCTGAGGATTTGACGGCGGATATCGACTCGCGATTGACCATCGTCACTGCCGAGAACCGCTACCGCGACGTGAGCGAGGGCACAGCCGTGGACGCACTGCTACTGGCGAGTAGGTCTCCCCTTGGCAGCACAGCGGATCGGGGGTAACATCCCCTATGTTACCGACGAGTAGCTAACTTGGGCGGTACTTACGAGACCGCACCACCGACTGGAGAGCGAACGAGCAATGGGCCATTACAAGAGCAACCTTCGGGACCTCGAGTTCAACCTCTTCGAGCTCTTCGGACTCGACGAGACCCTCGAAGGCGACAACTTCGGCGACATGGACGGCGAAGTTGCCCGCGACATGCTGCGCGAGGTCGTTCGCCTGGCCGAGGGACCGCTGGCCGAGTCCTTCGCGGACGCCGACCGCAACCCGCCCGTGTTCGACCCCGAAACCCACAGCCTGAAGCTGCCCGACTCCTTCAAGAAGTCGTTCAAGGCGCTCTACGACGGTGAGTGGTGGCGTGTCGGCCTCGACGAAGAAGTCGGCGGCATGGCAGCCCCTCGCAACCTCCTGTGGGGCATCAACGAGATGCTTCTCGGCTCGCAGCCCGCAGCGTTCATGTACTCCGCAGGCCCCGGCTTCGCGAACATCCTGTTCCACAACGGAACCGATGAGCAGAAGGAATGGGCCAAGGTCATCGTCGAGCGCGGTTGGGGTGCCACGATGGTGCTCACCGAGCCCGACGCCGGATCCGACGTCGGCGCAGGCCGCACCAAGGCCATCAAGCAGGACGACGGCTCGTGGCACATCGAAGGCGTCAAGCGCTTCATCACCTCGGCTGTCTCCGACGACCTGTTCGAGAACATCTTCCACCTCGTGCTCGCACGTCCCGAGGGTGCCGGACCGGGCACCAAGGGCCTGAGCCTGTTCTTCGTACCGTCCATCCTCTTCGACTTCGAGAAGGGCGAACTGGGCGAGCGCAACGGCGCATTCGTCACCGGCGTCGAGCACAAGATGGGCCTCAAGGCCTCCGCCACCTGCGAGCTCACCTTCGGTGGCCATGGCGTCCCCGCCAAGGGCTGGCTCGTCGGCGAGGTCCACAAGGGCATCGCGCAGATGTTCGACGTCATCGAGCACGCTCGAATGATGGTCGGCACCAAGGCAATCGGCACTCTCTCCACCGGCTACCTCAACGCACTCGAGTACGCCAAGGAGCGCGTCCAGGGCGCTGACCTGACGCAGATGACCGACAAGACCGCCCCTCGCGTCACCATCACCCACCACCCCGACGTGCGTCGCAGCCTCATGATGCAGAAGGCGTACTCGGAGGGCCTGCGCGCGGTGTACCTCTACACCGCCGCACACCAGGATCCGATCACCGCCAAGCAGGTCTCGGACGCAGACACCGACATCGCGTACCGCGTCAACGACCTCCTGCTGCCCATCGTCAAGGGCGTCGGCTCCGAAATCGCCTACCAGGTACTCGCGGAGTCCCTGCAGACCCTGGGCGGCTCCGGCTTCCTCCAGGACTACCCGCTCGAGCAGTACATCCGTGACGCCAAGATCGACTCGCTGTACGAGGGAACCACCGCCATCCAGGCGCAGGACTTCTTCTTCCGCAAGATCGCCCGCGACCGCGGCGTGGCGCTGGCTCACGTTGCCGGACAGATCAAGTCGTTCATCGACAGCGAAGCAGGCAACGGCCGACTCAAGGCCGAGCGCGCACTGCTCGCCACCGCACTCGAAGACGTACAGGCCATCGTCACCTCGATGACCCAGCACCTCATGGGCGCACAGGACCAGCCCACCGAGCTGTACAAGGTCGGCCTGGCATCGGTGCGCTTCCTCATGGGCTTCGGTGACCTGCTCATCGGCTGGCTGCTGCTGCGTCAGTCCGAAATCGCCATCGCCGCACTCGACAACGGTGCAGAGGGCAAGGACAAGGCGTTCTACGAAGGCAAGGTCGCCGTGGCCTCGTTCTTCGCCAAGAACATCCTCCCGCAGCTCACCTCCACCCGAGCAATCCTCACCAACATCGACAACGACATCATGGAACTCGACGAAGCAGCATTCTGATTCCCTGACATCGTCAACGGCCGCACCTGTTCTCGGGTGCGGCCATTGCCATGTGATGGGGATGGTGGAGTGGGGCCCGGTTGCCGCAAACGCGCGCGCATTTGTCAGGGTTGCGAGAGTTACGGGTCCCGGCTGCCGCAAACGCGCGCGCATTCGTCAGATGCACGCGAATTCTGCAGGATCCTCAGGCAATTTCGCGCGCGTTCAGCAAAAGCGCGCGCGTTTGCCGGCCAGGCGGCGTGCTCCGCACGCTCCCTCGCGGTGGCGGCAGGGCAGCAGCCCGCTCCACGGCTCGAGCAACGCGTGCCACCACCTCCGCCGGATTCGCCAGGTCTGCCCAGGTCCAGCGCACCACGGGATAGCCGAGATCGCGCACGGCGTCCTCCCGCACCTTCTCCCTGAACACCACGTCGCCGGGGTTCTCATCCTCCCGTAGGTACTTGGTGTACTTGGCTTTACCATCGAATTCGCACACGACTACGCCATTGACCAGCCAGTCGATTCGCGCCAGCGCACGCCCATCCGGATCCAGGATCTCCACCTGCGACTCCACAGAGAATCCGTTCTCGCGCAGCATGATTCGACTCTGAGATTCGCCAGGGTTTTCGCTTCGCCCGTCCATGAGAGATACGGCTCGCCGCGCCTGCGCCACACCTTTCCATCCCCGAGCACGCTGCAACTCCGCGTCGAGCTCCTGTGGATCGCAGCGCTTCAGAGCCGCGTCACCGGCAATCACCGCCGACACAAGGGGCTCGGTACGAGCAAGGTCGACAACCGTCCGCGCCAGCGAGGTCACGGAAATTCCGTCGAAGATCGCGTACGGCACCCACGGTGCACAGTGCACGATCACCGCTGCGTTCGCGCGACCTCCGCCGCGGCGATGTCGAGTGACGTGCACCTTGTCGAATCCCCCTGCGGGTAAGGGTAATTCGTACAGCAGTGCTGCAGATCGATGACTGAGGGCGCTGCCCTCGGCAATTGTCGGAAGTACGGCGTCGATCAACAGCCGATGCCGTCCCTGCTCCGAAAGGCCGGCAAGCCTGGACGACGGAACGTAGACGCCGTTCACCAGACGCTCCCAGCCCCCGCGTTCGTACAGCGCCCGCAACTCGTGATCGGCGTGGCCATCGGCGAGCGCCTCCGAGCGTCGCACCATTCGGTGATCCTTCATTCTGCGAGTTTCGACTACGCGCGCGACGTCTCGAGAAGAAAAGTAGCCACCTGTGCACAAGTACGGACCTGTGGATGAATACAGGTACGGGGGTACCAGTTCGCCCGACCGTTCGTCTCGTAAACGCGCGCGCGTTTGCGAAATCCCGAGGCGAACAGGTACGCAACCCAGGGCCAGCAAGGCCGAACCAGCGGGGCCGACCACAACAAACGCGCACGCATTCGTCAGACGCGCGCACAATAGCCCCCGATCAGGCCACCAATTCGCGCGCGTTCGGCAAATGCGCGCGCGTTTGCGAATTGCAGAGGCGAGAACAGCGAGGCCGAACCCCCGGGGCCGAGCGAAACGAAGGACTATTGCTGCAGTTTGCGAAACTTGCTGCCGTGGAACACGATTGGATTCACTTCGCTTTGCACGTCCAGGGAATGTATGCGCAGCAAAACTATTGCGTGGTCGCCCGCGGGGATTTGCTGTTCGATGGTGGTGTCCAGCCAGGCGGTGGCACCGACGATGAAGGCTGCGCCCCCGTCGGTGACGGTGAGATCGAGGCCGGCGAAACGGTCACCGGTCTTGGCGGCCAGGGTACGGACGGCGTCGTTGTGTGCCTCGCCGAGAACGCTGACGCCGATGTTGGGTGCCAATTCGAGTTTCGGCCAGGTCGTCGACGTGTTCTGGATGCACACCGCGACGAGCGGCGGGTCGATGGACACCGAGACGAAGCTGCTGGCCGCCAAGCCCACCATGACACCGTCGATCTTCGCGGCGATTGCGACGACGCCGCTCGGGAACTGCGCGTACGCCTCGCGAAGCGTCTGCTGATCGAGGACGGTACGTGTGAGCGACATTGGACGAAGCTCCCCTTCCGATCTTGTGGTGCACCCCCGCGTGGGCGCAATTCTGTCGAGCGAACAATTAGTGCAAGCAAACACCCGATCGGGCGGCGACGCCACAGTCCGAATCGCCATGATTCGAACCGTCGGCGCGCGGGTGCGGCATCACTCGTCTTCGTCCGGTTCCGGAGCGGGGTCCGCTGCGGGTGCCGGAGCGGGGTCCGGGCGATCGGGCTGAACGCACCGCACGATGGGGATCGGGTCGTACTTCACCGTTCTGGTGTTCCGTGAAATTTCCCTGCCCGACGCGGCGTCGCTGATCACCCTGGTGTCGCTGGCGGTGAATCCCTGGCCCCCGCCGGAGGCGACGCAGCCTGCGCCTGCAGGCAATGTCACCGTGTTCGGTGAGGTGAAATTGGTTCGCGAGCCGGTGATCGATTCGACGTCGACCGTTTTCGTTCCCCACAGTCGGACGGTGACGCTGGACGAGTCGGCGAACGATTCGATGACCACGCCGGTGTCGTTCGGGTTGGTGAACTTCAGGTCGATGGCACCTTCGAAAACCGTCGCTTCGCGCGCTTCGGGGTATCGGCTGATGTAGTAGCTGTGTTCGGTGTGATCGGTGTCTTCCATACCGGCGAAGTACGACGCGTTGTAGAGCGTCGTCGCGAATTGGCTGATGCCGCCGCCGATTGCGCGATCGGGTCGACCGTTGTCGATGATCCCCGACTCCACGAAGCCCTGCGCGCTTCCTCGCGGACCGGTGTACCCGTTGAGCGAGAACGTCTCTTTCGGCTTCACGAGCGCACCGTTCACGATCTGCGCCGTCAGCCCGATATTGACGCCCGACGCGTACTCGAACCCGCCGGTGGTGTACTCGGCGATCACTTCTCGCACCCCGAGGTTCTGAGCGGCCTCGGTGGTGAGAGCGGGCGGGGCCGGTTCGTAGATCGCCTCGGTGGTGCGCGGTCCGTCGGCGGACAGCAACGCGGGCAATTGTTCGAGAGTCTTGCGCCACTCGACCAGCTCGCCCATCTCTCCGGGAACGACGGTCGGGGCACCACCGGAGAAAGTGAACGACGCGTCCGTCGGCGGCGTCTCGGTGCGCACGAGTTGCGGCGCGAGAATGCCTGTGGCGACGTCGGTGTCGTAGATCGGAGTCAGTCCGCCCTGGCCGTCCGGGTCGAAACGCAGAACCTCGCCCACACGATCCGTCGGAAGGATCGCGTCGACGTTCTGCCGGCCCGCTACGGTCACCGGTGCCTCGACCGCAGGAACGGCGATGTCGGCGAAGGCGCGATCCACGGCGTCCTGAGTCACCGTGACGGGTGTTGTTTCGTAGGCCGCTTCCGTTGCGCCCGAGGCCCATTCGGCCTGCAGGTTTCGACGCGTGCCGTCGGCGTCGAGCACCCGGCCGGACAGCGGCGCGACGGCAATCGGTGTGCTGCCGTCGAACACCACGTCGCCCTCGACAGGATCTCGGTCGGTCTCGACGCGCAGTCCGTCGACGGCAGCGGTGAGCGCTTGCTCGTCCGTGGTCGACACGACGCCGATCTCGCGGCTGCCGAACAACGACGTCAGCCGAGTGATCGGATTGATCGGCTGCGATCCGGCTCGGTCGAGCGTCGCGTTCCAGTCCACACCGAGGCCTGCGGCGGCCGGGAGTATCTCGACCTGTCGATCGCCGACGTCGACCGACACAGGCTGCTCGGCGCGCGCGCCCAGCTCCGAGCGCAACAGGGCTTCGGCGTCGGGGTGACTCTTGCCGCCGACCTCGATCCCGGCGACGGTGACGCCGCGGGGCACTCGGTCGCTGGAGGTGATCCAATCCGCCGCGTACAGCAGCGTGAGAACGGCGACCACCGCGCCGGTCCCGATCGCGATCTTCCGCCACGGCGGTACGAATCCGGACCCGTCGCCGGCCTGCGGCGAGCCGTCCTCCGGCGGAATCACAGGTGATCCGGCCGGCGACTCCGATTCGGGAGAAACAACGGTCGCGGGAGGAACACCAGCTTCCGCAGCAGCAACAGGCTGCGCAGGAACGACGGGCTGCGCAGGAACTTCGGGCTGCGCAGGAACGACGGGCTGCGCGACGGTCGGCGACTCGTCGGCTGCGGGCGGCGGTTGCGGGGCCGGGATCTGGTCGGGCGCGGCGTCCCCGGGAACGACGTCGTCGGCTTCGGTGGACTCGGCCTCGTCGACGACCGGATCTGCGGCCACTGTGTCTGCATCGACCGACCCTGGATCGACCGACCCAGCATCGACGGACTCAGCATCGACGGACTCAGCATCGACGGACTCGGCGCCAGCCGACTCGGCACCGTCCGACCCCGGATCGACGACATCGGATGTCGCGCCGGAAGGCTGCTCCGCCTCGGAGGAATGCTTCGGACCGTCGGTCTCGTCGCGGATCGCACCGAAGACCTCGGTGGGAGCGTCGTACGGCGGTACGTCGGGTTTCGGTTCGGCACCGTTGGGCGCGTCACCCGACCTACTGTTGCCCTCGCTCACGTTCGACCCTTCCAGGACCACCGTTGGTTGTGTTCCGCCCTTCTGCCCGGCGTACCCCTCGCACGAGCTTACGCAAACCGAACGGTGCCGCTCACTTCGGAGACCATCGGCACAGAGACGAGTAAAGGCCCCGTGCTGCTGCCGGGTCGGGGGTCAGGCAGCAGCACGGAGCCACTGGGAATATAGGCCGACTGCGGCACGCCGTTACAACGACCGCGAAATTGTCTCGTCATTTCATTCGGTTGAATGATCCAGGGGTCGTCGAGCTGTCCCCTTGCCCGACGGCCCGGGCCCAATGTCCGGTTCTGACCAGCGCGAGAGTGAGGAGAAGCCGATCTCGCGGATCGGTCAGATCCTGCCCGGTCAACTCCTCGATTCGGTGGACCCGGTAGATCACGGTGTTGCGGTGGCAGTAGAGCGCCTTGGCGGCGTTGGTGGGCGAGCCGTCCGACGCGAGCATGTGCGCCAGGGTGTCGAGCAGCGTTCCTCGATGCGGCTCCGGGTGCGTCCACAGCTTTCCCAGAGCATGGCGGACCAGCAATTCCGACGATCGATCGTCGGCCGCCA
This sequence comes from Rhodococcus sp. 06-418-5, assembly GCF_002258285.1. Lineage (NCBI taxonomy): Bacteria > Bacillati > Actinomycetota > Actinomycetes > Mycobacteriales > Nocardiaceae > Rhodococcus > Rhodococcus sp. 06-418-5. The sequence goes on from NZ_NOYE01000014.1 coordinate 308,824, forward strand.
TGATCACGCGGGGCAGTCGGTCCGTCGCCAACGCCACGCCACTGTCTTCGGTGATGGTCTCGGCCGTCAATGCCGCGAGGCGATACGCCGCAGCGAACGACGACAGGCCCTCCGGCGAATGCGCGACCCCCACGGGCCCGACGGCCCGAGCAGCGAGTGCGTCGACGACGGAGTGCCACGATCCCGTTCCGAGTGCGACGAGCGCGAACTGGTGGCCGTCCCTGGTGTTCCAATGCGAGACCGCACCGATCTGATCCATCGCGTCTTCCGGTGCCGGGAGCGGCGGCGACCCTTGATCGTCGAGCGGACCGACGACACACGCAATTTGCTGTGATGCCGAAAGGCCAAGGGTGGCACGCGCTTCCATGACGAACGCTGGATCACCGCCCCGCCCCGATCGAAGGCCGTCGAGTATCACCAGCACGTTGGCGAGATCGCGCTGCTGCATCCGGGCGCTTTCCTGCCGGTATGCCTCGACGAGTGTTTCGTACTGGCTGTCGAGCGCGCGCCACAGCTGTTGCCCGGCCACGAGCAGCAGATGCTCGTCGATGCTGGTGCGGCACTGCTCGCGCTCGAGCATCAGCTCCTCCCACAGCGTCCGACTCCCCAGCGTGTACGCCTTGAGCACCAACTCCATCGGAATCCCCTGGCGCGCACGCTCTCTGCCGGTACGGCGCCATACCTCGCGCGCGTTGTCACCCGCGGCGGTCAGCCCCGACAGGGTGCGGAGCCCCTGGTTGATGTGCTCGCGAGTGCTGCGACGAATCTCGCCCGCGATGTCCGGAGTGGAACTGGCCAGGTAGCCGGGTTCCTGCTCGATCAATGCGAGCGTGATGGAGTCCGCGATCGAATCCGCCCGTGACGTCAGGGCTGCCCACGCACGGCGAATCTGCTCCTGGTCTGCGTCCGTCACCGCTCCCCGGGCAGCCGAACGCGCGGATCCGCGTCGACCATCGGGAGCTCCCACCTGCACAGTTTTGCGCACTGAGCCCACATCGCAGGTCGATTTGACCGTTACTGGTGCCCAGGGACCCAAACATTCTGTGCGCAGCGCCCATATCGCCCGTTGTGCGAAACGCACCATAGTGAACGCAACAGATTGTGAGGTGGATCACTTGAACTCTCTCGACACGTTGGACCCGGTCCTCACCATGACGGACATCGAAGTGTCGTTCGGCGGAATCGTCGCGCTGTCCGGAGTCAGTCTCGAGGTGCGACCCGGCGAAGTCCTCGGCGTCATCGGACCCAACGGCGCAGGCAAGACGACGCTGTTCAACGTTGCGTGCGGACTCGTCCGACCGCAATCGGGAACACTCGGACGACACGGCGACACGCTGACTCGACTACGGCCCCACGACCTCCCCCGACTCGGTATGAGCCGAACACTGCAGGGACTCGGACTGTTCGATCGGATGACGGTTCTCGACAACGTCATGGTCGGTGCAGATCGAACAGCGCACACCGGAATCCTCGCGGGCCTGCTCGGCCTGCCGTCGAGTGCATCCGACGATGCCGCGGTCCGCTCGACCGCAATGGCCACCCTCGAACGCCTGCGAATCGACGACTACGCGCACCGATTGCCACCGAGCCTGCCGTACGCGGTGCGTAAACGCGTCGCACTGGCACGCGCCCTGGTGAGCGAACCGACACTGCTCCTGCTCGACGAACCCGCCTCGGGACTGTCCAGTGACGAGATGAGCGAACTCGGCGACGAGATCCGTGCGCTCGCAACGTCGACGGGTCGTTCCGCAGGCCCCACCCCTGCGGCATCCGCCGGCTCCGAACCGGAAAGACCCGCAACATCGGTCATGCTCGTCGAGCATCACATGGATCTGGTCATGAGTGTGTGCGACCGGATCTACGTGCTCGATTTCGGCAAGGTGATCGCTCAGGGAACGCCCGACGAGATTCGCGAGGATCCGGCCGTGCTCGCTGCTTATCTCGGAAACGAAGTGGCACATGAAGACTGACGCGGCGCACCTGACGATCACCGATCTGACCGTTCGATACGGACCGGTCACCGCCCTCGACTCGGTGTCGATGACCGTCACGGCGGGAGCCGTCACCGCCGTCCTCGGCGCGAACGGAGCAGGGAAGACGACCCTGCTGCGCACCATCTCGGGGTTGCTGAAACCGGTATCGGGGAGGATCGAACTCGCCGGCGTCGACATCGTCGGCGTTGCACCGGATCGGATGTCCCGCAAAGGTCTTGCGCACGTTCCCGAGGGTCGGGGCGTGATCGCCGAGTTGACCGTCGACGAGAATCTTCGACTCGGCGCGATGGGACGCAACCGAAGTCACGACGCCGTCACCCTCGACCGCATCTACGACATGTTTCCGCCCCTGACCGGTCGTCGAACATCCTCGGCGCACACCCTGTCCGGCGGCGAGCGACAGATGCTCGTGATCGGCCGGGCGCTGATGGCGACACCGTCGGTACTTCTGCTCGACGAGCCGTCACTCGGACTCGCACCGAAGGTCGCTGCGCAGATATTCGAGACGTTGCGCGGACTCGTCGACTCCGAGTCGATGACCGTCGTACTCGTCGAACAGAACGCCCGCAGCGCTCTGTCGATCGCCGAACATGCCGTCGTACTCGATCTGGGCAAGGTCGCGGTGGAAGGCCCCGCCGACACCTTGGCCGGGGACGACGCCCTCCGACACGCCTACCTCGGGTTCTAGAGCAAGCCGAAAGGACGCCAGCCACAGTGCAACAACTGCTCACCATCCTCATCAACGGCGTGACCACAGGCATGATCTACGCCGCGTTCGCGCTCGCCCTCGTACTCATCTGGCGATCGACCCGCATCGTCAACTTCGCACAGGCCCCGATGGCCATGATCACCACGTACGTGGCACTGGTCGTCATCGACGCCGGCTACTCGTACTGGATCGGATTCGGGGTCGCGCTCCTGTGCGGCCTGCTCCTGGGAGCCTTGACGGAGCGACTCGTCATCCGATTCGTCGACAGCTCGTCGCACATCAACCCGGTCATTCTCACGCTCGGGTTGTTCATCATCATCCACGCGGTGGCCGCCATCGTCTTCGGCAACCAATTCCGTTCGTTCCCTGCGCCGTTCGGCCTCACCGGCCAGCGGATCGGCGACGTGAACGTGGCGTTGACCGGGTACGACATCTTCAAGATCCTCGCCGTCCTCGTGGTCCTGGGATTGCTGATCCTGCTCTTCCGGTTCACCGATCTGGGATTGAAGATGCGTGCGAGCGCCTTCGAGCAGGAGGTCGCCAAACTCCTCGGCGTGCGCGTGAGTCGAATGCTCACTCTCGGTTGGGCACTGGCCGCAGTGGTCGGTTCGCTGGCCGGACTGCTCATCGCAGGCGGCTCGCTGGTGCACCCGGGCTACATGGACTCGATCGTCGTATTCGGTTTCGTCGCAGCGGTTCTCGGCGGACTGGACAGCCCGGCCGGCGCAGTCGTCGGTGGCCTGCTGATGGGCGTAGGGCTGAGTTTCGTCAGTGGCTATCTCGGTCAGGATCTGGTCTCCAGCGCAGCATTGGTGATCCTGATCGTCGTTCTTCTGTTGCGACCGAGCGGGTTGTTCGCCAGCTCCGCGGCCAGGAGGGTGTGACATGAACGCAACTCTCACTCGCCTCACCGCAACACCGGTTCGACGCCACATGCTCGGTGCCGTCATCGGGCTGGTCGTCATCGTCCTCGCGCTCGAATCCCTGAGCACCTTCCGTCAGAGCCAACTCACCTCGGTGGCCTACCTCGCCATCGCGGCCGGCGGCCTGACGGTGCTGACCGGGCTGAGCGGCCAGCTGTCACTCGGGCACGGCGCATTCATGGCGGTCGGTGCGTACACCGCAGCATTGATGTTGCGGGCCAACGATTCGGGATGGTCGGTCCCCCTCGTCCTGCTCGCCGCCACCGTGATCTCGGCGGTGGTGGGTGTCGTGGTCGGTGTGGCGGCCGCACGACTGCACGGGCCGTACCTGGCCGGCGCGACGCTGGCGCTCGCCGTCGCGGTACCGGGCCTCGCCCTGTACTTCTCGGACTACCTCGGCGGCGAACAAGGACTCGTCGTACCGGCACCGAAGGTGCCCGAACTGATCGACGACATGATGTTCTTCGTCACCGGAAACGAGCTCAGCGGAACCAAATTCGTCGCCTATGTCAGCTGGATACTGCTGGTGCTCGTGTTCTTCCTGTTGGCGAACGTCTCGTCGAGCCGAATCGGCCGTCGCTGGCGGGCCGTCCGGGACGACGAAGTGGCCGCCGAGTTGTCCGGAATCGATCTCGGCCGCGCACGCATTCTCGCGTTCGTGGTCAGTGCGGCCTGTGCGGGAGCGGGCGGTGCAGTCCTGGCGATGTCGGCACGAATCGCGGCACCGAGCGGATTCACGCTGACTCTCTCGCTGACTCTGCTCTCCGCCGTCGTCATCGGCGGGCTGGGAACCCTTTCCGGCGCGTTGATCGGGGCGGTTCTGCTGACCTACATCCCGCCGGTGGTCACCAACTTCGGGCTCGATGTGGGTCTGAGCAGTCTGCAATCGGCAGAACTCGCACCACTGGTGACCGGAATCTTCACCGTCCTCGTCATCCTGTTCGCCCCACTGGGTTTGGTGGGCACGTATCGCAAGTTACGTACAACCAGAAAAGGAATGAAATGAAAAAGTTCGGATCGGTGGCTTTCAGAACGACCGCGCTCGTCGCCGTCGTGTCGTTGGCCGCGGCGTGCGGTGCAGGTGGCCGAGAAGAGACGACGGAATCCTCGGAAGGGTCGACGGTCGGCATCACCGACACCTCGGTGAAGATCGGTGCCCACTTTCCGTTGACCGGGGTCGCAGCGCCCGGATACAGCGAAATCCCCACGGGCGCGCAGGCCTACTTCGACTACGTCAATGCCGCAGGTGGCATCAACGGCCGACAGATCGAGTACGTGGTTCGGGACGACTCCTACGATCCGACGACCACCACCCAGGTCGTCAACGAACTGGTTCTCCAGGACGAGGTGTTCGCCGTCGTCGGCGGACTCGGCACCGCGACCCACAGCGCCGTCATCGACTTCCTCAACGAGGAAGGTGTGCCCGACCTGTTCGTATCCTCCGGTGCGATCATGTGGGGCAACGATCCGGAGAAGTACCCGAACACCTTCGGGTGGCAGCCCGACTACCAGGTCGAGGGCAAGATCATCGGCGACTGGGTGACCAAGAACCGGCCCGACGCCAAGGTCGGACTCTTCCTCCAGGACGACGACCTCGGCCGGGACAGCGAGGCCGCAGTGCGCCAGTATCTCGACGATCAGATCGTCGAGGTCGTGCGCTACACCTCGGGCAACACCGACGTCGCACCACAGATCGCTGCTCTGCAGGGTGCCGGAGCGGATCTGGTCCTCGGCTTCAACGTCCCCTCCTACACCGCACTGAGCCAGCTGACAGCCATGCGACTCAACTACGACCCCGAGTGGTTCTACAGCTCCATCGGATCCGACGTCGACCTCGTCGGTTCTCTGCTCGGACGGTTCTCTCAGGGCGCGGTCACCGACGGCGCGCAATCGCTCGAAGGGATGATCTCGCTGGAATACATCCCGGGCGTCGACTCTCCGGAGAATCCGTGGACCCAACTGTGGCAGAAGGTCTGGGCCGAGAACGGAACCGGTGACCCGTTGACCAATTACCGCATCTACGGACTGAGCCAGGCATACGCCTTCGTACAAGCCCTCCAGGCGGCAGGCGAGAATCCCACCCGTGAGGGCATCGTCGCAGCCATCCAGGAAGGCGGAATGGACTTCGAGGGACCGCAGTTGGCCCCGTTCCGATACTCCGATTCGAGCCACCTCGGAATCTCCGGTGCCAGTGTCTTCCAGATCCAGGGAGGTGTGCCCGAGTACCTGACTCCGGTGCTGCAGACCGACATCGGGGATTCGGCGGTGGAGGAATACACCGGCGAGGAGTCCACACCACCGGAAAGCGGCATACCGGGCTGATCACACGTGAAAGGGCACGCAGAGCGAACTCTGCGTGCCCTTTCCCACGTTGTGGTCGGCAGATCCGAAAACCCCTCGATTACCGGATCCACCGACCCTATGACCCCCGGTCGGAGAGCAGCCGAAGCTGCAGTGATCAGCGCTCGATGATGGCGGTGACGCCCTGGCCACCGGCCGCGCAGATCGAGATCAGGCCACGGCCCGAGCCCTTCTCGGCCAACATCTTCGCCAGCGAAGCCACGATGCGTCCACCGGTCGCGGCGAACGGATGGCCCGCCGCGAGCGAGGATCCGTTGACGTTGAGCTTGCTGCGGTCGATGGAACCGAGAGCACCGTCGAGGCCGAGACGCTCCTTGCAGTACGCGTCGCTCTCGAAAGCCTGCAGAGTTGCGAGCACCACCGAGGCGAACGCCTCGTGGATCTCGTAGTAGTCGAAATCCTGCAACGTCAGGCCGTTGCGTGCGAGCAGACGCGGAATCGCGTAGGTCGGCGCCATCAGCAGACCGTCCTTGAACGACCCGTTGCCGTGGACGTAATCGACGGCGGCGGTCTCGGAATCGACCAGGTGCGCCAGCACCGGCAGGTTGCGCTCGGCAGCCCACTCGTCGCTCGACAGCAGCGCAGCCGACGCACCGTCGGTCAGCGGCGTCGAGTTGCCTGCCGTCATGGTGGCGTCGCCCAGCTTGGTTCCGAAGACCGGCTTGAGCGTCGCGAGCTTCTCCACGGTCGATCCCGGACGCAGGTTGTCGTCGCGAGTCAGGCCGAGGAACGGCGTCACCAGATCGTCGAAGAAGCCGCGATCGTAGGCCGCTGCCATGTTGTGGTGGCTCGCTGCGGCCAGTTCGTCCTGGTCCTCGCGGCGGATGCCGAACTCCTTGGCCGTGATGGCGGCGTGGTCACCCATCGACAGGCCGGTACGCGGCTCACCGTTGCGCGGGATCTCGATGCCGAGCATGCCGGGACGAACGTTGCCGAGCAGCTTGATGCGGTCGGTGGTGCTCTTGGCCCGGTTCAGGGAGAGCAGGAACTCGCGCAGTTCGTCGTTGACGCCGATCGGAGCATCGGACGTGGTGTCGACACCACCACCGATACCGGCATCGATACGGCCCGACGCGATGGCGTCGCCGACGGCGATGATCGACTGGAGGCCGGTGCCGCAGGCCTGCTGGATGTCGAAGGCCGGGGTGTACGGGCTCAGTGCACTACCGAGTACGACCTCGCGAGTGAGGTTGAAGTCGCGGGAGTGCTTGAGCACGGCACCGGCGGCGACGAGGCCCAGGCGCTCGCCCTGCAATCCGAATCGCGAGACCAGCCCGTCGATGGTCGCGGTGAGCATGTCCTGGTTGGACGCCAGCGCGTACTTCTTGTCCGAGCGCGCGAACGGAATGCGGTTGCCACCGACGATTGCGACCGGTCGTAGCTGCTTGCTTGTCACTGACGTCTCCAAACATCGTCGAATAAGGCCCTGGTGGAGTTTCATCTTACTGGCGAGTAAGTTGGTTGTCGACACCCGGTCGTGCGCCTCGCTCCTCGAGCGAGCAGCGCTGAATGAAAGGTACGACAGTGGCAGCCTCCAAGGGAGCCCCAGATCTCTACTCAACGTTCCTCGCGTCCGCGCCGGGAGCCTTCATCGCCAAGCAGGCCGGCTTGCCGCAGCCCGAGAAGCTGCGCCGCTACAAGGCGGGCGAGCCGCCGCTGGCCGGACCGGTCCTGATCGGCGGTAGCGGTCGCCTCGTCGAGCCCCTGCGTGAGCTGCTCTCGGACTACCCGCAGTCGCAGCCGCACGACGACAAGCACGGCGGACTGGTGTTCGACGCAACCGGCATCGGCAACGTCGCCGAGCTGGAGCAGCTGTTCCAGTTCTTCCAGCCGGTCATCCGCAACCTGGCACCGTCGGCGCGCGTCGTCGTCATCGGTACGACGCCCGAGGAGACCTCGAGCGTCGACGAGCACGTCGCTCAGCGCGCTCTCGAAGGCTTCACCCGCAGCGTCGGCAAAGAGGTCAAGCGCGGAGCCACGGCGCAGCTCGTCTACATCTCCCCCAAGGCGTCGACCGGCTTGTCCGGACTCGAATCCACCCTCCGCTTCCTGCTCTCGGCCAAGTCCGCGTTCGTCGACGGCCAGGTCATCACCGTGGGTGACGCGGACTCGCAGGCCCCGGCCTCGTGGGACAAGCCGCTCGCAGGCAAGGTAGCCGTCGTCACCGGAGCCGCACGCGGTATCGGTGCCACCATTGCCGAGGTCCTCGCCCGCGACGGAGCCACCGTCATCGCAGCCGACATTCCCGCTGCCGGAGAAGCACTCTCGCAGACGGCCAACAAGGTGGGCGGCACCTCGCTCGCGCTCGACGTCACCTCGCCCGACGCCGGAGAGGTCCTCTCGAAGCACCTCCTCGAACGTCACGGCGGCGCAGACATCATCGTGCACAACGCAGGCATCACCCGCGACAAGACACTCGCCAACATGGACGAGAGCCGCTGGAACTCCGTCATCGGCGTCAATCTCGCTGCGCCGCAGCGCATCACGGATGAGCTAGTCAAGTCAGGTGCACTGAAGGAAGGCGGCCGCGTCGTCGACGTCTCCTCCATCGCCGGCATCGCGGGCAACCGCGGCCAGACCAACTACGGCACGTCCAAGGCAGGCGTCATCGGCCTGGTGCACGCGTCCGCACCGGTGCTGGCGAAGAAGAACATCACCATCAACGCCGTCGCTCCCGGGTTCATCGAGACCGCGATGACGGCTGCGATTCCGTTCGCCACCCGCGAGGCCGGACGACGCATGAGCTCGCTGCTGCAGGGCGGCGAGACCGTCGACGTCGCAGAGTTGGTCTCGTACTTCGCTTCTCCCGCATCCAACGCCGTCACCGGCCAGGTCGTGCGCGTGTGCGGCCAGAGCCTTCTCGGCGCATGAGCACCGTCACGCTCACCGCGCAGCCGAAGACCTCCGACATCTACACCTCGGCAGCGCTGGGCGCACTGCCGTTCTTCGGATCCAGGTCGTCCTCGGTTCCCAGCACGGTGTACGAGCTCAAGGGTCTGCGAGTGGACCCCGACAACCTCGCCGGGTACTGCCGGGCGACGGGGCTGCGATTCGGCGACCAGCTCCCGGTGACCTACCCCTTCACCCTCGTCTTCCCGACGGTGATGAAACTGATGGTGTCCAAGGGCTTTCCGTTCGCCGCCATCGGATCGGTACACGCCGAGAACGTCATCGAGCAGTACCGTGGCATCTCCGCGTCCGAGCCGCTGGACGTGCGAGTGCACGCGGAGAATCTGCGCGAGCACCGCAAGGGGTTGCTCGTCGACCTGATCAGTGAGGTCAAGGTAGGACGCGAACTGGTCTGGAAGCAGACCTCGAGCTTCCTGAGCCTGCAGAAGACGTCACTGTCCGGTGGCCCCCGCGAGGCACCGCCGGCCGACGAGGTTCCGCCGCCCCCGACCCGCACACTGCGCGTCGACCAGCGGATCATCAGCCGGTACGCGGCAATCTCCGGAGACCGCAACCCGATTCACGTATCCTCGCTGGGCGCAAAGGCATTCGGGTTCCCGAAGACCATCGCGCACGGAATGTGGAGCGCGGCAGCCGTGCTGCAGACCGTCGAGGGCCGAATTCCGGAGGCTGTGAACTACAGCATCCGCTTCGGCAAGCCGATCATCCTGCCCGCGACGGTGAACGCCTACGCCGAAGCCGTCGGCACCGGCTGGGACCTGTCGCTGAAGAACCCGAAGAAGGGCTACCCGCATCTGACGGGAACCCTGCGGTAACCGCCTCACCCTCGAACTCGAAGTTGTGGACGGATTTCTCCGGATTTCCGTCCACAACTTCGAGTTGGGCGCGGAGCTCAGGTGGTGGCGGTCTTCTTTCCGGCCAAGCCGCGCCAGGCCAGGTTTTCCAGGAGGTCGGCTGCAGCGTCGACCTCGATTTCGCCGCCTGCCACTCTGTCGGCCACAGCCTCGCCCGCCCCGACCAACGCGACGGCCATCAGTCCGAAATTCTGCGACTGCTCCGGATCTCTCGTACTCATCGCGAGCAAGCCGGCCGTCAACTCGATCAACCGATCTCGGCTGCTCTGCACCTGTGAGGCGAACGCCTGCTGACCGATGGCCTGACGGTAGAGCACCATCCACGACTTGCGGTTCTCGCCGACGAATCCGAGGAAACCGATCAGGGCCTTGCGCAACTGCTCGCGCGGCGTCAGCGTCGGATCTGCGGCTGGAGTCAGGGCCTCGACGAACTTGACGCCCTCGCGGTGGATACAGGCTGCGAACAACTCGTCCTTGGACCCGTAGTACAGATAGAGCATCGGTTTGGAGATGGCCGCCTTCTTGGCGATCGAATCCATCGATGTCTCGTGAAAACCGTTGTCGGAGAACACATCCACCGCCGCGTCGAGCATCTGCTGCTCACGGACGGCGCGGGGCAATCTCTTCGTGCCACCAGCCATGGATCCTCCAATACGTACGAACTACTAGACCTTACTCCACAGTAAGGTCCAGTACCGCACAATCAGGACCCGCACGCCCCCTTGAACCGAGCAACCGTAGCAGCGGCCTCGTCCACCTGAGCTGCCGGCAGACGTCCCGTCGCCACCGCGTCCTCGAGATTGTCCAACACCGCGGGCACCTGATCGGTGGTGAGCCACAGCGCCACATCGGCTCCCGCGACCAACGCCGCCTCGACCGCGTCGACGATCCCGAGCCTGGCCGTGATCGCCGCCATGCCGCTGAGGTCGTCGGTGAAGATGGGGCCGTCGAACGGCGCGGCACCGTATCCGACGCCATCGCGCAACAACGCCATCGCCGCCGGGCTGATACTCGCCGGCACCCCCGGCTCGGTCAGTCCGGGCACATCGAGATGCCCGACCATGACACCGACGCCGGTGTTGTTCAGCGCCGCGAACGGCAACAGATCCTTGGTTTTCAACTCGTCGAGCGACGGGGTCGTCACCGCGCCGGTGTGCGAGTCGCCCGAACCCGAACCGTGCCCGGGAAAATGCTTGATGACGGGCTTCACACCCGCGTCCTCCAGACCCCGCGCGTACGCCCCCGCGTAGTCGATGACGACCTGCGGATCGTCGGAGAACGACCGATCGCCGATGACGGAATCGTCGGGCTGACCACTCACGTCGACCACCGGAGCGAAGTCGACGGTGACACCGAGATCCTTCAACCCCTGGCCGCGCGTCAACGCCATCGAATACGCCTCGTCCACCGACACCGTCTGCGCCAGTTCCCGCGCCGACGGTGCGGCACCCAGCAGATCCGCGACCCGCGAGACCCGTCCACCTTCCTCGTCGATCGTGACCATCGGAGCCACCGCGGAGGCGGCCAACACCTGCGGTACTTCTCGATTGCCGAGCATCGACTCGTCGGTCCAACTGCCGACGAAGATGCCGCCGACCTGCTCGGTGGACATGATCTGCACCGCGTCCGCAGTTCCGGTGACCCCGACGGTGAGCAACTGAGCCAGCCGCTGCCGCTCCGACAATCCGTCGACGAACGCAACGCAGCCGTCGACGGGCGGTACCGGTTGCGGCACCGTCGTGTCGACTGCAGTCGTCGTCGGAGCAGCCGGTGCCGTCTGCGTCGACGCGACCGGCGCAGACTCGGTGGAGCACGAGACCAACAAGCCGACACCGACGGTCATCACCGCAGCGGACCGAACCGAAAACCGAAGTCGCATGGAATACGACGGTAGCCCAGATCGTCGGTGTCGCTGCCGACCCGGGGTCCGGATCGATGCGCCTTCGTTGCACTCCGACCGACCGAAACCCACATCGATCCGACGAGGGGTGAGGGTAATCTGGACGAACGCGACATGAGGAGGAGATCGACCGTGACCGCAGACCTCATACTCATTGCCTACGACGGATCCGACAACGCCAAACGCGCCATCGACTATGCCGGACGGTTTCTCACCACCTCACGCGCGATCGTCGTCACCGCATGGGAGCCGATGGTGCGTCAGGCCGCGCGCATGTCCGGCCTCTCCGGTGTGATGCAACCCGAATGGGTGCCCGACGACGAGGCCGAGGACGTGGCGCTCACCGACGCGAAAGTGACCAACAGCGAAGGCGTCGCGCTGGCCGAGGCCGCAGGCCTGAAAGTGGAGGGTCAGTGCACCGAATGCACCACCGCCATCTGGGCCGCGATCGTGGAGAAAGCCGACGAGATGAACGTCGACATCATCGTCACCGGTACGCGAGGCACCACCGGTCTACGTGCGCTGCTCCAGAGTTCGGTGGCCGAGCACGTTCTTCGGCACAGCCATCGACCCGTCCTGATCGTTCCGCCCGGCAAGTAGAGCGTCCGACGGCTGTTTTCCGTGACGCAGGTGATACCGTGATGCCCGCGTGGGGGTCCACCTCGCCCGCTACCGTTCTGAGCCGACTGACTGGAGAACCGAGATGAAGTTTGCTGTCCCGGGTGTCATTGCCGCCGTCGTCGGAGCCGTACTGGGTGCGGGCGTCGTCTTCGGAGTCACCGCAGCTGCAGCCGACAACTCTCGTCCGGATATCGATCGCTCCGGAAACGCCGACTCGTCCTTGCTGAACCAGGTTGAGTACGGCAGCCGCTGACGCTGGTCGCTCTCGTGAATCGGTGATCTCGGCCGAGCCGCTCGGCCGCAAGTGGCTTCTCGGCGTCTCGATCCTGGCGTTCCTCCTCACCTTTCGGCAGGTCCCCGGCTTCACCGTTGCCGACACCAAGTACGACCTGGCACAGAACCCTCTCGGATTTCTCGAACGCGCGTCCCATCAATGGAACAGCGCAGCCCCGCTCGGCCAGGTGCAGAACCAGGCCTATGGCTACTTCTTCCCCCACGGTGCGTTCTTCGCCGGTGGTGATCTGCTGTCGATCCCGCCGTGGATCACTCAACGCATCTGGTGGGCGCTGCTGCTCATCGCCGGGTTCTGGGGAATCGTGCGGCTCGCCGAAGCTCTCGGTGTCGGCAGCCGTAGTTCTCGTCTGATCGCCGCGACGGCCTTCGTTCTGTCTCCGCGAGTGATCACCACCCTCGCGTCGATCTCCTCCGAGACGATGCCGATGATGCTGGCACCGTGGGTGCTGGTCCCGATGGTGCGGTATCTCGCCGGCGACGATGCGAAACAGACGGTTCGGCGCTCGGCCGCGCAGTCTGCACTGGCGGTGGCCCTGATGGGCGCGGTCAACGCCGTCGCCACCGCCGCCGCCGTTCTGGTCGCCGTGATCTGGATGCTCACGCATCGGCCGAACAAGCGGTGGTTCGTCTTCGGTGCCTGGTGGTCGGGCTTTCTGGTGCTTGCGACGCTGTGGTGGATCGTTCCACTGCTGTTGCTGGGCAGGGTCTCTCCGCCGTTTCTCGACTACATCGAATCCTCCGGCACCACCACGCAGTGGACGTCACTGACGGAAGTGCTGCGCGGTACCGGCAGCTGGACGCCGTTCGTCTCTCCCGAGCGAGTGGCCGGTGCCGTTCTGGTGACGCAGCCGGCGGCCGTCATCGCAACGGGCTTGATCGCGGCCGCTGGAATCGCGGGACTGGCGATGCGGTCCATGCCCGCCCGCGGCCGGTTGACGATCATGCTGTTCGTCGGTCTTGTCGGCCTCGGTGCCGGGTTCGTCGGTGATCTGGACGGCCCGTTCGCTGCCGCCGTTCGAGTGTTCCTCGATTCTGCAGGCGCACCGCTACGCAACATCCACAAACTAGAGCCGGTCATTCGAATTCCGTTGGTGCTCGGCCTGGCTCATCTGTTGGCCCGGGTTCCGCTGCCGGGTTCCGCGCCGCGATCGCAGTGGAAAACGGCCGTCGCGCATCCCGAGAAGCACCCGATGATGGCGGTGACCGCGTTGGTGCTCGTCGCCTTGACGCTGTCCACCTCGCTGGCGTGGACGGGCAAGCTCGCGCCCCGCGGTGCGTACGAGGCCGTTCCGCAGTACTGGCACGACGCGGCGGACTGGCTCACCGAGAATGCGTCGGGATCGAGTCCGGACGGTTCCGACGCGCAGCGGGCCCTGATCGTGCCGGGCGCACCGTTCGCTCTGCAGACCTGGGGATTGACCCGAGACGAACCGCTGCAGGCTCTGGCCACCACCCCCTGGGCCGTCCGCGACGCCGTACCCCTCACCCCGCCGGGTGCCATCCGGGCACTGGACTCCGTGCAACGACTCTTCGCCGACGGTCGGCCGTCGGCCGGATTGGCCGATACCCTTCTGGGCCAGGGCATCAGCTACGTCGTCGTGCGCAACGACCTCGATCCCGAGAACTCCCGGTCCACGCGTCCGGCATCGGTACACCAGGTGCTCGACGGTTCCGCGGGACTCGAGAAGGTGGCCGAATTCGGTGAGGACGTGGCCCCCGGTCAGGTCGACGGCGTTGTGCTCGACGGCGATCTTCGACCGCCGTATCCGGCTGTGGAGATCTATTCGGTGCGTGATTCCGCGGGCATTCCCGCGTCCGGCCCCTACACCGTCGATCTCGATCGTGTCCCGGTGGTTCAGGGTGGACCGGAGTCCGTTCTGCGCTCGAACGAGTTGCGGAACAACGGGATTCGCAATCCCGTGCCGTCAGGCCCCTCTCTGCTGGCTTCGGATGCGGCCGCGGCCGGCATTGCCGTGGACTCGGTGACGGTGACCGACACCCCGATGAACCGTGAGACCGACTTCGGCCAGGTCGACAATCACAGTTCTGCCCTGCGGGCCGCCGACGAGCCACGACGTTCGCTCAACGAGGTTCCCGACTACCCGGTGTACGGGGCGAAGACCATCGACGCCGAATGGGAGGGCGCGACCCTGACGGCGTCGAGCTCGGCGTCGGACGCCACCCAGATCGGCGGCAGCGCCCCCGGCAGCGGTGTCGCCGCCGCTGTGGACGGCGACCTGGCCACCAGCTGGATCAGCAACGGCATCGAACGTGCTGTGGGGCAATGGCTTCAACTCGACTTCGATACTCCGGTGCGCGGCGGGCTCTTGCACCTGCGCACCAGCCCCGGGACGATCGGCGACCCGGTGAAATGGGTGGAGATCACCACCCCGAACGGCTCGACGGCGGCGCGCGTCGACGAGCCGGGTGAGCCGATGACGGTGTCACTGCCGGGCGGCGAGACGCCGTGGCTGCGCATCACCGCGAAGTCGACGGTCGACGGAACCCGAGGCAGCCAGTTCGGCATCAGCGAGGTGTCGGTGGACGACTACTCCGACCGGGACAATCCGAAGCAGGTACCGATCGTGCACCGCGCGGTGCTGCCCGAGACTCCCGCCGGGGCGAGCGTCGACGCCTGGGAACTGGGCCAGGAATTCCCAGGCCGCTCCGGGTGCCTCGACACCGAGGATCGAATCCGTTGCAGCAGTGGACTGTCCAAGTCACCCGAGGAACTCGGGCGCTTCTCACGCACGATCGACGTGCCGATGGGCACCGCGGTGATCCCCGATCTGACGGTGCGTACGCGGCAGTCCCCCGAACTCGAAGCGCTGCTCGCGCAACCGGGGCGGCCGTTGGCAAGCGGGGCGTCGGACGTCGCGGACCTGCACGGCTCGGCGTTCGCGGCGACCGACGGCGATCCGCGCACGTCCTGGACAGCGCCGGAGAAGTCGATCACCGACCGAGCGGGGACCAACCCGACCCTGACCATCGAATTGCCCACTCCCACACTGGTGGACGGGCTCGAGCTCAGCCCGAGCCTGGGTGCACTCCCGGCCCATCCCACTCGGGTCGCGGTCAACCTCGGCAACGGGCCGATGGTGCGCGACATCGACACCGACGGCTCGACGACCCTCGAGCTGGCACCGCAGGTGACGGACAGGATCGTCCTGTCGATCGTGGACTGGGACGGGGTGTTGGACCGAAACTCACTGGGTTTCATCCAGTCTCAGCCGCCCGGCTTCGCCGAAGTGACACCACTGTCCGGTGGTGAACCGATCGGCGCACCGTACGACGGCGATCGCGAGATCACGGTGGACTGCTTCGACGGCCCCATCGTCTCCATCGCCGGGCAGACGGTGCGCACGTCGGTGACGGCCACCGCAGACCAGTTCCGATCCGGTGAACCACTGAAGGCCTCGGTGTGCGACGCCGACACTCCGGTGAACGAGAACTTCGTCAACCCGGTCTCGCTGCCCGAGGGACACCAGGACGTAGTGGTCGAGCCGGGAGCATCGTTCTTCGTCGACGGTATTCGATTGCGCACCATGCCCATTCCGGCCGACTGGCCGACGGAATCGGCCCCGCAGTCCGCCAGGACCACCGCCTGGAGCCCCGATCACCGCGAGGTGACGCTGACGTCCACGACGGAGGACCGCTTGCTGGTCATCCCGGAGAGCAACAACAGTGGTTGGCGCGCAACCACTCCCGGTGGCGTCGAACTGTCCCCGGTGGTGGTCGACGGGTGGCAGCAGGCCTGGATCGTTCCGGCCGGGGCGTCGGGCACGATTTCGCTGGATTTCGCCACCGACCGCTGGTATCGGCTCGGCATCTTCGGTGGGCTGCTCCTGCTGATCCCGCTGCTGTTCGCAGCGCTGCGTCGGCCGCGCAGTATGCCCGATCTCGGGCCCTCGCCGCGGCCGTGGCGGAGCGTTTCGGCTGCCCTGGTGGCACTGCTCGGGGCGACGATCGTGTTGGCCGGAATTGCCGGTGCGATCACGGTGGCCGTGATCGGTTTCGGCGCGGTGTTCCTGGACCGCCGTTACGGTCGCGCGCTCTCCTCACGCGTGTTGGTCGGCGCGGCAGGCGGATTCGCGTTGTTGGGCGCGGCGCTGCTCTCGCTCGGGCCGTGGCGATCGACCGACGGGTACGTGGGCGAATCGTACGGAGTGCAGCTGGCCGCGCTGATCGGCATCGTCGCGTTGGCGATCAGTGCGATGCGGAAACCGTGATCGGCTTCTTCGGTGCGAAGCGTCGTCGGGCAGGTTCTTCGACCAGCGCGTAGCTGGCCGCGGCCACCGGAATCGACAGCGCGAGAGTCACCGTCAGTACGAACCACATCCCACCCGAGAACGGGATGATGCCGAACACCGGGAACACCACGGCCAGGACGGCCAGGTGCCAGATGAAGATTCCGTACGACCACCGTCCGAGCGTGAGCATCACCGGATGCTCGAACACTCGGTGCCGACGACCGGTGTCGGCCAACACCAGTGGCGAGAGCATCGCGAACGCGAGCACGGCACCGAACACGATCTTCAGCTCGAACTGCCACGGCTCGGGACGTACCAGTCCCTGTGGGCCCGCCAGAGGAGTCGCCGACAGCACGAAAGCCGCGACCGCGATCGACGGCATCACCCATCTGCGCCGAGCCCACCGATGCACCCATGTCTGTGGGCCCACGGACACCTCGGCCAACACCATTCCGGCGGCGAACCACGGAAAGTACCCGGGCAGCCAGTTGTCGTGATGGATGGCGTCCGCGGTCGTGATCGGGACGAAGGCCCAGGACAGCGTCACCGCAGATGCACCGAGCAGCACCGAGATCCGGTACTTGGCCGAGGCCCCACGCAGTCGAACCATCAGCCAGGCGAACACGGGTAGCAGCAGGTAGAAGGCCACCTCCACCGACAGCGACCACATCTGCGTCATGCCCTCGGTCAACGTCAGGGGCACGAACACCTGCGTCAGAGACAGATTGGCCAACCACACCCGGTAGTCGCCACCCGCATTCGGCAGAAACAGCAGCACCAGCACGACGACGACCCAGTAGGCGGGCAGGATGCGCACTGCCCGCGACCAGAAGTAGCGAAGAGCCGGCTGAGCAGGCGCGAGTCCGCGGGCCTGCGCGGCATGGGGGCGCCACAGCAGAAACCCCGACAGCGCGAAGAAGATGGCAACGGTCAGATCGAACCTGCCCCAGATACGCCCCATGAGCGGGGAATTCGCAGCACCGGTCTGGAATGCGACGTGGGTGACGACGATGCCGATCGCGGCCAGCGCGCGCATTCCCTCGAGCGCAGGGACGAACGCGCGCAGAGGAACGACGGAGGGCGAGTGGACTCGAGTGCTCATGGTGGTCTCAAGTGTGCCGTGTCGAACCGGCGCAGACGAGACCGGTGCCACTGTCTGCTGTTACTGTCACCTGCGACGTGTCGTATCAAATCGGGCATCGGGTCGGGGCTGACGTCTTTCCCGACCGCGGTGTCTTCCATGAAGCGGTCAACTAAGGAGATTCAGCATGGCGGAGCGCTCAGGGCCGAGCCGGATACTTGCCCTCGTACTCATCGGCTTGGGCGCGTTTCTGGTGGTCGCCGCCATCCTCATTCCCACGTACACCATCTCGGCGCTCGAGAAGACGCCGTTGGACCTCGAAGTCACCACCGTCTCCACCGGTGAGGGCAGCGTCCTGAATGCGAGCTCGCTCGCGGCCGGTCGCGCAGTCGTCGACCAGAACGTTCCTCTCGTCTCGCAGCGATTCGTCACCGTCGAGGATCCCTCCGACGCCGACATCATGACGCTGCAGGCAGGCCAGACCCTGCGACGCAGCGACAAGCAGGCCGATACCGGGCTGCTGACGGCGAGCGTCGATCGCGTCACCATCGACCGCAAGACGTCGATGCCCGTCGAGAACCCGATCGGCACCATCCAGGTGGCAGGCAACGCGCCGGCCGACGAGGTGGCCCACACCGGACTGCAGTACAAGTTCCCGTTCAACGCGGAGCAGAAGAGCTACCCGTACTTCGACGTCAACGCCCGCGCATCGAAGGACATCGACTTCGTCGAGGCAACCGAGATCAACGGAACGCCGGTGTACCAGTACCAGCAGACCGTCGGCCCGGTCGACCTGTCGACCGTGGTCAACCTGCCGACCAACAAGGTGACCCTGCCCGCCGACACCTGGGGTGTCGAGGGTGGAGCCGCTCCGGTGACGATGACTCGCTGGTACGAGAACACCCGCACCCTGTGGGTCGAACCCGAGACCGGCGTCGTCGTCAAGGGCGAAGAGCAGATTCACCAGTACTACGCACGTGAAGCAGGCCGGCCCGAGGTCGACGTCCTCAATGCTCCGATCACGTTCGACGAGAACACGGTCGAATACCAGATCCAGCAGGCAAAGGACGGCCAGGACCGGATCTCGCTCTTCGGCCGCACCGTCCCGATCATCGCCGGGATTCTCGGTGTCATCTCGCTGATCGCCGGAGTGTTCCTGCTGCTGCGCGGTGGCAACGGTGGACACCGTCAGCCGGCCCGAGCGGACAACACTCCGCGACCGACCCCCGGCGGCGGAACCGCGACGAACCGCGACTGGACGACCGACCGCACCGAGGAAATCCCGAGGACGAACCTGTCCAAGGAGTAAGTGCGCTACGCGCAGTGGCGTGGTTGAGTGCCTGTGAGGGCGCACAACCACGCCACTCGTCTATGTGGGGGCCGACGATGGTCTACGGTGTCGACATGCTGACAACACGCAGAAAGAATGTCTCGGCCCACTGAGTACGACGACGCACCATCGAACGGTGCGCCCGATATCATCGCCATGACCGGCCACATCGCCTCGGTGTACGCAGATGAAATCGCCGTCTATCAAGACGTGCTGCGGCACCTTGCCGTCGATCGCACTTCGCCCCACCCTCGCCGGCCGATCGACGACCACCCGGTGGAAGGGCCCTCGCTCACCGTTCCAGGTCTGCGCATACACGTGCGGCACAGCTACCAGGACGCGGCCGATCTGGGATCGTTTCCGGCCGAATCGAATCCGCTCCTTCTACGCATCCACGTCCAAGGGTTCTCCGACGAGTACCAGGACCGCAAAGCTGCAGGGTCCAATCTGGTGGACTCGGTGACCGATCCGGAAAGCGAGGCCTGGACGCGTGCGCTCCTCGGCCAGCGGTGGGCCGACTATGCGTACGAATTGGTGCGCACTCCGAAACGACCGACGAATACGGCGACTCGAATGTTGTTCGCACAGCGCGTCTATGCGCTGTTGCTCGATGCCCACGGCGAGCCGACACTTGCGCCCGACAATTTCGCTTTCCAGCGGGTATGGAACGCGATCGATTCGGCCCGCAAGATCATCCCGACATCATCCACTGTGGCAGCGCACCTCAGGGCCGTGGGACCGTTCTTCGAGACCGCAGACATCCGTGATCCGAACACAGAGGCCGACGGCGGGTGGCGTCTCGACATCACCGGTGACGACACAGAAAATCTCCCGACGCCGGCAGCCGCTACCGCGCGAAATCTGATTCGGAGGGTGCGGGTTCGTGGACGAGTCGACAGCAGGTTTCGCCCCATCCGCGTCCATGTCGAGCAGGACCGGGCTCGCGTCTACTTTCGTTGGGCGAAGAATCCGAATACATTCGCGATGACGTTGCGGCTTCCTCGATCCGAGGACGAGTTCTCCGGCCCTCCGCTGGATTCGCCCGATTCCATTGTCGCCATCTGCCTTTCGGACTGGCAGGAGGATCTGCGAACAGGCTTGCTGGTGTGGGGGCGACGCACACGGCGGGCCGACGGTGCCGTGCACATCTCGTGGCCGATCACCGAGATGACCGGCAGTCGACAACATCGGGTGGCAGCGGTACCGCGACACGACACCTCGGGTTCTTGGCTCGCCGGAGCAGGCTTGGACATCGGCTCCGCCCGAGAAGCATTGGAATCCGGTGCGCTCGCGTGCTGGCTGCAGGCGTATGTCGACAATCGCGAGGCGCGACCGTCCGTTGGACATGCCGCTGCGCGATGGATCGACGACACCACCGCGCGTATCGACGTACTCGAAGTGGTGTCGGGCACTCCGCAATCGGTGGCAACGCAGCTCGTGCACTCGATCACGCACACCCTCGCCAACGCCGGCGCACGAGCAATCGAGTCGCGATTCTCGGACCGAAGTTTCGAGAAGTTCGGGTACGTGCCGAATCCGACAACTGGCCACGGCATGTACCTCGACGTCACCACGATGCCGTGACAGTCCGCCACCGACCCCAGACCGTTGCTCGTTGTCGTCGTCCGGGTCGACTTCGAGACCCTCAGCGAGATCAGGCCCGTCGCCGACTGATGTCCTTTCCCCACAGGGCGAGTCCGCACACCACCACCATCGTCACCGCGGCAGTGGCTGCAGCGACGGTGACGAATTGCGCGAGAGTCGACGCCACGAACAGCAACAGCAACACCTCTGCGGCCAGGGCGATCCAGGCAACGACGGCGAGGTGGGTGCGCTCACCTGCGATGGCCCACAACAACGCGCTCTGCAGCACGGCCAGACACGCACCCTGCAGCACGAACAGCCAGACGTAGTTCTGCACACCGGAATACGTATCGCCCACCACCAACGGCAACAGTGGAGACGCCAGTGCACCGCCGATCACCAGAACCGTACCGAGCCCCGCGACGACGGCCAGCGCCGAGCGCACCGCGGCAGCAGAATGCAGAGGGTTCGCCATCCGTGGGTACAGCACCACCCCGACGGCCTGCGGCAACCAGAACGCCGCCTTGGACGCGACGGCTCCGACGGCGTACAGCCCGGCCTCGTTGGAGCTGAGCAGCGTGCGCGCCAGCACCAGATCCAGCGCGGACATCGCGATCAACACCAACTGCACCTGCGACGCCTGCAGTACGGCCAGCACGGTGACCTTGGTTTCCGACGCCGAGTTCACCGGCACCCCGGCCGTCCATCGCGCACCGAGGGCCACAACGCCGATGCCCGCGGCCGTGGCGAGAAGAACCGAACCAGGACCACCGCCGAGCACCAACACCAGCACGGCCGGAGCCACCTTGCCGAACCCGGCGGCGGCCAACACGATGCTCAGGGCTCCGAAACGCCCCCGTCCCTGCAGCAAACCCTGTTCGGCGGCCAACAGCACCAGCACCGGCGCAGCGATGACCGCCGACACGGTCGCCGCCATCGAGACGTCCATGGCCGCGGACAGTGCGGGTGACAGTGCCAGAGCGAGCACTCCCACCACCGCCGCGCACCGATACCCCACCGTGCGTAGTTCACGAGAACTGCGCCCGCGCACCACCTCACGCGCGACGACGGATTGCAACGCCAACGCCGGAACCGCGAGAACCAATTGCGCAGCAAGCAGACTCGCGAATTCTCCGTAACCCTCGACGCCGAGCATCCGGCTCGCCAGAACCTGCAGCAGGTACGCCGCAACGTTCGCGAACATCGAACCGGCCGTCACCATCCCCATCCCGGCGACCGACGCACCCGCGGTGTGCTCTGCCTCGGACGAGGCACGGAAAGACATGAGCCCACGGTATAGGGTGCCGATCATGGCGTGGTCGAGGTCGAGGTGGACACCGCCGCTGTACAGTCTGCTGCTCGCGGTCGTGATTGTCGGCCCGCTGCTCCGCCCCGGCTATCTCCTGCTGCGCGACGCCGTCAGCACTCCCCGTTCCTACTTCACCGACTCCGCCTGGGGAATCGCCGACGCGGCCGCGAGGGCAGTACCGCAGGACGCCGTTATCGCCACGCTGTCGACGGTGTTCGACGGTGGCCTGGTCGTCAAGACCATTCTGCTGCTGGCCCTGTGGCTGACCGGGTGGGGTGCCGCGGTCATGGCCCGAACAGTTCTGCCGACAGCCCCGCTACCCGCGCTGCTCGTGGCATCGACGGTGGCCGTGTGGAATCCGTACGTCGCCGAGCGGCTGCTGCAGGGACACTGGAGCCTGCTCGTCGGATACGCCGCCCTTCCGTGGACCGTGGTCGCTGCGCTCGCGGTCAGAGAGGGCCGTTCCTGGTGGGCGCTCGCAGCCTGTCTCGCCGCGGCCGGGCTCACCCCCACCGGCGCGTTGCTCGCCGCAACCATCGCCCTGGTGGTCCTCGCCCTCCCCGGGGGTGCCCGACGCGGCCTGCGCGTGGTCGGCGCCGTCGGGCTGGCGGCGGTGGCGTCGGCGCCGTGGCTGGTGGCGACGGCGGTGTCCGGCGGTGGCGTCGAGCAGGCGGATCCGGCGGGTTGGGCGGCGTTCGCAGCGCGGGCCGAGCCGGGTCTGGGCACCCTCGGCAGCCTCGCCGGTCTCGGTGGGATCTGGAATTCCGATGCTGTACCCGCTTCTCGCACAGGGTTTTTCGCGTTCGTGGGTACGGCGCTACTGCTGACCGTTGTCGCGTTCGGTGTGCGTCCGTTGCTCAGGCGTCGAAGAAATCCGGTGATCGTAGGGCTCGGTGTTGTTGCCGTGCTTGCCATCGCAGCCCCTGCGCTGGCAGCGACGGGACCTGGTCTGGCAGCGGCCAGGGCGCTCGGCGAGACGGTGCCCGGTGCCGGCCTGCTCCGCGACTCCCAGAAATGGGTGGCGCTGGCCGTGCCGATCTACGTGTTGGCCGCGGCGGCCGCTTTCACTCCTCGGCATCGACCGAATCCGGTGCAACCAACCGCGCTGACCGCGGTCCAGCGCACCCGATTCGGCAGCGCCGTTGCAATCTCGGCCCTGCTGATCGCATTGCCCGACCTGGGCTGGGGCGTCGGGAATTCGATGCGACCCGTGGCGTATCCGGCGTCCTGGCAGGCGGTCGCAGCCGAATTGCAGGGCAGCGACGGCGATGTCGCGGTACTACCGGCCGGGATGTTCCGCCGCTTTCCCTACAGCGGGAGCGCTCCCGTTCTCGATCCCGCGCCGCGTATGCTGCCACTGGACGTACTGCAGACCGGCGAGCTCATCGTCGCGGGCGGCACGGTGCGGGGCGAGGGGGAGCGCGCGACGGAGGTCCAGAATGCCCTGCTCGCAGGTGAACCCACGAACGTGATCGCAGAGCTGGGCGTCGGCTGGGTACTGGTGGAGAACACCACCCCCGGCGAACTCGGGAGGTCCGAGCAAACACTGGATGCACTGGACGTCGTGTATTCCGACGACCAACTCACGCTCTATCGGGTACCCGATCCCGTGCCGACCGAGAGCCGGCCGGCAGCGGCCGTCGTCGTTGCCCACCTCGCCTGGGCAGTGCTGCTTCTCGGGGGTCTAGCGGTAGGACTGCTGCGCCGAATCCGAGTGCTGCGCACCCACCAGACCTGACGACCACGTGCCGCGCGTCGTCGCGTCGAGCACCGAGTAGACACCCTGCGCGCACTGCTCCCAGGAGAATTCGGCCGCGCGCACTCGGGCCTTCTCGCCCAGGCGAGTTCGGGCTTCGGTGTCCTGCAGCAGCTCCGCCACGGCAGCGGTCAGGCCGGAGACGTCCCGGTCCTCCTCGGCATCGGAAAGCCCGCCCACCAGAACACCGGTGACGCCGTCGATGATGGAATCGGTGAGCCCCTTGGAACTTCGGTAGCCGACGGTCGGCACGCCGTGCTGGGCCGCCTCGACGACCGCGAGACCCCAGCCCTCCTTGCGGGAGGGCATGACGTGCACCCAGGAGCGACCGAGCAGGGCGTGCTTGCGGTCCTCGTCGACGTGTCCGTGAAAGGTGACGTACTGCTCGATGCCCAGTTCTCCGACGTAGTCGCGGAGGTTCTGTTCCCACCAGCCGCCACCGATGACGTCGAGGTGGATGTCGGGGATGCGACCGCGCAGCGCGGCGACGACGTCGAGTGCGTCCTCGATCTGCTTGTGCGGAACCAAGCGGGACAGGACGGTCAGCGACGGATGTGCGGTGCGGGTGCTCTCGTCACCCTCGGGCACCGACTGCGGAATCTCGTCGGCTCCGTTGCGCACCACGGCGATGCGCTCGCGGTCGACGCCCAGTGCGACCAGTTCGTCCGCGGACGGCAACGACACCGTCAGGTACTGATTGCGGCGGTGGACCCTCGGCGACACCGTCGATTCGAGCCACCAGCCGAGCTTGGCCATCATCGGCCCCGCGACCGGCCACTGCTCGCGGTGGCAGTGGTGCACCAGCAACGTCACCGGAACGCCGAGCGCCGCCCGTGAGAAGAAGGGAATGCCGTTCTGGGTGTCGATCACCGCGTCGGGTGCGATGCCCTTGAGCGGGCCGAAACCGAGCCGTCCGGCTGCGATGGCGGCCAGTGCGCGGGGATACACCGACAGGCGTCCACCGCCGCGACTGATGCGGATGCCGTCGACGATTTCCTCGGCGGGAGCTCCGGGGTACGACGCAGTCCTCAGCGTGACGCGGACGCCGCGTCGAGCCAGACCCGCGCCCACCTGCTCGAGGTAACGCTCGCTGCCGCCGCCCTGCGGGTGCCCGGTATCGCGCCAGCACAGCAACAGAACCTCGCGCACAGCTCGCTTCACCCAATTTCCGCATGCTCGTCTCGACCGCAGTCGATTACCGCTGCCACAGTAACCGCTAGGGTTCGTTTTCGTGACTTCCGCCGTGACACGTCTGTTCGCCTCTCGCGCGACACTGCGCCGCTCGGTGAGTCTGCTGAAGGACTTCGGGCACGAGCAGAGTGCTCCCGACATCTTCTACGGCGCGCTCGCTCGCGATTCCGTGGAGCTGATCGGCGATCTGTATCGGGGCCTGACCGGCACCGACATGTCCGCGGCGACCGTACTGGACGTGGGCGGTGGACCCGGATACTTCGCCGAGGTCTTCGGTGCGAGCTGCGCGCGCTACCTGCCCGTCGAGCCCGACGCGTCCGAGATGCACGCAGCGGGACTGCAGATACCCGGCTCGGTACGCGGCTCCGGGATGGCGCTGCCGTTTCGTGACGACAGCGTCGACATCTGCTTCTCGTCCAACGTCGCCGAACACGTCCGCGAGCCGTGGACCATGGCCGAGGAAATGCTGCGAGTCACCAAGCCCGGCGGGTTGACCGTGCTCTCGTACACCATCTGGTTCGGTCCGTTCGGCGGCCACGAGACCCGACCCTGGCACTACCTCGGCGGCGAATACGCAGCCCGCCGCTATGCCCGCACCACCGGTCACGAACCGAAGAATCGATTCGGCGAATCACTGTTCGACATCAGTGCGGCAGACGGATTACGTTGGGCGCGAAGCACACCCAACGCAACACTGCTGGCCGCATTCCCGCGCTACCATCCCCGCTGGGCCTGGTGGATGATGCGAGTACCCGTTCTCCGAGAGTTCCTGGGCAGCAACCTCGTCCTCGTCCTGACACCGAACACATAATCTGGACCGATGACGGCACTCGCGCTCGACATCGGCGGCACCAAGATGACAGCGGCACTCGTCGGCGACGACGGGCGGCCACAGAATCCGGTGACGGTGCCGACTCCCGAGTCCGGGGTGTGGAAGGCGTGCGCTTCGTTGCTTCGGAAGATGGCTCCCGGACAGCACATCGACCGCATCGGCGTCGCCTGCTCCGGTCCGGTGAACCTCGAGACCGGGTCGGTCGCACCGATCAACATCGACGAGTGGAAGAACGGTTTCGGTCTGCGCGATCACATCGCCGTGGTCTTCCCCGAGTCCGACATCCGCCTCGCGATGGACGGCAGCGCAGCGGCACTCGGCGAGCACCGCTACGGTGCGGCCGTCGGTGTGCCGGATGTGCTGAGTCTGGTGGTGTCGACCGGGATCGGCGGTGGGTTGGTGCTGGGCGGGAAGATCGTCGCCGGTGCCAGCGGCAACGCGGGCCACATCGGCCACATCGTCGTTCCCGGTTCGACGACGCCCTGCGCGTGCGGCGGAATCGGCTGCGTGGAAACCGTCGCGAGTGGGCCTTCGGCGGTGCGGTGGGCGCGTGAGCTGGGTTGGACCGGCAGCAGCGGAACCGAATTGGCCGCCGATGCCGCCGCCGGGGAGCCGATCGCCATCACCTCGTTGCAGCGCGCCGGGGTGGCGCTGGGCCAGGCGATCGCGTCGGCCGTCGCCCTGGTGGACGTTCGCATGGTGGTGATCGGTGGTGGCTTCGCCCAAGCCGGCCCGCCGCTGTGGAATCCGATTCAGGAGTCGATCGCGCTGCACGCACGCCTGAAGTTCCTCGATGGCCTGCAGGTGGTGCCTGCTGCGTTGGGTGGCCTCGGCACCCTGGCCGGGGCGGCCGCGCTCACTGCCTGAGCGTCATATCCACACAGCCAGAACGGGACCCACCCCTCGGTGAGTCCCGTTCTGTGTCGTGAATACTACGCGCCCAGGCGCTGCTTGAGGGCGTCGAATTCGTCCTGAATTCCGGTGGGCAGTTTCTCGCCGACGAAGTCGAACCACTCCTGGATCAGCGGGATTTCGGCCTTCCACTCGTCGGAGTTCACCGCGAGTGCCTCGGCCACGTCCTCGACGGTGGTGTCGAGTCCGTCGATGTCGAGTGCCTCGGCGGTGGGGACCACACCGATCGGCGTCTCGATGCCGGCGGCCTTGTGCTCGATGCGCTCGACGATCCACTTGAGCACGCGCGAGTTCTCACCGAATCCGGGCCACAGGAAGCGCTTGTCCTCGCCGCGACGGAACCAGTTGACGTAGAACACCTTCGGCAGCTTGGACTCGTCGGCATTCTTGCCCAGGTCGATCCAGTGCTGGAAGTAGTCGCCCACGTTGTAGCCGAGGAACGGCAGCATGGCCATCGGGTCGCGTCGGACGGTTCCGACGGTGCCCTCGGCGGCAGCGGTCTGCTCGGAGCCGACGGTGGCTCCCATGAACACGCCGTGCTGCCAGTCGCGAGCCTCGGTCACCAACGGAACGGTGGTCTTGCGGCGTCCACCGAACAGGATCGCCGAGATCGGGACACCCTTGGGGTCGTCCCACTCGGGAGCCATCGACGGGCACTGCGCCATCGGCACGCAGTAGCGCGAGTTCGGGTGCGCGGCATCGGTTCCGGACTCGGGGGTCCAGTCGTTGCCCTTCCAGTCGATCAGGTGATCGGGCTTGCCTTCGAGGCCCTCCCACCACACGTCGCCGTCGTCGGTCATGCCGACGTTGGTGAACACCGAGTTGCCCTGATCGATGGTCTTCATCGCGTTGGGGTTGGAATCCCAGTTGGTACCCGGTGCCACACCGAAGAAGCCGTATTCGGGATTGACGGCGTAGAGGCGGCCGTCCTCACCGAAACGCATCCACGCGATGTCGTCACCGATGGTCTCGGCACGCCAGCCCGGGATGGTGGGCTGGATCATCGCCAGGTTGGTCTTGCCGCACGCGGACGGGAACGCCGCTGCGATGTAGTACGCCTTGTCCTCAGGGGAGATCAGCTTGAGGATCAGCATGTGCTCGGCGAGCCAGCCCTCGTCGTGGGCCATGGCCGAAGCGATGCGCAGCGAGTAGCACTTCTTGCCGAGCAGGGCGTTGCCGCCGTAGCCGGATCCGTAGCTCCAGATCTCGCGATCCTCGGGGAAATGCGTGATGTATTTGGTGTCGTTGCACGGCCACGGCACATCCGCCTGGCCCTCGGCGAGCGGAGCGCCGAGCGAGTGCAGCGCCTTGACGTAGAACCCGTCGTCACCGATCTTGTCGAGTGCGGCCTGGCCCATGCGGGTCATCACGCGCATCGAGACGACGACGTACTCCGAGTCGGTGAGCTCGACGCCCAGCTTGGGGTCGGCCGCGTCGAGAGGGCCCATGCAGAACGGCACCACGTACATGGTGCGTCCGCGCATGCAGCCGCGGTAGAGATCGGACATCAGCGTCCGCATCTCGGCGGGGTCCATCCAGTTGTTGGTGGGACCGGCGTCGATCTCCTCCTTGGAACAGATGTACGTACGCGACTCGACGCGAGCGACGTCCGACGGATCGGAGTTGCCGAGGAACGAGTTGGGCTTCTTCTCGTCGTTGAGACGAGTGAAGGTGCCTGCCTCGACCAGCTTGGTGGTCAGGCGCTCCCATTCGGCGTCGGATCCGTCAGCGAACACCACGGATTCCGGTTCGGTCAGTTCGGCTACCTGGGCAACCCAGGCGAGCAGTTCTTTGTGTCGAGTCGGCACGTTGTCGGTGCCGCTCAAACCGGGAATGGTGGCTGAGGTCATCTAACTCTCCTGGGGTGAGCCGGAACCGGGAAGTACTCGCACGATCACTGTTGGGCAAACATGCGCGAGCAGATCTCGGTTTTCCCCTCTCGGCGGGGCGCTGCTCGACCGTTCGAGCCGCAGTACACCATCGTAACGGGTACAGCAAGCCGAGCGTCGAGCGCCGGGTGTCCTGGTACTCAGGTTAACGCCGAGCGACGTAAATCCGGAAACAGGGTGTTGTCCGATTAGTCACAGGACCGATTCAGATAGGGAAAGATCCGCGCAAGAAGGCGTCTACCAGCACCGACGTCCACTCGGGACGGACCGACTACAGCTCGCCCGATTCGGTCATTTCACCCCGGCCGATACCGTTCGCTTCTCGAAAAATTTCCCAGGATCGGTACTGCCCGTCACGTCCGAACGATGTGAACTTGTCGGTCACACCATCGCCGTCGACGTCGGTCGCCACGGTCATCCCGGCGTCGGTACGGCGTACGGTGGTCTCGAAGTGACCGTCTCCGTCGAGATCGAACAGGTCCGTCGAGACCGTGGGCTCACCCGAATCCCCGACGTCGTGAGGTTCGGCCTCCTCCGCGAGGAACCCACCTGCTGCGAAGCCATCCACCGCGATCATCGACGCTCCTCACCTCGCTCAACGAACCGATACTGCACCTACTGACTCCGACGCACCGGCTCGTCGAACGGTTCCACCTGCTCCGCAGAGAAATGGACGGGTTCACGGGCTACGAACACACCGCGATCGAGCCCGCGGAATCGCTCCAACCCCCGCTCGAGTGCAGACAGATCGCGATCGCAGGCAGACAGCAGTGCCGATCGATGGTCGGCAAGCCGACGAAGCTCGGCGTCCACCTCGGCGAGTGCGACGTCGATGCGGGCCACAGCATCGCGATCCGCAGTCGCGACGGCGGACGCGAGCATCGACTCGGCATCGAGAATCCGCGAGAGCACGTGCTGCTCCACCGACGATCTCACCCGGGCCAGGCTTTCCTGTGTCCAGCCGCGCAGGCGGGCCCGATCGGCCACCAGCGCCCGTGACCGCGTGATCCACCAGGCGAGCGCACCTCCGAGGACGAGTGCAATCACGGTGTTGGCGACTGCCCAGGCCGGCACCAGCGCCATCGGCGACACCACCAGCCGCCCGAGTCCTACCCCCGCCGACGCACCGACGACGATCATGACCGCATCCTCGATCCCCCGCCGCCGGGACGGCTCCCCGATGTCGAGCGGGGAGTCCTCGACATTCGATTCCGCCTGCGCCGGCGTGAGCCCGAGATCGGTCTCCACTGCCCGCAATCGCGCTGTGACCGCCGCGTCGGCCCGATTGCGGGCTTCGCGCGCGGACTCGGCGACATGTACGGGAAGGTGAGTGAGTTCGGCACGCCCCGACCCGTCTATCGTGCGCTTGAACTCGGCGAGCAGGGCGCGAAAATCTTCGGCGGCAGCATGGAGGGACTCCACCCGCACCCGTTGAATTCGATTGTGCAGCAATGCCCGTCGGTCGCCACCGAGATTGTCCCGTTCGCCGACGAGCTCGGCTCGCCGCGCACGGAGTTCGGCCGTGTCACCTCCCCCGGTCACCGCGCGCGCTCTCGCCACGATCGACGATTTGGCTCCGGCGGCGCAGTCCTGCACTGCCGCAACGTATTTGCGCTGGGATCCGATAGCTGCGGCCTGCAGCAGCAGCGCGCCGAGCCGGTCCGCCACCGCTCCGAGACCCGACTCCGCGGACATCGCGGCGTCACCGCTGTCTCGGCCCGTCCGCGCCGACCGAACCGAGATCGGGTGGAACGTGCACTCCACCGCCCGTGGGACACACTCGGCCACGACATCGCTGTCGGCGGAGACCACCTCACGCCAGTCTCGATGCACGTCGATCTTGTTCACCAGGAACAGGACCGGCGTGGATTCGAGGGCTGCTCGCCATTGCTCGACCTCGACGCGGCCCACCGGAGCCGACGCGTCGACGACGATCATCACGACCGCGGCATCGGCCATCGAGTCCGTGAAGCCGATGGTGGAACCACCGAGTCGGGACAGCTCCCGGCGCAGTTCGGACTTGCCCGATCCGGGGGTCCCGGTGAGATGAACCCCGGCGGGTCGACTGACCCTTGCCCGTTCGATCTCGTCGAGTGCACCCGAATTCCAGCGTCGAAGAACGCTTTTCATGTCTTCCGACAGCGGCGTCATCGGCGCAGCATTCGTACGTGTCCTCGGCACAGCGCGAGTGCCGCGCGACGCACGTCGGGGTCCCCGGCAGCAGCCGCACGCTGCTTCCACAGCACCGCCTGTTCCAGCGCGACCTCCTCCGAACCGGTCTCGATCGGCACCCCGAGACGTAGAGCCGCGTGGCGCATCTCGGCAGCTACCGCCTCGTCCGAGGCCAGGTACGACTCGACGGCGGCACGAGCCCGCCGGTTCCGGGCGGAGATCCGGTGCAGTCTGCGATGCAGCTCGACGTCTCGAGCCGCCGCGGCCGCCGAGACGGCGGTGGAGACCGCGGCGACGACGGCGTCGGCACCGGTGGCATCGGCGAGTATCCGTACGGCATCACCGTCGGACACAGCCGTTGGTTGCCGCAGCAGGTCGACGAGCAGGGCGAGACCCCGAAGTTCGATGCATTCGATCAGCGCTTCTCTTCGAGACGTCGACACCGCGAGGTCGGCGGCGCGAAACCGATCGACGGTCATCAGGTCGGTCGGACGCAGATCGGCCGCTGCGACGGCGCGCACGTCGGACATGTCCAGAGGTGCGCCGGCGCGGCCCACTCCCCGCAATCCCGCCGCGGTGGTTCCCATCAGAGGCAGAACGGTCCGCCCCAGCTGCTCCGACGCAGCTGCGGCCGCGGCTGCGGGATCGTCGAGTGTGTCCGCCTTGGTCAGCACGACGACGGTCCCGTCCGGAGGATCGCTCGGCCGAGAACTCAGCAGTGCAGTGTCGACCGGCGACACCGCACCCGCGATCACGTGGACGAGCACCTCGCCCTCGCTGCTGTCCGCTCTGCCCTCGTGCCATCGGACATCGAGGCCGTCGGCATCGAGCGGTGCCGCGTCGAGAACGGCGAGAACCGCGGATTTCCCGACGCCGGAGCGGCCGGTCACCCGTGCGGTCATCGGCCGTAGGCGATCGTGGACGGCGGTGTCGACGGACTCGCGTGCGTCGCTCGACGCAACGCGGTTACGCAACAGGCCAAGACCGACCTCGGCGACATCCATGATCGATTCCCCCACCGACGACCCGCCGCCCACGTCGAGAGGCAACGCACAGCCCCCTGCTGCGGCACCGATTCTGGCACATGTGGGCGCTCACGAGCCGACCGTCGGGAATTGCATCGTTGTAATTAGCCGGGCTCGTCCCACCGCTGATCAGCGGTGGGACGGTAAGTCTCAACTTCAACTCGAGACCCACCTGTCACACGCCCCGTCGATGCGCGACAATGGACCGGTGAACGAGCCCCAGGACCCCTCTGTCGACACCGAGGACAATGCCGTGAAGACCCAGGAACGGGGCTCACGGCTGTACCCCCGCGTGACGAGTTTCCGCTCTCGGCGCGGAGCGCTGACCGAAGCGCAGCAGACCACCTGGGACAACCTGTGGCCGCGCATCGGCCGCGACGTCGCCGACGAGCAGATCGACATCGACGCCTGGTTCGGCCGCAGCGGTCCGGCGATTCTCGAGATCGGCTCGGGTACGGGCACCGCGACCACGGCGATGGCCTCGGCCGAGCCACACGTCAACCTGATGGCCGTCGAGGTCTACCGGCCCGGCCTGGCCCAGACACTGCAGCAGATCGAACGAGAAGGCATCGAAAACGTTCGGTTGCTGCGCGGTGACGCGATGGACGTGCTCGAGAACATGCTGACCTCGGAATCGTTGACCGGCGTCCGCGTCTTCTTCCCCGACCCGTGGCCCAAGGTTCGACACCACAAGCGTCGCCTGCTGCAGGGTCCGACGTTCGCGATGATCGCGGATCGGTTGAAGCCCGGCGGCGTTCTGCACGTGGCAACCGATCATGCCGAATACGCTGAGTGGATTGCCGAGGCCGGGAACGCCGAGCCCGGTCTGACCGTTCTCGATTGGGAGTCGCCCATGACACACGAGCGACCGGTGACCAAGTTCGAGGGCAAGGCACAGCTGGTCGGTAGCTCGGTGACGGAATTGATCTGGGGAAAGAAGACAGCATGAGCGTCAGTACGGACATGCCCGACACCGTGGTCGACCCCTCAGAACTCGGCGCACTCGGTGAATCGCGCCACAGCAAACGCGTCCTGCTGGTGTGGGACGCCCCGAACCTGGACATGGGACTCGGCGCAATTCTCGGTGGCCGACCCACCGCTGCGTACCGTCCGCGCTTCGATGCCCTGGGCCGATGGCTGCTCAGCCGCACTGCCGAGCTCTCCACCTCCGGCACCGCGACGCTCGAACCCGAGGCCACGGTGTTCACCAACATCGCCCCCGGCAGCGCAGATGTCGTCCGACCCTGGGTCGAAGCATTGCGTAACGTGGGTTTCGCGGTGTTCGCCAAGCCCAAGGTCGACGAAGACAGTGACGTCGACGCAGACATGCTCGACCACATCGACTTCCGCAACCGTGACGGCGGCCTCGCCGGTGTCATGGTCGCGTCCGCCGACGGTCAGGCGTTCAAGGGTCCACTGGAGGCCATCGCAGCAACCGGAGTGCCCGTGCAGGTGCTGGGCTTCCGGGAGCACGCAAGCTGGGCTGTCACGTCGGACATCCTGGAGTTCCTCGACCTCGAGGACATTCCGGGCGTCTTCCGTGAGCCACTGCCACGGGTGAGTCTCGATTCGCTTCCCGACGAAGGTGCGTGGCTGCAGCCCTTCCGACCGCTGTCCGCCCTGCTCGTCGGGCGCCAAGGAGTTTCTTAAGTGTTCGCCAGATGGGGAGACATCGTCTACCGCCTGCGGTACACCGTTATCGGTGTCATGGTGGCCGGACTGCTGGGCTTCGCTGCCTACGGTCTCGATCTCAACAGCCATCTCAGTCAGAGCGGTTGGGACGATCCGACGTCGGAATCGGCCCAGGCTGCCCGTCTGGCGGACACGACGTTCGGTCGCGACAAGCAGGGTGACGTCATCGTCCTCTACACCGCACCCGAGGGCTCGACGATCGACGATCCCGAGTTCCAATCCAAGATCGTCGCCAACCTCGATTCGCTCGCCGCCGACCACCCGAACGAGATCGAGAAGGTCAACGGCAGCTACTTCCGCACGGCAACTGCCCCGAACCTCGCCGCCCTCGGTACCACCGACAAGCAACACGCGATTGCCAGCATTGCGATCGCCGGTGCCAACGACACCGAGCTGACCAACAACTTCCAGGCCGTCAAGGACGTCTTCTACATCGACGGTGTGAACGTGCAGGTGACCGGCTTGCAGGCCGTCGCAGGCGCGTTGCAGTCGACGATGGCAGGCGACATCCACCGGATGGAATTGCTGGCCATCCCGGCAGTGGCCGTACTGCTGTTCTTCATCTTCGGTGGCGTCGTCGCGGCTGCCCTCCCGCTGATCATCGGTGGCCTGACAGTCGTCGGTGCCAACGGCATCGTGAAGGCGTTCACCAACTTCACCGAGGTCAACTCATTCGTCGCACCCGTGGTCTCACTCGTCGGCCTCGGGCTGGCCATCGACTACGGATTGTTCATCGTTTCGAGATTCCGAGAAGAACTGGGCGACGGCTATTCGACGCCACAGGCCGTGCGCCGCACCGTCATGACGGCCGGTCGCACCGTGGTGTTCTCCGCGACGATGATCGTCGCGTCCCTCGGTGGTCTGCTGCTGTTCCCGCAGGGCTTCCTCAAGTCGGTGGCCTACGGCTCCATCGCAACCGTGGCTCTCGCAGCTCTGACGGCCATCACGATCCTGCCCGCGATGCTCGCCATCCTGGGACCCCGCGTCGACGCCCTCGGCCTGAAGTTCATGCGCAAGACCAAGTCCAGCGAGGAGATCGAGAACGGCATGTGGGGCCGTCTCACTCGCTGGGTGATGCGCAACCCCGTCAAGGTCACCGTCCCGATCGTGCTCGGCCTGGTGCTCCTGACGCTGCCGGTCGGCAACATCAAGTTCGGCGGCATCAACGAGACCTACCTACCGCCCGACAACGTCACCCGCGAAGCGCAGGGCGAGTTCGATTCGCTCTTCCCCGGCCAACGGACCGAACCCATCAAGCTGGTGATCAGCAACGCGCAGGGTGCCAACCTCGCCGCGATCACCAACCAAGCGAACAACGCTCCCGGCCTGGTCGAGCAGTTCTCTCCGGTCGGTGCCAGCAAGGACGGGATCATCGTCTTCAAGGCAGGACTGGTCGATCGCAACGACTCCAAGCCCGCCATCGACTTCCTGCGCAGCATCGACGTGCCGGACGGAGCGTCGGTTCTCGTCGGCGGCACCCCTGCCATCGAGCAGGACTCCATCAGTGCGCTCATCGACAAACTTCCGCTGATGGCCGTGCTCGTGGTGTTCATCGTGACCCTGCTGATGTTCCTGACGTTCGGATCGTTGGTGCTGCCGATCAAGGCGGTGCTCATGACCGTCCTCGGTCTCGGGGCCACCATGGGCATCCTGACGTGGATATTCATCGACGGCAACGGTGCGGGGCTGATGAACTTCACTCCCGGGCCGATCATGGCTCCGGTCCTGGTGCTGATCATCTCGATCGTGTTCGGCTTGTCCACGGACTACGAGGTGTTCCTGCTCTCTCGTATGGTCGAAGCGCGCGAAAAGGGCGCGAGCACAAGCGAAGCCATCCGTATCGGAACCTCGCATACCGGACGCATCATCACCGCAGCGGCCCTGATTCTCATCGTCGTGACCGGGGCGTTCGCGTTCTCCGATCTGGTGATGATGAAGTACATCGCATACGGCATGATCGCGGCCCTCATCATCGACGCCACCCTCATCCGCATGTTCCTCGTGCCCGCCACGATGAAACTGCTCGGCGACGACTGCTGGTGGGCCCCGCAGTGGATGAAGCGGATTCAGCAGAAGCTCGGACTCGGCGAGACCATCCTCGAGGACGAGCTGCTCCCCATGGCGGACGTGCCCGAGCTCGCTCTCGCAGGCGGTGCACCGTCGAGTACGGTCGCGCCGCCGATGCGTCCGGCACCGCGCCGCAGCGAGCCGCTCACCGAACCCATTCCCGTGGTCGCACCGCACGGCGGGGGCCCGATCCGAGCGACCCACGCGGCGAAGGAAGAATCCCGACGCAGTGTGACAGGGCGTCCGGCAACCCCACCCGAGCCGACCCGTGCGGCTCCCGCCACGCCCGCGGCACCGGCTGCTCGACCTACCCCGACTCCCCCTCGGACCCAGGCCGCTCCGCAGGAACGACCGGCTCCCAGGCCTGCCCCGAGCCGGCCGGTTGCGCCGCGACCGACCGTCGAACCGGAACCGACCCAGGCAGCGGAGGTCGTCCGGCCCGCACCGCCGGTCAACCCGGTGGCAGCTCCCCCGTCGGCGGAGCCGCCCCGCGCACCGAACGCACCGCGTCCACCCGCAGCGCCGCCGAGCCGAACCCGGGCCGCACGCGCACCTCGCGCCGAGGAACCGGATTCCCGTTCCATCGAGAGCTGGCTCGCCGACCTGCGAGCACCCAGCGCATCACCACCCCCGAGCACACCGCGCAACGGTTCGACCGCCAACGGGTCCGATCACAACGGATCGAACCACAGCGCTACGAACCACGGCGGTCGCGACGAGACCAGCTCCCCGCAGAACGGTTCCGATCGCAACGGCCACAGCAACGGGTCCGAACGAAACGGCACCGACCGAAACGGCACCAACGGGTCCGATCGCAACGGCACCGAGCACACCGGTTCCGAACGCAACGGCAGCAACGGATCCACGTCGAGCGAGCCACGGTCCGAGAAGCCGTCGGGCCGCCGATCCGCACCGACCACCGAGGGTGGCGACAGCGGTCGTCATCGCGGCGGCGAGAACGGACAGGTGCTCAGCGTCAGCGAATTGCTCGCACGCGAGCGCAACCGTTCACGTTGACGCTCGTGTGATCGGCTAACCTCCCTGAGCCGAGGTTCACTCACGTGGCGGCGGTAGTCGCGTGCATCCAGGGGGAGTACACACGTGTTCGTTCGATGGGGAAAGTTCGTCCACCGACTCCGGTACGCCGTTCTCGGTGTCATGGTGGCCGGGCTGTCGATCCTGGCCGCGTACGGCTGGGATCTCACCGACCACTTGAGCCAGAGCGGCTTCGACGATCCGACGTCGCAATCCGCGGCTGCGAACAACCTTGCCGAGGCGACGTTCGGCCGTAACACCGAGGGCGATGTAATCGTCCTGTACACCGCGCCGGAGGGGTCGACCATCGACGACCCGGCGTTCGACTCTGCGGTCGTCGGCAGTCTCGATTCGCTGGTGGCCGATCACCCGGACCGCATCGCGAAGATCAACGCCAGCTACTTCCGAACTGCCGAAGCCCCGGTGCTGGCGGCGCTAGGAACCACCGACAAGCAGCACGCCATCGCGAGCATCGCCATCGTCGGTACCGACGACACCGAGCTGACCGAGAACTTCCAGGCCGTCCAGAACGCGTTCTACATCGACGGCGTCGACGTACAGGTCGCCGGCCAACAGGCCGTGGCGGCCGCCCTGCAGTCGACGATGACCGACGACATCCACCGAATGGAAATCCTTGCCATCCCGGCGGTGGCAGTGCTGCTGTTCTTCGTGTTCGGCGGCGTCGTGGCCGCTGCGCTGCCGCTCATCGTCGGCGCGCTGACCGTCGTCGGCGCCAACGGCATCGTGAAGCTGTTCACCCACGTCACCGACGTGAACACCTTCGTTGCGCCGGTGGTGTCGCTGGTCGGACTCGGCTTGGCGATCGATTACGGACTGTTCATCGTGTCGCGTTTCCGAGAGGAACTGGGCGACGGCCGGTCGACGCCTGATGCCGTCCGTCGATCGGTCATGACGGCCGGTCGGACGGTGGCGTTCTCGGCGACCATCATCGTCGCGTGCCTCGGTGGTCTGTTGCTGTTTCCGCACGGGTTCCTGCGGTCGGTCGCCCTGGGTTCGATCGCGACGGTCGCTCTCGCGGCACTGAACGCGATCACCATCCTGCCGGCCATTCTGTCGATTCTCGGCCCACGCGTCGATGCCCTCGGCCTGGCGTTCATGCGCAAGACCAAGTCGTCGGAGGAAATCGAGAACGGGATGTGGGGCAAGCTCACCACCTGGGTGATGCGCAACCCCATCAAGGTGGTCGTCACCATCGTGCTCGGACTGCTGGCGTTGACGCTTCCGATCGGGAACCTCGCGTTCGGCGGCATCAACGAGACGTATCTGCCACCGGACAATCCGACGCGGGTGGCGCAGGAACGGTTCGACGAACTGTTCCCCGGCCAGCGCACCGAGCCGATCGAATTGGTCATCCAGAACGCCCAGGGGTCGAACCTGGCCGGCATCACCACCCAGGCGAACAACGCACCGGGCCTGGTCGAGCAGTTCACCCCGGTCGGTGCGAGCAAGGACGGGATCATCGTCTTCAAGGCCGGACTGATCGATCGCAACGACGCAGCGCCCGCCATCGAGTTCCTGCGCAGCATCGACACTCCCGAGGGCACCTCGATGGAGGTGACGGGAACGCCTGCGATCGAACGGGATTCGATCGATGCGCTGGTCGATCGTCTACCCCTGATGGCGGTACTGGTCGTCATCGTCGTGACCGTACTGATGTTCCTGACGTTCGGATCCTTGGTGTTGCCGATCAAGGCGGTGCTGATGACGACCCTCGGGCTCGGTGCCACGATGGGCATTCTGACGTGGATCTTCATCGACGGCCACGGCGCGGCGTGGCTGAATTTCACGCCAGGGCCGATCATGGCGATGATTCTGCTGTTGATCGCCGCCATCGTGTTCGGGCTGTCCACCGACTACGAGGTGTTCCTACTCTCTCGTATGGTCGAGGCACGCGAAAATGGTTCCAGCACAAGCGAAGCCATCCATATCGGCACTTCGCACACCGGACGCATCATCACCGCGGCAGCATTGATCCTCATTGTCGTCACCGGAGCGTTCGCGTTCTCCGATCTGGTGATGATGAAGTACATCGCGTACGGCATGATCGCGGCCCTCATCATCGACGCCACCGTCATTCGCATGTTCCTGGTACCCGCGACAATGAAACTGCTCGGCGACGCGAGCTGGTGGGCACCGGCGGGCATGAAGCGCATGCAACGCAGACTCGGACTGGGCGACACGGCTCCGAAAGACGACTGACGCGCCGCCGCCCCCACAACGCGTCAATGGACCACTGCACCGCCGAGACGTATGCAATGGTCCATTCATGCGGTGTGGCCGGGCTCGGGTCGGACGCGTGAATGGACCACTGCACTCCTCAGACGTATGCAGTGGTCCATTCACGCGGTGTGGGGAGGTCAGGAAGACACTGCCGCACTCTCTCGGTCCGCGAACACCTTCGCGTAACGGGTGCCCGCGATCAGCAGCAGTAGTCCCACTGCGATGAAGGCGATGACTCGGAACAGTCCGTCCAGGGCGACGAGGTCGAACAGGAACAGTTTTGCGATGGCCGCCGCGGTCAAGGACAGTCCGGCCAGCAGTGCCAGATGCGCGTGGGTGACACTGCGCAGCCCGAATGCCAGGAGTGCGAAGGCTGCGATCATCCACTCGATGGTCGCCGCGGTGTGGCCTGCAGTGAATCCCGTTGATTCGCCACCGATTCCGATGCCGAGAGTCACCGTTGCCGCCGTCAGGCCGTACAGCGCGAGTACGCCGGAGACGATGCCGAGGGTCCGCAGTCCGTCGTCGACCGGTTTCAGTTCGGCAAGCACGTACGCGAAGGCGAATGCCGTTGCAGCGAGCAGGATTCCGCCCATGGCGATACCGACGCTGCCCACTGCGTGATCGGAGTCCAGCAGCGCCTGCGGCGGACTGACCGAGACGAACATCAGTGCGCCGATCACACCGAATCCGCTGCCGATCGAGTATGCGAGTGTCGAGCGGGTGCTGTGGGCCACCGCGATCAGGGCCGACGCGACGGCGAACAGCACCACCGGGCGAATCTCGAGGGTCGTCGACTCGACTGCGGCCTGCAGCGTCGCCAGCGCTCCGATCACCGCGACGGCGATGCGAGCGTGCCCCGGCAACCACCTCACCAGAATCACGATCGCCACAGCTGCAGCAGCAAGAACCAGTTGGACAGAGACGGTCGCGGCGCGATCGAAAACGTCGGCAGAGACCAGCACCGGCACAGACGCGAGAGCGATCATGACGGTGGCGACCACATCGGAGACGTTGCGGCGCAGCAACTCCAGTGAGGTTCCGATCCCGAAGACGGCCACCGACACGACGGCCAGGAGCAGCCAGACGTCGCCGGTGGATCCGGACAGATCGACACTCGCGATGGCAGCCAGCACCGCACCGACGAGGGGTACGGTCCGAACGACCTGCAGGAGTGGCCAATTGCGGCCGATCTGAGCCGGAAAGCTGGCGACGTACGTGGCGATGAGGAATGCGATCAGGGTCAGGGTGAGGCCGTCGGTCAGCACCGGTCCACACACCGCGACACCGGCGAGAATCAGCACCGCCATCGGCTGCGACGTCCACTGCACTGCGAGTGCCGTTCCGGCTGCGGCAATTCCGAATGCGGTGATCAGGCCGAGTACGGGATCGAGCCAGCCGTACAGGACGGACGTCGCGAGTACATCGAGGTACAGGCCCGCGATGCCGGTGGCGGCGAGGGCAATTCCGCCGATGCGTCCGCCGGAGCGGCCGAACACTCGGACACCTGCACCGATCAGCGCGAGTGAGAACACTGCGCCCGCGGCGACCCGCAGCGGAGGGCCGAACCACCCGGCCTGTGCGGCGAGGACGAGCAGCATCACGACACCGACGAGGGTGACGCCTGCGCCTGCGACAGCCAGCAGACGACTGATGACACCGTCACGCTGCCACCACGGTTCGCGCGGCGGAGCCGGCGGGCGAGGCACGACGACCGGTCCACTGGGTGGTGCGGGGTAGGTCATGGCGGGCTGGGGCCGAACCGTCTGCTGCCCCACCGGCTGACGGACGATGTGGCCGAACGGCTGACCGTAGGGCTGCGGAGGCAGCGGTGGTGACGCCACCGGCGGCGCAACGGCAGGAGCTTCCGGTGCCGACGCCTGCCGCGTGGGAGCGGAAGCCGTTGCGGCACCGAGCTGGGACTGCAGGTTCTGCAGGTCGACGGCCACCTGGCGCATGTGGTCGCCCAAGGAATCGAAGCGGCTGGACAGTCGCGCGACGAGTTGCGGATCCAGCCCGGAGCTCTGGGGAGAAGTCATGGGTTAGATCCTGCGACCGTGGCGGCCGGAAAGCGTGAGTAGTGCTACTCGGATTGCTCGAGTAGAAGCGCCTCGCTAGCCGAACATACGACGAATCGAGCTACCGAACGGATGCTTGGCGGTCACCGAACCCAAGCGAACCTTCCCCGAGACCACGAGATGCAGCGGCCCGTACGGAGGCCCGGTGCGGACCTTGTTGGTGGCGCTACCCGCCACCGTCTCGACGCGGTTGAGATCGACTGTCGCTTCGGTGGGCACGATCAGTGTCACGGTGCTGCAGTAGTCGTCGACGTGGATCTCGACCACCTGCGTGGACATGACCGCCTGGGTGAAGTCGAGTGTCACCGTCGACATGCGGGTGGAGACGCGCATGCTCGGCGGCACGTTCCACGGTCCCTTGCGGGTGATGGTGGACATGGTGCCGCGCAGTGTGTCCGACGCGCCGCTGCCGTGTCCCCAATGCTCGTGAACGACGCGGCGCGCCGTCGGTTGCGGGGTGGGCGCGGGAAAGGGCTTCGGTGCCGGGCGATGTTCCTCGGCGATCTGCATTCCGGGCAGGTCGGCGAGTACCGAGTTGAGTTCACCGCGGGTCTTCGACGCCAATGCGGTGTCCATTCGCTCGGTGAACTCACCGAGCGACAACATGCCCTGGCCCACCGCGCGCTGCAGCAGCTGCCCGACGTGTTCGCGTTCGGCATCGGACACTCTCAGATCCCTCGCCTCCATGGGTTCAGGGTAGCGAAGATCTCAGGCTGCGCGACCGCCGAGAACGGAGAGCATTCCGGACACCGACGCCGGCCATCCGAACTGTTCGGCGCGCAACCTGGCGGCGGTGCGGCGGCCGTCGACGGGTAGTTCGAGTACTCGTTCGATCTCGGCGGCGAATCCATCTGCGGTGTTCTCGGAGGATCCGCCGCAGTGTGGGGTGACGATCTGCGCCAGCGCCGAGGTCTCGGAGACGACGACGGGGGTGCCCGCGGCGAGCGATTCCAAGGCAGCGAGACCGAACGTCTCGTGTGGTCCCGGTGCGAGAGCGATGTCCGCGGAGGCCAGCAGGGCTGCGACGGCCGCTCTGCCGTCGACGAAGCCGAGGAAGTCGACGGGTAGGCCGCGGGCACGTCGTTCGAGGCCGGCTCGGCGGGGGCCGTCGCCGGCGATGATCAGCCGCGCCCGCATTCCCGAATCACACAGCGCAGCAAGCGAATCGATACTTCTTTCGACGTGCTTCTCCACCGACAGCCGGCCGCAGTGCACCAGCAGGCGATCGGCGTCGCCCAACCAGGCCGACCGGTTGCCCACGTGCCGACGCCGCGGATGGAACAGGTCGAGGTCCACGCCGAGCGGCACTCGGTGCACGTTGCGCACTCCGATGCGCTCGAATTCCTGCTGCGCGAACTCCGTGGTGCACACGACGGCGTCGTACTGCTCGGCCGTACGCCGATTGGCCAGGTCCGCGATGGGGCGAGCACAGCGCATCGGCATCGTCTGCGCGAGCAGCCGGTCCAGACGTTCGTGAGAGATCATCACGCTGCGCACGTCTCGGCGCGCGGCCCAGGCACCCATGCCGCGCAGTGTCAGTCGGTCCGATACCTCGATCACGTCGGGCCGCAATCCGGCCGCCACCGAGGACACTCGGCGCGGGTCGGCCACCCGATACCCACCGGTGAGCGGAATCCGCGGTGCCGGCACCTCGATGCGCACCACTCCCGACGGGAGCAGCGTCTCACTCCGTCGATCGCCCGGCACGATCAGAGTCACCTCGTGGCCGCCGGCCACGTATCCCGATCCGAGCTGGTCGACGGCCGTCCGCAAGCCGCCGGACCTCGGTCCGTAGAAGTTGGCCACCTGCACGATGCGCACCCGACCAGTCTCCCCAGCCGAGAGTCCGCCCGACGGCGCGGTGATGGACAGTGGCCGAACCCTCACGTAATTCTGTGTGGGGATCGCTACCAACGGGTAGGTGAGGCAGATGCGAGTGACACTGCAATCGACCGGTACCGCCCCCGCCCCCGAGGTCTGGGAACGCTACATGGAACCGACGGCCTGGAAGACCTGGGCTCCACAGATCATGGGCGTCGAGTACCGCGGTGAACGCCTGGACGCCGACACCACCGGCCGAGTGCTGGGGCCGCTCGGGCTGCCGATCGACTTCCGGGTGCATTCGGTCGACGAGCGATCGTGGACGTGGGCATGGTCGGCCTGGTTCCAGAATCAGGCCATCGGGGTCGACCTGACGCACGGCGTCGTCTCACGACCCAACGGGACCAGGGCGTGGTTGACGATCGACGGCCCACTGCCACTGGTTCTGCCGTACGTGCCGATCGCCAAGTTCGCGCTCGGCCGGTTGTGCAGTCCGTAGCGCTACTCGGACCGTGTGACGGTCTTCTCCTCGGACTTGTCGGCCACGTCGGTCGGCTCGGGCGTCGGTAGCGAGGACTCCTCGCCCGACCCGTCCAGGTGGCCGTCGAACTCGTCGATTGCCTCGTCGCGCTCGGCACCGGTCTGATCGAGATCGGCGTCGACCCCCTTCGAGTGCTTCGCCGGGTCGACGGTGGTGTCCACTGCATTTTTGTTGTCGGTCATGGAATGCAGAGTGCCCCTCGGCTACCGACGCAAACCCTCACAGCCCTTTTTCGATGACGTATCGGGTCAGTTCGACGCGGTTGGCCAGCTGCAGTTTTCGCAGGGTCGCCTGGACATGATTCTCGATGGTGCGATGGCTGAGCGTCAGTCGGGTCGCAATCTGCTTGGCGCTCAATCCCTTTGCGACCAGGCGCAGCACTTCGGTCTCGCGGTCGGTCAGCGTCGGGCGAGTGTCGGATGCAGGCTCGGGCGAGGACGACATCCGCCGGAACTCTCCGAGTACCAGGCCCGCGAGACCAGGTGTGAACACCGCCTGCCCGGCCGACGTGGCACGGACCGCGTCGAACAGTTCTTCGGCCGATGCGCTCTTGACCAGGTAACCGGTCGCACCCGCCTTGATCGCGTCGAGCACGTCGCTGCGTTCGGCGGAGGCCGAGAGCACCAGGATCTTGGTCTCGGGCGAGGCGTCCAGGACGGCGACGGTGGCATCGGCTCCGTTGCCGTCGGGCAGATGCATATCCATCAGCACCACATCGGGTGTGGTCGCTCGGGCGCGACGCCCCGCAGCGGCGACGCCGTCCGCGGTGGCAACGACCCTGAATCCGGCGGCCTCGAGATCCCGGGCGACACCGTCGCGCCACATCGGGTGGTCGTCGACGACCATCACCGCGATGTCGGCATTCGCTTCCTCTGTCATTCCGGTCCCTTCGCTCGCGGAATGCGGATCTCCCATTCGGTTCCCTCACCCTCGTCGGTGTCGAGTATCGCAGTACCGCCGAGAGATTCGACGCGGCCGAGGATCGATTTCGAGACGCCCATCCGACCCTCGGCCTCGGCGGCGGCGAGCCGTCCGGCAGGGATTCCGCGGCCGTCGTCGCGGATACTGACGATCAATTCCCCGTCGACGTCCTCGAGCAACACGTAGGCCTTCGCATCGGCTCCCGCGTGAAGTTCGACGTTGGACAGTGCGGTGGCCACGACGGCGGCGAGTTCCTCGGCGACGTCGGATTCGACCAGCACGGGATCGGCGGGCGTCGACACCGCGATCGATGTGCCCGCCTGAGTTCGCAGCAGCGCCCTGACGTCGACGATCGAGCCGGTGTGGTCGTCCCGAGGAGCTGCCTGTTCCGAGATCAGTACACGCAGAGCCACTTCCTGCTCGCCGGCCAGCTCGGCGAGTTCTGCTGCCGGCCCGCCTATTTCGAGACCACGCCGTCGTACCAGGGCCAATACCTGCAGCACTCCGTCGTGCA
This sequence comes from Rhodococcus sp. 06-418-5, assembly GCF_002258285.1. Taxonomy (NCBI): domain Bacteria; kingdom Bacillati; phylum Actinomycetota; class Actinomycetes; order Mycobacteriales; family Nocardiaceae; genus Rhodococcus; species Rhodococcus sp. 06-418-5. The sequence continues at coordinate 353,631 of NZ_NOYE01000014.1, forward strand.
CCTGCCGGGCCAGCCGCTCCCGCTCCTCGGTGATCGCGGCCGATCGTGCTGCGCGGCGCAATTCTTCGTGAGCGCGCCTGGCGGTGTTCGACGCCAATCCCAGTGCCAGTCCGGCCGAGAGCAGGACCGGGGCGGTGGCATCGGACCAGAGATCGGAGTCGAAGCGGTCGCGGACGAGTGCGCTGACCACCGACATCGCCACCCCCGATGCAATTCCGCCCTTGGGGCCCAACAAGATTGCGGCAGAGATGACGGCGTTGGTGGCCCACAGGGTGGTCGGCAGAGTCTGGCGGGTGCTGTACCACTCGTAATCGGCCACCAACCTCGTCGACGCCATCAGCGCGATGACGATGACCTGATCGGCGAGCACCACCTGCCAGCGTGGCAGTGATGCGCGTGCGAGCATCAGCGCCGATGCCCCGGACCACACGGCCATCAGAGCGACGAGGAACCAGCTCAGCCGCGGGTTGGTGTAATTGTCCACGGTCGCGGCCTGATAACTGATCGCGTAGACCAGTGTGATCAGCCGGAAAGCCTGCGAGGCCCGCCAGAGCGGGGTGTCGGGATCGGACGAGGTGAGCGTGGTCCGTACCCGGTCAGCCGTCCGCATCGGTCTTCGGACCTGCTGTCTCGGTATCGGCAGCCTCGGTATCCGGGGTCGTCAACTCTCCCTTGGCAAGCCGCTCAGGCACGTCGCTTCCGGGCGGAGTGTCCGGATTGCTCGGCTCGGCGGAATACAGCGGGTCGGGCACCTCGAGTTCCTCGTAGACCTCGTCCGGGTCGTCGGCGAGCAGCGACCGCACGGCGGTGTTGAGGACGGCGACGATCGGCACCGCCAGCAGGCCTCCGACGATGCCCGCGAGCAGAATGCCGACGGTGATGGACAGGACCACCGCCAACGGGTGCAGTCGCACGGCGCGGCCCAGCAGGAGTGGTTGCAGCACATGGCCTTCGAGCTGCATGACGGCCACCACTATGCCGAGGGTGATCACCGCGGTGATCAGGCCCTTGGTGACCAATGCGATGAACACCGCGACGAATCCGGTCAGCACCGCACCGATGATCGGGATGAATGCTCCGATGAACACCAACGAGGCCAATGGAAGAGCCAGTGGCACACCGAGAATGGCCAGACCGGCACCGATGCCGACGGCATCGGCGGCCGCGACGGCAACCGTCGCCCTGACGTATCCCACCAGGGACCCGAAGCCCTGGATGCCGGCGGTGCGGATTCTTCTGCGGGCCGCGGTCGGCGCCAGTCGGGTGACGAACTGCCAGATCTGATCGCCGCCGTACAGGAAGAAGATGAGGGTGAACAGTGTCAGCAGTGCGCCGGTGAGAATTTCACCGATCACCGCTGCGGTCGTCAGGGCTCCGCTCGTAACGGCTTCCTGATTGTCCTGAATGACCTTGACGAGGCTGTCGGTGGCCTGCCTGATCTGATCCTCGCTGATGTGCAAGGGACCGTTGCTGAGCCATTCTTCGATGCCGTTGATGGACTGGGTGAACTGGTCACCCACCTGCGGCAGGCCTTCGATGAACTGCTCGACGATGAAGGTCATGATCCCGGCGACGACACCGATGCTGGCGATGATCACGACGATCACCGCGACGGCACGAGGCACTCCGCGTCGGTGCATCCAATCGACGACGGGAACGAGCATCGCCGACGCCAGGAGCGCCAGGCCCAACGGAATGACGACGGTGCTGAGCTTGGCCACGACCAGGCAGAACGTGATGAATCCGGCAAACAGGACAAGCAGTCGCCACGTCCATTCCGCGCCGACCCGCACCAGTGGATGCACCGAATCCGCAGCCGAAGTGGGGCCCGGGGACGCCCCCGTACCTTGCGCCCGCAACTCGTCGGTGCTCACCCGCTAAATTTAACCCGTGCTGGCATCTTTCCGAGCGGTCTCGCTCACCCTGAAGAGTCGCTGGCCGCTCTATATGCTCTCGATGCTCATCGCCAATGTCTTCGGTGCGGTCCTCGTGTTCGCCTTCGTGCGATACGGCCTGCCCATCCCCGAATCGCAATCGATCGTCGCCGACCGCGTGCGCAACGTGTACATCTTCGGGGCGTACCTATTGGTGGCCCTGGTCGTCAGCCTGATCTATGCGTACTTCCTCCTACGGTCGGTGATCAGGTGGCAGCTCCGCGGCGGCCCACCCACCCGCAAGGAACAGATGACGACGCTGCACGCGCCGTTGCGTCAGGCGATCGTGCACCTCATCCTCTGGATCATCGGCGGCATCATCTTCGTGCTGCTGACCATCGCGGAGATGCCGTCGCTGTCCATCGCCGTCATCGTCACCGTCGGTATGGCCGCCACCGTGACGTTCGGATTCACGTACATGCTCGGCGAACGGATCCTGCGACCGGTCGCGGCACTGGCGTTGAGCGAGGGCCGATTCGACCGCACCATGACGCCCGGCGTCGGCACCCGCATGGCCATGACGTGGGGACTGGGCACCTTGATGCCCGTCATCGGCATCATCCTGCTGTGCGCCACGCAGATCACCACCGATCTGGTGTTCTCTCCCAACGCGCTCGCGGTGGCCATCATCCTGCTCAGCGTGCTGGCGATCGTGCAGGCATTCGTGCTCTCCATGCTCACCGCGAGCCAGATCTCCGACCCGATCAGCCAGCTGCACCGCGCCATCGAGCGCGTTCAGCGCGGCGAAACCGACGTCGAGGTCGACGTGTTCGACGGCTCCGAGATCGGACGCCTACAGGTGGGCTTCAACCGAATGATGGAGGAATCGGCCGAACGACGCGTCCTGCGAGAGCTGTTCGGCCAACACGTCGGTGAGGACGTGGCGCGTCGGGCATTGCAGTTCGGAACCGAACTCGGCGGCGAGACACGATTCGTCGCAGTGCTGTTCGTCGACATGGTCGGCTCCACCGCCACCGCATCCGAGCGCCCACCGGGCGAGGTCGTGGTGCTGCTCAACGAATTCTTCCGAGTGGTCGTCGACGTCGTGGGACGTCATCACGGCTTCGTCAACAAATTCATGGGCGACGCGGCCCTCGCGATCTTCGGTGCCCCACTCGATCGTCCCGACGCCCCGACCGCCGCGCTCGCCGCCGCGCGCGAACTCAGATTCGCGCTCGACGAGATCACCGGCCTCGACATCGGCATCGGTGTATCCGCGGGTCTGGCCGTCGCCGGAAACATCGGTGCGTCGGAGCGCTTCGAGTACACGGTCATCGGAGACCCGGTCAACGAGGCCTCGCGACTCACCGAGCTCGCCAAACTGCGTCCCGGACGCGTCCTGGCGTCGACCTCGGCCCTGTACTTCGCCGACGACGAGGAACAGGAACAGTGGGAGCTGGGAGACCAGGTGCAACTGCGTGGTCGACGACGGGCCACCCACCTGGCCTGGCCGGTGGACTATCCCGATTCCTCCTCGCGCGACAGTTAGTCTGACAAGGTGCCCGACCCCAGCTCCACCCGCGGACCCGCAGTGCGGCGTCCGCGAAACCGACTGCGGTGGGTCAAGTGGATCGCCGGAATCGCCCTGGTGGCGCTCCTGGTCGGCGAGGCGATCTACCTGTGGCCGCGGCTGCACGAATCCTGGACAGCCGTCCGCGAGATCCACTGGGGTTGGCTGGCGGCCTGCATAGTCGCCCAAGCGGTGTCGCTGAGCGCTTTCGGCAGGGTGCAGAAGCAGTTGCTCGACGCAGGCGGAGTGAAGGTGCGTCAGCGCAAGTCCGTGGCGGTCATCTACGGCAGTACCGCGATGGCGCTCACCCTTCCCGCAGGCCAGGTGTTCTCCACGGCGTTCACCTATCGCGAGACACGCCGCTGGGGAGCGAGCCCGGTCGTTGCGTCCTGGCAGTTGGCGATCTCCGGCGTCATCGCCGCGGCAGGACTGGCCGTGCTCGGCGTTGCGGGCGGACTGGTGGTCGGCAGCTCGTTCAACACGTTCACCGTGGTGCTCCCGATCGCAGGCGTCATCGCCATCGTCGCCGCCGTTCGCTACATCTCCGATCACCCCGAGTCGATCAAGACCGTCGCGCGCTGGGGACTGCGGAGATACAACGCGTTCCGCAACCACGAGCTCGACGCGGGTGCCGAGGGGATCGACAAGATCATCGGCCAGATCCAGTCCGTTCAGCTCGGCAAACGCGACGGGGCGCTCACCCTCTCGTGGTCGGCCGTGCATCGACTCGGCGACGTCGCCTGCCTGGCGTTCGCGTGCTTCGCCGTCGGCGCAGATCCGCGACTGTCCGGTTTGCTCATCGCTTTCGCGGCGGGCAAAGCCGTCGGATCCGTTCCCCTCGCACCCGGTGGCCTCGTCGTCGTCGACGCCACCCTCATCGCGTTCCTCACCAGCGCTGCCTCGATCAGTGCATCGCAGGCCGTCGCCTCGGCCCTGGTGTACCGCGGCGTGAGTTTCATCCTCGTCGCCATCGTCGGGTGGATCGTGTTTCTCGTGCTGTTCCGCAAGCACCAGCACGCCGATCTCGAGTTCGACATCGCACTCGAGCAGCAGGAGACCGCCGAGCTGCGACGTACCGAGGACATCCGCGACGCCAAGGGCGATCCGGAGACCGCGTAGCGTCACGAGCTGTGTTGTCCGTCACCTTCTGTTCACTCGGAATATATACGGACCCTGGTCCGCTTGTGTACTATCAGCATTGAAACTTCAACCCCTAGGAGTCCCCATGACCACCGCGATCGCACTTCCCGAGCTCACCGCAGGCACCTGGGTCATCGACCCGGCGCACTCCACCGTTGGATTCACCGTCCGCCACCTGGTGGTCAGCAAGGTCCGTGGCCGTTTCCAGAACTTCAGCGGCACCATCACCGTTGCCGAGGACGGCACGCCGTCGGTCGACGCCGAAATCGACGTCGCGTCCATCACCACTGACAACGAGCAGCGCGACGGCCACCTCAAGACCGCCGACTTCTTCGAGGTCGAGAAGTTCCCCACCGCGACGTTCAAGTCCACCTCGGTCAAGGCCGACGGCGGAGACTTCGTCGTCACGGGCGACTTCACCCTCCACGGTGTCACCAACTCCATCGATCTCAAGCTCGAGTTCAACGGCGTCAACGCAGGCATGGGCAACGGACCGGTCGCCGGCTTCGAGGCCAGCACCGTCATCAACCGCAAGGACTTCGGCATCAGCATCGACATGCCCCTCGAAGGCGGTGGCGCTGTCGTCGGCGACAAGATCACGCTGAACCTCGAAATCGAGGCCGGACTGCAGGCGTAAGTCCGCCTCGCTTCGCCCCCTCTTCCGGATCAATGCGACTTCGTTGCAGTCCACGCGACTGACACCCACATCGATCCGCACCGGTTGGTCCCCCGAACGGCCCGCACCGCATTCGTCGGTGCGGGCCGTTCGCTGTCGGTGTCTACAGTGGTGCGCGTGAAGTTTCGTTCCCCAGTAGTTGCTGCCGTCATCGACCTGCTCATGGTCGTGCTGTTCGCCGCGATCGGTCGGCGCAGTCACGCCGAGGCCACTGCACTGTCCGGCCTGTTCCACACCGCCTGGCCGTTCGTCGTCGGTGCCGCCATCGGCTGGATCATCGCGTTCGCCTTGTACCGCAACAAGTTCGACGCTTTCCTCATCGTCCCGACGGGCATCGTCGTGTGGGTGATGACGGTCGCGGTGGGCATGGTGTTGCGTGCGGTGACCGGGCAGGGAACAGCCGGATCGTTCATCGTCGTCGCAACGCTGTCCACCGCAGTTCTGCTGCTGGGTTGGCGAGCGCTGGCGAAGTTCGTGCCGAGCGTTCGTTGACTGCAGAGTTCGTCGAGAACGGCCTCGGCGCGATAGGATGATCCACGGTGCGCCGGGAAGTCTGGTCGGCAACAACTCTGTGCTGCGCACCCACTGCCTGACATTCGGTCGGTTCGCAGCTCGACGAAGCTACCGAAAGGCGTTCTCACCGTGACAGATTCATCGACTCCACCCACACGATTGCCGCTGTTCTCCCGCGGCTCCTGGTCCGAGGCCGACCGCGTCGCGCAGATCCTTCGCAAGGAGACCGTCGGTGGAGCACTGCTTCTCGTCGCCACCCTCGTCGCACTGATCTGGGCCAACTCACCCTGGTCCGCGGCATACGACTCGCTGATGAGCACCCGGGTCGGCCCCTCGGCGCTCCATCTCGATCTGACGCTCTCGACGTGGGCCGCGGACGGGCTGCTGGCCATCTTCTTCTTCGTCGTCGGACTCGAGCTCAAGCGAGAATTCGTCGCAGGCGACCTGCGCGATCCGGCACGCGCCGCGTTACCGGTGGCCGCGGCGGTCGGCGGAATGGCAGTTCCTGCAGTCATTTTCGTCCTGATCAACCTCGGCACCGGAGACGGAGCTCTGCTCGGCTGGGCCATCCCGACGGCAACCGACATCGCGTTCGCCGTCGCCGTTCTCGCCGTGATCAGCACCCACCTGCCGACTGCATTGCGAACCTTTCTGCTGACTCTGGCCGTGGTCGACGACCTGCTGGCCGTCAGCGTCATCGCAATCTTCTACACCGACGACATCAACTTCGTCGCGCTCGGCCTGACGCTGATTCCGCTCGCGCTGTTCGCCGTGGCCGTACAGATGCGCGTTCGCTCCTGGTGGATACTGATCCCACTGGCTGTCGTGACGTGGGTTCTCATGCACGAGTCCGGCGTTCACGCCACCGTCGCGGGCGTGCTGCTCGGCTTCGCTGTTCCGGTCATGCGCAGCAAGGCCAACGGTGGCCCCGAAGCAGGCCCCGGCCTCGCCGAGCACTTCGAGCACAAGATCCGGCCCATCTCCGCGGGCATCGCGGTTCCCCTGTTCGCATTCTGTGCGGCCGGTGTGACCGTCGGCGGATTCTCCGGCCTGCGAAGCGCTCTCACCGATCCGATCGCCATCGGCATCATCGCCGGCCTCGTCATCGGCAAGGCCGTCGGCATCTTCGGCACCACCTACCTCGTCTCGCGGTTCACTCGGGCCACACTGGATGCCGGACTGAAATGGCTCGACGTCCTGGGCGTCTCGATGCTCGCGGGTATCGGATTCACCGTCTCGCTGCTGATCGGCGACCTTGCCTTCGGCGAAGGAACCGAGCGCGACGACCACGTCAAGGTCGGCGTCCTGACCGGTTCGATCATCGCAGCATCGTTGGCCGCCATCATCCTGCGCAGCCGCAACAAGGCCTACCGGGACTTCCACATCGAAGAAACCCGCGACGACGACCACGACGGCATCCCGGACGTGTACCAGAACCGGAAGTAGCGACCGTTGGAATCCCGACCGCTCCAGTGACACGATGAGTTCCGTGAGCAGAACCGTGCGAGAGCTGTTGACCCGGCACATCGAGGACGGGCTGATGCCGGGGGCAACAGCGTTACTGGGTGGCCCTGATGCAGAACCCGTCGCGGTCGGGTCATCGGCGGTCGGCGGCCCACCGATGGCAGTCGACGCCATCGTCCGGATCCAGTCGATGACCAAGATCGTCACCAGCGTGGCCGCCCTGCGCCTCGTGGAGGCGGGCCGACTGACGCTGGACGACGATGTCGTGCCCTGGCTTCCCGAACTCGCCGGCCTGCCGGTGCTCACCCGCCCCGACGCTGCACTCGACGACACCGTTCCTCGAGAGGGACCGATCACGTTGCGGCACTTGCTGACCAACACCAGTGGGTACGGAATTCAGATGGGAGACACCCCGCTGGCCCGGGCCATGAGGGACAACGGCACCGAAGCAGGCCCCGCGCCGTCTCCGCTCGGCGCGGACGAGTGGTTGGCACGCATGACCGAACTTCCTCTGGCGTTCCAGCCCGGTACCGGGTGGCGCTACCACCACGGCTTCGCGATCCTCGGCATCCTCGTCTCTCGCATCGTCGGCCGGTCTCTGCAGGACCACCTCCGCGACGACCTGTTCACGCCACTCGAGATGCCCGACACCGGACTGTGGGTACCGACCGACCGATACCACCGCCTGACGGCGGCCTACCGGTTGGAGAACGGGTCCTTGATCGAAACCGAACCCGCCGCAGGCGGGCCCTACGCGGGACCGCCCCCTGTCGACGTCAGTCACGGCGAGCTGGTGTCGACGGCGACCGATTTTCACCGCTTCCTTCGTGCGATCGAGACGTCGGTGTCGACCGAGCACCTGGAGCTGATGACACACGACCAGGTGCCTGCGTCGATCAAGACCGACGAGAGTTTCTACCCCGGCTTCTGGCCGGGAACGGGGTGGGGATTCGGCGTCTCGGTCGTCACCGACGGTGACCATCTCGGTCGGTACGGCTGGTCCGGCGGGCAGGGCACCGACTTCTTCGTCGACCCGGACGGGACCATCGGCATCCTGCTGACGCAGACCGAATTGTGCGAGGCCTCCTTCGCGCTGCTGTCGGAGTTCCAGGAACTGCGCTGAGTCGATTCGCAGCGCCTACAGTTGTCGCCGTGAGCGAGAACCGGCTTCGGGCGTGACACAGCCGCTGGCCCGTCGCCTCGGTCTCGTCGACGCCGTCGTCATCGGTGTCGGTTCGATGGTCGGGGCCGGGGTGTTCGCGTCGTTCGCTCCCGCATCGGCCGTCGCAGGGGCGGGCCTGCTCATCGGTTTGGCCGTCGCTGCGGTCGTCGCATTCTGCAACGCCACCTCCTCGGCCCAGCTGGCCGCGCAGTATCCGACGTCGGGCGGCACGTACGTCCACGGCCGTGAGCGGCTCGGCGAGTGGCCGGGCTTTGCGGCCGGGTGGACGTTCGTGATCGGTAAGACCGCGAGTTCGGCGGCCATGGCTTTGGTGTTCGCAGCCTATGTCGCACCTGCCGGTTACACCGAACTCGTTGCGATACTTGCCATCACAGCGCTCACCACGGTGAACTACTTCGGCATCACCCGCACGGCCGTGCTGACGAAGATCTTGGTCACCGCCGTCCTCACCGTCCTCGTCATCGCAGTGGTCCTCGGCCTCACCGGCTCGTCCGTTCCCGCCGTCGACGGACTCGGCTCGTTCACCGAGAACGGGTGGTACGGCATTCTGCAGTCGGCGGGACTGCTGTTCTTCGCCTTCGCGGGCTATGCGCGCATCGCGACCCTCGGCGAGGAGGTCGTCCGACCCGAACGGACCTTCCCATGCGCCATCGTCTCCGCGCTCGGTATCGCATTGCTGGTCTACACGCTCGTTGCGGTGACGTTGTTGACGGTTCTCGGCCCCGAACTCCTGGCCTCGTCGTCTGCCCCACTGGTCGATCTCGCGGTGGCGTCGGGACATTCGTGGGCGTCGCCGGTGATGCGGATCGGTGCCGGCCTGGCTGCGCTGGGGGCGTTGCTCGCGTTGATCGCCGGCATCGGCCGCACCTCCCTGGCGATGGCCCGCCACCGCGACCTGCCGTCGTATCTGGCCGCAGTCCACCCGCGGTACTCGGTGCCGCATCGCGCCGAGATCACCCTGGCTGTGATCGTCTGCGTGCTGGTCCTGACAGTGGATCTGCGTGACGCCATCGGCTTCTCGTCGTTCGGGGTCTTGCTCTACTACCTGGTGGCCAATCTGAGCGCGTTCACCCAGGATGCCGAGCATCGACGCTACCCACGCGCCCTCCAGGTCATCGGCAGCATCGGATGCGTGGTGCTGATCGCCACGTTGCCGATGCCGTCCATCGTCGTCGGAACCGTCGTGGTCGCGCTCGGTGTCGGGTACCGCCTTCTTCGGGTTCGGCAACTGTTCACTTGACGCCTGATTCGGTAGACGTCAATATAGACGGATGTCGAATCAAGACCGTCCCGTCGACGGCGAATGCTGCTCGCCGCTTATCCGTGAGCCCCTCACCGCGGACTGGGCAGGAGATCTCGCCCGCATGTTCAAAGCACTGGGAGATCCCGTGCGGCTTCGCCTGCTCAGCCTCGTCGCCAGCCATGCAGGCGGCGAAGCATGTGTCTGCGACATCTCCCCCGCATTCGACCTCTCCCAACCCACCATCTCGCACCACCTCAAGGTGTTGCGCGAAGCCGGGCTGCTCGACTGCGAACGCCGCGGCACCTGGGTCTACTACTCGGTGATTCCCGCTGCGCTGCAGCAACTTTCCGCCGTGCTGAACGCTGCAGAGTCCACGGAGGTCATGGCATGAGTACGAAAACCGATACTGCCGTGGTCGGCAAGCTCTCCACCCTCGACCGGTTCCTGCCCGTGTGGATCGGCGTGGCCATGGTCGTGGGTCTGCTCCTGGGACGCATGATCCCCGGGCTGAACGACACGCTGTCGGCCATCTCCATCGACGGAGTGTCACTTCCGATTGCCATCGGACTGCTGATCATGATGTACCCGGTGCTGGCCAAGGTTCGCTACGACCGCCTCGATACCGTCACCGGAGACAAGCGCCTGCTGATCGGCTCGTTGGTGCTCAACTGGGTCCTCGGTCCGGCCCTGATGTTCGCTCTCGCATGGCTTTTCCTCCCCGATCTGCCCGAGTACCGAACCGGCCTGATCATCGTCGGCCTCGCTCGATGCATCGCGATGGTCATCATCTGGAACGACCTCGCCTGCGGCGACCGAGAAGCCGCCGCGGTTCTGGTCGCGATCAACTCGGTGTTCCAGGTGTTCATGTTCGCGGTCCTCGGATGGTTCTACCTCTCGATTCTGCCCGGCTGGCTGGGCCTGGACCAGACGACCATCGAGGCGTCGCCGTGGCAGATCGCCAAGTCGGTCCTCATCTTCCTCGGAATCCCGTTGATGGCGGGATTCGCGTCTCGCTTCTTCGGCGAACGTGCCAAGGGCCGCGAATGGTACGAGGAGAAGTTCATCCCCAGGATCGCCCCGTGGGCGCTCTACGGCCTGCTGTTCACCATCGTCGTTCTCTTTGCGCTGCAGGGTGATCAGATCACGTCACAGCCGTTCGACGTGGTGCGTATCGCGCTGCCACTGCTCGTGTACTTCGCGGTGATGTGGGGCGGCGGATATGCCCTCGGTGCCGCGATGGGTCTGGGCTACGAACGCACGACCACCCTCGCGTTCACCGCAGCAGGCAACAACTTCGAGCTGGCGATCGCCGTCGCCATCGCGACCTACGGGGCGACATCCGGGCAAGCCCTCGCCGGAGTCGTCGGACCACTCATCGAGGTACCAGTGCTGGTCGGCCTCGTCTACGTCTCGCTCGCACTGCGCAAACGCTTCTCCCCCGCCGTGTCCACGACCACGTCCCCGAAGGAATTCTGATGTCCGCCACCCCCAGCGTTCTGTTCGTCTGTGTTCACAACGCCGGCCGATCTCAGATGGCCGCCGGATTTCTGACTCATCTCGCCGGCGACGCCGTCGAAGTGCGTTCCGCCGGAAGCGCTCCCGCGGACACCGTCAACTCCGCAGCGGTCGAGGCCATGGCCGAAGTCGGCATCGACATCTCGTCCCAGTCCCCGAAAATTCTGACCCCCGAGGCCGTCGAGACATCCGACGTCGTCATCACCATGGGCTGCGGTGACGCGTGCCCGGTGTTCCCCGGAGTGAGCTACCGCGATTGGGCACTGGCCGACCCGGCAGGCAAAGGCCTCGACGCGGTCCGGCCGATTCGCGACGAGATCAGGAGCCGCATCGAAGACCTGATCGCCGAACTGGTTCCAGCGAAACAGAAATCAGCGTCATGACGACACCGAGCGTGCTGTTCGTCTGCGTCAAGAACGGCGGCAAGTCTCAGATGGCCGCCGGTCTGATGCGCAAGGCGGCGGGCGATTCGGTGGAGGTGCACTCGGCCGGCACGAAACCGGGTGGCGCCGTCAACGCGCTGTCGGCCGAGTCTCTCCTCGAAGTCGGCGTCGACTTGTCGGGCGAAGCGCCCAAGCCGATCGATCCCGATCTGCTCGCCCGTATGAACTATGTCGTCACCCTCGGCAGCGAGGCACACGTGGAACCAGTGGACGGACCGACGTTCGAGAACTGGAACACCGACGAGCCGTCCGAGCGCGGTATCGACGGCATCGAACGCATGCGTATTGTCCGTGACGACATTGCCGCTCGCGTCGAGGAACTCGCATCTCGCATGCGCGGCACCGACGCTTGACTCGAATGAAGTACGACGTGGTGGTGATCGGCGGCGGTCAGGCAGGACTGGCCGCCGGCTACTACCTGCGACGAGCCGGGCTCGACTTCGTCATCCTCGACGACCAGACGCATGCCGGAGGGTCCTGGCAGGACTACTGGCCGTCGCTGCACCTGTTCTCGCCTGCCGAGTACTCGCGACTCCCCGGTTGGCCGATGCCTCGGTGGACGAGCGGGTTCCCTCCGGCATCGCACGTCGTGGACTACCTGCGGGCATACGAGAAGAAGTACGAGTTGCCGGTGCGCAGGCCCGTCGAGGTGAAGTCGGTGCATCGTACGACCGACGACTATCGAGTCGATACCGACGGTGACTCCTTCTGCGCCACAACGATCGTCAATGCCACCGGGACGTGGTCACGACCGTTCTGGCCGAGCTACCCGGGCATGCGCGAGTTCGGCGGGACCCAGCTGCATGCCGCTGACTACCGCGTGCCCGATTCCTTCGCAGGCAAGCGCGTGGGCATCGTCGGTGGAGGGAACTCGGCTGCGCAGATTCTGGCCGAGATCTCCACTGTCGCCGACACCACGTGGTTCACCAACCGCGAGCCGAGGTTTCTCCCCGACGATGTGGACGGCCGAGTGTTGTTCGATGTCGCCAGCGATCGAGCTCGCGCTCTTGCCGAGGGCGCAGCGGATTCCGGCGGGGTCGCCGGTCAGGGAGACATCGTGATGGTCCCGCCGGTGCGAGAGGCTCGCGATCGTGGAGTTCTGCATGCCAGGCCGATGTTCACCGCGCTCACCTCCGACGGTGTCACCGACGGGCACACCACAGAGCGGCTGGATGCGATCGTCTGGTGCACCGGGTTCCGCCCTGCTCTGCATCACCTGCGGCCACTGCACCTGCACGCCGACGGGTCGGGAATCGTGTTGGACAGCAACCATGTTCGAGGTGAACCGAGCCTGATTCTTCTCGGCTACGGCGACTGGACCGGCCCGGCGTCGGCAACGCTCATCGGTGTCGGCCGCACAGCGCGTGCAGCCGTGGACACCATCGTCAACAGCAGAAAGGTGGATCAGTCATGAACACGTACCCCGTAGTGGTGGTCGGCGCAGGGCCCATCGGTCTCGCCGCCGCGGCGCATCTGACCGAAACCGGTTCCCGGGTAGTCGTTCTCGAACGCGGAAAGTTTGCCGGATCGGCAGTGTCCGAGTGGAATCACGTTCGACTGTTCTCCCCGTGGTCCGAGGTCGTCGACCCCGCGGCCGTCCGGCTGCTCGAATCCACCGGCTGGACCGCGCCGGACGGCGACACCTACGCCACCGGACGCGAATGGGTGGAGCAGTACCTCGCGCCCCTGGCCGCCGTTCTCGGCGATGCCGTCCGGGTCGACTCCGAGGTGGTCGGCGTAGCCCGCCGCGGCCGCGACCGCGTCGTCGACGCCGGCCGCGACACCGAGCCGCTGTCGGTGCACATCCGGCATTCCGACGGCAGCGAGGAACGCGTTCTCGCCCGCGCGGTCGTCGATGCGTCGGGCACCTGGGGATCACCGAATCCACTGGGTAGCGAGGGGCTTGCGGCCATCGGCGAGAAGTTCTCCGCCGACAGAATCGACTACCGGGTCCCCGATCTGACCGACCCGGCCACTCGATCCACGTTCGCAGGCAAGCACATCGTCATCGCCGGCAGCGGCCATTCCGCGCTGACCGCGATCATCACCTTCGCCGAACTCGCCGCGGAAGAGCCCGGTACGACGCTCACCTGGGCCGTGCGTCGAGGCGTGACCGCGGAGGTCTTCGGCGGCGGGGACGCGGACGAACTGGCCGCTCGCGGCGCTCTCGGTCAGCGCGCCAAGAAGGCGGTCGACGACGGATTCCTCACCGTGGTCTCAGGCTTCCGCACCGAAACGGTTGCAGTGGAGGGTGATCGGCTCGCTCTGATCGGTGACACCGGATCGCGCATCGAGAACGTCGACCGCGTCGTCGCTCTGACCGGGTTCCGCCCGGATCTGTCCTGGCTGTCCGAGGTTCGTCTCGACCTCGACCCCACCCTGCAGGCACCGAAGTTCGTCGCCGAGTTGGTGGATCCGAACCTGCATTCGTGTGGATCGGTGTCACCGCACGGCGTCGAGGAACTCACCCAGCCCGAGCCGGGCCTGTATCTGGTGGGCATGAAGAGCTACGGCCGTGCACCGACATTCCTGGCGATGACCGGATACGAGCAGGTCCGCAGCATCGCAGCCGAACTCGCGGGTGACCACGAGGGCGCGCGGAAAGTGGAGCTGACGCTTCCCGACACCGGAGTCTGCGGCGGCGCGGGCCTGTTCGACGAGCCCGACGCCCCGTCGACCGGCGGTTGCTGCAGCGTGCCCCGAGAAGCCGAGGCACAACTGACCTGACTGTCCACTGTTTCGCTTCGGAAGCGGGATCGCACCGCCCGGCCGGAATTGTGGACGGTCAGCTCACCTACGGCTTCAGCCGAAGGCCTGATACCCCAGCCACCCGGCGAGACCGAGCCCCAGAATCCCGACCGCAATACGCAGAATGATCGGCGAGATCACCTTGACCGTCGGTGGCCCGCAGGCACCGCCGGCGAAGCAACCGATCGCCAGCGCGAGCGCAGCCCACCAGTTCACCTGACCGGAGAACGAAAAGATGATTGCGGCAATCAGGTTCGCGATACCGAGGAAGAAGCTCTTCAGAACGCTTGCGCGCCAGAACGTATCCGCCGTGCAGATCAATGCCAGCGCGAGGAAGATGACCCCGGCCCCGGCCCCGAAGTAGCCCCCGTAGATCGCGACCGCGAACAGCGCCAGCGGATAGAGCGTCGGAAACTGCCTGCCTCCGGACAGCTTTCGGATACTCGGCTGCAGCAGTAGCGCGATGGCTGCCATGGCGACCAGGAACGGCACGACCACCTCGAACGAACCGTCCGGCGTGTTGAGCAGCAGAATCGCACCCGTGGTGCCGCCCAGCGCCGAGTAGATCGCGTAGCGAACCAACTGCTTACCGTCCTTGGCCAGCTCGGCCGAGGAGCTCACCGTCGCTCCGACACCGGCCGCGACCAACGCAACAGTGTTCGTCACGTTCGCCGATACCGCAGGCAAACCCACTGCGAGCAGAGCAGGGTAGGACACGAGCGATGCGAGCCCGGTGACGAACCCGATGAGCCCGGCGAAGAACCCGGCCACCACCAGAAGTCCGAAATCGAGCACAGTCACCGAATGAAACTACCGCGCCTAACTATCTGGCCTGAACCTCAGGCTCATTCGACGGGGTTCGCCATCTCCTGCAGCAACCGGCTCGTCATCCGCACTGCCTGGTCTCCACCGTCCGCGTCCTCGATGTACACCGCGAATGCGACGTCACCACTGGTGGCGAGGACGAAGCGGTCGTCGCCACTGTCCCCGGCGAATCCCTGCACACCGTCGAACGTGTCGAGACCGCTACTGCTCGACGAGTCGGCGAGTATGCCGCGCAACCGGTTTACCGCATCCGACCCCATTGCCTTGGACTCTCGATCGGCGACTGCGGTCTGCCCCGCGACGATCGTCGGAGTCGGAGCGCTGCCCCGAGAGATCGCGGCTGCCATCTGCGCGAGTCCGAACGGAGTCACGGTCGCCTCGTCACCGGAGGCAGTGGACACGGTCCTGATGCCGTCGATCGCACTGCGGCTGGCGGCGGGAGATCCTGTGTGGGCGTCGAGTCCCGGCATCGAGTAGTTGATACCGAGTCCCAAGCCGGCAGCTGCGTCTTCGGCACTGTCGTCGCCGCGATCGGACTGCACGGCCCGCACGAGCTCAGACGCGGTTCCTGCCGGGTAGGAGCCCCCGAACACCACGTCGCCCTGCTCGGTGGCGTAACTGTTCTGTGCCGCAGCGAGAATCGCGCCGGTCGAGGTGGACACGGCGACGATCGACGCCGACGATCCCGCCATGACGACCGCATTCTCGGCTGCCAACTGGATGCGCGGATCGAGTGTCGCGTGCAGGTCCGGCCCGCCCGGTCCTTGGAATCCGACGCGGCGTTCGCCCGTTCCGTCGACGGTGTAGGTGTCGACGGCCCAGCCTGCGGTGGCGTCGCGTCCTTCCTGCCATGCGGCGCGCAGCGAATCCAGCACGGGAGAGGTGATCCGACGATCGTCGACGATCAGTTTGGGTTGCGGCGAGACCACGACGCCCGGCACGGCGCGCAGGTCGTCTTCGAGGACGGCGAAGTCGTCGTCACGCAAGGTCACGGCGGTGATCGGTGCGCCGCCGGCCGAAATCAGTTCGGCCAGCATCGATTCGGAGGTGATGAGCGGGGCGACGACGTCGATGACATCCGCTAGTTGCGCCGTGGACGTGGCCGGATCGCTCATCTGCGCCGGGTCGAGGGAGATGGCGTTGATGGTGCGCTCGCTCATCAGCACGTTGTTCGCGGCGTCGAAGATCAGCGGCGGGGCGGCGTCGGTCCGGGTGTAGCGGACCGATCCGCCCGAGGTGAGGTCGGGGACGAGGGTGGCCGGATCCCACGCGATGCGCCAACCCACGCTGAGCTTCTTGGTCGAGCCCTGTGCGCTGTACTTCCAGTCCTTGCCCTCACCGAAGTTCCAGGCGGACGCCAGGGTGAAGAATCCACTCTCGTCCGAGAGGTCCATGTACTGGGTCAGGTCGAAGTCACCGGTGGACGTGCCACCGGCCGACAAGCCGTCGAACATCTGGTTCAGCGCGGCCGTCGCGGCGTTCGGGTAGGTCGTCATCGCGGCAGCGGCCGCGACATCGCGGTTGTCCAGGGCGTCGACGAACTTCGAGACCAGCACCTCGGCCTCGCTCGGCGGGCGATCGACCATCCAGAACACTGCCGAGACCGTCAACGTCGCCGATGCTGCAACGGCGACGAGGTAGCGACCGCGGACCTTGCGCGGGCCACGACGGGCACGACTCATAGAACTCATGAGTCACAATATTCACTGTAGTCACACGAGTAACAAGCACGGGATTCATACGAGCCGGTCACGATTGAGACTCGGCCGCAGCCGATTCACCGCAGAAAACGACCCGCAGCCTCGATGGCCGGGCCCGAACTGCCCGCGTCGTTCACGAACACCGCGAACGCGAGATCGCCCGAGATCCCGACGAACCAACCGTGGGCGCCTTCGTTGTTGGCACCGAACTCCGCGGTGCCGGTCTTGCCGAGCAACCCGGGGATGTCATTGAGAGCCGTCGCTGTGCCGCCGGTGATCGTCTCGCGCATCATGGTCTTGATCTGCTCGGTGACCTGCGGGTTCACCGCTGCCGGCTGCATGTTGCCCACGCCCGGCTCTCCGACGACGACCGTCGGCGGCAGCAATCCGTTGTTCGCGATCGACGACGCGACCAGCGCCATTCCGAACGGCGACGCGGTCACCTGTCCCTGACCGATGGCGGACTCCACGCGCTGCGCCGGGGTGTCGGCCGACGGGACCGAGCCGGTGACGGTCGTCAGACCGGGGGTGACGTAGTCGACGCCGAGGCCGTACTGCGCGGCCGCGTCGGTCAGTCCGTTCGGCGGGAGTGCCACACCGAGGCGGCCCATCGTCGTGTTGCAGGACTTGGCGAAGGCGGTGTGGAGCGGCACGTCGCCGAGATCGAAGTTGTCGTCGTTCGGGATCTGCCTGCCTTCGATGTTCTCCGTCGCCGGGCACGGCAGCACGGTATCGGGGGTGACGGCACCGGACTGCAGTGCAGCCGAGGTGGTCACCGTCTTGAACGTCGACCCCGGCGGGTACAGGCCGGTCAGCGCGATCGGGCCCTCGGCATCGGCGGCGGCATTCTGCGCCACTGCCAGAACCGCCCCCGTCGACGGCCGAAGCGCGACAATGGCCGCCTGCTGCGGCAGCGAAGCAAGGGCATTCTCTGCTTTGAGTTGCAGTGCCGAATCCAGGGTGGTCGCAATATCGTCGCCGGTTCCGGCATCGCGTCCCGCCAGCGGAGTGACGGTGCCGTCCGCTGCAACAGCCTGTACAGCCCATCCACGATTGGCCGCCTGCTCCTGCTCCCACAGCGTCGTGAGGTCGTTGAGGACCGGCGACACGAGGTTGCGGTCGGTGGCGAGCAACCGCGTCTGCGGGGCCAGGGTGACTCCGGGGACGGTCGCGAGCTGAGCACCGATGGGGTCGATGTCCGCCTGACGAAGCAACACGATGGTGGCCGAATTACCCTGCGCTGCAGCCACAGTCGAGGTGACGTACTCGGCGGTGATACCCGGGACGACGGATCCGACGAGGTTCGCGACAGCCACGGGATCGGCCGTAGCATCGACGTTGACCAGGGTGACCACCTGCTGCGACATCAGCTCGACGCCGTTGCCGTCGAAGATGCGCGGCGCGACGAGCGCGTCGGTCGGTGTGAAGCGCACCGACGAGTCGGCCGTCAGGCCCGGCACCAACATCGCTGGGTCCCAGGTGATCTTCCAGCCCTGCTCGGTCTCCGCCGCGGTCGCCGAGGTCGTGTAGTTCCATTCCTTCGGCTCGCCGTCGGGTTCGGCGGTGCCGTCGGTGGTCGTCGAGAAGCGCCAACCGGCATTCAACGTGAACGTGCCGGTATCGGCGTTGGCGTCGGTGGCCTCGAAATCGGGAGTTGCCGTCACCGTTCCGCCTGCCGAAAGCCCGTCGTACAGCTCGGTGAGGGCTGCCGTCGCGCCGGCCGGATCGGTGGTCAACGCAGCCGCTTGGTCGATGTTCGCACTGTTGACCGCGGCGGCGAACTGCTCGGCGACAGTCTGCGGCTGATCGGGCCCACTCTGACCGCAGGCGGCGAGCACCAATGCCAGTACGGACACGATCGCGGCCAGAGTCGTGGGTCTTCTCGAAGTGCGCACGGGGTCGATCATGCCCCAGTGCGTACGCGAAACACTGGTGGCACGATCTCGAAAGGAGGTGTAATTATGTAATCAGTCTTACAACACAACCGAAGGAGTCCTCATGAAACCCAACGGACGCTCGTTCGGCCGCCCCGGCGGCTGGCAGCACGCAGACATTCCGGACGCCACCGACGCCGCCGACTGGTTCGGTGGCCGACTCCCGGACACCTGGTTCGACGGTGCCGCCTCGGTCGAGGTCGACCGAGAGGAGATCGTCGTCGTCGGAACATTGCCTGCAGAGCCGGACACTTCACCGGCCACCAACGAGGGTCGCATCGCACGGTTCCGAGAAACGACCCGCGGCGACCGCATGCAGATCGCCGCCGAGGCCGAGAAGCGATACGGACGCAAGGTCGCCTGGGGTGTGAGGACCGGATCCGACGTGGTCCTGTTCACCCACCTCGCGGTACCGGTCATGACCCGCCTGCGTCAGCCCGAGCGTCGCGTCCTGGACACCCTCGTCGACGCCGGCGTCGCTCGCTCCCGCGCGGACGCCCTCGCGTGGGCCGTCAAGCTGGTCGGAGAACACACCCAGGAGTGGTTGGACGAGCTCCGCGGCGCCATGGAGACGGTCGACGATCTGCGCAAGAAGGGCCCGACGATCTAATTCGATTGCGCGCTCGCGGGGTTCGGGGTTAGCGTGGGTCCTGCCCTGTTGCCCACAGATTCGGAGAGGCCATTGCTCTTCCAAAGGTTCTAGACGCCTGCAGATCGTCCGCATGCACACCTTTGGAGCGCCCATGCCTCATTCATCCTCCCTTTCTGTCTCGAACCTGACGTTCTCCTGGCCCGACGGCGACCCCGTGTTCGACGCCTTGTCGGCCATCTTTACCAGCGGCACAACAGGTCTCGTCGGTTCCAACGGCGCGGGGAAGTCGACCTTACTGAGGTTGCTCGCCGGGGAATTGGTACCGCAACGAGGTTCCATCACGATGCCGGGCGTCTTGGGCTACCTGCGACAGGACATCACACTGGACCCCGATCTACCCGTGGATCGGGTACTGGCCATCGATTCGGTGCGAGAAGCATTGCATCGCATCGAATCCGGTTCCGCCGACGAGGAAGACTTCGCAGTCGTCGGGTCGGCCTGGGACATCGAGGAACGCGCTCTGGCGTTGCTGGACAAGCTCGGCCTCGGCAGCGTCGTCGAGTCCCTCCACGACCTGGATCGCCGAATCGGCACCCTGTCGGGCGGCGAGGCCACGCTGCTCACTCTCACCGCGGAGCTACTGGCCGAGCCCGACGTACTACTGCTGGACGAACCGACCAACAACCTCGATCGGGTTGCGCGACAACGGTTGTACACAGCGGTCGACGGGTATTCGGGTGTGCTGATCGTGTGCACTCACGACCTCGAACTGCTCGAACGCGTCGACTCCATCGCCGAGGTGCGGGCAGAGCGCAGTGGAGTCTCGCGGCTGCGCATGTTCGGCGGCAACTACCGGCACTATCGCTCGGTGATCGACGCCGAACAGGAGGCGGCGCGGGCAACGGTCCGCGACGCGAAGAACGACGTCCGCAAGCAGGAACGCGAATTGATCGACACCCGAATCAAACTCGACCGCCGTCTGCGGTACGGCAAGAAGATGGAAGAGCAGAAGCGCGAACCCAAGATCATCATGGGTGCGCGAAAACGCGCCGCACAGGAATCGGCCGGAAAGCTACGCGGTACCCACACCGATCGCGTCGACGACGCCAGATCGTCGCTCTCGGCCGCCGAGGACCTCGTGCGCGACGACCGCGAGATACGCGTCGACCTCCCGGCAACGAAAGTCCATCCCGGACAGGTCGTTCTGACCCACGACGAGCTCACTGTCGTCGGTCCCGAACGCATCGCTCTGGTCGGGCCGAACGGCAGCGGCAAGACCACACTGCTACGGGCTCTGGACGCCACCGGAGCCGAGGTTCCGTGGAAGTACCTACCGCAGCGACTCGACATCTTCGACGAGACTCGCACCGTCGCCGACAACGTCGCAGACGTCGCGCCACAGGCCACCGCCGAACGAATCCGAGGCCAACTCGCGCGCTTCCTGTTCCGCGGATCCGACGCCGACGCCGTCGTCGCGACCCTCTCCGGAGGAGAGCGACTGCGCGCCGCACTGGCACGAATTCTGCTGGCAGAGCCCGCTCCGAAACTACTGATGCTCGACGAGCCCACCAACAACCTCGACATCACCAGCCGACAACACCTCATCGACGCACTCGAGACATTCGAAGGTGCACTGATCGTCGCAAGCCACGACCGACCGTTCCTCGACGCCATCGGCCCGACCCGCACCATCGACCTCACCCCGACCGTCGAGTCACCCGAAGAAGCGCCCACCCGAGAAGCGCCCACCCGTGAGGAGTCAATGTGACGTTCAGTGGCCTTTTCGGGGGTCAATGTCACGTTGAGTGGACCGGAGTGGAGCCTGCGGAGCGACCCACAGGCGCAGTGGGCAAGAATCGCGGGGTGGAGTACGCCTCGAATGCAGACGATGGGACACGGATTGCGTACACGGTGGTGGGGTCAGGCCCACCACTGTTGATGGTGCACGGCAGTTTTCTGACGCACACGATCTGGCGGACGTTCGGGTATGTGAAGGCGCTGCGCGGCAGTCGGCAGTTGATTCTGATCGACAGTCGCGGGCACGGCCGCAGCGACAAGCCCCATACTCCCGACGCGTATGCGATGAGCATCATCGTCGGCGATCTGACTGCGGTGCTCGACGCAGTGGGTGTCGACACCGTCGACTATCTCGGCTATTCGTTCGGGGCCCGGGCGGGCTTGGCGTTGACCGCGGCGAGGCCCGAACGAGTGCGATCACTGGCCGTGGGCGGCGGTAGTCACGGCGCTCAGGCCGGAGCGTTCGATCGCCTGTTCTTCCCGGGATGCGCGGATGTGTTGGAGCACAGTGGCATGGACGGGTTCCTCGAGGCGTGGAACAACCACCGCATGTTCCCGATCGATCCCGGTACGCGAGCGGTGTTCTCCGCCAACGACGCTCAGGCAATGGCCGCGTACATCCGAGCCAATGACGCCGATCCCGGACTACCGGACGAGACGCTGCAGCACTTCACCCAGCCGTCGCTGTTCTACGTCGGCTCGCAGGACGGCACCCGGCTCGACGACACGCGCGCTGCCGCAGCGTTGGTACCGAACTCCGAATTGCATGTCATCCGCGGATTCGATCATGCGACGACGATGGCGGCCTCCGCAGAAGTGCTCGGCGTCCTCGAACGGTTCTGGGGCAGGTGACCTGAGCGTCCACAATTCGCCTCGAGAATCGGGATCCCGTCTCCCGCAGGCAAATTGTGGACAGTCACATCACCTCTTCAGCGCAGGAAACTGGTCGTCGCGCCACTCGGTCTCCAGCGGACCCACGGCCGCATCCTCACGAGCGCGCAATTCCACACGGCGGATCTTGCCGGAGATCGTTTTCGGTAGCTCGAAGAATTCGATGCGACGCACGCGCAGGAACGGAGCCAGGTGCTCGCGTGCGTATTTCAAGATCTCGAATGCGGTGTCCTCGTTGGGTTCCCAGCCCGACGCCAATGCCACGTATGCCTTGGGAACGGCCAGTCGCGTCTCGTCGGGGGCGGGCACCACTGCTGCCTCGGCAACGGCGGGGTGTTCGATGAGTACGCTTTCGAGCTCGAACGGGGAGATCTTGTAATCCGAGGCCTTGAACACGTCATCGGTGCGGCCGACGTAGGTGATGTACCCCTCGGAGTCCCGTGATGCGACGTCGCCGGTGTGGTAGTAACCGTCGGCCATGACGGCGGCATTGCGTTCGGGGTCACCGAGGTAGCCGGTCATCAGGTTGAACGGGTGCTGGGCCAGGTCGAGGCAGATCTCGCCCTCGTCGGCGAGTTCGCCGGTGGTGGGGTCGACGATCACCACCGGGACGCCCGGCAACGGCCTACCCATGGAGCCGGACTTGAGTACCGCACCAGGCGTGTTGGCCACCAGTGCAGTGGTTTCCGTCTGCCCGAACCCGTCGCGGATACTCAGGCCCCACTCCTGCTGGACCCGCGAGATCACCTCGGGATTGAGCGGTTCACCGGCTCCGATCGCCTCGCGGAGCGAGCCGCCGCCGCCGGCGAGATCGGCCTGAATCAGCATGCGCCACACGGTCGGTGGTGCGCAGAACGTCGTCACCTCGGCGCGCCGGATCTGCTCGAGCAGTGCTTTCGCGTCGAACTTGCCGTAGTTGTAGATGAAGATGGTCGCCTCGGCGATCCACGGGGCGAAGAAGCAACTCCACGCGTGCTTGGCCCACCCCGGGGAGCTGATGTTCAGGTGCACATCTCCCGGGCGCAGCCCGAGGAAGTACATGGTGCTCAGATGCCCTACGGGATAGGAGATCTGAGTGTGCTCGACGAGTTTGGGCTTGCTGGTGGTGCCGGAGGTGAAGTACATCAGCAGTCGGTCGGTGGGAGCGGTCACCGACTCGAACGATCGAGCTTCGACATCACGGGCCCCGGAATAGTCGACCCAACCGTCGGAGGCGGAGGTGGCGATACGCAGGTAGTCGCCGGGGACGTCGTCGAATTTGCCGGTGTCCGAGGGGTTCACGATCACTGCTCGCGCATTGCCGCGTACCACGCGGTCGGTCAGGTCGGAGGATCCGATGGCCGTGGTGGTCGGCATCAACACAGCGCCCAACTTCATGACCGCGAGCATCGCTTCCCACAACTCCACCTGATTGCCGAGCATCAGGATCACCGAGTCACCGCGGCCGATTCCCTGCTGTTCGAGCCACCGAGCAACCTGGTCGGAGCGACGAGCGATGTCGTCGAAGCTGTACTTGGCCTCGCTGCCGTCCTCCTCGACTATCCACAGCGCGGTGCCGTCGTTGCCTCGTGCGATCGCGTCGAACCAATCGATCGCCCAGTTGAACGTCTCACCGAACGACGGCCACTCGAAAGTGTCAACGGCGCGGTCGTACTCGCCGTAGGCGTCGAGCAGTAGATCGCGAGCGTTCCTGAATGCCGTGTATGCCGATTCGGCCATGTTTCCTCCTGCGCGTGTGATGCCCATCACCGTCACGGTAGGTGAGATGAACAATTGCTCGCTACCCCTGAACGGGGGTGGCAACTCGGCTGGCCTCGACCACCGTGGCCATCGGATACTTCGCGATCGCAGGTGCACTGGGGACAGTCCGCGCAGCATTTTCCGGCTATTGGGCCGCAGGTGGACGGTGGATGCTCGATACCGTCGGTGCCTTCGCCACGGAGTGGGTCGACAGCGACCCGGCAACAGCGCGAACGGCACTGCTGGTGCTCGCGCTGGTCGAACTCGGCGCGGCGATTCTTCCGGCCCTGGCGTACATGAACCGGCCGCGCCTGGCAGCACAGAACCGGACCAGGATGCCGTCGTTGATCCTCGGCATCTCCTGGCCCGGCTCGGTGCTGCTGATCCTCTGGGGCGGGGCGTCGTTCGTCGGCGCGGTGATCGGCTTGATCGCATCGGACGAGAATCGAAGTGTCAAGTACGGGCACTTGTTCTTCGACGGCATCTTCCTGCTCTGGGGTGCCGCGCTTCTGACGGCACTGATCCTCGCGCGAAAGACCGCGTACCAGCCGCGTTAGATGCGCTCCCCCGTCTCGGGGTGGAAGAGGTGGATCGCACCGTCGAGGCGTGTCAGGCCGATGCTCTCGCCGATCCTCGCCGGGGCACGTACTGCCGAACGCGCCACCAACGACACCGGTCCCCCGTCGAGCCCCTTGACCTTCGGGTCGTCGAGGTGTGCGTAGACGTAGGACTCGCTGCCCAACTCCTCGATGAGATCGACCTTTCCTTCGAATCCTTCACCGCCACCGTGCACGATGCCGAGATTCTCGGGCCGCATTCCGATGGTGACCTCGTCGATTCCCAGGCTCGCGAGCTTGGTCAGTTCGTCGCGCTCGAGCGGGAGCAGGAACTTGCCGATCTGCACGCCGCCCGAGCCGATGGGTACCGTCATCAGGTTCATCGCCGGGGAGCCGATGAATCCTGCGACGAACGCGTTGACGGGGTTGTCGTACAGGTCTGTGGGAGAGGCGAACTGCTGCAGTTTGCCGCCGCGCAGGACGGCGACGCGATCGCCCATCGTCATGGCCTCGACCTGATCGTGGGTGACGTAGACCGTCGTGGTGCCGAGTCTGCGCTGCAGCGCCGCGATCTGCGTACGCGTCTGCACCCGTAGCTTGGCGTCGAGGTTGGACAGCGGCTCGTCCATGCAGAACACCTGCGGTTCGCGAACGATTGCGCGGCCCATGGCAACTCGCTGACGCTGGCCGCCCGAGAGCTTGCCGGGCTTGCGGTCGAGGTACTCGGTGAGATCGAGCAGACGGGCCGCTTCCGCGACGCGTGCCTGACGCTTCTCGAGGCTCACTCCGCGCATCTTGAGCGCGAAGCCCATGTTCTCCCCGACGGTCTTGTTGGGGTAGAGCGCGTAGTTCTGGAAGACCATGGCGATGTCGCGGTCCTTGGACGGAACGCCCACCATGTTCTTGCCGCCGATTTCGATTGCGCCACCGTCGATCTCTTCGAGACCGGCGAGCATGCGCAGGGCGGTGGACTTGCCGGAGCCGGACGGTCCGACCAGGACGACGAACTCGCCGTCCTCGATCTCGAGGTCGAGGGAATCGACGGCGAGCGAATCGGCACCTTCGTAGACGCAGGATGCCTTCTTGTACTTGATTGCAGCCATGAGACTTTCTCCTATTTGATGGCGCCGAAGGACAGACCGCGCACGAGCTTGTTCTGCGCGAACCATCCGGCAAGGACGACGGGGAGTGCTGCGAACGTCGCAGCGGCGGACAGCTGGGCCCAGTACAGGCCCTGGCCGGTGATGAATCCGACGAGGTACACCGGAATCGTCTGAGCCTGAACGGCAGTGAGGTTGACGGCGAAGAAGAACTCGTTCCACGAGAAGATCACGCAGATCAACGACGTCGCCGCGATACCGGGAGAGACGAGCGGCAGGATCACCTCGCGTACCGAGGTCCACAGCGACGCACCGTCCATGCTGGCGGCCTCGAGCAGTTCGGCCGGCACCTCCATGAAGAACGAACGCATCATCCATACGGCGATCGGAAGATTCATCGCGGTGTAGAGGACCACCAGGGCCCAGATGTTGTCGAGCATGCCGATGTCACCGACGATGACGTACAGCGGAACGATGACGGCCACGACGGGCAGCATCTTGGTGGAGATGAAGAAGAACAGCACGTCCTGGGTCTTCTTGACCGGCCGCAGCGACAGCGCAAACGCCGCTGGAACACCCAGCAGCAGAACCAGAATCGTCGACACGATCGTCGCGAACGCCGAGTTCAGCAGGGTGGTGCCGATGCCGCTCTCGAGGACACCTCGGTACTGATCGAGGGTGGGGGTGAAGATCAGCTTCGGCGGGTTGGAGTAGGCGTCGGCCTCCTGCTTGAAGCCGGTGATGACCATCCAGAGCACCGGGAAGAAGAAGGCGATGCCGGCCACCCAGGCGACGAACGACCAGACCGTGCCCGGGCCCCACTTGCTCTTCTTGCGGATCTCCTGGCCGTCGGAGGTCTGTGTGACGGCCTTGTTCTTGCTCGTGGTTGCCGTGCTCATCACGCCGCCTCCTCGTTTGCGCTGAAGCTCTTGAAGATCAGTCTCAGCGCCAGAGTGCTGAGGATGATGGTCGCCACCACGGTGACGACACCCATGGCCGCGGCCTGACCGATGTCGAATCCGAGGAAGGCCCGTTGGTAGATGTAGAACGGCAGGTTGGCCGACGCGACTCCCGGTCCACCGGAGGTCATCATGTAGACGGCGTCGAAGGTGTTGACGAGGTAGATGGCACCGAGAACCGTGCCCAGTTCGATGAACCGGCGCAGGTGCGGCAACGTCAACTCGCGGAAGAGTTTGAACGGGCCCGCCCCGTCGACGCGTGCGGCCTCGGCGATGTCCTTGGGCATGGACTGCAGCCCGGCGAGGATGAGCAGCATCATGAACGGCGTCCACTGCCACACCAGGTTCGTCATGACCGCGGCCAGCGGGAACCGCGAGACCCAGTCGATCTCGCCGACCCCGAACGGGCTCAGCGCGAAATTGATCAGACCGAAGACGGGATCGAACATCGTCGTCTTCCAGATCAGCGCACCGGCGACCGGGGTGACGAGGAACGGGGTGATCAGCAGCGTGCGAATGAGGCTGCGCCCGATGAACTTTCGATCGAGCAGCAACGCCAGGGCCAGACCGAGCACCACCGAGATGATCACCGTTCCGACGATCATGATCACGGTGTTCATCGCGACCTCGCGGAACTGACTGTCGCGGAAGACGTCGATGTAGTTGTTCAGACCGTTGAACTCACGCGAACCGGGACGAACGAGGTTCCAGGACTGCGTCGAGTAGTACAGCGTGAACAGGAACGGAATCTGGGTGACGATGATGGCGAACACCAAGGCGGGCAACAGCGGTCCGCGCCGACGCCACCCCTCGGCCTTGGAGATCGTCCTCGGTCTCGGTACGAACTTCTCCGGTCCGGCCGGAGCCGTCCGTTCTTCGGTGGTGGTCATCCCTGGTCCTCCTGGTAGGTCCTGCCGACCACTTCGGCGTATTGCTGCGCTTGATCGAGAGCGTCGTCGACACTGATCTGCCCGGCGACTGCGGCACTGATCTGTTGACTGACCCGGGTACCGAGGTCCTGGAACTCCGGAATGGTCAGGAATTGGACTCCGGTGTACGGAACCGGATCCACGGTGGGGTTGTTCGGGTCGGCACTGTCGATGGAGTCGAGGGTCAGCTGACCGTAGGCCGCCGATGCCTCCGCGTACTCGGGAATCTCGTAGGTCGACAGGCGACTACCGGGAGGCACCCGCTCCCAACCGAGTTCGTTACCGACCTTGTTCAGGTACTCCTTGCTGGTCATCCACGAGACGAACTTCCACGCGTCGTCGGGAGCCTCGCTGGTCTTGGGGATTCCGAGGGCCCAGGAGTACAACCAACCGTTGTCGCCCTTGGCCGCCGACGGGGCCTTGGCGTAACCGATCTGCCCGACGACATTGCTCGACGACGGGTCCTCGAGTACCGAGACGGCCGAGGTGGCGTCGTACCACATTGCGGTGTTGCCCTGCGAGAGTTGCGTTCCGCACTCGCTGAAGCCACTGGTGGCCGCGCCGGCCTGACCGTGCTCACGCACGGTGTCGACGTAGAACTGCACGGCTTCTCGTACCTCGGGACTGTTCAACTGAGCGTTCCAGTTCTCGTCGTACCA
The DNA here is from genome assembly GCF_002258285.1 of Rhodococcus sp. 06-418-5. Lineage (NCBI taxonomy): Bacteria > Bacillati > Actinomycetota > Actinomycetes > Mycobacteriales > Nocardiaceae > Rhodococcus > Rhodococcus sp. 06-418-5. The sequence goes on from NZ_NOYE01000014.1 coordinate 381,683, forward strand.
GCGGCCGCCGAACGCGTTGATGACGGTGTTGAGCGGCGCGAGCACCTCACCCCAACCGGGCTTGCCGCGCAGGCAGATTCCGGAGAGGCCGGGGCTGTCGAGTGCCGCGGCGGCATCGGCCACCTGCTGCCACGTCGGCTCCTCCGGCATCGTGATGCCTGCGGCCTCCATGAGATCCTTGCGGTACATCAGGAACGACGACTCACCGTAGAACGGCACGGAGTACATGCTGCCCTCGTACGACAGCGACTCCTTCAACGTCGGGATGAAGTCGTCCTCGTCGTACCCCGGCGTGGCGTCCGCGTACTCGGAAAGGTTGGTCAGCCAACCGTTCTCGGCCCACTGCGGGGTCTCGAAGTTGCTGATCATCACCACGTCGAACTCGCCGCCACCGGTCGCGACCGAGGCCGTGATCTTGGCACGGGCCTCGTTCTCCGACAGCGACACGAACTTCAGGTTGATGCCAGGGTTTTCCGCCTCGAACTCCGGAGCAAGCGAGATGGCGTCGGACATCTGCGAATTCGAGACGATCGCAACGGTGATCGTCGTACCGTCACCGTCACCACCGAACGAGCCGGCACCGGCACATCCGGACAGAACCAAGGTCGTCGCGAGCGAGCCCGCGACAACCACTTTCGGTAATACCCTCACTGAAATACCTTTCCATTGGAGGTCGCCGTTGCTGGAGCTTGCGCAACGAGCCAACGTGCACTTTCGATATCGGTGACCAGGATCGAGGCCAGGCCACCCCGCAGAGCACCGAGCAACGCTTCGTGTTTGCGCTGTCCGCCGGTGACGAGCACAGCCCGATCGCAGGCCCTGATGGCGTCGAGTCCCACCGAGACGGTTCGGCCGGGAAGCGATCCTCCGGTGTCGTTGCCGTCGGCGTCGTAGAACCGGCCGCCGATCTCACCGACCGCACCGAGTCGACGCAGTTCGTCGAGCACCTCGAGGTCGATGAAGCTGCCCTCGAACAACGTGGTGGACGTGGAAACGGGACCGATGCCGTACATCATCACATCGGCATCGGTCCCGGCCTTGAGGGCGCGTGAGATCACCGAATCCTGCTCCAACGCAACAACCGTCGCCTGATCTGCGTACAGCGGCGCATTGAGCCTGATGGGTGTCGCCTGCAGGTACGCAGCACACCGCCCGAGCGTGTATTCGACGCCGGTCTGGTAGTCGGCCGAGGTGATGGAACCGTCGAGTTGCACCACCGCAGCACATTTGGTGGATCGCGTCTTCAACGAGCTCGCAACCGCCACCGTCTCGGGTCCCCAGGTGAAGCCGAGAACGTCCTGATCCTTGAGGCGACGCGAGAGCAACGTCGCCGCCGCTCGACCCAGGGACCCGTAGCCGGCATCGGTGCCGTCGATGACGTCCGATACGACGAGCACCTCGGTCAATCCGAACTGCGCCTCGAGTTCCCGTTCGAGTTCGGCGTGGACGGTGCCCTGGAGATCGTCGGGAACGTTGATCTCGATCGTCACCAGACCCTGGGTGCGAGCCCGTGCAACGAGCCGGCCTGCCGTCGGGCGCGAGACGCCGAGCTTGACGGCGATCTCGGCCTGAGTCGCGCCTTCGAGGTGGTACATGGTTGCGGCGCGCAGAGCCAGGCGTAGATCCTCTCCGGACCGCGAAGGCTTCGCTCCCCCGGTGCCGGACGTCGATCCGTCCATGTCCGCCTCCCTGAAATGTGAGCAGATGCTCAACTCGTGTTCATCTGCTCACTAAGCTAACATTAAGGTGTGATCTACACAACACCCCCTCGCCACCAGCGACCCGTGCCACAATCCATGCAGGCCAGCGTCCTGACCGGAGTGCAGGAGATACGACTCGAAGAACGGCCCGTCCCCACGCCCGCGCACGACGAGGTCCTCGTGCAGGTCACGGCAGTCGGAGTGTGCGGTTCCGACGCGCACTACTACCGCGAAGGGCACATCGGCGACTACGTCGTCGACGGTCCGCTCGTACTCGGGCACGAAGCAGCGGGTGTCATCGTGGCCGTGGGCTCCGAGGTCTCCGACACCCGCGTCGGGCAGCGCGTGTCCATCGAGCCGCAGCGCCCCGATCCCACCAGCGCACCGTCCCGGGCAGGCCGCTACAACCTGTGCCCGGCCATGGAGTTCTTCGCGACGCCGCCCATCGACGGTGCGCTCGCGGAGTACGTGCTGATCCAGTCGACCTTCGCCCACGACGTCCCCGACGACATCTCCGACGAGGCCGCAGCCCTCTTCGAGCCACTGTCGGTCGGCATCGCATCGGCCCAGAAGGCACGCATCTCCGCAGGCTCGAGCGTGCTCATCGCGGGCGCGGGTCCCGTCGGGCTCGTCACCGCGCAGGTCGCGCGCGCGTTCGGTGCCACCGAGGTGATCGTCACCGATATCGACGCTTCCCGCCGCGCCAACGCCGAGAGATTCGGCGCGACGCGCGTACTCGACCCAGCCGCCGAGGACGTGCGCGCACTGACGGTCGACGCCTTCGTCGACGCCTCCGGTGCGGCCCGAGCCGTGGTCGACGGCATCCACGCCGTCCGACCCGCAGGCACGGTCGTCCTCGTCGGCATGGGCGGGTCGGATTATCCGCTGCCGATCTCGCGGATCCAGAACCGAGAACTGCTGCTCACCGGCGTCTTTCGCTACGCCAACACATGGCCGATCGCACGCGCGCTGGTGGCGTCGGGCATGGTTGATCTCGACGCGATGGTGACGGCGCGGTTCGGACTCGACGGCGTCGAGGATGCACTGAACGCCGACCGGCAACCCGGAAGCATCAAAGCCGTAGTGATTCCAGGACTTTCGAAGGAGACCAACGCATGAAGTTGAACTCGCAGAACCTCGCCGACTTCATCGAGGACGTCGCCGTCCCGACGTACGACCGGTCCGAGGTGACGGTGGGCATCGTGCATTTCGGCGTCGGCGGCTTCCATCGAGCGCACCAGGCGATGTACGTCGATCGTCTGCTCCAGCAGGGGCAGGCGATGGACTGGGGAATCTGCGGCGTCGGGGTACTGCCCGGCGACCGGCGAATGAACGACGTCATGCACGCTCAGGACTGCCTGTACACGTTGGCGCTCAAGCATTCCGACGGCACGTGGGACACCCGAGTCATCGGTTCCATCGTCGAGTACCTGTTCGCGCCGGACGACGCCGAGGCCGTGATCGAGAAGATGGCCGCCGAAACGACCAAGATCGTCTCGCTCACCATCACCGAGGGTGGCTACAACTTCTCCGCAACGACGGGCGAGTTCGACGCGGAGAATCCGGCGATCGTCGCCGATCTTGCCGAGGGCGCTGTACCCGCAACGACATTCGGGCTCGTCACCGAGGCGTTGGCTCGACGCAAGGAACGCGGCATGACGCCCTTCACCATCATGTCCTGCGACAACATCGAGGGCAACGGCCATATGGCGCAGTCGACGTTCACGACGTTCGCGCGACTGAAGGATCCGGCGTTGGCCGACTGGATCCGGGCAGAAGGCGCGTTCCCCAATTCGATGGTCGATCGCATCACACCGGTCACGACACCGGAAGTGACCGAACAGCTTTCGCTGCGGTACGCCATCGACGACCAATGGCCCGTCGCGGGCGAGCCGTTCACGCAGTGGGTGCTCGAGGACAACTTCACCCTCGGCCGTCCGCCGCTGGAAGACGTGGGCGTGCAGGTGGTCGAGGACGTCACCCCCTACGAGCTGATGAAGCTGCGGTTGCTCAATGCCAGTCATCAGGCGCTCGCGTACTTCGGTTACCTCAGTGGCTATCGCCTCGTCCACGACGTGTGCCAGGATTCGCTGTTCTCGGAGTTCCTGCTCGCCTACATGGACGAGGAGGCAACCCCGACGCTGCAGCCGGTCCCCGGCATCGATCTGACCGACTACAAGAGGACGCTGATCGAGCGGTTCTCCAATCCCGAGATCCGCGATACCGTCGCGCGCCTGTGTGCCGAGTCCTCGGACCGAATTCCCAAGTGGCTCTTGCCTGTCATCCGCAAGAACCTCGAGACCGGCGGTGAGATCGCCCGCTCCACCGCGGTGGTGGCCAGTTGGGCTCGCTACGCCGAGGCCGTCGACGAGTCCGGCGAGCCCATCGAGATCGTCGACCAGTTGAAGGATTCACTGGTGCCGATCGCGCAGAGTCAGCGCGAGAACCCCACGGCCTTCATCGCGAACCGCGCAGTGTTCGGGGATCTGATCGACAACGAGCGCTTCGTCGCCGAGTACACGAAACAACTGTCGTCTCTGCAGGAGCAGGGCGCGCGAGCGACGCTCCGGATGCTCATTTAGCACTAAGTTAGCGTACGTCACCCATATGTGGATATAGAATGAGCGTGCCCGAAAACCAGCCATACGACAGGCGCACAAATCCGGCCCATCGGACGGCGAGCCTACATAGAAAAGGCATAGCAGCCCGATGCAGGGAACTTTCGATAGTTAGGGGTAAAGCGTGAGCGTAACAACAACAACAGGCCTAGACCTCATACCAGTCGAGAGTCAGACACGGACAATTCAGACTTGCTTCCAGCAATGCCTATACGAAGTCCCGAACTTCCAGCGCCCATATAGCTGGTCGACAGAACAATTGGAGGACTATTGGGACGACGTAGTCCTCGCTCAAGGCGACTTCTTCTTCGGATCAACAGTAACCTGGGTCAGTCAAAAGCGAGACCTGTTTAATGATACGTACTCCATAATTGATGGCCAACAGAGACTTACGACAAGCGCGATAATTTTGTCTGTAATCCGCGACGCATTTACTCGAATTGCAGATCAGCAGAACGGTAGCAGCGAAGACGAGGCGGCTGCTGCGAAAAACCAGGCCGCAGCCACTCAAAGGTACCTTATAGCCACAGACGACGATGGCAAGGAACATCAAGTACTAGTTCGATCTGAAAAAATGTTCTACGAACATATTCAGAAACCCGATGCAATTCCATCGGGCGGCGTATGGAATGGAAGTGCGAATCGGATAGGAAAGGCAAGAAACTTTTTCGAAGGGCGCATTCTAGAGGATCTGAACGGGCTTTCACCAAGCAGCCAACTCGAGAAGCTGAAGTCGATCCGCGCAAATGTACTCAAGGCGAGAGTAATACAAGTTGAGCTTGCGTCCGAGGAGGATGGATTCCTGATCTTTGAGACGCTCAATACTCGCGGAGCGGATTTGCGTCTATCCGACCTTGCCAAGAATTTGTTGATCAGGGGCGGTGCTACGACTGAGCCCAATCGCCAAGCCATCGCCGAACGATGGGAGCGGTTTGTCGATAGAGTACAGGAGGGACAGACTAACCCTGACGTCGTAGACCGCTTCATCTGGCAGTCGTGGAACTCACGACGTGATGCGGTGAAAGAGCCCGAATTATTTAAAGAGATTAGTAGTATCGTAAAGGAAAGTTCGGTAAAACATTTAGACTATCTGAAAGAGCTGGAGATCGACTCCCAGTTTTATGCGAAATTGGCCGACGAGAACGTAACGGCGAAACCAGAAGTCCCCGGAAAGCGTGATTCGTTTTCCGTGCCCGACTTCGTCGACAGTGTGCGGGCATTAGCGATCTTCAAAGTGACGGTCGCCAATTCCACGATGCTAGCTATTGCGAGAAAATATGAAGAAAGTACCCACTTTAAGAAATCGCATCTCATTTCGGTCGCACGAATGGTTGAGAATTTTCACTTTCAATTTACAGCATTGACCAATAGCGGATCCACCGGCGGAACTCGCGGCCGCTATAACAGATTCGCCGTACGGCTCGAACAAGCGAGTACCAGCGCGGAGATAGCGGCCGCAATCGCAGATTTTCGTTCCAAGCTAAAAATCAGCCTTCCGTCACGGGACAGATCCGAGAAAGCGTTTCGCGGACTGTTCTACGCACCCTCGCTACCACTAAATCAGGCACAAAAGGCCCGCGCAAGAAAGATATTCATAGCGTATATTTTGATGGACTTTGCAAAACATCACAATTTGATCCCAGCAGGACAAAATCTAAGGTCCTGGTCAATCGAACACATCAAGCCGCAATCTCTCGGAGGAACCTCTTTCACAAATGCTGTCTATTCTATAGGAAATCTGGCTTTGTTGACCGGTCCACTAAATAGCACCCTAGGAGACTCTGACTTTAAAGTGAAAGCAGAAGCGTTTCGGAAGAGCCTGTCCTACTTCGACTCCGAGTTGAAGAAGTGGGATAAGTCTGGTGTCGCAGTACCTAGTGATACTCAGATAGCTGCGCGAGCTAAACTACTCGCAGCCGAGGCGCTCGACAAGGTTTGGAGCATTTAGAGGCCAACAGGTGATCCACACACGGCGAAAATTGTGCGCCCTTGATGATCACGGTATCGCGTGGCGAGTCCATCGCGAACCAGACTCGCCGTCGCCGAAGACTAGGCAGCTGGGCTGGCGTCGCTGAGGGCAACAACCGGGTGTGGAGACTCAGGTCGACTCACTGAATCGCTCGGCGTCTCGAACCTGACCGGAGACGATGACGGTATCGCCTGCCCCGATGACCGTGTCTGCCGTGGCGTAGGTGAATCCCTCGCCCTGACGCTTGACCGCGACGACGGTGACACGGTGCTTGGTGCGTATTGCGCTTTCGCCCAATTTCTTTCCGATGATGGAGGCGGGCGGAGAGGTTTTGATCATGGCGAAACCGTCGTCGAATTCGATGTAGTCCATCATCCGGCCGCGGACCAGGTGGGCGACACGCTTGCCCATGTCGTGCTCGGGCCTGACCACATGGTGCACGCCGATCTGGGTGAGAATCTTGGCGTGCGCGTTGCTGAGCGCTTTGGCCCAGATGGTCGGCAGCGACAGATTCACCAGTGCCGATGCGGTGAGCAGGCTGGCTTCGAGATTGGACCCGATGCCCACGACGGCACGGTCGTACTCGTGCACCGACAACTGCCGAAGAGACTCCTCGTCGGTGGTATCGGCCACCACAGCGTGAGTCAAACGGTCTGCCACGCGTTGTACAACGGCGTCGTCACTGTCGACGCCGAGGACCTCGACGCCCTGGCCCATCAGTTCCAGTGCCAGGGACTTGCCGAAGCGGCCGAGACCGAGGACGACGACGACATCGGAGGACGGTTTCCTAGCCAATGAACGGCCTTTCCGTGGGGAGCGTGTATCGCCGGCCGCGGTCGCGGGCGGCAAGGGCGCTGACCAGAGTGATGGAACCGATGCGACCCAGGTACATCAGGACGATCAGAATCACCTGACCCCAGCCGGGCAACTGTGCGGTGATTCCGGTGGACAGGCCTACCGTCGCGAACGCCGACACGACCTCGAACAACAGGACGTCGAGGTCGAAGTCCGTGCCGGCCAGGAGTGCCACGACCGGGAGCATGACCAGCGCGACCCCGATCAGCGCGACGGTCAATGCCTGCCGCTGCACTCGCGCGTCGATCCGACGGTCGAACACCGTCACCTCACGATCACCGCGGATCTCGGCCAGGATGACGAACAGCAGCAGGGCGAACGTGGTGACCTTGATGCCACCTGCGGTGCCGCCGCTGCCACCGCCGATGAACATCAGGACGTCGGTGACGAGCAAGGTCGCGTTGTCGACGTCGGCGTAGTCGACACTGTTGAACCCTGCGGTGCGAGGCATGACGCCCTGGAAAGTCGCGACCAGCATCTTGTCCCAGAGCCCGAATTCGCCCAGGGTTCTGGACCACTCGAACAGCAGCACGACCGTCGGGCCGAGAACCAACAGAATTCCGGTGACGGTCAGCGTCAGGCGAGTGTGCAACGACCAACGCTGAGGCGACCGACGCCCCTTGGCGCGAGACCGAACTCGACGGGCGATCTCGAAGAGAACCGGAAATCCGATGCCGCCCAACACCACCGCAATCAACAGTGGGATACAGATCCACGGATCGGTGGCGAACCCGATCATGTTGTCGCTGAACAGGGCGAAGCCGGCGTTGTTGAACGCGGAGACCGCATGGAAGGTCCCCAGCCAGAGGGCGCGACCGAAGGGCTCGTCGTATCCGAGAAAGAAGCGCGCCGCCAGGGCGATCGCGACGACACTCTCGATGATCAGACTGGTACGGAACACCCCGATGACGACGCTTCGAACGTCGCCCAGCCCTGATGTCCGAACTTCTGCTGCGGCATTGAGCCTGCCGCGAAGCCCTATTCGGTCGGCCAGGAACAATCCGACCAGGGACGCGATCGTCATGATCCCGAACCCGCCGATCTGAATCAGGGCGAGGATCGCGCCCTGACCGAAACCCGTCCAGTACACCGGGGTGTCCACCACGATCAGACCCGTCAGGCTGACGGCGGAGGTGGAGGTGAACAACGCCTGCAGAAACCCGGTCTCGCTGCCGGGCACAGTGGCCACCGGTAGCGCCAGCACGCCTGCACCTATCACAATGGCGAGCGCGAATCCCGTGGCCATGACCCGGACCGGGGTGAGCCGGAAGATCGCGGACCAACGCGATGCCTGGTGAGCGTCTGTCACTCGAGAGACAGTACCGGTGGGACGAGCCGCTTCGCGCCATGTGAGTGAAACTTCGTAGCAGGCTACGAATTTCCGCCCACGTGCGCGTCAGCGCTCCACTGCCGATCGGCCGCTAGTCGACCAAACGCTCGCCGGTCACCGTGGAGAACAGATGGGTGCGCTCGGCGGCGTAGGAGAGCGTGATTTTCGATCCGCGCTGCGGTGGGATCCTGCCGTCGGCGCGGACGACGATGGCCTGACGCGTGCCGTTGATATCTGCCTGGCCGTAGACGTACGCGTCGGCTCCGAGTTCTTCGACGACGTCGATGCTCACTTCGAGGCCCGCCCCGGTGGTGATCTGCAGGTCCTCGGGACGCACGCCGAGTGTCACTGTGTTCTCGCCTATTCCAGCGATGGCGGAGCGGGGAACCGGTACCACCTCACCGCCGAAGCGAACGCCGCCGTCGACGAGGGGCAGCTCGAGTAGGTTCATTGCAGGCGATCCGATGAAGCCGGCGACGAACACGTTGTTCGGGTGTTCGTACATGCGCCTCGGCGAGTCACACTGTTGCAGTACACCGTCTTTGAGGACGGCCACGCGATCGCCCATGGTCATGGCCTCGACCTGATCGTGGGTGACATAGACTGTCGTCGTGGCGAGTCGACGCTGCAGCGCGGAGATCTGCGCGCGGGTCTGCACCCGAAGTTTGGCGTCGAGGTTGGACAGCGGCTCGTCCATCAGGAACACCTGGGGTTTGCGAACGATGGCGCGTCCCATGGCAACTCGCTGACGCTGGCCACCGGAGAGTGCCTTGGGCTTGCGGTCGAGGAATTTGGTGAGGTCGAGGATCTTGGCGGCATCCTCGACGCGACGCTTGATCTCGGCCTTGTCCTCACCCGCGATACGCAGGCCGAATCCCATGTTCTCGCCGACTGTCATGTGCGGGTAGAGAGCGTAGTTCTGAAAGACCATCGCGATGTCGCGATCCTTGGGCTGATGGTCGGTGACGTCCTTGCCGCCGATGGTGATGGCTCCCTTGTCGACTTCTTCGAGACCGGCCAGCATCCGCAGCGATGTCGACTTTCCGCAGCCGGACGGGCCGACGAGGACAAGGAATTCACCGTCCTGGATGTCGAGATCGAGTTGGTCGACGGCAGCTTTGTCGCCGCCGGGAAAGAGTTTGGTGACGCCCTGGAATGCCACGGTGGCCATGATGGTGGTCCCTTCACCGGCAGGAACGTGCCGGACGATCCGAGTGAGGTTCACATATATGAATGAATGCCAGAATGCTGACTTCGTTTAGAAGTATGTACTACTGTGATGCCCATTACAAGGTTTCCATCGAAGGAGTTCGAGAAGAATGACCGACACCGTTTCGCGAGTGCTCATCACCGGGGCCGCAGGCAACATGGGTGCGATGCTCCGGCCTCTACTGGCAGCTCCCGGCCGCATGCTGCGCCTGTTCGATATCGCGGAGATCAGCGACATCGATTCTGCTACAGAGGAATTCGTGCAAGGATCGGTCACCGATCGCGCCGCCGTGGCTGCTGCAGTGGACGGTGTCGACGCGATTGTGCACCTCGGCGGATTGAGCACCGAGGACTCGTGGGCAAACATCCTGTCGGTCAACGTCGACGGCACGCAGGCCGTGTTCGAGGCCGCGGTGACGCACGGAGTCACCCGCGTGGTGGTGGCGTCGAGCAATCACGCGGTCGGCTTCTGGACTCACGACGAGGCAGGCGGCGAACCGCTTCCCGGGGACGCCGCTCCGCGACCCGACGGCTTCTACGGCTGGAGCAAGGCAGCGGTCGAAGCCCTGGGCCGGATGTACCACGATCGCTTCGGCATCGACGTCGTCAATCTGCGTATCGGCTCGAGCTTCGACGCGCCGCCGAACTACCGTGGCCTTGCCACCTGGATGTCGCCTGCCGACACAGCCCGCCTGATCGAGGCGTCACTGTCGGACAGCGCCAAGGGTTTTCACACAGTGTGGGGCATCTCGAAGAACTCGCGCGCGTGGTGGTCCGGCAACGAGGGTACGGAGATCGGATACCTGCCTCGCGACGACGCGGAACAGTTCGCCGAGCAGTTCCTGGCCGAGCACGAGTGGACGTTCTCCGACCCGATCCTGCAGCGGGTCGGCGGCGCGTTCTGCGATCACCCGCTCGGTCAACGGATGCGGTGACGCACGTTGTGCTCCACTCGACCACCGCGACTGCGGAATTCCGCGCCCAGGCCGGTCGAGTGGAGCACCCGTTGCAGATTCTTACGAATACGTTGCGACGATCGACCCCAAAGCATCGAGCTGTGGTCGATTGACGAGACCGAGGTGGTAGAGGTGCAGCTCGTTCGCCCCGGCGTCGACCGTCGCAGCCACGTGCGCGGCCACCTCGTCGAGCTTCTTCGGCGGCAGCACCGATACATAGGCACCCACATCCACCCCGTCGCCGACGGCAGCGCGGGTGGCTTCGACCACCGACACCGTCTCGGCCGTCGCAGGCCAGGCCGACACCAGTACCGCGTCGACATCGGCCGGTGCGGCAGCGGTCAGCGCAGGCGAGGGGCCCGTCTTCCACGGATCGGGGTGACCGTGCAACGTCACGCGTGTCGACGGTGCTTGTTCACGCACGGCGGCAAGCACTTCCGTGCGAAGGTGATCGGCGTCGGCGTGACGGACCGCCACCACCGCGTCGATCTCATCGGCGTCCAACACGTCCGTGATCGCCGCACCTGCAGGCAAGGTTCCGGCCGCCAGGGCGTCGACGCCGTCGCGCAGCTTCTGCGTCACCTTCGCCGAGTCGACGCCTCGCTCGCCCCACGCGTCGAGCTCGCGCTGCGTGCAGCTGATGGACATCAGCGTGTCGCCGATGCCAGGGAACGCGCCGTCCGTCTTCTCGTGTGGTCCGACGTGTGCGAAACCGAGCTGCCCGCAGGCCTCCACGGACACGCCGTGTACCTCGACGCCGCGTATCGCTTCGGCGGTGAGCGTGGCGCAGTAACGAACGATGTCTGGATGCCCCGGAGCGAGCGCATAGCGATAGGCGTCTCCGAAACAGTCGACGACGGTCGCGTCGGGATGGGCGTGGCCGAGAATTGTGCTGTGCGTCAGCACGATCCAGGCGTTCACCAGGAATCCGGCGTCGATCAGGATTGCCGCCGCCTCGCCGAACGCGTCCTCGGCCCCGCCCCAGTCGGCCGTGCGCGCGGTGATCGCGTGCCCGGCCCAGGCCTCGGAACGCACCGGGCGATACAGCGCGGCATGGTGAGCGTCGACCACCTTGTGCTGCGGGTGCAGCGGAGTTGCCGCCCTGGTGGAGTGATACGTCGCGGCGAGCGAGACCTCGCCCACCCCGAGCCTGCGGGCGCGCTCGACGAAGTGTGGGTCACCGAGTACGTCCCAGGGGTAGGCGTGCGCGACGATGCGGTCGACGGTCATAGGGGTCATCCTTCGATGGCTGAATTGTTCGGTAGAGAGAACTGAGTTCACACATGGGAACACAATTCGAGCCCGGCTGTCCACGATTCGCCCGCCGCGCGGCAATCGGGAAGGCCCTCGGAGTCGCCGAAATTCCACCGCCCCGGCAGGTGACACGCGGCCGCAGGTGGATACGTGACGGCGTCCGCGGAGTGGAACTGACCTGGAACGACACTTCCGCGTGGCTGCTGACGCCCCAGGATGCAATACACCCACTGCCGGCGATCCTGCTCATGCACGGCCACGACGGCGTGAAGTTCTACGGCAAGGAGAAAGTGGCCGACGGCCCCGACGGGGTCGCGCCCGGCATCGCCGCACTGCGCGAGCACGGGTACGACGGCACCGCGCCCGCAGCGGGCCTGGTGGCAGCAGGTTTCGCAGTACTGGTCCACGACGTGTTCCCATGGGGCTCCCGCCGAGTGCCGTGGGAGCAGCTTCCCGAGCGGGCTCGCCGGGCCGGTGCGCACCTGGAAGGACTCCAGCAATACGAGGCGGCCGCCCGCGAGCACGAGCACGGTCTCGCGAAAGTGGCTGCGCTGCGGGGTACTTCGCTGGCCGGCCGGATACTGACCGAAGACCTGACGGCACTGCACGTGCTGAGCGCCTGCGCCGAGGTGGACCCCGATCGCATCGCCACCGCCGGATTCTCCGGCGGCGGAGCCCGTGTCGCACACCTACTGGCCAGCAGCGACCGACTGCGAGCCGGGGTGATCACCGCTTCCATGAGCACGTACGCCGACATCGCCGACGGTCATGCGGACGACACGAGCTGGCTGATGATCACCGCCGGCCTGCCCGCGGTCTGCGACTGGCCGGAGATCGCAGGCTCGGCCGCCCCGACTCCGCTGCTGGTCCAATTCGCCGAGCAGGACTCGCATTTCGGCCCGACAGGCATGCGCGACGCCGAGGCATCGTTGCGTCGCGACTACGGAAACTCCACAATGCTTCTCACTCAATGGTTTTCGGAGCCGCACCGTTTCACGGCGGCGATGCAGGACGCCGCAGCGAACTGGCTGAGCCTGCACGTGTGACCGGTCATGCTTGACAGCGCTTGTGACTGCCGTCATAGTTGGTCCAGAAATTCACATAGCAGACGGCAGTTCATATATGTGAACAGCACAGACTTTCCACAGCCCGGCTCGTCGGAGCCGGAAGAACCGCAAGACCCACTCGCCGGCTCCCCGATCCGGCCCCGAACGCTTCGGAGCGTCCCCATGGTCACCACCGCACCACACCGGTCGGGAGGCACCCGTGCGCAGAGCTCGGCCGTCCCTCCCGTCCGGCCGAAACGCAAGCGCCGCATCTCGGCCCCGTACATCCTGATCGCACCGGTCGTCATCCTGCTCGCCGTGTTCATCTTCTACCCGGTCGGCAGCGTCTTCTACTACAGCCTGCAGTTCTACAACCCGACGACGCCGTGGGACAACGGCTTCGCCGGCCTCGAGAACTTCAAGCTGATGTTCGCCGACGACCTGTTCTGGAACAGCCTGCTCGTCACCGCGAAGTGGGTCGGCGTTCAGGTCGTCTTCCAGCTGATCCTCGGCCTCGGACTGGCCCTGCTGGTCAACGAGGTCTTCCGTGGACGCGGCCTGGCCCGAGCACTGGTGTTCTCCCCCTGGGCCGTCTCCGGTGTGCTCACCACCGGAATATGGCTGCTGATCTACAACCCGTCGACCGGGTTGTTCAAACTACTCGGCGACATGGGCATCGGCGACGGCACCGCCGCACCGATCGCAGATCCGGACACCGCGTTCTGGGCCACCAGCGTCGCCGAGCTCTGGCGCGGTGTTCCGTTCTTCGCCATTCTGATCCTCGCCGAACTGCAGAGTGCACCCAAGGACCTGTACGAGGCTGCGAACGTGGACGGTGCGAACCGTTGGCAGCGCTTCCGATTCGTGACACTGCCGCACCTGAAGGCCGTGATCATCCTGTCGACCCTGCTGCGCGGGGTCTGGGAGTTCAACAACGTCGATCTTCTGTACACCCTCACCGCAGGCGGCCCGGCCGACGTCACGACGACGTTGCCGCTCTACGTCTCTCAGCTCGCCACCACCGCGCAGGACTTCGGATACGGATCGGCCCTGACCACCGTGGCCTTCGTCATCCTGCTGTTCTGCTCGATCCTCTACTTGCGCCTCAGCAAATTCAACAGCGATAAGGCCTGACGCCCATGACCACTACCGCAGACCGTCCCGTCGTGACCACTCCGCCGCAGGACCACCCCGAGAAGGTGCGCGTGCATCGCACCAAGCCCCGCGTGTTCAGCGTCGGACTCCCGTTGGCCGTCTACCTGCTCTTCACCCTCGTCCCGTTCTACTGGATGATCGTCTTCGCATTCCGACCCGCCGGTTCCGATTCGATGCTCCCCTGGCCCATCACGCTCGACCATTTCGACACCGTCTGGAACACCCTCGGTTTCAGCTTCTTCTTCAAGAACAGCCTCATCGTGGCCGGCCTGTCTCTCGTGCTGACCACCTTCGTCGCACTGGCGACCGGCTATGCGTTGGCACGCTTCAAGTTCCGCGCCAAGATTCCCTTGGTGATGGCCCTGCTGTGCAGCCAGTTCGTGCCCGGCGCAATGCTGCTCATCCCGCTGTTCCAGGTGTTCCGCGAGATGGGACTGGTGAACAACCTGTTCGGCCTCATCGTCGCCGACACTGTCTTCCAACTGCCGCTGGCGGCAATGTTGATGGCCGGCTTTATCTCTCAGATTCCCGTGGAACTCGAGGAAGCCGCGATGGTCGACGGTTGCTCACGCCTGAAGGCCTTCCGCATCATCATGCTGCCGCTGCTGCGCCCCGGCCTGATCGCCGTCGGTTCCTTCGCGTTCATCGGCAGTTGGAACAACTTCCTGTTCGGCCTGATGTTCATCAGCAGCCAGGACAAGTTCACCCTCCCAGTCGGATTGAGCTACACGATCGGTTCCTACAACGTCGACTTCGGCGTCCTCGCGGCCGGCGGACTGATCGCCGCGGTACCGGTGGTCGCTGTCTTCGCCGTCATCCAGAAGTACCTCGTCCAGGGGCTCAGCGCCGGCGCGGTCAAGGGCTGATCATGACGTACGGAAAGAGAATCGACATGAATCGACGCACCCTGCTGCGCACCACCCTCGTGGGCGCGGTCGCGACGCTCGTACTGGCCTCCTGCAGTTCCGAGACCGCACTGCCCGACGGTGAACTCGGAGATCCGAACAGCGGCACCCTGACCTTCTGGGACAACAATGCCGGACCGGACCGAACCCCGTTGTACGAGGAATTGATTCGACGCTTCGAGGAAGTCAATCCCGGCATCGACATCCAGTACGTCGGGCTGCCCTCGGACAGTGCCCAGCAGAAGTATCAGACGGCTCTCGCCGGTGGGTCGGCTCCCGATCTGGGGATCGTCTCCACCGCATATCTGGCACCCCTCGTCGCGCAGAATGCTGTCATTCCGCTCGACGACTTCGTGGCATCCTCGCCACAGAAGGACGAGTACGACCCGAAGATCATCGAGTCGGCGATGGAGTCCGGTGGCGGTGAGAACCTGTACGGTCTGCCGTTCACCAGCAACAACGCCACTCTGTGGTACCGGGCGGATTGGTTCGACGAGGCCGGCATCGAGCCGCCCGAGACGTGGGACGAGTTCTACGACGCCGCAGACGAACTGACCGACAAGTCCGAGGGCCGCTACGGGTTCACCATCCGAGGCGGTGCCGGTTCGATCTACCCGTTGCTGCAACACATGTTCGCCACCACCGGCATCGACAACTTCTTCGACGGCAGCGAATCCACCGTCAACCGACCCGAGATGGTGCAGGCCATCGAACGTTTCGCCGCCCTGTACGACGTGGACACCCCCACCGCCGACGTCAACAACGGCTTCCCACAGATGGTCGCCAGCTTCGGTGGTGGCTCGGTGGCGATGATGCAGCACAACCTCGGATCGTTGAGCAATCACCGTAAGGCCCTCGGCGACAACGTCGGTGCCGTCGCACTGCCCCGCGCGGACAACGGCGTCCGTACGGTGATGACGGACCCGTTCCCGTCCTACACGGTGTTCAAGAGCAGCAAGCATCAAGCTGCGGCCTGGAAGTTCCTCGAGTTCATGACCTCGGCGGAATCGCAGGCGTACTGGAACGAGAACGTGGGGCAGATTCCGGTCAACGCCGCCGCTCGCTCCGCTCCCGCCTTCCAGGCGATGCCGTCGGTGCAAGCTGCGCAGGCCGCCCTCGACGATCCGGAGACGGTGCTGGTCACCCCACCGGACTATCTGCCGGATTTCGGCAAGATCGTCCAGGTTCAGATGCTGGGCCAGTGGCAGAAGGTCCTCATCGGGCAGCTCAGCGCTCAGGACTTCGCCGACGACTTCGCCGAGAAGCTAGACCGCTCCAAGGCCAAATACGATGCCCGACAGGGCAAATAGGGGATTCATCGCCATGTCCAGCGTCATCACCGAGGTTGCCGTCCAGGTCTTCAAGACCGAGGCTCGCACCGCCGTCGATTCCTACGGTCATCGACACCCGGGACCGTCCGTCCCGACCACCCAGGCACTGCTACGCATCACCGATTCCGACGGCGTCAGCGGCTACGTCCTGGGCAAGACCAACTACCTGCGCGAAGACCAAGTGGAGCAACACTTCCGGCCGGTCATGATCGGTACCGACCCGTTGCACCGCGAGGAGATGGACCGCAAGTTCGCGATCCGGCAGCGCACCAGAGCCGTCGAACTCCCCGAGCACACCTGCAGCTACCTCGATCAGGCACTGTGGGATCTGGCGGGCAACCGGTTCGACACCCCGGTGTGGAAGCTGCTCGGCGGGGCTCGCAGCGAGGTCAAGGCGTACGCGAGCACCATGTGTGGAGACACCATCGAGGGCGGACTGTCGAGCCCGCAGGAGTACGCGGACTTCGCTGTAGCGCTGAAGAATCAGGGCTACCAGGGAATCAAGCTGCACACCTGGATGCCACCGCTCGAAGGGGCACCGAGCCTCACACGAGACATCGAGGCCTGCGCCGCGGTGCGAGATGCCGTCGGACCCGGGTTTTCGTTGATGCTCGACGGCTACCACTGGTACTCACGTACCGACGCCCTTGAGCTCGGCCGGGAACTCGACGCTCTGAAGTTCGACTGGTTCGAAGAACCCATGGACGAGTTCTCGATGCGCTCGTACAAATGGCTGGCGAATCAGATCGACACTCCGGTGATCGGCCCGGAGACCACTCCCGGTCGGCATCGCTCGCGGGCGGATTGGATCGCCGACGAGGCGTGCGACATCCTGCGCGTCGGTGCGATGAACGGTGGCGGCATCACGCCTGCCTTGAAGACCGTGCACATGGCCGACGGCTTCGGGCTCGAGTGCGAGATCCACGGCAACGGCGCACCCAATCTGGCGCTCGTCGGCGGTGCCCCGAACATTCAGTGGTACGAGCGGGGCCTGCTGCATCCGCTGGTGGACTACGACTGGGTGCCCCCACACCTCAAGTCCATCGTCGACCCGATCGACGCGAACGGAATGGTGCAGATGCCGACCCGTCCGGGCCTGGGCGAGGACATCGACCTCGAGTACATCTCGAACAATCTGATCGCCGAATACTAGTGGCTGTCGACGATATCGGTGTCCGCGTATGAAACATCGTTCATCATGAGGGACACTGTCTCCATGGTGAACGATGTCACTGCCACAGCTGGGCCGGATAGTCAGCCGGTGAAGTCGGCCGAACGCACGATCCACATCCTCGAGACGCTGGCCGCGTCCCCCACGCGCATGAGTCTCGGCGAACTCCAGGAGGCCTGTGGGTACCCACGGTCGAGTCTGCACGCCCTGCTCCGGACGCTCAAGGACCTGCGCTGGATCGAGGCCGACGAGTCCGGCTCGCGGTACGGCATCGGCACCCACGCCCTGCTCACCGGCACGTCCTACCTCGACAAGGACTCCGTCGTCGGGCGAGCCGCAGCTGTGCTCGAAACTCTGCGCTCGGATGTGCGGCACACCGTGCACTTCGCCAGGCGCGACGAGGACTGCGTCATCTACCTCGCCAGCCGCGGTTCCAAGCTCGAGGTGCGCCGCATGCACCGCGTCGGACGCAAGCTGCCGTGCCACGTCACCGCCCTCGGGCAGGCACTGCTCGCCGAGCTTACGACCGATGAGGTGACGCAGCTGCTTCCGAAAAAGCTCGAGCGGTACACCGAGAACACCATCGTCGATCGTGATGCTCTCATCGCCGAACTCGCGCATGTGCGCAGGCGCGGTTGGTCGCTCGAGCAGGAGCAGGGCACCGTGGGTGTGGTCTGCATCGCGACCGTCGTGCCGTATCGGATCCCCGCTACCGATGCGCTGAGCGTTTCGATGCCCGCCGAGGTCGCCTCCTACCCCGGTGAACTGGAACGCATCGCGGGGGTGCTCACCGAACACGCCGCTGCGTGGGCCCGAGAATTGCGGGCAGAGGGAGTTCGTTAGAGCCGCTTCGCGCATGTGAGTGAAACTTCGTAGCAGGCTACGAATTTCCGCTCACCTGCGCGTCAGCGCTCCACGCGTCAGCGAACCACTGCCTTCGCGACGGTCCACGCACGACCCTGCTCGCTGAGCGTGAAGCCCAGACCCGGGCGTGCGGACAGATGCATGCGTCCGTCCCGGGTCTCGAGGTGCTCGTCGAACAGTGGATCGAGCCAGTCGAAGTGCTCCACCCAGGTCTGCAGGGGGTACACCGCCGCGAGGTGCAGGTGGATCTCCATCGCGAAGTGCGGTGCCAGTTGCAGGTTGTGGTGCTCGGCCAGCGAGGCCAATTTCAGGAACTGAGTGATTCCGCCGATGCGGGGTGCGTCGGGCTGCAGGATGTCCACCGAACCGGCCTCGATGAGGCGGACGTGCTCGCCGACGCTGGCCAGCATCTCGCCCGTCGCGATCGAGGTGTCGAGGCTGCGGGCGAGCTGCGCATGCCCCTCGGCGTCGTAGGCATCGAGGGGCTCCTCGATCCAGACGAGGTCGAACTGCTCCAGGATTCGCCCCATACGTTGCGCCGTCGGCCGATCCCACTGCTGGTTGGCGTCGACCATCAGCGGAACATCGTCGCCGAGAAACTCACGCACCGCAGTGACGCGGGCGATGTCGGTACGCCAATCCGGCTGTCCCACCTTCAGTTTGATACCCCCGATGCCGTTCGCCAGCGACATGGCAGCGTTCTCCATGACCTCCTCGATCGGCGTGTGCAGGAACCCGCCCGAGGTGTTGTACGTCTGCACCGAATCTCGTGACGACCCGATCAGCTTGGCCAGCGGCAACCCTGCGCGCTTGGCCTTGAGATCCCACAGCGCGATGTCGATCGCGGCAATCGCCTGCGTGGCAACGCCACTGCGGCCCACCGAGGCACCGGCCCACACCAACTTGGTCCAGATCTTGCCGATGTCGTTCGGATCTTCTCCGATGAGAACCGGGGCGATCTCCTGGGCATGTGCGAACTGGGCGGGTCCGCCGGCGCGCTTGGAGTATCCGAAACCGATTCCCTCATGGCCCTGTTCGGTACGAATCTCGGCGAACAGGAAGACCACCTCGGTCATCGCCTTCTGCCGACCGGTGAGCACCTTGGCGTCGCTGATCGGATTCTTCAGCGGTAGCACGATCGAGGACAGCGTCACCTCCGCGATGCGGTCGATGCTCGCGGCCCCGGGGGCCAGCGCCGTGATCGCTGCATTCGGGGCAGAGAGTCCGCTGGTGGGCTTTTCGACGTCTACGGTCATCTGCAACTCCTGAAATCGTCGATTACTTTGCTTCACAGCCTATTTCGACCCGCAATACACGTCCAACACCGTTTACCGGCGGATCGATGCCGCCAGTGCATCGATGTTCGACGCGATATCTCCGACCCGGCCGACGAACGTGTGATGCGTGACGCCCGACGAGTGGGGTGTCATCAGCACGTTGTCGAGATCGCGGAAGGGCAACGAGCTCGGCTCTCCCAACCCGTCGGGACCCGGGTAGCGGTACCAGACGTCGATCGCGGCCGCGGCAATCCGTTTGCGTGACAACGCGTCGAACAGCGACTGTTCCTGCACCAGGGGACCGCGACCGACATTGACGAGCACCCCGTCGGTGCCGAGCCTTCCCAGTTCGTCGGCACCGATCATGCCGCGGGTGTGCTCGTTCAGCGGTGCAGAGACCACGAGGACATCGGCGAAGTCGGCCAGCTTCCCCAGATCATCTGTCGTGGAGTGCCATTCGAGACCCTCGTCCGGTGCGTGTCCACTACCGGTGACCGCTGCCCCCACCGCCCCGTAGGTCCGGAACAACTGCCACGTCCGCCTACCGATGTGCCCGAAACCGACGAATCCGATACGAGCACCGCTCAGCGAGAGTGGTTGCGCGATTCTCGGGTCGTAGACCGAGGTGGCGAACACTCCCGAGCGGAGTGCGCGGTCCTGCTGCAGGAACTGTCGCCGCAGCATCACCGTCGCCGACACGACGTACTCGGCGATCGACTGCTCGTGGTGGAAGGTGTTGCACACCTGCACATCACGCCTCAATCCGGAGCGGTCGACATTGTCCGTTCCCGCACCGGCAACGTGCACCATCCGCAGCCTCGGCGCAGCGGCACCCATGGCCGCACTGAACTTGCCGCCGACGTACACGTCCGCATCGGCAAGCTCCTCGACGACGCGACTCTCGTCGAACGGAACACACCAGACGACCTCGGTGCCGACGGGTAGCCCGGCCTCGAGCTGCTCACGATGCGGCAGAACGTTGCGATCGCCGACGACGATCTTCATCGCACCAGAGCCGGTCGCTTGCTGTCGAACGTCCATCCCTCGATCAGGTACTGCATGCCGATGGCGTCGTCGCGGGCACCGAGCCCCTCCTTCTGGTACAGCTCGTGTGCCGCGTCGATCCGTTCGAAGTCGAGTTCCACTCCGAGGCCGGGCTTGTCGGGGACGGTGAGGTAGCCGTCCTCGATGGTGAACGGCTCCTTGGTGACTCGTTGCCCGTCCTGCCAGATCCAGTGAGTGTCGATGGCGGTGATCGTGCCAGGAGCGGCTGCGGCGACATGGGTGAACATGGCCAGTGAGACGTCGAAGTGATTGTTGGAGTGCGAACCCCACGTCAGGCCCCAGGCGTCACACAGCTGCGCTACGCGCACCGAACCGGCCATCGTCCAGAAGTGCGGGTCGGCCAACGGAATGTCCACGGCACCGGACCGGATGGTGTGGCCCATCTCGCGCCAGTCGGTGGCGATCATGTTGGTCGCTGTCTGTAGCCCGGTGGCGCGCTTGAACTCCGTCATCACCTCACGTCCGGAGAAGCCGCCCTCGGGTCCCACGGGATCCTCGGCGTAGGCGAGCACATCGCGCAGTCCGCGGCAGGTCTCGATCGCATCCTTCAGCAACCACCCGCCGTTGGGATCCAACGTGATTCGCGCCCCCGGGAACCGTTCGGCAAGGGCACGTACCGCAGCGGCTTCCTCGGCCGCCGGCAGCGCTCCACCCTTGAGCTTGAAGTCCTGGAATCCGTACCGCGCCTGCGCGGCCTCGGCAAGGCGCACGATCGACTCGGGATCCATGGCCTCCTCGTGCCTGATGCGCATCCAGTCGTCGGCTCCGGCGGCCTCGTCGGCGGCGCCGCGGTAGGCGAGGTCGGTCTTGTTCCGGTCGGCGACGAAGAACAGGTAGCCCAGAGCCTGCACCTTCTCGCGCTGCTGCCCGTCCCCCAACAGTGCTGCGACACTGACGCCGAGGTGTTGGCCGAGCAGATCCAACAATGCCGATTCCACTGCGGTCACCGCATGGATCGCGATCCGCAGATCGAACGTCTGCGCCCCGCGACCTCCGGAATCGCGGTCGCCGAACGCGCGACGCATCTCGGCGAGAATCGCGTTGTATCGGCCGACCCCCTGGCCCTCGACGAGTACGCGCGCATCCTCGAGAGTCTGCCGAATCGCCTCTCCTCCCGGCACTTCGCCGACGCCGGTGCGCCCGTCCGAGTCGGTGAGCACCACCAGATTGCGAGTGAAGTACGGTGCATGCGCACCGCTGAGATTGAGCAGCATGTCGTCGTGACCCGCGATGGGTACCACGCGCATCTCGCTGACGACGGGGGTGCTGTTCTTGGAGTTCATGATCGGACCCTCTCGGCCGGTGATGTCGAATGCTATTTGGTCAGGGTGACGGGCGCGTCCCGGCCCTCGGTCATGGCCACCACCCCGCGCGGCTTCTCGATGAGCAGAACGGACAGCGCGGCGAGAGCAGACGCGCCGGCCAGCGCATAGAGACCCCAGGTCACCGAACCTGTTGCTTCCTGGATCAATCCGAAGCCGAACGGTGCGACGAAGCCGCCGAGGTTGCCTACCGAGTTGATGACGGCGATAGCGGCCGCGAGCACCATCGGATGCAGAGTCGACTGCGGGAACGACCAGAACAGTGGGCTGGCGCTCTTGAATCCCATGGCTGCGATGCACAGGAAGATCAGCGCAATCCACGGTGACGCCACTGCGGCCGCCAACGTACCCACAGCCGCGGTGAGCAGCGCGATGATCAACAGTGGTCGACGGTTTCCGGTGCGGTCGCCGATCTTGGACATGTAGTACATGGCGAACACGGCGCAGATCCACGGCAGCGACGACAGTAGGCCGACGGTGATGTCGTTGGTTCCGTCGATGCGCCGGACGATGGACGGGAGCCAGAAAGTGTTGGCGTAGATCGACAGCTGGATCGCGAAGTAGATCCAGACGAAGAGCAGCAGCTTGGGATCGAGCAACATCTTCCAGCGCGACCGGCCGTCGCCCATCCCGGAGGTACGCGCCTTCTCTGCTTCCTCGACGGCGATGGCAGCGTTCAGATCGTGCTTCTCTTCATCGGTCAGCCACTTCGCGTCCTTGACGTGCGAGTCGATGAGGAAATAGGCGATGATGCCGACCACCACGGACAGCAGACCTTCGATGCCGAACAGGTACTGCCAGCCGCGGGCTCCGAAGAGGCCGTCGAGCGAGAGCAGCGGACCCGACAGTGGGCCGGAGATCGCAGCGGCAACCGAGGATCCGGCGACGAACAGTGCTGTGGCACGGCCGCGGTGGCTGTTGGGCAACCACTTGGCGAAGTAGAAGATGATGGCCGGGAAGAATCCGGCCTCGGCCGCGCCGAGCAGGAACCGCAGGATGTAGAACATCTCGGGACCGTTGACGAAGGCCATGGCGAATGAGATGGTGCCCCAACTGACCATGATGCGGGTCAGCCAGATCTTGGCACCGAACTTCTCCATCATCACGTTGCTCGGAAGCTCGAAGAGCGCGTACGCGATGAAGAAGACGCCTGCTCCGAATCCGTATGCCGCAGCACCGATACCGACGTCGGCTTCCAGATACTCACGGGCGTATCCGATATTCGATCGGTTCAGCTGATTGCAGATCAGCATGATGATGAACAACGGGACGACTCGACGAAATATCTTCGCAACGGCAGAGTCGACGGCCGGTGTCGGCGGGAGAGTGATCGGCATCGATCGCTCCGTTCTGTAGCTCGAGCGGTTTCCCGCGACCAGTGCGCGAGTGTGACCGGCACAGGCATGGATCGGCCCAGTGATTGGGCTCACATGAAACAGTAGGACCGAGGATCGATGCATGTCCAAGACCATCTGCGCATCGACCGATGCAGTAGAGGTATCGGCAACTCCAGCCGGTGCTCATCGGCCCTGGCAGCAACATCGATACCGAGACTGAATCAAATACGACTTTTTTCGACTTGGACATGTATCGATCAGCCTTCTAGCGTGGTGATCTATGAGCCAGGTCACGCCCTGGTGTCAGCGCACGTACCGCACCACAGCCCTAGGAGTCACCCCATGACAGCGTCGACGACACAGTCCACCCACCTCACCGGCCGGATGATCATCGCCGGCGTCCCGGTCTTCGGTGCCGGCACGCAGATTCACGGAGTCGACCCCAGCACCGGCGAGGATCTCGAACCCGCCTACGGTCACGGCAACGACGCCGACGTCGAGAAGGCCTGTGCCGCAGCAGCCGAGGCGTTCGCCGACTACCGCGCCACGTCCTCGGAGACCCGCGCTCAGTTCCTCGAGACCATCGCTGACAACATCGCCGCCCTCGGCGACACTCTGATCGAGCGCACGGTCGCCGAGTCAGGGCTCCCGCTGGCGCGCATCACCGGCGAGGTCGGCCGCACCACCGGACAACTGCGCCTGTTCGCTTCGGTTCTGCGCGAGGGCAGTTGGAACGGTGCCCGCATCGATCCCGCTCAGCCCGAGCGCACTCCGCTTCCCCGTGCCGACATCCGCCAGCGGCAGATTCCGTTGGGACCGGTTGCGGTGTTCGGGGCCAGCAACTTCCCGCTCGCCTTCTCCGTCGCCGGCGGCGACACCGCTTCTGCGCTCGCGGCAGGCTGCCCCGTGGTGGTCAAGGCCCACGATGCCCATCCCGGAACGTCCGAGCTGGTCGGTCGAGCAATCGCCGACGCTGTTGCCTCCACCGGAATGCCCTCGGGCACATTCTCACTCCTGTTCGGCTCCGGCCGCGGACTCGGTACCGCTCTGGTGACCGATCCGCGCATCAAGGCCGTCGGATTCACCGGATCCCGTTCGGGTGGAACGGCCCTCGTGGCTGCGGCGGCCGGTCGTCGCGAGCCCATCCCGGTGTACGCGGAGATGAGTTCCATCAACCCGGTGTTCGTCATGGACGGCGCACTCGCCTCCCGCGGGGCCGAACTCGGCCGCGCCTTCGTCGCATCGCTCACGATGGGCTCGGGGCAGTTCTGCACCAACCCCGGCCTCGTGATCGCCGTCGACGGCCCAGGCCTGCAGTCCTTCACCGACGCGGCCACCACAGCGGTGCAGGAATCGACTCCCACCACGATGTTGACCCCGAAC
Organism: Rhodococcus sp. 06-418-5; assembly: GCF_002258285.1. Taxonomy (NCBI): domain Bacteria; kingdom Bacillati; phylum Actinomycetota; class Actinomycetes; order Mycobacteriales; family Nocardiaceae; genus Rhodococcus; species Rhodococcus sp. 06-418-5. Next base: position 406,430 of record NZ_NOYE01000014.1, read on the forward strand.
ATCGCGTCGAGTTACGCGGACGGTGTCGCCACACTGTCCGGTTCGGTCACCGAGATCGCCCGTGGTACCGAAACGGACGCGCCGAATGCCTGCCGCGCAGCACTGTTCGACACCGACGCCGACACGTTCCTCACCTCCGAGGCCGCGCAGGCCGAGGTCTTCGGCGCGTCGAGCCTCATCGTTCGCTGCACCGATGCACAGCAGGTCCGGGATGTCGCCGCGCTGCTCGAAGGCCAGCTGACCGCGACCGTGCACGGCGACGAGTCCGATCATGCCGAGGCAGGCAAGCTCCTCTCGGTTCTCGAACTCAAGGCCGGGCGCATCCTGTTCGACGGATGGCCCACCGGCGTCGAGGTCGGCCACGCGATGGTGCACGGCGGCCCCTTCCCCGCCACGTCCAACTCCCGCACGACATCGGTCGGATCGCTCGCCATCGAACGCTTCCTGCGTCCTGTTTCCTACCAGGACGTGCCGACTTCCCTGCTGCCCAGCGCAATTGCCGACGGCAATCCCGACGGGATCTTCCGCCGCATCGACGGCCGGCTCACCCAAGACTGATCCACCCCACCCACATTCTCGAGGAGATCCCCATGCTCGACGGAGTCCTGTTCTTCCCCGTCACCCCGTTCACCGCTTCCGGTGAAGTCGATTACGACCTGCTGGCCGCTCATATCGCGAAGGGTGTCGACGCCGGACCCGGTGGAGTGTTCATCGCCTGCGGCACCGGCGAATTCCACGCCCTCGAAACCGAGGAGTTCGGCAAGATCGTGCGCACCGCAGTCGACGTCGTCGCGGGTCGCGTACCGGTCTACGCCGGTGCAGGCGGATCCGTCGCCCAGGCAAAGGCATTCGCGGCGAGCGCGAAGTCGAACGGTGCTGACGGCATCCTGCTGCTCCCGCCCTACCTGGTGACGATGCCGCAGGCCGGCCTGGTCAACTACACCAAGGCCGTTGCCGCCGCGTCGGATCTGCCCTTGATCGTCTACAACCGCGGCAATGCCCGCTTCACCGAGGACTCGGCAGTCGAAGTGGCGCAGCTGCCTACTGTCGTCGGATTCAAGGACGGCACAGGAGATCTCGACCAGGTCGGCCGCATAGTCCGCGCGGTGCTGGACGCGCTGGAACCGTCGGGCAAGTCTTTCCAGTTCTTCAACGGTCTGCCCACCGCGGAGGTCTCGCAGCAGGCATACCGCGCGATCGGGGTCACGCTGTACTCGTCTGCGACGTTCGCGTTCGCACCCGAACTGGCCCTGGCGTTCTATCGTTCGCTCGACAGCGGCAACGACGAGCTCACTGCCGCACTGCTTCGCGAGTTCTTCCACCCGCTGGTTCGCCTGCGCGACAAGGTTCCCGGCTACGCCGTCTCTCTCATCAAGGCGGGCGTGACGATGGAAGGGATCGAGGCAGGCCCGGTTCGTCCGCCACTGGTGGACATCAGTGCCCCGCACCTCGAGGAACTGACCGCGATCGTCGCCGCCGGCCGGGCCGTGTTGGCCGACGAGCTCGCGGTGCACTGATGCAGGATCCGGTCCTGATCACCGGCGCTCGGATCACCCCGATCGCCTTCGTCGATCCTCCGTTGCTCAACACCGTCGGCGTGCACCAGCCCTACGCACTGCGCGCGATCATTCAGCTCGACACCGATGCCGGTGTCGTCGGCCTCGGTGAGACCTACGCCGACACTGCGCATCTCGCCCGACTCGACGCGGCCGCGCAGGCCATCACCGGCCTGGATGTGTTCGCACTCAACGCCGTTCGAGACGCTGTCGACACCGTACTGGGGACGCTGTCGATCACCGGCGGAGACGGCGTGGCAGGAATGATCACCACTGCCAGCACCACCGACCGAGTTTTCTCACCGTTCGAGATCGCCTGCCTGGACGTGCAGGGGAAAGTGCTCGGTCGGCCGGTGTCGGATCTGCTCGGCGGGAAGGTTCGCGATTCGGTTCCGTTCAGTGCGTATCTGTTCTACAAGTGGGCAGCGCATCCCGGTGGACGACCGGATTCGTGGGGTGAGGCCGTCGACCCTGCCGGTCTGGTTCGGCAAGCGCGAAAGATGATCGACGAGTACGGCTTCGAGGCCATCAAGGTCAAGGGTGGTGTCTTTCCGCCCGACGAAGAGATAGCCGGAATCAGGGCGCTCCGGGAAGCGTTCCCCGAGCTGCCGCTTCGGCTCGACCCCAACGCGGCGTGGACGGTCGACACGTCCATCCGCGTCGCGGCCGAACTCGACGGCATCGTCCAATATCTGGAAGACCCGACTCCGGGGCTGGAGGGTATGGCAGAAGTCGCGCGGGAGGCGAAGATGCCACTGGCGACCAACATGTGCGTCGTCGCCTTCGATCACCTGAAGCCGGCCGTACAGAAGGACTCGGTTCAGGTGGTGCTGTCCGACCACCACTATTGGGGAGGTCTGCAGCGTTCGAGGCTGCTCGCCGGAATCTGCGAGACCTTCGAGATGGGTTTGTCGATGCACTCCAACAGCCACCTCGGCATCAGCCTGGCCGCGATGGTGCACCTCGCCGCGGCAACGCCCAACCTCACCTACGCCTGCGACACTCACTGGCCGTGGAAGGACGAGGATGTCATCGTCCCGGGTGTCCTGAACTTCGTCGACGGGGCAGTGGCCGTTCCCACGGCCCCGGGTCTGGGCGTCGAGATCGACGAGGATGCTCTGGCGGCGCTGCATCAGCAGTACCTCGATTGCGGGATCCGGGATCGCGACGACACCGGATACATGCAGAGCATCGATCCGAGCTTCCAGAACACCTGCCCGCGCTGGTAACGCGAGTCCCTGCACCCGCACAGCGCTAAACTCGCCCGAGGTCGTGGGGATCTGTGCGAGAGGTTCGTCCTGTGAACAGTGGCTGGCAGTATTCCCCTGCCTCGGTGGCTCGTACGTCCGGCGTCAACTGTCTGGTCAGCGGCCTTGTCGGTGTCACCTCGATCGCGACAGAAGGTCCTCGGGCCGCTCCGATCCTGCTCGCCCTTGCGGTGTCGTGGTGTGGACTGGGCGTGTACATGATCGCCGCGGCACCGGTGCTCTCCCGTCGCCTGTATCTGATGATGCACCTGTCGGGACTGACCAGTATCGCGCTGTTCTGCACCGCAGCGGGCGGGCACACCGTCGCACTGTCCGGAATCTTTCTGCAACTGCTGCTGGTGACGCCCGCCTTCATCGTGCTTCCTCATCGCGTCGCACGTCGGACGACCGTGCTCAATGCGCTCTACATCGCGTATCTGGGCATCGTGGTGGGAGAGATCGATCCTGCGCTGGTGATCAACGCCGAGCTCGTGTTGATCGCGATCGCCATTTCTGCGGCGTGGGTACAGAGCGTGGCGTCGAACTCCGAGATCGACCACCTCACCGGGCTCTCGAATCAGCGACGGCTCAGCCGTGAACTGGATGCGCGGCCCGGCACCAGAGGCAGTTCGAGAATCGATGCGATCGCTGTCGTGGACATCGATCGGTTCAAGGTGATCAACGACGACTTCGGGCACGCGGCAGGCGATCACGCACTCGAGCTCGTCTCGTCCGCTCTCCGCACGTGCCTGCCTCGGCAGTACCTGCTCAGCCGCTCCGGCGGCGACGAGTTCACGGTGCTGTGCACGTCGGGCTCGGTCGCCGAGTTGAGCACCGCCGTCGACTGCGTCCGGGCCGAGCTGCCGTCGGATCTGACGATCTCGGTGGGAGTGGCGGGTAGGCAGGGCACCGAGTCCGCCCGCACCACTCTCGGCCGAGCCGATCGGGCGCTGTACGAATCGAAGAACCTCGGCCGAAATCGCACGACCGTCCACGACTAGGTCAGCTCGAAGCACCGACCTTGCGGAACAGCAGATCGATCATCGTCCGTTTCGATGCCTCGTCCTGCGGGTGTGTCAACATGGCCTCGATGACGAAGACGATCATGCGGGTCGCCGGTTCGATGTCGGTGTCGGCGACCCCGTCGTTGCGCAGCTCGACGGCGATCCACTGCTCCCACAGCGCATGGAAGTCGTTGTGCCACTTGTCTATACAGGCCGAGACCGAGGTGCGCGAGTGGACCGTGTCGACCAGTCGGTGATATTTCTCCAGCTCGTCCACGACCCAGAGAACCTGCTCGGTCACCGACTTGTCGGCGAGGGCAACGAACCGGCTCAGCGCGTCGGCATGGATCTGGTCCAGCACGCCGACCAGTAGCTCGTCCTTGTCACCGAAGTACCAATAGATCGTATTGGTCGTCACTCCGGCAGCGGTGGCGATCCGCCCCATCGGGGTGTGCTCGTAACCGTCGTCGACGAACAGCGACCGAGCTGCGTTCACGATCTCGGAACGCTTCTCGGCGCGATCGACGGGTCGACGGTTGCGCGGCATTCCGCGATCCTATCTTGATCGGCATTCAAGAGGCTGCTAGCTTCTTGAATGCCGATCAAGAATCCGAAAAAGGGACGACCGACATGAGTGCCGACAACCAGACCGGATACACCCGAACCGACGAATGGTTCGACTCGGAAGGGGTCCGTTGCGCCGTCGCGGTGTACCGACCCGCCGAATCCAGCGGGGATACCCCTGCCGTCGTCATGGCCCACGGCTTCGGCACCCCACGCGTCATTCGCCTCTTCGCCTACGCAGAGGTCTTCGCCCGCGCCGGTTACACCGTTCTCGTCTTCGACTACCGGCACTTCGGTGACAGCGACGGGGAGCCGCGACAGCTGCTCGACATCGGCAAGCAACTCGTCGACTGGCGCAACGCCGTCGCCTACGCACGAACACTCGAGGGCGTCGACTCGGATCGCATCGTCGGTTGGGGTACTTCCTTCGCAGGCGGACACGTGCTCACTCGGGCCGGCGCAGGCGAGAACTTCGCGGCCGTCATCGCCCAGATCCCACACGTGGACGGAATCGCGGCCGTGCGCGCGACCGGGCTTCGGCGCACTCTCCAGCTGGCCCCGTCAGCGGTGATCGACCGGATCCGCGCACTGCGCGGACGATCACCCCGATACGTGGACTCGGTCGGCAATCCCGGTGACCTGGCTGTCATGACCTCACCCGACGCCGTTCCCGGACGCGACCGACTCCTCCTCGAATCAGGCCTGAGCGAGGCCGACTACCCGGAAAACGTTGCCGCACGGATACTCCTGCGCATCGGGCTGTACTCACCCGGCCGCACCGCGTCGTCCATCCGATGCCCGGTGCTGTTGCAGATCATGTCCGACGACGTGGTCACACCGGCGTACGTCACCGTGAAGGTCGCAGCGAGAATTCCCGACGCCACCGTGCACATCCACAAGGGCGGACACTTCGATCCCTATGTGCAACCGCTGTTTCCGGTCATCGTCGACGAGCAGCTCGCGTTCCTGAAAAGGGTTGTGCCGGTGGGCTAGCCGGTACACGTCATCGGGGAAGTCGAATCTCGAATCGAGCTCCGCCCAGGGCGGAATCGGTCACGTGCACGCTTCCACCGTGCGCGGCAACGGCATCGGCGACGATCGCGAGGCCGAGACCGGCTCCTCCCTCGTCCCGGGTTCTCGACGAGTCGAGCCGAACGAAGCGATCGAACACTCGCCTCCGTTCCGACGCCGGTACACCTGGACCGTCATCGTCGACAGCGATGACGGCGGCATCGTCGGACAAAGAGCAGGACAACACTATTCGAGCATCTGCGTGACGAACCGCATTGTCGACGACATTGCGCACCATCCGGGCCAAAGCGTACGGGTCTCCGCTGACTCGGACGGGAACGATGGACAATTCCGTCCGGACATCGGATGTAGCCTGCACACGTTTCGCCTCCTCGTACAACAAATCCTCCAGGTCCACATCGCCGGAGATGGCAGCCGTTTCGGTCTCGTCCGACCGTGCCAACACCAACAGGTCCTCGATCAGCTGCCGCATCCTTCGGGCTTCGGGAAGCAACGAGTCGTCCACCAGCGCCGCATCGCGAAGTTCCGGTCGCGCCTCGGCCAGTTCCAATGCCGCAGTGATCGTCGCCAGCGGGCTCCGCAGTTCGTGGGAGGCATCGCTGACGAAACGTCGCTGGGCACGTTGGCCGGCCTCGAGGCGCTCGAGCATGTGGTTCATCGTCAGTGCGAGGCGGGCGATCTCGTCACGAGTGTCGGGAACCGGAACGCGTTCGGTCAACCGAGCGGCCGAGATCGATGCGACCCTGGACCGGATGTTCTCCACGGGACTCAGCGCCGCTCCCACCAACCGATAGGTGGCGAAGGCCACGAGGGCGACGACGAAGGGACCGACAGCGGCAAGCAGGAGAGCAACCGTGGACACGACGTTCTCGACCGGCTCTCGGTCCGCTCCGACGAGAACGGTTGCCTGACCCCGCGGCGAGGACACCCCCATCGCGGACACCCAGAAGTCACCGCTGCCTGGCACGACGACTCGACCGAGATCCTGCACCGCCGACGACGAAATCTGCTGAGTCGTCAACGGTGCGCTCGTATCGCCTCGAGACGAGGCCAGCACCGTCCCCGAGGAGTCGACGACCTGCACCAGCCCTATCTGCCCGTCGGTAGCAAGCAGAGAGTTCTCCACGTGCGGCCTTCTGTCGTCGTCTCGGTCGCCGGATCCCCACTGCTGGGCGATGAGCGTGAGACGGGCCTCGGCCGCTGAACGGGCCGAGCTCTCGAGCGACGAGTAGAGAACTCCGAGGAGTGCTCCACCCGCCGCGATCAAACAGACGGCCACGACGACCGTCGACGCCACCGCCGATCGCACGCGGACCGTCCATGATCGGGGTCGAAGCCGATCACCGTGAAAACGAGCCATGTCAGTGGCCCGCGGCTATGCGATATCCGGCACCACGCACCGTCTCGATCAGTCTGGTCTCGAACGGGAGATCGACCTTCTTGCGCAGGTATCCGATGTAGACCTCGACGATGTTGTCGTCCCCGTCGTAATGGGCATCCCACACCGAGCGAACGATCTCGGATTTGTTCGCCACCACCCCGTTTCGCCTCATCAGGTACTCGAGCACGCTGTACTCCCGCGGGGTCAGTGACAACTCCGTGCCTTGACGGGTCACGCGGTGACGAGAAGGGTCGAGCTCGAGGTCGCCGACCGCAAGTACGGCAGGGCGCGCCGGAGCGCCCCGCCGAACGAGGGCGCGCAGCCGGGCGATCAGGACGACGAACGAGAACGGTTTGACCAGGTAGTCGTCGGCACCGAGATCGAACGCATCGGCCAGGTCGTACTCGCCGTCCTTCGCCGAGAGCATCAGGATCGGCGTCCATACCCCCTGCTTACGTAGGTCTCGAACGACGTCGTACCCCTGCTTGCCCGGCAACATGATGTCGAGCACGATCGCGTCGAAGTCGCCGGTCAGCGCGCTGTGGAAGCCGCTGAGGCCGTCGTGTTCGACGTCCACGACGAAGCCCTCGGCGTCGAGACCTCGGCGGACGGTCTCCGCCAGGCGCTTCTCGTCCTCGATCAGTAGTACGCGCACAACGCCCTCTCGATTCACTTGGGCGGCAAGAAACACGAGTACATCAGATCGGCAGCCCTGTACGCAGATCCTTTCAGCGATCCTTCAGCTCCACCGTCACACACTGATCCTCATGACTCCACAGCACCACCGCTCCACCGAGGAACTGCGATGAACACACCCGAGCAGGGCTACCGCCGCACCCGCATCGCAACCGCAGCGATAGCCGCACTGGGTGTCACGGTCTTCGGTGGCTCCGCGACACTCGCCTACCTCGACACTCACGAACCCGACTCGACTGCGACTGCGGCAGAGACACAGGGGTCCGACGACTCGGCGACCGCGGGCTCGTTCGGTTCTGCACCCCGCGTCACTGCGCCCAGCGTTCCAGCACCCAACAGCACATCGGGCTCCGGTTCCACTCACGCCCAGACTCACGGATCATGAACGGCGTCGCGGTACGGACGGCCACTGCGACGTCGAGCTGGTCGGTGTGGGGCTGCGCTGCCGAGCTGACGGTCACCGAACCCGGCAGCATCACCCGCGCGGAACAGATCGTTCGTGCGGAGCTCGCCGCGGTAGAAGCGGCCTGCAGCAGATTCAGACCCGATTCGGAACTGTCGATGCTCGCGCACGCGGGCGGTCGACCCACGCCAATCACCCCGACTCTGCGCACGTTTCTCGACGCCGCGATCACCGCTGCTCGACTGACCGACGGAGACGTCGATCCCACCGTCGGGTCGGCACTGGTGAATCTGGGGTACGACCGAGACTTCGACCGACTGAGCCAGCGAACCGGGACAGGGGAACACACCGCAACCTTCTTCACCGCGGCCCACTGGACGATGGTCACTCTCACCGACGATCACGTCACGATTCCCGCCGGACTCACTCTCGACTTGGGCGCGACAGCAAAAGCATTGGCGGCGGATCGCTGTGCCCGCGCTGTACGCGACGAGCTCGGGACCGGCGTGCTGGTGTCCCTGGGCGGCGACATCGCCACCAGCGGTCCTCACCCCGACACGGGATGGCGTATTCGAGTGTGCGACGGAGAATCCGAGCCCGCCACCATCGTCGAGATCGGATCCGACACCGGTATTGCAACATCGAGCACGCTTCGACGACGCTGGACGCACGACGGCCAGATGCTGCACCACATACTCGCTCCGCAATTGGCACGTCCGGCCGAACCACACTGGCGCACAGTGACAGTGATCGCCAACGATTGCCTCACGGCCAACACGATCAGTACTGCCTGCATCGTCCGAGGAGCCGCCGCAACGGCCTGGCTCGCGCAGATCGGGCTTCCCACCCGGTCGGTCGCCGCCGACGGCACCGTCGTGCCCACCGGACACTGGCCCGACGACGAACAGGACCGATCATGAGTGAAGCACTGTGGGCCCTGGGCCGTGGCTCGGGCATCGCCGCCCTGGTATTGCTGACCCTCGCGGTGGCGTCGGGAATCCTCACTCGGTCCGGTCGACCACTGTTGTCGTTACCCCGGTTCGGCGTCGTCGAAGTCCACCGCAGCACTGCGCTTCTCGGCTCGTTGTTCGTGGGCATTCACATCGTGTCCCTGTTCTTCGACCCGTACGCACAACTCGATGTGGTCGACGCCGTGATTCCCTTCGCCGGAGCGTACAAGCCGTTCTGGCTCGGCCTGGGCACCCTCGCGTTCGACCTGCTGATCGCGATCACACTGACCGGACTGCTCCGACAACGAATGGGATATCGCACTTTCCGTGCTGTGCATTGGCTTTCGTACGCACTGTGGCCGATCGCCCTGTCCCACGCCCTCGGCAACGGAACCGACTCGGGCAGTGGATGGTTCCTGGCCACCGCGTTCGCATGCACGGCGCTGGTCCTCGCAGCCGTTACCTGGCGATTGCGCCACAACTTCCAAGAACACCACCACACGCGAGTGAAGGTACGCCCATGACCGCATCGACACGGCTCGCCGATTCACTGCTCGGACAGGACAGCACGAACGATCTGCGCCGCCACACTCAGCTCTACGGCGCACGACCACCCGCCGACCAATCCTTGGTGGAGGCCGTCGTCCGCTCGGGTCTCCTCGGGCACGGCGGCGCGGCATTTCCCACCGGCGCGAAAATGCGGTCGATCTCCGGTCGCAAGCCGGTCCTGATCGCGAATGCTGCAGAGGGAGAACCGCTGAGCAGCAAGGACTCTGTGCTGCTCGACCGATCGGCGCATCTGGTTCTCGACGGTATTGCCGCAACGGCCTCGGCCATCCGATCCAGCGACTGCTACCTGTACGCACCCGCGGACCGAGTCGACGCCGTACGCCGGCTCGTCGACGACCGCCGTCGTACCGGATGGGATCGAACTGCCGTCCAGGTGATTGCGTCCGCGCCCGGTTTCGTCTCCGGCGAGAAATCTGCGGTCATCTCTGCGATCGAAGGAGGTCCGGCTCTGCCGCGCGACAAGAAGACTCGCGCGTCGGCGGCCGGGGTGCGCGGACGACCCACCCTCGTGCTCAACGTCGAGACCCTCGCGCACATCGCACTGATCGAGCGACTGGGGCCGCAATGGTTTCGTTCGCGGGGAACGGCGTCCGAGCCGGGCACCATGCTCGTCACCTACTCGGGTGCCGTTCGGAGGCCCGGCGTTGCCGAAGTACCCCTCGGCACCGCGATCGAGGAGATGCTCACCCACGGTGCAGGCGTCGACCTACGCTCGGTTCGGGCAGTGCTGCTCGGCGGCTTTCACGGAACCTGGGTGGACCGCGGCTCTCTGCTGGGGCACACCATGTCCCAGGAATCATTGGCCCACATCGGCTCCCGTCCGGGCGCAGGCGTCGTGCACGTGCTGGGAACCGAGACGTGTGGACTGCTCGCGACCGCCGACTTCGTCCGCTACCTGGCAAACGAGAGTGCCCGCCAGTGCGGCCCCTGCCTCAACGGGCTGCCGCGATTGGCCGACGCGTTCTCGCGGCTGGCCACCGGCCAGGACGTCGCTACCGCGATCGGCGACATCGAGCGCTACACCCGACTGGTCGACGGCCGGGGCGCGTGCCATCACCCCGACGGAACTGCCCGATTGGTCCGGTCGGCGATGTCGGTGTTCGCTCAGGACGTGCATCTGCATCGGTTGGGCACGTGCGAGATTCACCGAGGAGGGACCCGATGACCATCGAAGACCGACGTAGCACAGCGTTGCACATAGATTGGACGCTGTGCGACGGCCGAGGAGTGTGCACCGAGTTGCTTCCGGAGACTCTCACCCGAGACGAGTGGGGCTATCCCCTCGCCCGGCGCGCCGGAAGCACCGTCGTTCTGGAGGGCAGCGACCCACAGCGGGCGCAGGACGCTGTTCGACTGTGTCCGCGAATGGCATTGCGCATCAAGTAGTCCGAGGAACAGACACGGTCAACGGCGCGACGATATTGGCGAGCATGGTCGCGATGGTGGCGACGACCACGCGGCGCTCGGCCGCATAGCCGCTTTGATACCAGGTCATCGCGGTGTGGCTGATTCCGCCGATCGCGGCGGTGGCGAGCAGGTCGATATCCACATCGGGCCCCGACTCCACGTCGCCCGCGAACGTGCGGAGGTAACCGAGCAACAGCGTCCCGAATTGCTGCATCACCGTCAGATACGTCTGCTCCACACGAGGACTGACCCCGAGCACCTCCATCCACACCACCCGGGCCAGGTGTGGGTCCTCGACGACCCGAAAGAAGGGATCGAGCAACTGTTCGGCGGCGGCTCTGAGGTCGCCGTCGGAATCGATCTCCGCCATCGTGTCGGACACCGAGTCGGTCAGGTGTGCAATGCATTCCGCGTACACCGCGAGCAGGAGATCCTCGGTCCTGTCGAAGTACTGATAGAAGTGCCGGTCGGCGATCTTGGCCTCGCGGCACAGTCCGCGCACGGTGGCCGCTCGGTATCCGACGCTGCCGAACACCCGCAGTCCGGCATCCAGCAGTTGCCGCCGCCGTCGGTCGTCGCGGTCGGCGGCACTCTCGCCGCCGTAGGCCCGACCGGCCGCTTCGGACACCGAGCTCATGACCGTCGGGCATCCAGTTCGGCAGTGAGCCGGATCAATTCGGCGTCCCGTTCCATCGTGGCGTCCATGATCGGGTTCACGATGCCGCGCAGTATCGAGATCGGAATCCAGCGACCGGGTACGGCAATGCGCGCAGCTCTTCGTCCGATCCCTCGAACGGCCACCCGGGCGAGCTTGTCCGGGGTGATCGGGCGGAGTAGCGGCGTGGGGAAGGCGCGGTCGATCATGGCTGTCGCGACGTCGTCGCCGCCGAATGCGACCTCGGCGATCGGCGTCGCGACCCATCCCGGATACAGCACTCCCGCTGTCGCTTTCGTGCCCGCAAGTTCCGCGCGCAGAGCACGCCCGAGCTGTTCGACCGCTGCCTTCGATGCCGCGTACGGTGCATTCGCCAGGCCGTTGAGGTACGCGTACGTGGACGAGGTGATCAATACGTAGCCGCCTGACTCGACGATGTGTGGGAGGGCGGCACGCACCGTGTTCCACACGCCGATCAGGTTGACGCCGATGACGCGCTCGAAAACTCCGTCTTCGACGGACCGTATGGTCGATGCCTGTGCACCGCTGGAGATTCCGGCGTTGGCCATCACGATGTCGAGCGTGCCGAAGGTCTCGATCGCGGTGGCGACGGCCGCGTCGAGCTGCTCCCGCACGGTGACGTCGGCGTAGGCGATCGCCACGCGCTGGTTGCCAAGTTTCGCCGCCACGGACTCGAGGTCGGTCGATTTCATGTCGACGAGGACGATCGACGCACCGCGTCGATGCAGCGCCGACGCAACGGCGGAACCGATGCCGCCTGCCGCTCCCGTGATCAGCGCTACCTGGCCCGAGTGATCCTTCATGCCGACACCTCGTCTTTCGCGGTCGCCTCGGTGGGCGAGAAGTGAATGTGGTGTTCCTGCGGACGAAATCGCTTGGCCCACCGGCGGAAGGTGAAGCTGAAGCCGGGGAACATCGCCACGACGTGCCCGGATTTGGACTGATACCAGCTGTGGCAGCCGCCGTCCTTCCAGACGGTGCCCTCCATCTCGCGGTGAATCTTGTCGGTGTAGGCCTGTTCTGCATCTGCAGTGACCTCGATCGCCAGTGCCCCACTGCGCCTGACGGCGTCGATCGCCCGCACGATGTACTCCATCTGCGCCTCGATGAGGAAGATGGCGGAGGTGTGGCCGATACCGGTGTTCGGTCCGGTGACGACGAAGAGATTGGGAAAGCCGGGAATCGTGGTGCCGAGGTAGGCGCGCGGGTACGGATCCCAGACCTCGGACAGGGCCCGGCCGTCGCGTCCGATCACCGGGTACGAGATGACGCCGTCGGTGGCGTCGTATCCCGTGGACCACACCAGGAGATCGACGTCGACGTGTTCGCCGGTGGTGGTGACGATTCCGGTTTCGGTGATCTCGGCGATACCGTCGTTCCTGTCGTGCAGAGTGACGTTCGATTTCCCGAGTGCCGGATAGAGCGTGTTGGACAGCAGCACTCGCTTGCAACCGATGGTGAAGTCCGGGGTGACCTTGGCCCGAAGTTCGGTATCCGGAACCTGAGACTCGATGTGTTTCAGAGCAGTTCGCTGGGCTACGGCTTTGAGCATTCGCCGCGAGTACTTGAACCCGATGATTCGGGTCTCGAGCGTCCAGTAGATGCCGGCGCGAACCGCCCTTCGAATCGGTTCGATGCGCAACAGCTTTCGCTGGATCGCCGTGAATTCACGATCGTGGCGCGGCATCACCCAATGCGGGGTGCGCTGAAAGACGTGCAGCTGCTCCACGTCGGGTTGGATCGCGGGGATCACCTGTGCGGCGCTGGCACCGCTGCCTACGATCGCCACTCTCTTGCCGGCGTGGTCGTACTCGGTGTGCCAGTCGTTGGTGTGGAACTGGGTGCCCTGGAACTTCTCTCTCCCGGGGAACGGCGGTACGACGGGTGTACTGAGTGGTCCCGACGCGTTGACGACGAACTTCGCCGCGTAGTCACCCCGCGAGGTGATGATGGTCCAGTGGTCTCCCGCCCATTCGATCTTCCTGACGTCGGTGTCGACATGCGTACGAGCCGGCAGACCGTTCGATTCGAGCACGTGGTCGGTGTATCGCTCCAGTTCCTCGCGTTCGGCGAACATGCGCGACCACTCGAACGGCTCGGAGGCGATCGAGTACAGCGGACTCTGCACGTCGACGGCTGCGCCCGGGTAGCGGTTCTGCTTCCACGTGCCGCCGAGGAAAGGACGCCTCTCGAGAATGACGAAGTCGTCGATCCCGCGATCGAGCAAGGCCTTGGCGGCGCACTGGCCACCGAAGCCGCTGCCGATGATGACCACACTGTGCATCTGCATATCGACTGACCCCTCCCACGGGCGCGGCATCCGATGACGCGCGTCATCACTTTAAAGTGATGACGCGTGATTCCGCAATTGAATCGAGTCGACCCGCCAGAGGTCAACGCCGGGCCGCGTACCGCACCAGGGACGCCCCCGACGGAAATGCTCTGCACTCCAGGAGGCGCAACCACTGCGACGGAGTTCCGTCGAACAATCGTTCGCCGTGCCCGCGCACGTAAGGGAACTGGAACAACCGGTATTCGTCCACGAGGTCCAACGCGATCAACTCCCGACACAGGGTGATACTCCCCGTGCAGACGATGTCCGATCCGCTCGAATTCTTGATCCTCGTGACCTCGTCGATCAGTCGGCCGGACAGCACGGTCGAGTTCACCCACCCGGGGTCTGTCAGCGTCGAGGACACGACGTACTTCGCGACGCGGTTCAGGTGATCGGTCACACCGGTTGTGTCATCGGTTTTCGGACCCCAGTAGTCGCGCATACTCTCGAAGGTCGAGCGCCCCACCAAGAATCCATCCGACTCGTCTCTCTGCGCGGCCAGCGCCGCGTCGAGCTCGGGGTCCCCGCCTGCCCGAGCGAACCAGTCGTCGGTCGCCTCGATGACTCCGTCGACAGTGATGTTCTGTGTGATCACCAGTGAGCGCATGCTCGACGTCTACCACCCCAACCGCACGTCCGAATCACGATCGCCCGAAAATGGTCGAAGACTGCGCCTCCGCGCGTGCGCAACCGTTGGTGTGCGGACCGGGGTCGACGCAGGTCGAGACCCACCCGTAGCGTTGGACGCATGTCGCGATCACCACGTAACCGGAAATCCCCCGCCGCTCCGAGAAAGCGAGCCTCTTCCGCACTCCAGGCCGGGCACCTTCGCGTGATCGCAACCGGCGGTCTGGGCGAGATCGGCCGGAACATGACCGTGTTCGAGTTCGACGGAAAACTGCTCATCGTCGACTGTGGTGTGTTGTTCCCCGAGGAGCACCAGCCCGGCGTCGACGTCATCCTGCCCGACTGGAGTTGCATCCGCGATCGCCTCGACGACGTCGTGGCGATCGTCCTGACGCACGGGCACGAGGACCACATCGGCGGCGTCCCCTACCTGCTGCGCGAGCGCGGTGACATTCCCGTCATCGCGTCGCGGCTGACGCTGCATTTCCTGGCCGCCAAGTTCGACGAGTTCAAGGTCTCGACGACGCTGATCGAGGTCGAAGCGGGGCAGACGCGTCAGGAAGGTCCGTTCGAGCTCGAGTTCGTCGCCGTCAACCATTCGATCCCCGACGGCCTCGCCATCGCCATCCGTACCGACGCAGGCCTGGTGCTGCACACCGGCGACTTCAAGATGGATCAGTTCCCGCTCGACGGTCGAATCACCGACCTGCGTAGCTTCGCGCGCCTCGGCGAGGAAGGGCTCGATCTTCTCCTCGTCGACTCGACCAACGCCGAGGTTCCCGGGTTCATGGTCTCCGAACGCGATCTGGTCCCGGCCATCGAGAAGGTGTTCCGCGAAACGTCGGGACGCGTGATCGTCTCGAGCTTCGCCAGTCACGTCCACCGCATTCAGCAGGTACTCGACGCCGCGCATGCGCAGGGCCGCAAGGTTGCGTTCGTGGGGCGATCGATGGTGCGCAACATGAAGATCGCGACCGATCTGAGCTACCTCGACGTACCCGACGGGCTCGTGGTCGATCTGCCGAAGCTCAACCGGCTTCCGGCGCACAAGATCACGCTGATCTGCACCGGATCGCAGGGCGAGCCCCTCGCCGCGCTCTCGCGGATGGCGTCGGGCGAACACCAGATCAAGGTGGGCGACGGCGACACCGTACTGATGGCCAGCAGCTTGATCCCCGGTAACGAGAACGCGATCTACCGCGTCATCAACGGTCTCGTCGAGAAGGGTGCACGCGTGGTGCACAAGGGAAATGCCAAGGTGCACGTCTCCGGCCACGCCAGCGCAGGCGAGCTCGTCTACTGCTACAACATCCTCGAACCCGCCAATGTGCTTCCCGTCCACGGTGAAGCGCGACACCTGCGCGCCAATGCCGATCTCGCGATCAGGACCGGCGTACCGCGTGATCGTGTGCTGATCGCCGAGAACGGAAGCGTCATCGACCTGTTCGACGGCGTCGCTCAGATCACCGGAAGTGTCCCCATCGAACTGATCTACGTCGACGGCAGTGCCGTCGGTGGGGTGACCGAGGATTCGTTGGCCGAGCGCCGGCTGCTCGCCAACGAGGGCGTCCTGACCGTCATCGCCATCGTCGATCCCGATACCGGCCTGCTGGTCGACGACGTCGACTTCATCGGACGCGGATTCGCGCACGAGCCCAACGCTTTCGACTCGTTGGCCAAGGCGATCGGCAAGACCCTCACCCGCGAGAGCGACGTGAACGTGGCCTCCCGCGAGCACATCGAAAAGCGCATCGTGCAGGAGTCGGCGCGCTGGGCGAAGCAGACCCTGGGCCGTCAGCCCCTCATCGTTCCCGTCGTCGTCGACGGCTAGAGCACGTCTTCTCGGTGGCGAGGTGAGTGACCACAGGAAAGCCGCGCGTGGAACGGCTGCTGCCCGGTACGCGGAGGCCGGCTTGTCGTGCCGGGTCGCCGGTCCCCGCCCGATCCGAGCAAATTGTGCGTTCGGCCCCTGTGGATGGTTCCGGCCCCTAGAGTCGTGTGAATA
This sequence comes from Rhodococcus sp. 06-418-5, assembly GCF_002258285.1. NCBI lineage: Bacteria > Bacillati > Actinomycetota > Actinomycetes > Mycobacteriales > Nocardiaceae > Rhodococcus > Rhodococcus sp. 06-418-5. Next base: position 422,883 of record NZ_NOYE01000014.1, read on the forward strand.
GCTCCGGTAACGATCCGGAACGTCGACCGGGGGGGGTCTCGATGGGGAAGTACGCGAAGTTCGGCCGTCGGTATGCGGCGGTGGTCGCTGCGGTGTCACTGGTGGTGTCGGGCGGGCAATGGTCGGCGGCTGCCGATCCACTCGGCGATTTCCAGAATCCGCCGCGCACCGCCGAATCGATCGCCGCGACACCACTCGACGACCCGTGGGTCGTTCCGCCGCCCGGATACGAAACAGCCGCTCCCGGAACAGTTCTACGGACCCGCAGCGTCACCGTCGGACCACTTGTCACCCCGGTCACCACCACCCAACTGCTGGTCGCCTCGACCGACGCGAAGGACCGCCCCGCTGCCATCGTCACCAGCGTCATCGTCCCGACCGCGCCCTGGACCTCGCCCGGTCCGCGCCCTGTTGTCGCCTACAACATGGCCATCGATTCGCTCGGTGCCACGTGCGAGCCATCGTGGACCATGCAACGCGGCATCGCTCCGGAATTGGCACCCGTGCAGCTGCTTCTGGCGCGGGGCTACGCCGTCGTCGTCACCGACCATCAGGGGCCGCGCCATGCGTACGCCGTCGGACCGATGGCGGCACATGCCGTACTCGACGGTCTGCGCGGAGCGGTCACGACCGCCGCGATCGGCCTCGATCCGACTGCGCCCCTGGGCATCACGGGCTATTCGGGCGGGGCGATCGCATCGGGCTGGGCCGTGCAGGAGGCTCCGGCCTACGCCCCCGAACTGAACATCGTCGGCGCAGCGTTCGGCGGAACGCCCACCGACTTCGCGCTGCTCCGTCAGTCCATGAACGGCAACGCCGCGTCGGCGGTGTTCCTCGCGGCAGCGATGGGCGTTGCGCGCGAGTACCCCGAGATGCTCTCGCTCTACAACGACGACGGGTGGCGGCTCGCACAGGCGTCGAAGGACCTGTGCATCGTCGGGATCGCTCCGTTCGGAATCGTTGCTCCGATCCGTATCGAGTCACTGTCCATCACTCCCGATGCGTTCAATTCGCCGCTGGCGCTCGCGATTGCCGATCGGAATCGATTGGGAGACGGCGGAACTCCGACGGCACCGGTGTTCATATATCACGGACAGCAGGAGTTCTGGATTCCGAAGGAAGGTCCGGAGGCCGTGTTCGACAAGTGGTGTTCACGCGGAGCCGACGTCCGCCTCGAGGAATACCTGGGTGAACACAGCATCGTGGCCGGCACCGGAGCTCCCGCTGCGTTCGCGTGGTTGGACGACCGCCTCGCGGGAATTCCGGTTCGACCCGGATGCAGTAGCTTCGGCCGCTAGAGCCGAACCTACTCGCTCCGCACTGCTGCTCCGCGAGTCGACAGCACCTCGGTCAGCTCCTCGGCGTAGGCGAGCTGCCGCCGCAGCGTGCGGCAGCTGTCCTCGGCCTTGGTATGACATTCACGAACGAAGGCCGCGGCCGACGACCTCGCATCGTCGGCCGCGTTCTCGTCTCCGAGGATGTCGAGGGATTCCAGGAGCTGTTTCATCTCGGCCAGGGTGAAGTCGAGCGGCTTCATCCGGCGGATGACGAGCAGACGCTCGACGTCGGTCTCGGTGTACAGCCGAAAACCACCGGCCGAGCGGGCAGAGGGGGTGACCAGGCCGACGTCGTCGTAATGACGAACCGTGCGGATGGACAGCTCGGTGCGTTGAGCCACCTGTCCGATCTGCATGTGTGTGCCGTCGTCTGCCATGTGCCGCCTCTCCTCGCCCGAGCGTCCACCCTAGTCAGTGCTCGCCGCCCAGGTTTCCACTGAGACGATCGTGCCGCTCGACCGACGGCGCGTTCATACCGACGATCTCCACCGTCTTGCCCTTCGCCGCGTACTTGGTGGTGATGGCGTCGAGAGTCGCCACGGTCGAGGCGTCCCAGATGTGCGACTCGGACATGTCGATGACGACGTTCTTCGGATCTCCGACGTAGTCGAACTGATAGATCAGATCGTTGCTCGACGCGAAGAACAGCTCGCCCTTCACCGCGTAGACGCGCGTGTCCTCGTCCGGATGAGCCACATCGACCACCTCGGTCAGGTGCGCAACCCTCCTGGCGAACAGCACCATCGCGGTGACGACACCGACGACGACGCCGTAGGCCAGGTTGTGGGTGACCACGGTGACAGCGACCGTGACAACCATGACGAGAGTTTCGCTCTTGGGCATGCGCCGCAACGTCTTCGGGTGAATGCTGTGCCAGTCGAAGGTGCCGACCGACACCATGATCATCACGGCGACCAGCGCGGCCATCGGAATGAGCGCGACGATGTCACCGAGCCCGACCACCAGGATCAGCAGGAAGGCGCCGGCGAGGAACGTCGAGATACGGGTTCGAGCACCGGAGACCTTGACGTTGATCATGGTCTGGCCGATCATCGCGCAGCCGCCCATACCGCCGGTGAACCCGGTGACCAGATTCGCCACACCCTGACCCCATCCCTCACGAGTCTTGTCGGAGTGCGAATCGGTGATGTCGTCGACGAGCTTGGCCGTCATCAGCGATTCGAGCAGACCGACAAGGGCGATGGCCAGTGCGAACGGCGCGATGATCGACAGCGTGTCGAACGTGAACGGCACGTCCGGTATCAGGAACGACGGCAGCGAGGACGGCAGCTCGCCCTCGTCGCCCACGTCCGGGACGGCCAGTGCGAAGACGAGAGTGACGGCGGTGAGTATCACGATCGCGATCAGAGGTGCAGGCACGACGGAGGTGAGCTTCGGTAGGAAGAACATGACGAGCAGTCCGGCCGCGACCATCGGGTACACCAACCACGGCACCCCGATCAGGTACGGCACTTGCGAGGTGAAGATCAGGATCGCCAGCGCGTTGACGAATCCGACCATGACGCTGCGCGGGATGAACCGCATGAGTTTGGCAACACCGAGGACGCTCAACACGATCTGCAGGACGCCGCCGAGAATCACCGCGGCGATGAGGTAGTCGAGGCCGTATTCACGGGCCAACGGGGCGACAACCAGGGCGATCGCTCCGGTGGCCGCAGAGATCATCGCCGGTCGGCCACCGACGATGGAGATGGTGACGGCCATCGTGAACGACGCGAACAGCCCGACGCGGGGATCGACACCGGCGATGATCGAGAACGAAATGGCTTCCGGGATCAAGGCCAGCGCCACCACCAGCCCAGCGAGAACCTCGGTTTTCAGTCGCCTCGGTGAGCGCAACGCACCCAGCACCGAGACGTCTTCGACGGCGGTGGCAGGCACCTGGGCAGCTCGAGACACGACAACTCCGTTCGGTGGGTGCGAGGGACTGCGACAGGTTCGGCGTCCGCTCCGCCGGCAACTCTACTCTTACCGGAGAGAAGGTTGTCAATCGTCGGGGTTTCGACGAGGTGCGCTAGATTCATACGAGAAACACGCCGAAACTCCCCAGCGCGATGCAAGGAATGAATGGATGTTCTCGCTCAACAGGCTGTCCTGCTTCATCGCTGTCGCCGAGGAGTTGCACTTCGGCCGGGCTGCCGAGCGGCTGCACATGACACAACCGCCGCTGAGCAGGCAGATTCAACAGCTCGAGAGCGAAGTGGGAGTGCAGCTCATCGACCGCACGAGCCGGTCGGTCACCCTGACCGCCGCGGGCCTGGCGTTCCTTCCCGAGGCTCGACGCATCCTCGACCTCGCCGAGGGCGCATTGCTGACGGTGCGACGTGTGCCCACCGGAGACTTGGGGACCGTGGTCGTCGGATTCACCGGCGCATCGGCGCACGCGGTGCTGCCGCAGTTGCTCGACGCCGCACGCGACAAACTTCCCGACGTGAAACTTGTCCTGCGCGAGATGGTCTCGTCGGTGCAGATGGAATCCTTGGCCGTCGGCGATCTGGATCTCGGATTGGCCAGGCCACCACTCAAGCGGCCGGGTATCGCATCGCGGCCGGTGCTGCACGAGTCGTTGATCGCCGCCATGCCCCACGACCACCCTCTTGCCGAGAAGGCCGAACTGACGGTGGAGGACTTCGACGAGCAGCCGATCATCATGTACTCACCCGTCGATGCGCGGTACTTCCACGAACTGCTGATCAGCACGTTCACCATCGTCGGCGTCACCCCGCGCTACGTGCAGTACGTGACCCAGGTCCACACCATGCTGGTCCTCGTCCGCTCGGGCATCGGATTGGCACTGGTGCCGGAGTCCGCGTCGACCATGCGTCCGAAAGGTGTTGTGTTTCGGCCGGTTCGGACCGTCAAGGAACGGCCTGTCGAGCTCGACGCAGCCTGGCGGCCGGACAACGACAACCCGGCGTTGCACCGTTTCATGACCGATGTGCTGCCGACGCGGGAGTGGTCGTGATGCGCCGCTGATCGAGTTGCCGAGCGTGCCCGAAACCGCAAGTGAGCGCCCTTTTCACCGACTGCGCGCCCCCGATCAGGTCATAGCGGGGGCGCGCAGTCGATAAAAGCGGTGTGAGGTCCCCGTTTGCGTGATCGATGTGATTCGACACGGCAGGACCCGCCGATGACGCGCACTCAGCGCGGCAACCCCACCGGCGGCTTGACGGCCGTCACCGGGCAGTGTGCCTCGAGCAGTACACGCTGAGAGATGCTGCCCATGAACAATTTTCCGACGGGTGATCGACGCCGGATGCCGATGACGACGAGCTGAGCCTGCTCGTCGAACGAGAGGTCGATCAGATTGTCGGCATGCGAGCGGCCTGCTTCGTTGTCGTGGATCTTCGTCGTGACACCGAGCGCCGACGCCTCCTCGCGAGCCGATTCGACGGTGGCAGCGAAGTCCGCCTCCCCTGCGCTGTCGTTCTCGGCCACGATGAGCAAGTCCGTTTCGCGCATGAGTGCCTCACGAAACGCGAAGGGCAGTGCGCCTTTTCCTTCGGTGGTCGGCGAGTAGCCGACGACGACGGTCATCGTGTCACCGGAGTGACGAGGGTGCCGTCGGCCAGGAAGCGATCGAGGTTCTCGAGCGTGAGCGCTTCCATCGCGGCGCGGGTCTCCACCGTTGCGCTACCCACGTGCGGCAGCAGCACCACGTTGTCCATCGCCACCAGAGCGTCGGGCACGTTCGGTTCGTGGGCAAAGACGTCCAGGCCGGCACCGGCGAGCTGCCCCGCTGCAAGCAACTCGATCAGCGCTTCCTCGTCGACGACGCTTCCGCGCGCCACGTTGATCAAATAACCCTGCGGCCCCAGCGCTTCGAGCACAGCTCGGTCGACCAGATGCGCAGTTCCCGAGCCGCCGGACGCGGCGATGATCAGCACGTCGACGTTCTCTGCGAGCGCTCTCGGGCCGGCAGCGTAGACATACGGCGAACCGTCGATCTCGTTACGATTGTGGTACGAGATCTCGCAGCGAAACCCTCTGAGCCGATCGGCAATTGCCGAACCGATGCGGCCGAGTCCGATGATTCCGACGCGCGTGCCGGTGACCTGACGCGTCAGTGGCGTGTTGCCCTCGGCGGGCCAGCGGCCGGCACGCACGAATCGCTCGGCGGACGAGAGCCCGCGCACGGTATCGATCAGCAAGCCGACAGCCAGGTCCGCCACGCAATCGGTCAGCACGTCGGGGGTGTTGCTCACGCTGATTCCGCGTTCGGCTGCGGCGTCGACGTCGGTGGTGTCGTAGCCGACACCGAAGTTGACGACGGCTCCGAGCTGGGGCAACCGGTCCATCAGCGCAGCATCGACTCCGGTCCGGCCGGAGGTGACGACCGCGGTGATCGAACTGCCGTGTGCGGCCAGAAAGTCCTCGCGCTCGCCGCCCTCTGGAAGAACCAGCGCGTCGTACTCGGAAACCAAGGTGTCCATCAACGACGGTTTGAGTGGTCCCACTCGGAGCACTCGACCGCCCTGTTGCGAATCCTTCTGCGACACAGAGGTTTTCTCTGAGCTGACGGTGACCATTGTTCTCCTCGCGAGATGGTGGAACGTGCGCGTTTCCTGTACGGTATGCCGCTTCTCGGATACCTGTCCAACACGGAAATAACATGGACCGATACCCAAACGGCATGAACGACCCATTGCCGATGCCGCCTCGACCACCCCGACCTGCATCGGGCCTGGTCAGTCGCCCATGCCTGTGACCCAAACCCCATCGAAGCGTCCGGTGTGACCCACGAAACTGCTCGAAAACCGGTTTTCGTCCGGTTGACGATGAAGATCGCACGCTCCTACCGTGTGTCTACCGTCACAGATTCGGCTGCGACATGCAGACGCGGATCCTTTTTCCCACTGGAGGCCACCATGAGCCCTGCACTCTTCGTGCAGCAGGGACGGAACCATCGCGTCATCGCATCAGCCGTTGGCGCACTGTCACTTTCATTGATCGTGAGCGGCTGCACCGTCGCCAACTCCAACAACGGTGGAGCCGCTCGCGCCGACACCCTGCGCATCGTTCTGCCGCAGGAACCGCCGACCCTCGAGGCGTGCGATGTCTCGCTCACGTCGGTCGGGGTCGTCACCCGCTCGAACATCACCGAGCCCCTCATGGAACGCAACCCCAGCACCGGCGATCTCGAGCCCAAGCTCGCCGACTCGTGGGAACAGACCTCCGACACGGAGTGGACGTTCACGATCCACCCCGGCGTGACCTTCAGCGACGGCAGTCCCTTCGAAGCCGAGGACGCCGCGTTCTCCATCGACCGCACCGTCAATTCGGAACTGGGCTGCAACGTCGAAGGTTATGTGTTCGGTGACGCGAACCTGGTGGTGAACGCAGTCGATCCGATGACACTGACTGTGCAGTCCCCGGAACCCGACCCCATCCTGCCGCTACGTCTGTCGTTCGTCGAGATGGTCCCGCGCACAGCCAGCTACACCGAGCGCGTGCGTGAACCGATCGGAACGGGACCGTTCGCGATCGAACGCTGGGACTACGGCCAGAAGCTCTCGCTCGTTCGCAACGAGACCTACTGGGGTCCGAAGCCCGAATACGCCAGGGCCGAATATCAATGGCGCAGCGAGGGAAGCGTCCGCGCCTCGATGGTGACCAACGGCGAGGCCGAGATCGCAACATCGGTCGGCCCGGAGGACGGGGCAGGTGACCTGGGAGTCGCTTACCCCAACAACGAGACCACGGCGCTCCGCATCCAGGCAGCGCAACCGCCGCTGGACGACATGCGGGTGCGGCAGGCGATCAACTACGCGATCAACCGCGGCGGCATCGTCAAAGCACTGTTCCGCGGACTCGGCTCGCCTGCAGCACAACTCATCTCCGAGGGCGTCGTGGGATTCAACGAGGACTTGACGCCGTGGCCCTACGACATGGACCGGGCCCGCACGCTGATCGACGAGGCCCGCGCCGACGGCGTACCCGTGGACACCGAGATTCGACTCATCGGGCGCACCGGACAGTTCCCCAAGATCAACGAAACAGTCGAGGTGATCCAGAACTCGCTGTCCAAGATCGGCATGAACGTCAAGATCGAAATGATGGACGCCGCCGGCACTGCCGAATATCAGGAACGCCCGTTTCCGGACGTCGGGCCCTACCTGCTGGTCATTCAGCACGGTAACCAGGCCGGCGACTCGGCCTTCACCGTCGACCAGTACTTCACCAGCGACGGATTCCAGAGCGCCTACGGCACAGCGAAATTCGACAAAGAGATCGCCGCGGCGGGCGCACTGACCGGAGAGGACAGGCAGGACGCGTACGCGCAGGTGTTCGCCGACGAACCGAAAAACATCATGCAGATGGCCTACATCGCGCACATGAACGGTGTGCTCGCCAAGGCGTCCTCGGTCGACTACACCCCCAACTCGGCCACGGTCGACGAAATGCATCTCGCCGCGATGACTCGCGCCGATACCGAGAGGCCCTGACATGTTCAGATTTCTCCGCAGACGGATCTACACCAGCCTCGTTCCGCTGTTCGTCGTCCTGCTCGGCGTGTTCTTCCTCGCTCGGCTCACCGGCGACCCCACCAGCCTGTACCTACCCGAGTCGGCAACTCAGGCCCAGCGCGAGGCGTTCCGCGCCACCAACGGCTTCGATCAGCCGGTGCTGACGCAGCTGCTGGACTACTTCAAGGGCGTCGTGCAACTCGACTTCGGGCAGTCGCTCCGTACCGGCGAGGACGCGTCGGCGATGGCACTGCGCGCATTCCCGGCGACACTGCAGCTGGCGTTCGCGACGATGTTCCTCGCGATCCTCGGCGCCGTGATCATCGGCTGCTGGGCCGCGTACCGGCCCAACTCGCTGGCCGATCGCATCTCGAGCCTGCTGTCGATGACCGCAGCCAGCATTCCCGATTTCTGGTTCGCCATCATGGGCGTCTACGTCTTCGCCATCCTGTTCGGCTGGCTGCCCACCTCCGGTGTCGACAACGGAATGCTCTCCTGGATACTGCCGATCGCGACTCTGCTCATTCGTCCCCTCGGAGTCCTCACCCAGGTGGTGCGCGGCGCAATGGTCTCGGCACTGTCGGCACCGTACGTGCGACTCGCGAGAAGCAAAGGGGCAGGCGATCTCCGGGTCGTCACCCACCACGCCCTGCGTAACGCAGCCGCACCGGCGCTCACGGTCGCAGGCGACCTGATGGTGGGTCTCGTCAACGGAGCGGTGGTCGTCGAGGCCATCTTCGGCTGGCCGGGCATCGGAAAACTGATGATCGACGCCATCCTGCAGCGCGACTTCGCAGTTCTCCAGGCGGCCGTGCTGTTGACGGCGGTGTCCATCTTCGTGCTCAACATCGTCATCGACGCCTGCTATGCACTGCTCGACGCCCGGGTTCGCGACAAGGTGAAGGTCTAGGAGAAACTGATGTCACTCGACTTCGAAGCACCGAAAACGTCCGAGCCCGAGGATGTTCCACCCCAGAGTCCGGTGGAAGCCCGCAAGGCGTCGGCCCCGCTGTGGAAGCTGCTGCTACGCGACAGGGTCGCCACCGTGGCCGCCGCGATCCTGGTGCTGGTCTTCCTCACCGCGGTCTTCGGTCCGATGCTGGTCGGCGACTCGGCGACCGATCAGGACCTCGACCGCTCCAACCTGCCACCGTTCACCCTCGACACCGGGTGGATGAACATCCTCGGCACCGATCCACTGGGCCGCAGCATGCTCGCCCGGTTGATCGTGGCCAGTAGAACCACACTCTCGGTTGCCGTTCCGGCCGTCATCCTCTCGGCGATCATCGGCTCGTTCATCGGTATGTGGGCCGGCTTCCATCGAGGCTGGCGCGAGACCGCAGCGATGCGCGTTGCCGACGTGATCCTGAGCTTCCCGTCCCTGCTGATGGCGGTCGTCGTGCTCTACGTGTTCTCCCCCAGCGCCGCCAACATCGTTCTGGTCCTGACGGTCACCCGCATCCCGATCTACCTGCGCACGGCCCGCGCGGAGTCGGCCGAGCTGCAGAGTCGGTTGTTCGTCGATGCCGCACGAACATTCGGCGCGAAGAGCGGATCGGTGATCAGACGCCACGTGGCCCCCATCCTGCTACCGACCCTGCTCACCGTCGCGACCCTGGACTTCTGCTTCGTCATTCTCGCCGAGTCGTCACTGAGCTTCCTCGGCATCGGCATTCAGCCGCCGGACGTCTCGTGGGGCCTGATGGTCTCGCAGGGCCGCACCTACCTGCAGACCGCGTGGTGGCTCTCGTTCTTCCCCGGTCTGGCCATTGTCCTGACCACCGTCTCGGCCACCGTGCTCGCCGCGTGGGCGCGCATCGCCACCGATCCAGCGCAGCGCTGGCGACTCAATGTGCCCCGCTCCAAGCGATCTCGCCTGCTCCCCGTACGAAAGGTCGTCTCATGAGCGCACCGGCAACCGCACCTCGACGCGCCGATACCGGCAGCGTGGCCCTGGACGTGCGCGGACTGACCGTCGATCTGCGGACCCCGTCCGGCGTCATCCGCGCCGTGGACGACGTCACCTTCACCGCCCGCCGCGGCGAAACCCTGGCCCTGCTGGGTGAATCCGGCTGCGGCAAGTCCATGACGGCACAGGCCATCGTCGGGTTGCTCGAACCGATCGCAGACATCACCGGCGGTTCGGTCGAGATGGGCGAGATCGACCTGGTGACGGCCAAGACCAAGGTGCGACGCACGGTCGCGGCCACCGAACTGGCCATCGTCTTCCAGGACGCACTGACCGCCCTCAATCCGGTCTACACCGTGGGAACCCAACTGGCCGAACCGTTTCGGATCCATCGCGGCATGTCCGGCAAGCAGGCACGAGCGGAGGCCATCGCGCTGATGGCCCGAGTGGGTATCCCCGAGCCCGAATCCCGTGCCGACTCCTATCCCCACCAGTTCTCCGGCGGCATGCGTCAACGCCTGCTGATCGCGATGGCCGTCGCACTGAGTCCGTCGGTACTGCTCGCCGACGAACCGACCACCGCCCTCGACGTGACGGTGCAGGCCCAGATCATGGCGCTGCTCAAGGAACTACGCACCGAACACGACATGGCCGTCGTACTCATCACCCACGATCTCGCCCTGGTGGCCGAGGAGGCCGATCGGGTCGCGATCATGTACGCGGGCAACGTCGTCGAGACCGGACCGGTGTCCGAGGTGTTCGGCGCACCGCGGCACCCGTACACCAAGGGCCTACTGGACTCGGTACCCGTCCACGCAGTCCGCGGTGAGGATCTGAAGTCGATCGGCGGCACCCCACCGGACCTGCACTCCATTCCCGACGGGTGCGTCTATCAGGCCCGCTGCCCGTTGGCCCGCGAGATCTGCATCAGTACTCGTCCCCCGCTCGAATCCGTCGGCAGCGGCCGGATGTCGGCATGCCACTTCCCGAACGAGGTATCCAGCCATGTCTGAGCAACTGTTGACCGTCCGCGGCCTGAACAAGACCTTCGACGTCGGCCGCGGCAAGCTCCGCGCCCTCGACGCCATCGACCTGGACCTGCGACGCGGTGAAACCCTCGGCCTCGTCGGCGAATCCGGCTGCGGCAAGTCCACTCTCGCGCGCACCCTGATGATGCTCGAACGACCCGACTCGGGCACCGTCGCGTTCGACGGCACGGATCCGTTCGCGCTGCGCGGAAAGGAACTGCTCGCGTGGCGTCGGCGGGTACAGATGGTCTTCCAGGACCCGTACGGTTCACTCAACTCGCGAATGACCGCCGGGGACATCATCGGCGAGCCATGGCGAACCCACAAGAGCCTGTACAGGACTCGACGCGACCGCTCCGCGCGCGTACGCGAGCTGCTGCATCTGGTGGGTCTTCGGCCGAGCGACGAGAACCGCTTCCCGCAGGAATTCTCCGGCGGTCAACGCCAACGCCTCGGCATCGCGCGCGCTCTGGCACTGAATCCCGACGTGCTCATCTGCGACGAGCCGGTCTCCGCACTCGACCTTTCGGTACAGGCGCAGGTGCTCAACCTGCTCAACGACCTGCAGAAGCAACTCGGCATCTCGTACGTGTTCATCTCGCACGACCTGTCGGTCGTCCGACACGTCGCCGACCGCGTCGCGGTGATGTACCTCGGCCGCATCGTCGAATCCGGGGCCACCGAAGCAGTGTTCGACCGTCCGGCTCACCCGTACACCGCAGCATTGATGTCGGCGGCACCCACACTCGACGCGTCGACGCGCGGGACGAAGATCCTGCTGAAGGGCGAGGTACCGTCGCCGCTGAACCCGCCGTCGGGATGCCGATTCCGCACGCGCTGCTGGAAGGCGACCGAGTTGTGCGCCAGTGAGGCACCCCCGGTGGCGCTCGACGCCGACGAGGCCGATCACATCGCCGAATGCCATTACCCGCTCGCAGCAGGCAATCTCGGCCTCGTCGCTGCCGGGACGTGATGTCGACGCAGCTGAGCATCACCGGCTTCGTCGTCGTCGCGCTGGCGATCTTTTTCGCATCGGCGATGCAGGCGTCGATCGGATTCGGCATGGGCATGCTCGCCGCGCCGATCGTGGCGATCGTCGACCCCGGCCTCATCCCGGCAACCCTGATCATGCTCGCCGTCGTCGTCAGTGTGCTCGTGCTGGTTCGCGATCGCACCTCCCTCGACCTCTCGGGTGCCGGGTGGGCGCTCGCCGGTCGCCTCCCCGGTTCGGCGGTGGGCGCATTGTTGCTCGTCCTGCTGCCCGAACGCGGACTGGCGATTCTGCTGGCACTGGTGGTGCTGGGCGGTGTCGCACTGACGTCGTTCGGCTGGGTCCCCCTGCCGCACAGACGAAATCTGATGGTGGCCGGGGCCGCGTCGGGAATTCTGGGAACGGCCACCTCCATCGGCGGGCCGCCGATGGCGCTGGTGTGGCAACGCAACACCGGAGCCGAACTGCGCAGCACCATGAGCTGCTTCTTCCTCGTCGGCTCACTCATCTCGCTGGCGGTGCTGGCAGTGGCCGGAGCAGTGGATGTCCACACTGCGACGCTGTTCGTGTTCCTGGCCCCGGCGACTGTTCTCGGCTTTCTGCTGTCGCGGGTGGTCAATCGAGTTCTCGATCGCCGACGCCTGCGGATCGTCGCGATCACTGTCTCCGCCGTCGGGGCGCTCGTGCTCGTCGTTCAACAGGTACTCGCCCTGATGTGAGTGCCGTGTCACGTGTCGCTCCGGTTCCATTGGGTAGACAGCACGGATGACTACGAACAACACGCGCGCGCTGATCGTCGGTGCCACCGGCATTTCCGGGCAGGCCCTGTGCCGCGCCGCACTCGATGCAGGCTGGACCACCTACGGACTGAGCCGCAGCGGCAGTGTCCCCATCGACGGCGTCGTCCCCGTGGCGGCCGATCTGCTCGACCCGGCCTCGCTCGAGGAGGCACTGAAGGACGTCCGCCCCGAGGTCGTGTTCTTCACCGCCTGGATGAAGAAGGACTCGGAGCAGGAGAACATCGAGGTCAACTCGGCAACTCTGCGCAATGTGCTGAACGTGCTCGGCCCCCTCGACTCGGTGAAGCACGTCGCGTTGATGACCGGACTCAAGCACTACCTCGGACCGTTCGACGCCTACGGCGAGTCCGTGATGGCCGAGACCCCGTTCCACGAGACCGAGGATCGACTCGACACCCCCAACTTCTACTACGCGCAGGAGGACGAACTGTTCGCCGGTGCCGAGAAGTTCGGATTCGGCTGGAGTGTGCACCGCGCCCACACCATCTCCGGCTTCGCCGTCGGCAACGCGATGAACATGATGCTGACGCTGTCCGTGTACGCGTCGATCTGCAAGGAACTCGGCGAGAAGTTCGTGTTCCCCGGCTCCGAGACACAGTGGAACGGGCTGACCGACCTCACCGATGCCGACCTGCTCGCCGAGCAGATGGTGTGGGCCGCAACCGACGACAACGGACACAACGAGGCGTTCAACATCGCCAACGGTGACGTCTTCCGCTGGCGCTGGCTGTGGCCGCAGTTCGCCGCGCACTTCGGCGTCGAGCCCGAGGGCTTCGACACCGAGCCGCGCCCCCTCGAACCCCGCATGTCCGACGCGGCCGCCGCGTGGAAGCGCATCGCCGACAAGCACGATCTGGCCGAAAGCGACGTCTCCCGGTTGGCGTCGTGGTGGCACACCGACGGTGACCTCGGCCGCGACATGGAATGCCTGACCGACATGAACAAGTCCAAGAAGGCAGGATTCCTGGGCTTCCGATCCACCCCGGATGCCATCGCCTCGGTGATCCAGCGTTACCGAGATGCGCGCCTGATTCCCTGAGTGCCTGCGGCAGTGGTGCGGTTAAGTGCCCTCTGCGGCACTCAACCGCGCCACTGCGGCTCCGCCGCATACTCGGCGTAGCGCTCCCGCACCGCCGGGGTCGGGTCGGCCTCGTAGGTCTGCGACGGTGCCTGAGCCCAGGTCGGCGGCGCACTGGTACCGGCAAGCGTCCACGCGGCCTGACGCGCGGCACCGTCGGCGACGTATTCACCCGGCTCGGGCACGGTCACCGGAACTCCGAGAATCGCCGGAGCCAATGCCCGCAACGCGGCGGACTTCGCGCCGCCGCCGATGAGTAGCACCCGTTTCGTCTCCACACCCTGCGCACGCAGGTGGTCGATACCGTCGGCCAAACCGCACAGCAGTCCCTCGATTGCCGCGCGCGCCAGGTGGCCGGGCGTCGAATTGTTCAGTCGCAGGCCGTGAATCGCGCCGGATGCATCGGGACGGTTGGGGGTGCGCTCACCCTCGAGGTACGGCACCAACACCAGGCCATCGCTGGTCGTCGACAGCGCCAACCGAGACAGTTCGTCGTGGTCGACGCCCAGTAGACGCGCCGTCGCATCGAGCACCCGGGCAGCGTTGAGGGTGCACACCAACGGCAACTGCCGGCCGGTGGCGTCGGCGAATCCCGCGACCAGACCCGAACCATCTGCTGCCGCAACCGATGTCACGGCCGATACGACACCGGAAGTGCCCACCGAGACCACCACGTCACCGGGCTGGGCATCGAGGGCGAGGGCCGCGGCGGCGTTGTCTCCGGTACCCGGTCCGATCAGTGCACCGCTGCGGAGTCGGCCGATGGTCTCGTTCGGTGCCGCGACCCGCGGAAGCTGCGGGTTGCGCCCACGAAAACCCAACTGCAACAGATCGGTTCGATACTCGTTCGAGGCGGCGGAGAAGTACCCGGTGCCGCTGGCGTCGCCCCGATCCGTGGCCAGGGAATCGAGCCCGGATGCGCCGCCGAGCTGCCAGCTGAGCCAATCGTGCGGAAGACACACGGCCGCAGTGCGATCGGCGTTCTCCGGCTCGTGGTCGGCGAGCCATCGCAGCTTGGCGACGGTGATCGAGGCCAACGGAACCACTCCGACGGCGTCGGCCCACGCCTGCCCGCCGTCGACGCCGGTCTCCTTCCCCAACTCCGACACCAAGTCGGTTGCGGCCTGCGCCGACCGAGTGTCGTTCCACAGCAGAGCGTTACGGACAACAGTTCCCGTCTCGTCGAGACACACCATGCCGTGTTGCTGCGCACCGACCGATACTGCGTCCACATCGTCGAGTCCGCCTGCTGCCGCCACCGCCTCGTCGAGCGCATCCTTCCAGCGCTGCGGGTCGATCTCGGTGCCGTCGGGATGGGAGGCTCGCCCCTGGCGCACCAACTCTCCCGATTCGGCATCACGAACGAATACTTTGCACGATTGGGTGGAGGAGTCGATTCCTGCAACGAGAGCCACGATGAGCGGTCCTTTCCTACGCAAGTGTGACTTGGACCCTACCCGCGGTGTTCGGCTGCCTCGGTCACGACGGTGCGTGCATAGGCGATGGCCTGCGGGGTGGTCTCGAAAACACGGCGCGCCTCGTCGTCCTTGGTGGTGAACACACCAAGCGCAGTCAGCGGTCGCAGGTGTTCGGGTTTGGCCGCGGAGATCAGGACGGTGATGTGGCGGTGTTCGAGTTCGGTGATCGTGTCCTTGAGCACGATGGCTCCGGTGGCATCGATCGTGGTCACTCGTGACATACGCAGGATCACCACTTTCACGTCCGACACGTCGGCGAGCTCGAGCAGAAAGCTGTGCGCGGCTCCGAAGAACAACGCGCCGTCGATTCGGTAGGCGACGATGTGTTCGCGAAGCAGATTGCCTTCTTCCTCCGAGACCGCGTCGAGTGCATCCAGAGGCACCTGCTCCACCGTGGCCGATCGCGCGACCGCGCGCAGTGCGAGCACCGCAGCGAACCCGACGCCGACCGCCACGGCCGTCACCAGGTCGAAGACGACCGTGACGAGAAAGGTCGACGCCATCACCACGGTGTCCCCACGACCGGCGCGGGAAATTGCTCGGATGGAGGCAGTTTCGACCATGCGTACCGTCGTCGCCAGGAGCACCCCGGCCAGAGCCGCGAGTGGAATGTCGGCCACCAATCCCGCGGCGGAGTACATGATCGCGGCGAGAATCACGGCGTGAGTGAGCGCGGCGAGCCTGGTGCGCGCTCCGGATCGGACGTTGACGGCGGTGCGGGCGATGGCACCGGTGGCCGGGATCCCGCCGAACAACGGCGCGGCGATGTTCGCCAGGCCTTGCCCGAACAGTTCACGGTCCGGGTTGTGCCGGGCACCGACGCCCATCGAGTCCGCCGCGGTCGCGGACAGCAGCGATTCCAGGGCCGCCAGCGCTGCGACGGCCAGCGCCGGAGCCAACAACGCCGTCACGTCACCGAGGTGGAAGAAGCTCAGGTTCGGAGCGGACAGCGACGACGGGATGGTGCCGATGCGGGCGATGTCGAGGTCGAACAGTCGGGTGACGACCGTTGCTCCGGCGACCGCGACCAGAGAGAACGGGATCTTCGGAGCCAGTCGGCCTCCGACGAGCATGACGATCGCGACGGTGACGGCCACGGCGGGTGTCAGGACGCTCGCGTGCGAGACGAACGAGCGCACCGCGTCGAACGCCGATTGCCACACCTTCTCACCCTCGGCGTCGGTGATACCGAGGGCCGACGGAACCTGTTGCAGCGCAATGACGACGGCGATGCCTGCGGTGAACCCTTCGATGACGGGTGCCGGCATGTACCGGACGGCTCGACCGACGCCGGCCGCGGCGAGCACGAGCAGGATGACCCCGGCCATCAGCCCGACGGCGAGTACGCCGGTCGGACCGTACTCGGCGACGATCGGGACGAGCACCACCGTCATGGCACCGGTCGGTCCGGACACCTGGAACCGGGATCCGCCGAACACCGCGGCGACGACTCCCGCGATGATCGCCGTGGTCAGGCCGGCCGCGGCCCCCAGCCCGGTACTGACGCCGAAGCCGAGGGCAAGGGGCAGCGCGACCAGGGCCACGATCAGACCCGCCAGCAGATCCGCACCGGGCGCGCGGAAGGCGGGTTTCCACTCGCTCCATCTGGGCAAGAGGGCCGTCAGAGCCCTGGAGGCGTCGGTCTTACGGTCGGATTTCGTCGGTTCGGACATGTGACGCTCTCTGAGAACTCATCGATCCTGGTCCAGTTGATTGCTAAGTTTAGCAAGTAATGAATCAGGTGAACAGCAACGTGAGCCAGACCATCCGAGACCGTCGGGTCAGGTGCGTGCTCCGGACTCGCCCTCCAGCAACTCGGCCTGATTGGCCACCACTCCCGTGAGTATCTCCCGCGCAACGAGCAACAGGTCGGCCACCTTGGGCGACGTCAGCGTGTAGGACACCGACAGGCCTTCCCGAGTGCCTTCGATGAGACCGGCGCGCCGCAGGATGGACAACTGCTGAGACAGATTGGCCGGCTCGATGCCGATTTCCGGAAGCAGCTCGGAGACGGCATGCTCGCGCTCGCTCAGCAACTCCAGTACCCGAATGCGCGCAGGATGCGCCAATGTCTTGAAGAAGTCGGCTTTCATTCTGTACAGCGGCCGGCTCGATTCCGTGGCCATGAAGTCCTCCCGTGGCACCCGCCGCCGCGCAGCAGGCTACTTGCGAACACTAGCAACCAACGCACGGAAGAGAACGTCCTCCCTGCTCGTCCCGAAACTCGGCTACCTTCTCTCCCATGAGCGGAGAACCCGAAGAATCCACCGACTTCAGGCTCACCGTGGCCACCGCGGCCCTCGACCTGTTCTCCGTCAAGGGCTACGAGTCGACGACGGTGGACGACATAGCCGGTGCCGCCGGAATCTCGCGTCGGACATTCTTTCGCCAGTTCCGCGCCAAGGAAGACGTCGTCTTCGCCGACCACGAAATTCTGCTCGAGCAGGCCGGTGCGTTTCTCGAATCGAACGAGGGCGATCCGTGGCGGGCCGTGTGCGATGCAGCGCAGTTGGTGTACGAGCGGTTTTCCGAGTGGCGGGACATGTCGCGCCTGCGTTACCAGGTGGTCCACAAGATCCCCGCTCTGCGTGACCGAGAAATCGTCACCGTGTTTCGCTACGACAGACTCTTCGTCGAATATCTGCAGCGCGTTCTGCCCGATCACCCGCACCTGGAAATCCTGCAGTTCTCGGCCACGGTGACCGCAACGCACAACTACATCCTTCGTCGGATGATTCGCGACGGCCTGCCGACGTCGGTCGAGGATCTGCGTTCGGCACTCGCGCAGGTACGCGCGCAGTTCTCCGGTGAGATCGTCGTCGCGTCGTTCCCCCGAGGCACGTCCGTCACCAAAGTCGTCGACGCGTTGGCCGATCACACAAGCGCCTGATCGATCCGGACCGAATGGCACTGAGTGCCGGATGTCGAAGACCCGGCCTTGATCAGGTCCGTATTCGGTCGTACACTGGGGTAATCCTTGGCACTGAGTGCCCCCTCCGGGCAGTGCTACCCCCGACACACCGAGGAGCGTGGCCGACATGGCCGGAAATCCCGACTTCGATCTGTATCAATCGCCCGAAGAGCACGACGAACTGCGCGCGGCCATTCGGGCCCTCTCGGAGAAGGAGATCGCTCCGTACGCCAAAGAGGTCGACGAGGACTCCCGCTTCCCCGAGGAAGCACTCAAAGCGCTGAACGCCTCGGGCTTCAACGCCATCCACGTTCCCGAGGAATACGACGGCCAGGGTGCCGATTCCGTCGCCGCCTGCATCGTCATCGAAGAGGTCGCCCGCGTCTGCGGCTCGTCCTCACTGATCCCCGCGGTCAACAAGCTCGGCACGATGGGGCTGATCCTCAAGGGCTCCGAGGAACTCAAGAAGCAGGTTCTGCCGTCCCTGGCCGGCGGCGCGATGGCGTCGTACGCCCTGTCCGAGCGCGAAGCGGGATCCGACGCGGCCAGCATGCGCACCCGCGCCAAGGCCGACGGTGACGACTGGATCCTCAACGGCTCCAAGTGTTGGATCACCAACGGCGGCAAGTCCGAGTGGTACACCGTGATGGCCGTGACCGATCCCGACAAGGGTGCCAACGGCATCTCGTCGTTCATCGTGCACAAAGACGACGAGGGATTTGTCGTCGGACCCAAGGAGAAGAAGCTCGGCATCAAGGGCTCACCCACCGCCGAGCTGTACTTCGAGAACTGCAAGATTCCCGGCGATCGCATCATCGGCGAGCCAGGTACCGGCTTCAAGACCGCGCTGGAAACGCTCGACCACACTCGCCCCACCATCGGCGCGCAGGCCGTCGGCCTGGCACAGGGCGCCCTCGACGCAGCCATCGCATACACCAAGGACCGCAAGCAGTTCGGTACCTCGATCTCGAGCTTCCAGGCAGTGCAGTTCATGCTCGCCGACATGGCGATGAAGGTCGAAGCGGCTCGACTGATGGTCTACAGCTCCGCAGCCCGCGCCGAGCGCGGCGAGAAGAACCTCGGGTTCATCTCCGCGGCAGCGAAGTGCTTTGCCTCGGACGTGGCCATGGAGGTCACCACCGACGCCGTGCAGCTCTTCGGCGGTGCCGGTTACACCACCGACTTCCCGGTCGAGCGCATGATGCGCGACGCCAAGATCACCCAGATCTACGAGGGCACCAACCAGATTCAGCGTGTCGTCATGTCGCGGGCGCTGCTCAAATGAGCGACATCGACCTCGTAGGCGTCATCGGCGGCGGCACCATGGGAGCCGGCATCGCCGAGATGTGCGCTCGCTCCGGCAGTTCGGTACTGATTCTGGAGACGAGCCAGGCGACGGCCGACGCCGCCGAAGCCCGCCTCGACAAGTCCTTCGCCCGCGCCGTCAAATCCGGTCGCATCGAAGCCGACGCAGCCGAGAAGGCCCGGGCCGCAATCACGTTGACACTCGACATAAACGACTTCGCCGACCGCGACCTCGTGGTGGAGGCAGCACCGGAGATCGAATCGCTCAAGCTCGATCTGTTCGGCAAGCTCGATTCCATCGTCAAGCCCGAGGGAATCCTGGCGACCAACACCTCGTCGATCCCGGTCATCAAGATGGCCAACGCGACCAAGCGTCCCGACAAGGTCGTCGGAGTGCACTTCTTCAACCCGGTGCCGGTACTGCCGTTGGTCGAGATCGTCGTCAGCCTGCTCACCAGCGAAGAGACAGTGTCCGCGGTGACGGATTACGCGGGCAACACGTTAGGCAAGAAGACGATTCGCGCAGGCGATCGCGCCGGATTCATCGTCAACGCCTTGCTCATCCCGTACATGGTCTCGGCCATCCGCATGCTCGAGTCCGGCTTCGCCAGTGCCGAGGACATCGACGAGGGCATGGTCAACGGTTGTGCACACCCCATGGGCCCGTTGCGCCTGACGGACACCGTCGGCCTCGACGTCACCCTCGCGGTCGCCGAGTCGCTCTACGCGGAATTCCGCGAGCCGCACTACGCTCCGCCGCCGCTGCTGCAGCGCATGGTGGACGCCGGAATGCTGGGTCGCAAGACCGGTAAGGGTTTCTACACGTATTCGTAGTAGGCCCCCGCGTCTGCGTGAATGGTCCATTCACCCCCGTCAGGGCCGGTGAATGGACCATTCACGTCTTCCGAAAGGCGCACACTGGAGTCGTTCCACGACACTGGGAGGCTCCATGAACATCGATCTCGACGGCCGGACCGCATTGATCTCCGGCTCCAGCCAAGGCATCGGTCTGGCCATTGCCACCGAATTGGCCCGCGCAGGTGCACGCGTCGTCCTCAACGGCCGCAGCGCGTCGGCGCTCGATTCGGCCGAGGAACAGTTGCTGAAGGACGTGCCCGGTGCGCGGGTGATCGTCGTGCCTGCCGATCTGGCGACGGCCGACGGAGTGGAGACGCTGGTCGAAAAGGTCCCCGTCGTCGACATTCTGGTGAACAACCTCGGCATCTTCGGAGCCAAACCCGCCCTCGACATCGACGACGACGAATGGCGACGTTATTTCGAGGTCAATGTGCTCTCGGCCATTCGACTCATCCGCACGTATCTGCCTGCGATGACCGAGGCAGGCTGGGGCCGAATTCAGAACATCTGCAGCGATTCCGCGGTCGTCATTCCCGAGGAGATGATCCATTACGGAATGACCAAGACCGCCCTGCTCGCGGTGACCCGTGGATTCGCGAAAGCTGCTGCAGGAACCGGCGTTACGGTCAATTCCGTCATAGTCGGACCCACCCACACCGAGGGTGTCGAGAAGTTCGTCGGCGAACTCGTCGGTGACGAACTGCCCTGGGACGAGGCACAGGCGCAATTCATGAAGGAACACCGGCCCCAATCGCTCATCGGACGCCTGATCGAGCCGAAGGAAATTGGCAACATGATCGTGTATCTGAGCTCGGAACAGGCTTCCGCAACCACAGGTGGCGCACTGCGCGTCGACGGCGGCTACGTCGACTCGATCCTGCCCTGAGACCGGACACGCTCACCCTCCGAACCCTGTCCGGTCGGTCACAGTTTGTGGCCGACCGCATCGGGGCATCCGTCGAGCACACGGAATCGAGCAGAGGTTCCTCACGCAGTACGTTGCACTCGAAGGACGATTCCCCAGTGAGCGATCAGTACACCTTCACCAACCCCGTCACGCAGTACAGTCAGGACGGCTTCCCGGAACAGCACCAGGATCCGCCCGGTCTCGCGACAGATCTTCGGCCCCTCGCCGACCACGGTGAGCAAACGTACCGTGGATCCGGCCGACTGACCGGCCGCAAGGCCCTGATCACCGGTGCCGATTCCGGAATCGGACGTGCAGCAGCGATTGCCGTCGCACGCGAGGGTGCCGACGTGGTGCTCAACTACCTGCCGTCGGAGGAAAAAGACGCGCAGGAAGTTGCGCAGTCGATCCGCGACGCCGGCCGAACCGCGGTCCTGGCACCGGCAGATATCACCGACGAACAGGCCGCGCGCGGAATCGTGCGCACCACCGTCGACGAGCTCGGTGGGCTCGACCTGCTGATCAACGTGGCCGGTAAGCAGCAGTTCGTCGAAGACCTGGCCGACCTGACGTCCGAGCAATTCGATCAGACGTTCAAAACCAACGTCTACGCACTGTTCTGGATCATCCAGGAAGCGGTGCCCCACATGCCCGCCGGCTCCACCATCGTCAACACCAGTTCGATCCAGGCGTACACACCCTCACCCGGTCTGGTGGATTACGCGACCACGAAGATGGCCATCAACACCATCAGCAAGGCGCTCGCGCAGCAGTTGGCACCCAAGGGAATTCGCGTCAATGTCGTTGCGCCGGGACCGTTCTGGACACCACTGCAGGCCGCCGGCGGGCAGCCGACCTCGGCACTGCCGGACTTCGGCAAGGAAACACCGCTGGGACGCGCCGGGCAGCCCGCCGAGATCGCCGGTGCCTACGTCTACCTGTCTTCGGCCGAATCGGGCTACGTCTCCGGCGAGACGTTGAACGTCAACGGTGGCATGCCGACGCCGTAGTCGACAGCCGTTCTGCGTGAATGGACCATTCACACCCGTCTGGGCTCGTGAATGGTCCATTCACGCATCTGGAGAGGTCAGTCCTTCGGCCCACCGGCGGCGTAGACGACCTGACCCGAGATGAAGCCGGCGCCCTCGCTGACGAAGAACGATGCCAGGTGCGCGATGTCGTCGGGGTGACCGACGCGATTGACCGGAATCTGTGACGCCGCAGCAGCTTTGAAGTCCTCGAACGGCATGCCGACACGTTCTGCGGTGGCCGCCGTCATCTCCGTCTCGATGAACCCGGGGGCGATGGCGTTGGCGGTGACACCGAACTTGCCGAGTTCGATGGCGAGGGTCTTGGTGAAGCCCTGCATTCCGGCCTTGGCGGCGGAGTAGTTGGCCTGGCCGCGGTTGCCGAGGGCGGACGTGCTCGACAGGTTGACGATGCGACCCCATTTGGCGTCGATCATGTGCTTCTGGACCGCGCGGGTCATCAGGAACGATCCACGCAGGTGTACGCCGAGAACGGAATCCCAGTCCTGCACCGTCATCTTGAACAGCAGGTTGTCGCGGGTGATGCCTGCGTTGTTGATCAGTACGGTCGGCGCACCGAACTCGCTCGCGATGCGATCGACCGCAGTCTGGACCGATTCTTCGTCGGCGACATTGGCACCGATGGCCACTGCCTGCCCACCGGCAGCCTGGATCGCGCCGACGGTGTCGCTGCACGCGGCCTCGTCGAGGTCCACCACGGCGACTCCGAAACCATCCTTGGCCAGCCGCTTCGCCACCGCGGCGCCGATTCCACGCGCACTACCGGTGACAATGGCCGTCTTGATCTGATCGCTCACGAATATCTCCTGACGAACGCCGAATCGAATTACCTGTCATCTGTTTCTACCAACCCCGCCGGCGCAGTCAGTACGCAGCCACCGCACCGTCGAGCGCCTTCTGCATTCCTTGCGCCACCACCCGCGTGATGTCGATCGGCTTCTCGGGCAGTTCGGTGATGGGCGTGTCGATGTAGACGCTCGCCCGCTTCACTCTCGGCGCACCGGGGCCGTAGCTCAGACCGATGCAGATCAGCACCGGCTCGACCCCGAGCTTGCGCGCCCGCATCGCGATGTGTCCGATACCGCTGCCGACGTGTTGCACCGTCTTCGGATCCTCGAGGTTGCAGGTTCCCTCGGGGAACACTGCGAGGTCGTCGCCCCGCTTCATGCGCTCTGCGCTGACATCCATCATGCGGCTGCCCGCAGCGCTGACCGCGCGCATTCCGTGATTCTTGCCGCGGAAGACAGGGATTCCACCCATCATGTCGATTCGCTTGCGCTGCTTGGGTTCCTGGAACAGCTCGTCCTTGGCCAGTACCCGAGTGCGGCCGATGACCGGACGCAGCGGCGACGACCATGCCGCCGCTGCGAGCGTGTACGGATCGTTCTCGGTCAGATGATTGACCGCGATGAGCAGACGCGTGTTGTCGTAGACGAGACGACGCAGCTCCTCACGGGCACCGTCGGGATACGACACCCGCGGGCGGAAGCGTCGGGCAAGGGTGGCATAGGCCAACCTCGCGACCTGACGATTCTGCTGGTGGCGCAGGTAGAAGTCGTACACGGTCACATCGTTTTCGAGAATTACCGCAGGCCGATCCATGACGCGAGCTTAGCCTCACTCCCGCTTCGAACCCATAGCCCGGATCCCGACGGCAAGTCCGACCACCGCAGTGGCCGCGGCCGCGACGACACCTGCCGTCACCGTCGAACTCGCGAAGTCGCCGGCGAACAGAGCACGTTCGGCGTCCACGAGATATCCGAGAGGGTTGATGTCGACCAGGAACTGCATCCACCCCGGCGCGGCCGTCAGCGGCAGCATCGTGCCCGACAGTATGAGCAGTGGGAACATCAGTGTCTGCTGGATGGACCAGAACACCCAATCCTGTCCGCGCACAGCCAAAGCCAATGCATAGGACAGAGCGCCGAGTCCGACGCCGAACACACCGAGCAGCACGATTCCGACGGCGGCACCGATCGGATTCACGGACAGGCCGAGCGGCAATGCCACCAGAACGATCAGCACGGCCTGAGCGGCCAGCGGCACCATTTCCTTGAACGCGCGCCCGACCAGCAGCGCCGATCGCGGCAACGGTGTCACCAACATTCGTTCGTGAGACCCCTGCTGCAATTCGGCCAACAGATTCGAGCCCGTCATGGACGTTCCGAAGATGGTGATCATCGCAAGCACACCGGGAACGAACCAGTCCCACACACTTCCGGCCCCGAGACCGGGAACATCGGTGAGCAGCGGGCCGAACAATGCCAGGAGAATCAGCGGTTGGACGAGACTGAAGATGACGGTGAACGGATCGCGAACCATCGGCCGCAGTTCGCGGCCCATCACCAACGTGCTTCCGGAGAGTACGTTCATCGGAGTTCTCCTGCCGTGCCGGCGCTTTCGAGTGAAGGCGTGGCCGCCGCAGCGCTCTCGCGAAGGCTGCGCCCGGTGAGACCGAGGAACACGTCGTCGAGGGTCGGCCGCGTCATGTCGGCGGTCAGTACTTCGATACCGTGGGATTGACTCAGACGCACTATCTGCGGCAGAACCACCTCGGCGCGCTCGACTCGGATGTTCAACCGCGAACCCGCAACCGTCACGTCTCTGACTCCGGCCACACCGCCGATCAACGCAGCCAGCGCCGACGCGTCGGACACGGTGAGGACCACGAGGTCGCCTGCCAGTTCGGACTTGAGCGCCGTGGCGGTGTCATCGGCGATGACGGTGCCACGGTCGACGACGATCACCCGCTCGGCCATGGAATCGGCCTCGTCGAGATAGTGCGTGGTGAGCACGATGGTGGTACCCATCTCGCGTCTGAGCCGGAGAATGTGGTCCCACAGGTTCGCTCGGCTCTGCGGATCCATTCCGGTGGTCGGCTCGTCGAGGAACAACAGGGGCGGTCGATGCACCAGACCCAGTGCGATGTCGAGCCGGCGACGCTGCCCGCCGGAAAGGGTCGAGACCGTACGGGCAGCGAGCTCGCCGAGCTCGAGCGCCTCGATCAATTCGTCTGCGCGACTGCGTGATCGGGGACGTGTCATGCCATAGCACAGGCCCTGCACGACGAGCTCGTCGCGGACGCGTTGATTGTGGCCCGCGCCGTTGCCCTGTCCCACGTAGCCGAGGCTGCGCCGGACGCGATCTCGATCCTTCGTCACGTCGAATCCGGCGATTCGCGCCGAGCCCGAAGTCGGTGACAACAGGGTGGTCAGCATGCGCAGCGTGGTCGACTTGCCGGCCCCGTTGGGTCCGAGCAGCGCCACCAGTTCTCCCTCACCGATCGCCAGATCGATGCCGCGCACCGCCTCCACGGTCTTCTTGCCTTGCCGGAAAGTCTTGGTCAGTCCCGATGTTTCGATCATGTGTGACGCCCCTCGTCGTAGCGGTGAATCCCTACGACGGAGAGGCTAGAAACGATCGCGGTCAGGTTCGGTCCGTGTTGCCGGGCCGACGAGAAATCAACTGAAGACGGGAAACTTTCGCTTGCTGGCGAGGGCGTCCATCCCGGACTGGATGCTCGCACGTACCTCGTCGTACTTGGCGTCGACGTACGCCTCGTCCTCGCACCGAGCCGGGTCGTGGTCCAGTTCCACCGGCGGCATGAAACGCGTACGAATCTTCGCGGGCAACGGAATCTGCGGCAGCGCGGCGGGCGCGATGATCCACGGAAGAGAGATCGCGATCGGGAACACCTTCAACCGTGCGATCTTGTCCAGCTTGAGCACCTTCGCCAGCTTGTCACCGCGGATCAGCACCGGCATCGCGTCGGCCCCACCCACGGTCGCCACCGGCACGATGGGTACACCCGTCCGAATGGCGAGCTTGATGAAGCCGGTTCGGCCGCCCAGCGTCGCCTCGTCTCGCTTGCTCCAGGGCCGCAACGAATCGACCTCACCGCCCGGCCACACGATGACGTCCCGGCCCTCGGCCAACGCCGTCGACATCGAGTCCGGTGCCGCGGGCAGCACGCCCATGGATCGAAAGACTTTGCCGATCAACGGGAACGCCATCAGTGCATCGTGCGCGGTGCCGTGCAGAATCCGCTTCTCGCCGAAGTGTCGCCACCATTGCGCGCCGACCGTCCACGCGTCCCACACGAACGGCGCACCCGAGTGCACCCCCACGACCAGCACCGGCGACTCGGGGATGGTCTCCCAACCGTCGATCTCCATTCGGAAGTACCGATCCATCACTCCGTTCCACAGCCGCTGCTGACGGTCCATCGCGACGGTGTTCTGATCGTCGAGGTCCCAGCCGCCTGCACGTTCGGCAACAACGGCTCCGAGACCACCGGACGAGTTCGCCCGTCGCTCCTTCATCTTCATCCGCGCAGCGGCGGCGTACCGCTGCGCTTGCTCGCGCAACTGCTCCTTCGTCGGCTCCCCGGTCGAGTCTCCGGTGCCGTCCCCACCCGTTACGTGATCCCCATCACTCATACTCGCACCGTACTCCACAGCACCCGAGTCGACCGACGACCGGAGCTCGTAACCCCACGCGGCTTGCAGACTGTCCGATATGGTCGAAATTCGAGCCGAACGAACGAGGTAACCCCCATGGATCCGATCGAACCGGCATACGGAACGACTGTCTTGCTGCTGATCGCAGCCGCAGCTGTAGCAATCTTGCTGTTCCTCATCATGAAGGTGAAGCTGCACGCCTTCGTCTCACTCGTCCTGGTCAGCGCGGTCACCGCTGTCGCGGCGGGAATTCCGCTGGCGGACGTGCCGTCGGCCCTGCTCTCGGGCTTCAGTTCCACACTCGGATCTGTTGCCCTACTCGTCGCCTTGGGTGTGATGGTCGGCAGACTGCTCGAAATCACCGGTGGCGCACAGGTATTGGCCGACACCCTGATCAACCGATTCGGGGCCAAGCGCGCCCCTCTCGCCCTGGGTGTCGCCGCACTGATCTTCGGCTTCCCCATCTTCTTCGACGCCGGCCTGGTCGTCTTCCTGCCGATCATCTTCACCGTCGCCAGACGGTTCGGCGGATCCGTGCTGCTGTACGCCCTCCCGACGGCAGGCGCTTTCGCCGCGATGCACGCCATCGTTCCCCCGCACCCCGGTCCCGTCGCAGCCACCGAACTTCTCGGCGGCGACATCGGATCGGTACTGCTGGTCGGCGTCCCCGTCGCCGTCGTCTCCTGGTTCGTCGGCTCCTACCTCGTCGGCACGCAGCTCGGTAAGCGGTTCCACACCCTGCCCGCCGACCTCTTCTCCGACGGCGCAGCCGACACCGACGAACACGACAAGGAAATGGCCGGCCTCCGAGACCCCGCCCCGAAGTTCGGTGCGGTGCTGTTCATCCTGCTGACGCCGCTGGTGCTGATCTCGCTCAATACCGTGGTCAACACACTGACCACTTCAGGCGTACTGACCGGGGACGAGACCTGGGCCGCGGCGCTGACGCTCATCGGCCAGACCCCGATAGCACTGCTCATCACCTTGCTGCTGGCCCTGTTCATCCTCGCGCCGGGACGCTTCCCCGTAGCCGACGGTGCCAAGTACATGGACCAGGCTCTCGGACCCATCTGCTCGATCATCCTGATCACCGGTGCCGGCGGCATGTTCGGTGGAGTACTGCGCGCCAGTGGCATCGGGCAATCCCTCACCGCCTCGTTGTCCGACATCGGGTTGCCGATTCTGCTGCAGGCCTTCCTGATCGCCACCGCACTACGCGTCGCGCAGGGTTCGGCGACCGTGGCACTGACCACCACCGCCGGGCTGATCTCGGTGCAGGTGGCCGAGCTGGATCTGAGCAACTTCAAGATCGCACTGTTGGTGTTCGCACTGGCCGCCGGAGCAACCGTCCTCTCTCACGTCAACGACTCCGGCTTCTGGCTCGTCAGCCGCTTCTTCGGTATGGACGAGAAGACGACCCTCAAGACCTGGACCGTCATGGAAACCACGCTCGGATTGGCGATCTTCGCACTCGCGTCGCTGCTGTGGGTGGTGTTCTAGCGGGGCGAGACGTGACCCGATGATCGACACTCGGCCCACTCATCGGCGGCGCGCTCCGTCACTGTCGATCGCGCTTGGGTTGCCAACGAGCTGCGCGTTCGCCGATCGATGCGAGCCACGCAGTCTCGTGAACTCGAGCGGCGCGGGTCTCCGGCCGCTTGGCTGTGGCGATCCACTCCAGAATGCCGCGACGCGCGGACGGAGGGAATTGGTTCCAATTGTTCTCCGCATCAACGCATTCGGAGAATGCAGCCGCAAGGTCGTCGGGAACGATCAGATCCTCGACCTCGTCGAGTACGGTCCACGATCCGTTGGCCACGGCAGCCTCGACGGCGCGCTCCCCCGCCGGGAGCATCAAACCTGCTTCACGGAGGGCTTCGACGCGAATCTTGTTCGGACGGGACCACGCGCTCGCGGGTTTCCGGGGCGAGAAATACAACATGGTTCGCTCGTCGTCGAGCTTGCGGGGTCGACTGTCGACCCACCCCACCGCAAGGGCTTCCGACACGGCGTCGTCGTAGCTGATCGCCGGCTTTCCGGTGGCCTTCTTCCACGACACCAGCCACGCAGATTGCACCGTCGCGTGATGTTCGGTCAGCCATGTCCGCCACTGCGCACGTGTCTCGGCATGCACTCTCGGTGCGTCGTCCATGACGGCCATGGGTATCCCTTCCCTCACTGTCTTGAAGGTCCGTCACCGGCTCGAAGACTTTGCACTCGATTATGCTGCGATCGTGGGCGACATTCCCTTCGGTGTTGTGTCGACGGCGCGAGGCATCGGTGAGTGACCGCATCCGGTTCGACGGAGTGCTCGAGCCGATGACGTGGGGTAAGAACACGTACACCATCATTCGTGTACCGACTCGCTTGGTCGAGGCGGCGGAACGGTGGCCGACTCGCCGGATCGACGGTTCGATCGAGGGCACGAGTCTCAATCTCGGTCTCAACAAGGCAGATTCGAATGTGATGCCCGGGTCCTTCGTCTACATCGGTGCAGGTCTTCAACGCCGGTTGGGCATTCGCCCCGGTGACCTGGTCTCGTGCAAGTTCGAGCCGGCCGACCCCGATCTGGTGCCGGTTCCGAAGGACCTCGAGGAGGCGATGAGGAACGCGCAGTGCACAGCGGCCTGGGAGCGGAAGCGGCCGAGCGAGCGACGTCAGTTGTTGATGCCGATCGACAACGCGGCGCGCGAGCAGACCCGAGCGGCCCGAGTCGCCCGACTTGTGAAGCTGCTGACCGACAGTTCGTAGACGGGTCCCAGCTGTGGATTCGGGTCCACCGCAGTCGATACAGCAGGCGGATGGTCGAGCACATGCGACCGCCGTTTCGTGCCGATTGCGGACCCTGACCGTCCTACACAGGTGCGGAGGACGCGCAAGCAAATGCCCGTGCTGTTCAGTTCACTCGTCGGCCTCGAGCACGCATCCCCCTGGCGGAAGCTCGAGGACGATGACGTCGTGTCCCTCTCCGGTGACGAATGCTGTGAAGACCGTTTCCGCTCCATCCATCCACACCCACCAATTCATGTTCGCACCCCGCAGGCGCGGCACCTGACGATAGACCGCTCGGGCGTCCTCGACCACGGCACTCGGGTGCAGCCTCCGAGCGGCATCGATGACGGTGCGGCGCACGTGGTCCAGATCGATCAGATCGTCGTCGTCCGACAGCTGGGATGGCCGAAAATCGATGAGCGGGAATGGTACTCGAACGACGGGAAGAGTAGTGGCGTAGGCCATCGACCCCTCCGAGAACGCGGGGTCGCCCCATTCGAGCACGCCGTCCACGAACGAGGGCGTCACGTCGTCGTAGATCGCCGATCCCGTCTCGACGCTGCGGTGCAACGCTGCAATGAATTCGGCCAACGAGTCGAACCATGGCGCACCCTGGTCAGCGGAGTCGTATGAGAAGCTGCGAATACAACCTCGCCGGGCACCCGGGCGTGTGTCGATGTAAAGTGTTCCGCCCGAACCGTCTTCGGCGAACGGAACATACGCCGGGACGAACATCTCCGCCGTCTCACCTGCCTCCTGGGCAAGGACTTCGGCCGGCCAGTCCTCACCCAGATCGTCGATCGGATGCGGATTTTCGAGACTGAACCTGTGCCGATCCACCGCTCGGTCGAGCGAGTACAGAGTGAAGTCCGGCAATACGGATCCGGCCGGCACATACTCCTCGCCGTAGGTTTCGTGCTGCCCGTCGTGCAACCCGTAGAACTCGCGCAACTCCTCCGTCCACGGCGTCGTCGCGCGTTCAGCGGCCTCGCGCTCACTCACAGACCTTGGCGGCCGAATCGACGCAGCGGTGATCGGCGCGCGTTCACGAAGCGTCGCCATGTATGCCGTCCATACCTCGGTGAGGTTCACGACTCGAACCTAGACGAGCATCACTGCACCGGCATCAGAATTCGCCACGCGCCCAGTGCCAATGAGCCGACGGTGACGAGCAGGAACAGCCCGACCCAGACGATGCCGGGTAGGAAGGTCAATCGAGCCAGCTGATCGGCGTCGGAGTCCCGCGCCCGTCCTGCGCTGCGCGATTTCTGCAGTTCGAGCACGGGACGCGGACCGGCGATCAGCAGGAAGAACGTGATGAAGTACGCCGCGGCGACCTGTTGCTCTCCGGTGCCCCACCAGGACACGACGAACAGGGCGGCCCCGACGGTGACCAGGGAGAGCAATCCGTAGATGTTGCGAATCATCAACAGCATCAACGCGATCGAGACGATACCGATCCACAGCACCGCGGACGCATGCTGAGTCCCGAGCACGAACGCGGCACCGAGACCGAGTAGCGACGGCCCCACGTAGCCCGCGAAGGTCATGGCGATGACGCCGAGGCCGGTCGGCTTGCCCTTGGAGATCGCGACGCCCGAGGTGTCCGAATGCAAGCGCAGGCCCATCAGCTGACGACCGGTGATCAGTGCGACGAACAGATGCGCGCCCTCGTGCGCGATGGTCACCACGTTGCGCGCGATCCGCCACGTTTGCGGCAACACGACGATGACGAGTGCAATCACAGCAGCAACTTGGACGATCCATACCGGTGGATCAGGACTCACCGCGGAGATGCGGTCCCAGAATTCGTTCACACCCAAGTATGCGGCTTCGCCGCAGTGGTGCGGTTATGTGCCGCTGAGGGCACATAACCGCACCACTGCCGCAGGCACTACGACGCGCGTGCTTCGGCCTTCGCACGTTCGCGGGCGAAGGAACGATCACGCATCTCCTCGAACTTCGTGGCCTGACGCTCGAGGTCTTCGAGGAACGCGGCGAGTTCCTCGCGCTTGTTCTCGCCGCGGCCGGTGAAGTCGTTGCGCTCGAACACGCTCCACTTG
>NZ_NOYE01000038.1:0-1224 GCF_002258285.1 Rhodococcus sp. 06-418-5
GCCCCCGGGTGTACGGCGTGCTCTGTGAATGGTTCGGTTCGGCCGGAGTGTCGAGCCCGGGTCGCTGGCGGGCAGACCGAGGGCAGAGCTGTGCCGTGTGCCCCGGCCGACGGGAGTGTGGGTATAGAACAGCGCTGCGGCGGAGGTCAGTGATTGCGTCCGTCGCTGGTTGTCGCCGCCGTCGGGTACAGGTGAGGATGTGTCTGCGCCTGGAGTGGTCGCTGCGTTGTTCGTCGCCGGCGGTAGTCCAGGTGTCGGCGGGACCGTCCTGGGCTGCTCGGGTCGATCCGAAGCAGAAGGAGTTCGGGTTCGATCGGGTGCAGTGCTGGGCGGCATCGGTGTCGGTGCAGGTGCCGGATCCGGTGTTCGAGGTGGTTCTCCGGTCGGGACGGGTGTCGAACTCGATGTGCCGACCGCACCTCGTGCCGATGCTGCATGCACGACTGCTGGATCTGAGTCACGGTCGGGATCTGTTTCCGGGTCGGACGCAGATCCCGCCGCTGTCGGTGGTGCTGATGCGGGCGAGGGCGAGGGCGAGGGCGAAGGTGAGAGTGAGGGCGAGGTGGTCGTGTTCGTTACCGGCGTGCTGGTCGGAGATGGCGAGGGTGTCGGCGATGCAGCGGTGACGGATCCGTTCGCCGGTTCCACCTCCGGGGCAGTGGTCGCATCGGTGTCGACGTCGACGGGAGCACCTGTGGTCGTGCAAGTTTCGGTCTCGGTCTCGGTCTCGGTCTCGGACTCGGACTCGGGCTCCGGGTTGCTGTCGGTGCGGCTGTGGGTCTCGGTAGCGCTTGTTCCCGACGCGGTGTTTGTCCCTGAGTCGGCGTCCGTGTCAGTGTCCGTGTCCGCTGTCGCTCCCGACCCCGAGTCCTGTTCCTGCGTCTGCTTTTTCGGTGTGCGTTCCCATTCCCCCGTTTCCGGGTTCTGCACGGCCAGTCCGAGTTTCTCGGCGAGGGTGACTGCGTCGGTGAGCAGGATCTGCCACTGACTGCTGCGCGCCAACTCCCGAGCGAGGTCAGGATCGATGGAACCGTGCCCGGCCAGATACGCCGGGTTCGCAAGCAACCCGATCAGGGTGGCGATGTCGACGGTGACCATCGTCAACGGCACCCGCCGATCGGGCAACACCGCATCCTTCTTCGGGCAGTCCTCCCGTCGGCACAAGCATTCCAAGCGGGGTTCGCCGTGCATGCGGGCCATGAACGCATCGCACAGGCGTTCCTT
>NZ_NOYE01000008.1:0-451367 GCF_002258285.1 Rhodococcus sp. 06-418-5
CTACCGTCGGGTGGCTCCCCTGGATGGGACCACTGTCGCGCAACACCTCCCGGCAACTCGCCTGCGACTGCCTGCTCACCGCCATCGTCATGGACGAGAACGGCTCCCCGATCAACCTCGCTCGCACCGCACGCACCGTCACCGCCAAACAGAAGAAGGCGCTCATCGCCCGAGACCACACCTGCGCCTTCCCCGGCTGCGGCAAACCCGCCGCCTGGACAGAAGCGCACCACATCCGGCACTGGGCCGACGGTGGCCCCACCGACATGAACAACCTCGTCCTCCTGTGCGGATTCCACCACCGACTCCTCCACCACAGTGACTGGGAAGTATTCATCGGCGTCGACAACCACCCATGGTTCATCCCACCCGCCACCGTCGACCCGTACCGACAACCCAGACCATCCCACGCCCGAGCAGGCCCCCACATCGCCTGACCCGCGCACCACACAAGCCCACAGACGACCCCAGCCCCGCACCGAGAACACGGTGCGGGGCTGGAAGAGACTGTCGTGCAGCTAGTTCGACGAAGATCCGTCAGCTCAGCGCCGCCAGGTTCGCAACGGATTTCTTCACATCGGTATCGAGTGCTCGCGCCACCACCGATCCCACCGGACCGAACAGCACACCCCCGCCGAACTTCGCATCGAGCGTCAGCTCCGATCCACCCTCGGCCTCACGTACATGGACCGTCAGCGAGATTCGCACTCCACCCTTACCTCGGCCGGACATCTCGATCAGCTTGGGTTCGTCGTACTCCGTGAAGGTCCAGTTGATCGTGTTCTTGAAGCCCTTCACCTTCACCAGTGACTCCACTTCGGTGCCCTTGCCGACCTTCTTGGGCGGTGGGCTGCACCATCCACCGTGGATGGTCATCCACTCGTCGAACCGATCGAGTGCGGAAGCTTTGTCCCACGCACCCTGCGGATTCTCGGGCATCTGTACTGAGACACTGATCGTCGCCATAAGAAAAGAGCCTGTCACAACTCCCCCGCATCTTCAGACGGCGGCCGTTAACCTGAGACGATGGCCACCCTCGAGATCGATGGTCGCAAGGTCTCCGTCACCAACCTCGACAAAGTGCTGTTCCCCGAAACGGGGACCACCAAGGGCAACATCATCGAGTACTACATTGCCATCGCGCCTGCGATGCTTCCTCACCTCGTGGGCCGAGCGGTGACCCGTAAGCGTTGGCCCAACGGCGTGGACCAGTCGTCGTTCTTCGAGAAGAACCTCGCCGCCTCCGCACCCGACTGGCTCGATCGGCGTTCGATGCAGCATTCCGACCGCGTCGTCACCTACCCATTGTTCTCCACTGCAGCCGATCTGGCCTGGCTCGGTCAACAAGCGGCCATCGAGGCGCACGTGCCACAGTGGCGGTTCGACGGCACCGAAGCCGGACCGGCCACCCGCATGGTCTTCGACCTCGATCCCGGTGACGACGTGGATCTCGCGCGATGTGCCGAAGTAGCCTGCGAGATAAGGGATCTGATCGGCGATATCGGGATGACCGCATATCCGGTCACCAGCGGCAGCAAGGGAATCCACCTGTACGTGCCGCTCGAGAAACCGCTGTCGACCTCCGGCGCGTCCACGGTCGCCAAACGTGTTGCCACGCTGCTCGAAGAGCGCTCGCCGGACCGGGTCACGGCCACGATGGCGAAGGCGAAGCGAACCGGGAGGGTGTTCGTGGACTGGAGCCAGAACAACGGCAAGAAGACCACGGTCGCCCCGTACTCTCTCCGTGGACGAGCACTCCCCACGGTCGCGGCGCCACGCACCTGGGACGAGCTGGAAGCATGGGGGCTGCAACAACTTCGATTCGAAGAGGTCCTCGAGCGATTCCAGGATTTCGGCGATTTTCTCGCAGAGCTGGACCCCACCGTCGACTCGGCACCCGAAAGCAGTTCTGCCACGGACAAACTCGTCAAGTACCGCAGCATGCGTAGCGCCGACAAGACCCCCGAACCGATACCGGCCGCCACCGAACCGCAGGGCAACAACGACACGTTCGTGATCCAGGAACACCATGCCCGACGGCTGCACTACGACTTCCGACTCGAGCACGACGGCGTCCTGGTCTCGTGGGCCGTCCCGAAGAACATCCCGGTGGACCCGAAGCAGAACCGGCTGGCGGTACACACCGAGGACCACCCACTCGAATACGCGTCGTTCTCCGGTCGGATACCCAAGGGCGAGTACGGCGGCGGTGACGTCTCGATCTGGGACAGCGGAACCTACGAACTCGAGAAATGGCGAGAGGACGAGGTCATCGTCGTTCTGCACGGAAAGAAGGCGACCGGGCGCTTCGCCCTGATCCGCACCAAGGGCAATCAGTGGCTCATGCATCTGATGAAGGACGCACCCGACAAGCCCGAGCCCAAGAACATCTCGCCGATGCTCGCCACCGCGGGCGACATCCTCGATCTCCCGGACGACGAGTGGTCGTTCGAGGGCAAGTGGGACGGGTTCCGCATCATCGCAGAACTGACGCACGGTTCGATGACGCTGCGCACGCGAAGCGGTAACGACTACACCGAAAAGTTCGGCGCACTACAATCTTTCGCAGATGACCTGGCCGAGCACGACGCCATCGTCGACGGAGAAGTCGTGGTATTCGACGACGACGGGGTCAGCAGCTTCGAGAAACTGCAGAACGCCACCCGTGACCAGATCCGATTCATCGCGTTCGATCTGCTTCACCTCGACGGCACGTCACTGCTGCGCAAGAAATACTCGGATCGACGACGGCTGCTCGAACTACTGACCACCGGACTCGACTCGGTGCTGGTGCCACCGCGGCTGACGGGGACCGCTGCGGACGCCATCGCCGAAAGCAGAGAACGAGGCTGGGAAGGCGTCGTCGCCAAACGAACCGACTCCGTCTATCAACCCGGCAAGCGCGCCCACACCTGGATCAAGCACAAGAACTGGCGGACTCAGGAGATCGTGATCGGCGGGTGGCGTCGGGGGCAGGGTCGTCGTTCCGGTGGGTTCGGCTCACTCCTGATGGGCATTCCCGACGGGGACGGATTGCGATACGTAGGGCGCGTCGGAACCGGGTTCGACGACCGTGCGCTCGATACGCTCGCTGCCCTCCTCGCGCCACTCGAGGCGTCGGACAGTCCCTTCTCCTCGGTGCTGCCCGCGGCCGATCGGAACGGAGCGGTGTGGGTCGAGCCGGTGCTCGTCGGCGAGGTGCGGTACTACGAGGCCACGGAATCCGGCCATCTGCGGCATCCGAGCTGGCGCGGTCTCCGCCCGGACAAGGAACCGAAGGCAGTGCATCGGGAATGACGAGAAATGCCTCGGGCGAAAAACTTGGACCCGGTCGGAAAAACCAGGATAGGTAACGTTCGGTTGCCATAAAATGAGCCGATGCGTACCGTTGCGCCCATCGTTTCCGGGGGGAGCGTAACAACTCGAGCATCATCAGCTATAACGGTTTGCGGGCCGGCTCTACGGGGGCTTGCCAGATCGCCGCAGCGCTCGTCGCTTCGGTTCAGGCACGGAGGGGTTTACCACATGCGGGTTCTCAAGTTGGCAGGCGCTGTCAGCATGACTGCGGTTGCAGTTCTGTGTTCGTCACTCGTCGGCGCAGGTCAAGCTGCTGCTGCGCCGCTGTACCCGACACCGATCGCCGACGGCTTCTACGCACCGCCAGCCGATCTCGATGCGCTCGCTCCGGGCGACGTGATCTCCAGCCGCCCGATGCCACCGCCGCCCGGATTCTTCGGCGTGGACGTGTGGCAGTTGAAATTCCGCTCCACCAATTCGGCCGGCGATCCCATCGCCGCAATCAATACCGTGTTGGTTCCACAAAACAAAGCACCGAACGGCCCTTTACTTTCTTACCAACACATCATCAATGCACTCGGTCTCGAATGTGCACCTTCACAAGCGCTCTGGACCAACGATCCCAATTTGATGATTCGTGAGGCGCCCGCTCTGAACGCAGTACTGCAGCGCGGGTGGACGGTCGTCATCGCCGATCACCTCGGACCCAACAGCGCATACGGTGCCGCCAAGCTCGGCGGGCAGATCGTGCTCGACAGCATTCGCGCCACTCAGCGCTTCGATCCCATCCAGGTTCAGCAGAGCCCCGTTGCGTTGGCCGGCTACTCCGGCGGCGGAATGGCCACGGCATGGGCAGCCGCGCTTCAGAGCGACTACGCGCCCGAGCTGAACATCGTCGGCAGCGCGAACGGTGGCGCTCCGATGAACCTCGAGCGGATGGCCCGCGATCTCGGTTTCGCCCCGCACCCCATGTTCGGTCTGGCGTTCGCTGCCGCGCTCGGTATCGAACGCGAGTACCCCACCCGCATCCCGATCAGCTCTCAGCTCAACCCGCTCGGCAAAGAGATCGAGAACAAGATCCAGAACGGGTGCACCAACGACATCATCGCCGCGGGCGCGGGTAAGAGCGCCATGGAGGTCGCAGGCACGCTGGACCTGATCAACAGTCCGGAAGCGATCGCCGCCGTCAACGACAACAGCGTCGAGCTGTATCCCGGTGTACCGAAGGCACCGTACTTC
Organism: Rhodococcus sp. 06-418-5; assembly: GCF_002258285.1. Taxonomy (NCBI): domain Bacteria; kingdom Bacillati; phylum Actinomycetota; class Actinomycetes; order Mycobacteriales; family Nocardiaceae; genus Rhodococcus; species Rhodococcus sp. 06-418-5. Next base: position 4,537 of record NZ_NOYE01000008.1, read on the forward strand.
GAGTGGCACAGCCCCACCGATGCGTTGATCCCGGTCAGCGCCATCGACAACACGATCGCCCGATACTGCCGCGCCGGAGTGCTCGTGACCGAGGTGAAGGTGCCCAGCAACGATCACCTGACCGCTGCCGTACTCGGCCTGCCACAGGCCCTCGAGTGGATCGACCAGCGATTCGCGGGAGTGCCGGCCACGACCAACTGCTGATCGCGCCGCCCGACCCCCTTGCACATGATCGACGCATCGGTGGGTCGGTTAGGCTAACCTCGCTAAGTTCAGTAGCGAGGAGATCACATGAAGAAGACCGTCCAGCTCGTGGCCGCCGGTGCGTCCGTCCTGGCTCTGGCAGCGGGCTGTTCGTCCGATGCCGACACCGACGCATCCGGTGGCCCCGGTAGCGCCGCCGGCTTCCCCGTCACCATCGAGCACCGTTTCGGTGAGACCGTTATCGACGCCGAACCCACCCGTGTCGTGACGATCGGCTTCAACGAGCAGGACTTCGCACTCGCGCTGGGCGTCAAGCCCGTCGCGACACGCGGCAACCTGAGCTACGACTACCGACAGCGCCCGTGGGCTCGAGCAGCCCTGGGCGGAACCGAGATTCCCGAAGTCGGCAGTACCGACCTCGAGCTGGAGCAGATCGCGGCGCAAGCACCCGACCTGATCCTCGGCCCGTACTCCTTCATCGACCAGGGCCAGTACGACACCCTGTCCGGGATGGCCCCCACGATCGCCGACATCGGCGGCTACGACGACGTACCCGCCGCAACCTGGCAGCAGGAGTTCGCCGTGGTCGGCGAAGCCCTCGGCAAGTCGCAGGAAGCCCAGGATCGAACGGCCGAGCTGGAGCAGAAGTTCGCCGACACCGAAGCCGCGAACCCCCAATTCACCGGCAAGTCACTGTCTCTCGCGTTCGTCATGGACGACGGCAGCTACCTGCTTCTCGGCAAGGACGACATCCGCGCCCTGTTCTTCACCGACCTCGGCTTCGAGATTCCCGACGCCTCCGAGACCATCAGTGCGGAGAACCTCGATCGACTCGACACCGACGTCCTCGTCATCGCCGGCCAGAGCCGCGAGCAGCTGCAGGCCAACCCTCTGCTCGCCGCCCTCGACGTCGTCCGGCAGGACCGGACCGCCTACATCGGCTCCTTCAGTACGGACCTACCCTCGGCCCTCGGATACTCGAGCCCACTGTCGCTGGACTACGCGATCGACGGATTCACCCCGATGCTCGCCGCCGCAACCGACGACGACCCAGCAACCGTGGTCCCGGACCCGGTTTCGTAGGGTCACTCCGCAGGCTCCGATCCCGGCTTCGCAGGCTCACTCCGCCTGTGCGAATTGCGTCCGATGCAGCTCCTCGTAGCGGCCTCCTGCTGCGAGGAGCTCGTCGTGGGTGCCGCGCTCGGCGACTCTTCCGTCCTCGATCACCAGGATCACGTCCGCAGCTCGGATGGTCGACAGCCGGTGCGCGATGACAACCGACGTCTTGCCTTCCAGCGCCTCGGCCAACGCGGCCTGCACCGCGGCCTCCGACGTCGAGTCCAACGATGCCGTTGCCTCGTCGAGGATGACCACTCGCGGCTGTGCGATCAGCAACCGCGCGATCGTCAGACGCTGACGCTCACCACCGGAGAGTCGATACCCGCGCTCGCCGACGACGGTGTCCAGACCGTCGGGCAGGGAGCGCACGAGGTCCGCGAGCCGCGCCCTCGAGAGCGCATCCCACAGTTCGTCGTCGGTGGCGTCGGGACGCGGCAGCAACAGATTCGACCGAATGCTCTCGTGGAACAGGTGCCCGTCCTGGGTCACCATTCCCACTGTGCCGCGGACGGATTCGGCCGTCAGGTCCCGCACATCGACGCCGCCGAGCCGGACCGAGCCGCCGTCGACGTCGTAGAGCCGTGCGATCAACTGCGCGATCGTGGACTTGCCTGCACCGGATGTGCCGACCAGCGCGACCATCTGGCCGGGTTCGGCTCGGAACGACACACCGTGCAGAACCTCCTCTCCCCCGCGCGAATCCAAGGTGGCGACCTCCTCGAGCGAGGCGAGCGATACTTTGTCCGCGGACGGGTACGCGAACCTGACATCATCGAGTTCGACGGCCACCGGTCCGGGCGGTAGCGCTGTCGCGTCGGGCTTGTCGGCGATCAACGGAACGAGGTCGAGGACCTCGAATACTCGCTCGAAGCTCACCAGTGCGCTCATGACCTCCACGCGGGCGCTGGCCAGCGCGGTCAGGGGTGAATACAGCCGGGCCAACAGAAGTGACAGTGCCACAACCGAACCCGGGTCCAGAGTCCCGCGGAGGGCGTAGAAGCCGCCCAATCCGTACACCACGGCGAGCGCCAGTGCCGAGACCAGTGTCAGCGCGGTGACGAACACCGTCTGCACCATGGCACTGCGCACTCCGATATCGCGTACCCTGGCCGCCCGGACCGCGAACTCGACCGATTCCTGTTCGGGATGCCCGAACAACTTCACCAGGGTTGCTCCCGGTGCCGAGAAACGCTCGGTCATCTGCGTACTCATCGCCGAATTGTGCGCTGCCGCTTCCCGTTGCAGCCGCGCGAGGCGTCGACCCATCCGGCGCGCAGGAAGTACGAACACCGGCAGCAGGACCAGTGCGAGAAGGGTGATCTGCCAGGAGATTCCGATCATGACCACCAACGTCAGTACCAGGGTCACGAGATTGCTGACGACACCGGACAGGGTGGTACTGAATGCGCGCTGCGCTCCGATCACGTCGTTGTTGAGTCGACTCACCAACGCACCGGTGCGGGTTCGCGTGAAGAATGCGATCGGCATCCGTTGCACGTGGTCGAACACTGCCGTCCGCAGATCCAGGATCAGGCTCTCGCCGATGTTCGCCGAGAGCCATCGGTTGACCAGACCGACCGCAGCGTCCACCAGAGCGATCCCTGCGATCGCCGATGCAAGCAGGACCACCACGCGTAGCTCTCGCCCGTCGACGATCGCATTGACCACCCGCCCCGCCAAGACCGGTGTGGCCACTGCAAGAACGGCCAGAGCCACGCTGAGCATCAGAAACCCGCCGAGTGCGCGGCGATGCGGTGCCGCGAACGTCAGGATCCTGCGGGCCGTCTCCTTCGAGAACGACGACTGGGTGTCGGGCCTGTTCATCGTGCGATACATCTGATTCCAGGCGGTCATCTCCATGCTCATCCCACCAACGTAGAACCTCGACACGACTCGAGGTCAAGCGCGGCACCCGAGACCGACGGGAGGGGCAGGCGGCCGAGCCACCTGCCCCTCCCACGACGATCACCGCGGCGCTATGCCGCAGCAGTTGCCGTCGCCGGCTCCAGCGCGAGCGCGAGAATATCCGCGACGTCGGTCATCGGACGAACATCCAACGCCTCCAACACCTCTGCGGGTACGTCGTCCAGGTCCGGCTCGTTGCGCGCCGGAATGAACACGGTCTTCAGTCCCGCACGCTGCGCAGCCAGCAACTTCTGCTTCACCCCGCCGATCGGCAGCACCCGACCGTTCAACGTGACCTCACCGGTCATGCCGACATCCGAGCGCACCGGACGCCCGGTGGCCATCGACACCAGGGCGGTCACCATCGTCACACCGGCCGAAGGACCGTCCTTCGGCACCGCGCCCGCCGGAACGTGCACGTGAATTCTCCGATCCAGAGATTCCTGCGTGACGCCGAATTGCGCTGCGTGCGAGCGCACGTAGGACAGAGCGATCTGTGCGGACTCCTTCATCACGTCACCGAGCTGGCCGGTGAGCTCGAGCCTGGAGTCGCCTTCGGTCGCCGCGGCCTCGATGAACAGCACATCTCCGCCGAGTCCGGTGACCGCGAGACCCGTTGCCACTCCTGGTACTTCGGTGCGCTCGTGCGCCTCGGGTGTGAACCGCGGGCGACCGAGGTACGGCACCAGGTCCGGCTCGTCGATCTTCAGGACACCGGTGGTGCCCACCAACTTCGTCGCCACCTTGCGAAGCGCCTTGGCCAGCAATCGCTCGAGTTGCCGCACACCCGGCTCACGGGTGTAGTCGGCCGCGATCTTGCGCAGCGCGGCGTCGGTGACCGTCACCTCCTCGGATGTGATTGCCGCCCTGTCCATCTGACGGGGAAGCAGGTAGTTCCGGGCGATGACGACCTTGTCGTCCTCGGTGTAGCCGTCGATGGTCACCAATTCCATGCGGTCGAGCAACGGCCCGGGAATCTGGTCGATCACATTGGCGGTAGCGAGAAAGACCACGTCGGACAGGTCGAGGTCCAGATCGAGATAGTGATCACGGAACGTGTGATTTTGAGCCGGGTCCAGCACCTCGAGCAACGCAGCACTGGGGTCGCCGCGATAGTCCGAGCCGACCTTGTCGATCTCGTCCAGCAGGACAACCGGATTCATCGATCCCGCCTCGCCGATGGCCCGCACGATCCGGCCCGGCAGCGCGCCGACGTAAGTACGACGGTGCCCACGGATCTCGGCCTCGTCACGGACGCCGCCGAGAGCGACACGTACGAACTTCCGACCGAGTGCACGTGCGACCGACTCACCGAGTGAGGTCTTGCCGACTCCGGGCGGACCTGCGAGCACCATGACGGCACCGGACCCACGCCCACCGACCGACTGCAGTCCACGCTCGGAGCGACGGGCCCGGACGGCCAGGTATTCGACGATACGATCCTTCACGTCGTCGAGTCCGTGGTGGTCGGCATCGAGAACCGCACGCGCCGAATCGATGTCGTTGTTGTCGGTCGTGGTGTTGTTCCACGGCAGATCCAGCACGGTATCGAGCCAGGTGCGGATCCAGCCCGACTCGGGGCTCTGATCGCTGGCCCGCTCGAGTTTGCCGACCTCACGCAGCGCCTGTTCGCGCACCTTCTCGGGTAGATCCGCTGCCTCGACGCGGCCGCGGTAGTCGTCGGCACCGTCGGGCTCGTCCTCGCCGAGTTCCTTGCGGATGGCCGCCAACTGCTGCCGGAGCAGGAACTCCTTCTGAGTCTTCTCCATGCCCTCGCGGACGTCACCGGAGATCTTGTCGTTGACCTCGACTTCGGCGAGATGAGCCTTGGTCCACTCGATGAGTGAGGTCAGACGCGTTGCCACGTCCGGGGTTTCGAGAAGGTCCCGTTTCTGCACGTCGGTGAGGTACGACGCGTAGCCGGCCGTGTCGGCGATCGCGCCCGGGTCGGTGAGTTTGTTGACCGAGTCGATCACCTGCCACGCATCTCGGCGCTGCAGCATCGCAACGACGAGTTGCTTGTACTCGGCCGCCAGGGCTTTGAGGTCGTCACTCGGGGGCACATCTGCAACGGTCTCGGCCTCGACCCACAGGGCGGCACCGGGTCCGCTGACTCCGTGGCCGATGTGCGCGCGGCGCGTGGCCTTGATGACAGCGGCCGGGCGGCCGTCTGCGAGGCGTCCCATCTGCACGATCGTGGCGAGGACTCCGTATGCGGCGTAGCGGTCCTCGAGACGCGGCGCAACGAGCAGCGTGCCGTCGTTGCTCGCCTTTGCGGCGTCGACGGCGGCACGCGCTGCCTCGTCGAGTTCTACGGGCACCACCATGCCGGGCAGGACGATCGGGTCGGTCAGGAACAGTACGGGGACACGAACGGTTTCGGTCACTTCTCCTCCAAAGGATTGAGCTATAGAGGCTCAACTTCGAAAGCAGTAGTGATGTTCCCGCCGATGTTCCTTGTTCTCCGTGGGCAGAACGCCGACCGCCCCGCACCGGTTACTTCAGCGCGCTGACCAGCTTCTCCGCGAGGGGACGCGTCGACGCCGGGTTCTGACCGGTATACAGGTTCCGGTCGACGACGACCTTCGGTGCCCACGCGTCGGTGGAGTCGAACTTCGCGCCGTTCTCGCGCAACCGGGACTCGAGCAACCACGGGGCCTTGTCGGCGAGACCTGCTTGGGTCTCCTCTTCGTCGGTGAATCCGGTGAGCTCGTACCCGTCGAACGCCCAGGTTCCGTCGCTGCGGACGGCGGGGAGCAGGGCGGCAGGCGCGTGGCACACCGCGGAGACCACCTTGTTGGAGTCGAGGAAGTCGATCACCAGTGCCCCGAAGCTCTCGGAGACGGCGAGGTCCTCCATCGGCCCGTGACCACCGGGCACGAAGACGACGTCGAAGTCGGACGCCTTCTGCTCCTCCAGCTTTGCGGGCGAGGACAGGATCGACTCGATGGAGGCGAGGTAGCTCTTCTGATCCGCCACCTTCTCCTCGTCGCCGCCGTTGGCATCGACGGCCAAGCTGCCTTCGTCGACGACCGGAGCCTTACCGCCCGGCGTCGCGACCGTGATATCCCAGCCTGCGTCGACGAACGTGCGATGGGACTCGACGAGCTCCTCGGCCCAGTACCCGGTGGGGTGCTTGCTTCCGTCGTTCAGGGTCCAGTGGTCGGCAGCGGTGACTGCGAACAGCAATGTTGTCATGGTCGAACAACCTCTCGTCGTCGGTATCTGGTCCTGCATGCCACGCGGGAGCCCGATCGAAACCCTCACCGACTCGGAGTCGAACCGATCACCACGACGGCATCGAGTGCCTCGGATTCGTCGATGCGACCGGTGAAGCCGGCGTCGACTACAGCTCGTAGCGTCGAATGTGCCAGTGCTGCACTGGTTTCGATGAGGAGGTAGCCGCCGGGAGCCAGCCACTGCGGCGCACCGACCGCGACCCGACGATGAATCCCGGCACCGTCCGAACCACCGTCGAGCGCGATGTGCGGCTCGTGGATGCGCGCCTCTCGTGGCATCAGCCCGATGTCGGCCGTCGGAACGTAGGGCGCGTTGACGACGATCGCGTCGAATCTGCCGCGCATCTCCGGCGGCAGGGCGTCGTACAGGTCGCCGCGATGTACGTGACCGACCGGTGCCGTGCCCACGCCTGCGGCGACATTGCGCGATGCACACCGAACCGCCACCGCGTCGACATCGGCAGCATGCAACTCGGTGACACCGTCGACCGACAGGCCTATCGCCCCGGATCCACAGCACAGGTCCAGTAACACCGAAGGATGCAGCGCTGCAGCACATTCAACGAGAAATTCGGTTCGCCGGCGAGGTACGAACACGCCCGGTTCGACGGCGATGCGCCGACCACAGAACGCGACCCAGCCGACGACATGCTCGAGCGGTTCGCCGGCGACGCGGCGTGCGAGCATTGCGGTCAGCTCCGCCGGGGTCGACGCGGACTCGACGAGAATGTCTGCTTCCTCGTCGGCGAACACGCATCCGGCTCTGCGCAGCGAGGACACCACCTCGCCGTACTCGAGTTCCGACATCGACCGTGCCTTCCGGAGTGCTTTCCGCCCGCCTGCCCGCCCGCTGAAATACTGTAGTCCGGTATGTCGCACGACAGGACGAACTGGGAAGCCGCTGTCCGACGGATGTGCTTGGCCCTGCCCGAGACCTACGAGGAGCAGGCATGGGTCGGGACACGCTGGCGAGTTCGCGGGCGCACCTTCGCCCACGTTCTCGAGATCCTCGACGGCGCCCCGCCTGCATCCGCCGCAGCCGCCGGCACCGACGGTCCGGCTCACGTGCTGATCTTTCGCTCCAGCGGAATCGAACTCGACGCACTGTCCGCCCGTGCCGGGTTCTTCAAGCCCGGATGGGGTCCGCAGATCATCGGAATGCTGCTCGACGAGTCCGTGGACCGGACCGAACTCGGCGAACTGATCACCGAGAGTTACTGCGATCGCGCCCCGAAGAAGCTCATCGCACTGCTGAATCGACCGGAGTGACTGCCGCGAACAAACTCGCTTGACGCTGCCTCGCGTCGGGGGACAGAGTGGCCGCATGCGCGCGCCCGAGAACTTGCTGGCCGATTGCGGCAGTTGTTTCGGACTCTGTTGCGTCGCTCTGCCCTTCGCGAAGTCGTCGGACTTCGCTGTCGACAAGGCCGCCGGCGAGCCGTGCCGGAACCTCCTCGGGGACTCGCGGTGCGGCATTCATTCGACGTTGCGGGAGAAAGGCTTTCCCGGGTGCACGGTGTACGACTGCTTCGGTGCGGGCCAGAAGGCATCGCAGTCCACGTTCGCCGGACGCAACTGGCGGCAGCAACCGTCGAACTCGTCGGAGATGTTCGCGGTGTTCCCGATCATGCGTGATCTGCACGAACTGCTGTGGTACCTCGCGGATGTGCGTGACCGGGATTCGACCGCGCCGCTGCACAATCGGATCGGCCACGAGTACGACGAACTGGACGCGCTGACCGAGTCGGCTCCCGAGGTTGTACTGTCGGTCGACGTCTCCGGGCTGCGTTCGCGGATCAACGAGTTGCTGATCGAGGCAAGCGATCTGGTTCGAACCGAAGTGAAGGGCAAGAAGAAGAACTACCGCGGCCGCGACCTGATCGGCGCACAGCTTGCCGGCGCGGACCTGCGCGGAGCGAGCCTGCGCGGTACGTATCTCATCGGGGCCGACCTGCGCAGGGCGGACCTGCGTCTGGCCGACATGATCGGCGCGGATCTCCGGGGTGCCGACCTCCGCGGCACGGACATGCTCGGAAGCATCTATGCCACGCAGTTCCAGATCGGCGCGGCACGTGGTGACCGAGCAACACGGCTACCCGAATCCTTGGCCCGTCCCAGTCATTGGGCCTGAACTTCGCCCGAGCGAGCGACCGGTCTGCTCCAACGCCGCTTGGACGACCGTCAACGCCTTGGGACCGACACCGTGCAGTTTCTTCAGCTCGGCCGCGGGCACCCCAGCAAGATCGTCCAGGCACATGTATCCCGCCGCGCGGAATGCCCGAGACGCAGGATTTCCGGTGCCCTCCGGAAATTCCGGACGTTCGTCGGCTTCTGCTCTGCTCACGGGCAAAGTCTAAAACAGACCGGTAACCTGGCGGCGTGCCCGAAAACAAGCAGAGACGCGTTGTCATCACCGGTGCGAACACCGGTATCGGCTACTACACCGCCCTGGAGTTGGCGAAGCGCGGCGACCACGTAACGCTCGCGTGCCGCAACAAGGACAAGGCCGATGCCGCCGCGGCCAAAATTTCGGCGGAGGCACCCCGCGGAACCGTCGACACCGCCACCCTGAACCTCGCGGACCTGGCCTCGGTGCATGAATACGCCGCGTCGGCACCGGAGTCGATCGACGTACTGATCAACAATGCGGGCGTGATGATGCCGGCAATGCGGACCGAGACGGCGGACGGGTTCGAGCTCCAGCTCGGCACCAATCACCTGGGCCACTTCGCCTTGACCGGCCTGCTGTTCCCCAAGCTCGCTGCGGACGCCAAGATCACCACGATCGCATCCGTCGCACACCGGCAGGGACCCAAGCTCGATTTCGACAATCTTCAGCTCGAGCGTGGGTACAACCCTCAGCGTGGGTACGCCAATTCCAAGCTTGCGAACATCCTGTTCGCTCTGGAACTCCAGCGCCGGATCGACAAGGCCGGACTCAAGATCGCCAGCAATGCCGCGCACCCCGGAATCTCGGCCACCGAGCTGTACTCGAGCCCCGACGGGCTGGGCAGCAACAAGATCCTGTCCACTCTGGCTCCGATCGGACTGAAGATCTTCTCGCAATCCGCCAGTGCCGGATCGCGTCCCACGCTCTACGCCGTCGACGTTGCGGGTGGCGGCACGTACAGCGGCCCCAAATCCCTGTTCGAGACGCGCGGCAAGCCGGGCCCGGCGAGCATGACCAAGACCGCACAGGACCCGGCTCTTGCCGCGAAGCTGTGGGACGCCAGCGAGAAATTGACGGGAGTCGGCTACCCGTTCTGACGGGGAACCGTCACCGGGCGGGCGCGGGCAGAGGAAGTCCGCGCTCGCTCATGACAGTACGAGCGAATTGAGCTCTACATCGTCTCGAGCATCGTCCGATTTCCACCGTCCGCTTTCGCTCGGTACATGAGAGAGTCCGCCGCGCGCGTCGCGTCGTTGACCACATCGACCCCTGATGACCATGCCTCCGAATCAGGAGCGATCACGACAGCGCCGGCACTGACCGTGACCGGTATCGGATCCGAGCAGTCCGTCAGCGTGCCGCTCACGTCGAGCACCAGGTCACACAATTGTTCTGCCTCGCCGACGAGGACGGCCACGAACTCCTCGCCCCCGGTTCTCGCCACCACCCCCACCTTCCCGAGGTGGGCGCGGAGTCGGTCGGCAACGAGGACGATGACGGCATCGCCCTGGTCGTGTCCATAGCGGTCGTTGACGCTCTTGAACCGATCGATATCGACCAGAACGAGAACGAAAGCCAACTGCTCGCGGTGGGCGACCATGCGCAGATCTTCGATGGCATTCTGCAATCCGCGTCTGTTCTTCATTCGGGTCAGCGGATCGATCTCGGACTGCCGCGCATCCTCGCACACCAACGACCAGGCGATCTGGGCGAAGATCGGGACACCCGACGTCGCCCCTGCGGCCACCAGCACGGCGGCGATCGCATCCCACGGACCCCACAAGCCCTGCACATATGCGGCCGCCCCGATGTAGACGATCACCAGATTGGCGAACACCAGGTGCGCGACGAGCAGTCTCGGACCGAGGAAGAAGGTGCACATCGACCCGGTCAGCGCGAAGAGGAACGTGCCGATCAGCGCCGACGTGGGGACATCGAGAAGAATCACCGACGCAAGACCGACGTCGCCGAATACCAGGAAAGCCACCAGCTGCCACTTGCGGTCCGGTAGCGGCCCGACCAGCAACCACAGGATCGCGGCGAACTGCAGAACCAGGATGAAGATCACGTAGGCAACCGGACCCGATCCGGTCGGCCCGTTCGGTGAGGCCAGCATCAACATCGACACGGCGGCGTACAGAGCCACACAGCTCGCGAACACGACTCGGATCAGTCGGTGCAGCGGACGAGTCGACTTGTGCACGAAAATCCAGTCGAAATCGTGCGGGGCAGCGAACCAGTGGCGAAGAACCTGAGCCGCACTGGGCTGAGGTCCGAGCGGCGGAGCGGTGATACTCGAGATCGACCTCGGCGGCGAGGGCGTGCTCGACCGTTTGCGGTGGCGACTACGCGCCTGCCCGTGCGCCCGCGTCGAACGTGGTTGTACCGACGCATTCGATCGCTCGCCGTGCCGCGATGCGGGCGATCGAAAGTCTTCGTACATGAGGCTCCCTCGAGAAACGACCTGCCCAGGTCCGAAAGCGTACCGATCACCGGTTCGACTCGCCGGAAATCTTCCGATCCGGTCTCGGGCGGCGGATCGGGTCGAGCCGAGGGCATCCATCACGATGTGGACGTCTTCCCACACACGAAAAGGGAGACACCCACTACTGACGGCGGTCGGGGGCGACAGCAGTAGCGGGTGTCTCATTGAGCATTCGCAGCCCCTCTCGAGGTGGATGGGTGCCGGATGAGGAATTTTTTCGAAGTTTTTCCACGACCCGAGGAATAGCCTGTGACCATGCCTTTCACCGCAGCGAATCACTACGACTTCACCGGCGACGACATCACCGGGACCGTCGATGCCCATCGATCCGCAGGCGTCTGGGCGGCGCAGCTCGTTCTGAGCGGACAGACGTTCGAGTCCACCGACGTCACCCGATCGGACCTGGGTTTCGAGATTCGCACCGTCGTCGACAATCTTTCGGACGGTAACCGGACCCACCTGCTTGTCGTATTGCCACGCGTGGCCGTCGACTCCGACGACAACCAACCCGTCACCTTCACCTCCTACGCGGTGCTCTACACGGTCCACGGTGGATCGACCGAGGTGCACGGTGCGGCCGAGTCGTACGACGTGCGGCTGCTCAGCGGAACCGCGTCCCTCGTCGGTTAGTCCGGACCGGGAACAGCCCTCGTCGCATTCGGGTTGTTCCACGTAGTCGATTCGAGCGCCAAGACTTTCGTGCCATCAGGAGCAGACGTGATCGAAATTCTCACCCCACGCGAGGTTCCTCTCGGCGGCCCGCGCGCCCTGAAGGTTCGGCGCACGCTCCCGCAACGGCAGCGTTCACTGATCGGCGCGTGGTGCTTCGCGGACCACTACGGCCCCGACACCTCGTCGATGGACGTGCCACCCCATCCACACACCGGACTCCAGACCGTCAGCTGGTTGTTCTCCGGCGAGATCGAACACCGCGACAGCGTCGGATCACATGCCATGGTGCGGCCGGGTGAGCTGAATCTGATGACGGCCGGCTACGGCATCAGTCACTCCGAGACCTCCACCCCGGAGACCGAGATTCTGCACGGCATGCAGCTGTGGGTTGCCCTGCCGGCTCGATCGCGCTTCACCGCGCCCACTTTCGAGCACCACGTGCCACCGACCCACACGAGCCAGGGGCTGACCGCACGAGTGTTCCTCGGCTCGCTGCTCGGTGAGACCTCACCGGTGGCGACGTTCACCCCGCTCCTCGGAGCCGAGCTCGTGCTCGACGCCGGAGCCCGCGTCACCCTCGACGTCGACTCGACGTTCGAGCACGGCGTCATCGTCGATCAGGGCACCGTGACGATGGACGAGACCGTCCTTGCAGCAGCCGAATTGGGCTACCGCGAACCGGGCAGTTCGACGCTCGATCTCCACAACCCGACCCGAGAGCCGGTGCGACTGCTGCTGCTCGGTGGACCGCCGTTCGGCGAGCAGATCGTCATGTGGTGGAACTTCGTCGGCCGCAGCCACGAGGACGTCGTCGAGTACCGGGCCGCCTACGAGCGCGAGAGCGAGCAGTTCGGCACCGTCGAGGGGTATCCGGGATCTCGACTGCACGCGCCACCTCTGCCCAACAGCCGGATGCAACCTCGCGGCTGAATCACATTGCTATGCAGCAGGAGCCGTGGGTAGTACCCGCTTGATGACGTCGGTGAGCGTGACGATGCCGAGGAACCGTCCACCGGTCTCCACGACCGCGAGCTGAACGCTGCGGTTGCGCATCTGCCGTAGCAACTCGTACACCGGTGTCGATCCGTCGACCGTGTAGGCCTCCCGCGCGTAGTCGGCCGCCGGCTCCCCGACGTCGGCCAGCAACGTGTCTCTCACATGGACGACGCCGGGCGTCGCGCCGGAGCTGTCGGTGAGCAGTACCCGAAGGTGACCGGAACGCAGCGCGGCCGCCTGCACATCGGAGACGGTGGCACCGTGCGGCACCGAGGTCGCCTCGGAGTCGGGCACCGTGATCGTCTCGACGGTCAGTGTCTCGAGTTCGATCACCCGGGTGATCTGGGTTTGCAGTTCCGGTTCCAGTACACCGACCTGCGACGAGTACTCGACGAGATTGCGGATGGTCTCGGCGTCGCGTCCGCCGACCGCGGCGCTCTCCACCGGCTCCACTCCCGACCGTTCGACGAGCTTATTGGCGATCTTGTTGACCCACACCAGGAACAGCCGGAAGGGGCGGATGAACGCCCGAGACGGTAGCCCGATGATGGTGGCAGCGAGTTCGGGATGCGCGATGGCCCAGGACTTGGGGGCCATCTCACCGATCACCAGATGCAGGAACGTGACGAGCAACAGCGACAGCGCGAACGCGGCGGTTCCGGCCAACCAACCCGGCACACCCCACGAGGTGAACACCGGCCCCAGCCAGGAATCGACGGCGGGCTTGGTGACGGCACCGAGAGCGAAGGTGCAGGCAGTGATGCCCAGCTGCGCGCCCGCCAACATGATCGTCAACTCGTTCATTCCGCGCAGCGCCGCCCGCACCGATCGGCTCGTTCCGGCTTTCTCCTCCAGTCGGTGCCTTCGGGCACCGAGCAGAGCGAACTCGATGACGACGAAGAACGCACTCAGCGCGATGAGCGCGACCGTCACGGCGACGACGACCCATGCGTTCATCGGTCCGTCTCCTCGTCCGACTCCTGCGAATCCTCGCTGCCGTCCGGTGAATTCTCGTGGAGTCTGATTCTCAGCTCACTCGGCACGTGCCGATCGACCTCGAGCACCTCCACCTCCAACGACGGACGCGGCGGCACCTCTTCCATGAGGTCGGCCCCGAACACCGCGAGGTCGATCCGCACCGTGTCTCCGACCTTGGGCAGATTTCCGCCCTCTGCGATGAGCAGGCCGGCCAGTGTCTCGTAATCGCCTCGCGGCAACAGCATGTCGCGACCGATGGTGCGTTCGACCTCGTCGACGTGGACGTCGCCGTCCATGAGCCACACTCCGTCTTTCCGAACCTCAACGCCGACGATGTCCTCGTCGTGCTCGTCGGTGATCTCGCCGACCAGCTCCTCGGCGAGATCCTCGATGGTCAGCACACCGGCGAATCCGCCGTATTCATCGATCACGCATGCCAATTCGTTCTTCGTGCTCGACAACAGCTCCAAGGCATCCTCGAGCGGCATCAGCTCCGGCACGATCAGCGGTGCTCGCATGATCTCGGTGACCGAACGGCTGTCGTCGGGGACAGCGGCCAACACCTCGGCCAGCTGCACCACACCGATCGGCTCGTCACGGTCGCCGATCACCGGGTAGCGCGTGTGCGCACGCACCATCCGCGCCCGCATCTCGCCGATGGCGGTGGCGGGGGTGACTGCGTCCACCCGACTACGCGGGATCATGGCGTGCTCGACGTCGCGTTCCGGAAAGTCCAGGATGCGGTCGAGCAGCAACGACAGATCCTCGGTGAGATCCCCGCTGGCCCGGGAATCGTCGATGATGCTCTCGAGATCCTTGGCGGTGGCACTGCTGTCCACGTCGTGCACCGGTTCGACGCGCAGCAGACGCAGCATCGCGTTGGAGGACTTGTCGAAGAAGGTGATCAGCCAACCGAACGCGGCCAGGTAGATCAGCGTCGACCGGGCGAGGCGTCGGGACAGCGGATCGGGGTTCGCGATCGCGAGATTCTTCGGATAGAGCTCGCCGAAGATCATCTGCACGACGGTCGCGAGCACGAGAGCGCCCACCGTGCCGATCGAAATTCCCACCGCGATGGGAACTCCGGCGCTGCTCAGCAGCTCGCCCAGCGATTCGCCGATGAACGGCTCGGCCACGTAGCCGACCATCAGACCGGTGACCGTGATGCCCAGCTGCGCGCCCGACAGCATGAACGAGGTGCGCTTGGTGACCTTCAGTGCCCGCTCGGCCGACGCGTCGCCCCTCTCGGCTCCGGTACGCAGCGTCGCCCGGTCGACGGACATGTAAGCGAACTCCTGAGCCACGAAGTATCCGTTGGCCGCGATGATCGCGGCGGTGAGTACGAAGCCGAGGAGCAACGACAGTAGCGCGGTGATCACCATGCGATCACTCGAAATCGGACGGCCGAAGCAGTGGCCTCCGATGGAGCAGCGGCCACGGGCGGCCCAGGGGGATCTATGGAGTGCACAGTGCTCTCGACGCCTCCGGTATCGGACAATCCCGAAATGAGTGGAATGTCGCGATCCTACCGAGTACTGGTGGAGGATTCCGACGTCCAGGCGAACGAGCGATCAGAACAGAGTGGGAACCGCGTCGTCGGACGTCGACGTCTCGCGCGCAGCCGGGGCCTGGACCGGAGACGAGGGAACTGCATCCGCCGGGGCCGGTGTCGATTTGTCGGTCGCGTTCTTGGCCGGCGCTGTCGGACCGCCGGCGGCCACGGCGCGTGCCGCCTCCCCTGCCAAGGCGTCGGCTGCTTCGTTGAAGTGATTGCCGACGTGTCCGCGGACCCACCGGAACCGGACCGGACCTTCGCGTTCGGTGATGGCTCGCTCGATGCTCTGCACGAGTTCGAGGTTGCGTACCGGCGAACCGCCCGCAGTTTTCCAGCCCTTGCGCTTCCAGCCTGCGAGCCACTCGGACGCGCACTTGATGGCGTACTGCGAATCGGATTCGATCAACAGCGGCTCGGGGCCGGGGTGCGCCAGCACCGCCTCCAGCAGGGCCCTGAGCTCGGCGACCTGGTTGGTGCCCGAGGGCTCACCGCCGGAGTTGCTCGGCCCCGTGTGGTTGACCCACGCCCACCCGATTGCTCCGCCGGGGTTACGCAGACACGAGCCGTCCGTACTCACGATGATCACGGTCTCAGACCCTACGTCGGGGCACCGTCAAAGCCCGGGTGACTCGCGCACGAACGCCGCGGGACTTGCCCGATGGGTCCGAGGCACGACCGACCCCGCGTATCAGGGCACGCGGGCGAACCTCGATTTCCTACCGTCCACGGTGAGCAACACGAACGCCAGTCCTGCCAACACGGCGATCACGGCCGAGAACAGTACCCCCGCCGCCACCAGCCCCCACTCGCTCGCCGCAGCTCCCGCGCCGATGACCGGGACCGAAATGGCGACGTAGAGCACCACGAAGAACGTCGACGTCACTTCTGCTCGACGGTGCGGCGGAAGTTCCGCGTCGACGGCCGACATGCCGTTGCTGAACGTCACACCCTGCCCCACTCCGCACAGCACAGCCGCAACGATCAGCACCGTCAGCGATGCCACCAGCAACGACACTGCCAGGCACACCAATCCGAGCATCAGGACCACGCAACCCCACCGCTGCGCCGACGTCGGGTCGGCCTTGCGCACGGTGATCTGCGCGGTCGCCGATGCGGCGAAGACTGCGAACACCACGGCACCCGTCACCGCGTGGTTGTCGATCTGCAGCACGCCGGCGATGAATCCCGGTGAGACCGCGGTGAACAGTCCGAGTACCGCGAACCCGGCGAAGCCACCGATCGAGGCGCGCAGAAACGTGCCGCGGACATCCGCCGGTACGGACAAGCGCTGCATGTGCGGCCGGGCACCGCGTGCGACCCTGACGGTCTCGGGCGCGAGGAACACCGCCACCGCTGCCACGACGAGCAGGATGATATCGACGAAGAACGTCAGGCGCAGCGGTTGGGGAAGGTACTCGGCCAACAGTCCCGCAACCAACGGACCGAGGCCGAGTCCGCCGATGTTGGCCGCGGTGGCGATGGCCGGGGCTCGGTCGCGCCACTTGTCCGGTACCAGTTCGATCAAGGTCACCGTCGCGGTACCCACGAAGATTCCTGCCGATATTCCGGACAGCAGGCGCCCGATCACCAGGGCCGTCAACGACTCGGCGAACACGAACACCACGGCGCTGACCAGTCCGAAAGCGATGGCGGCCAACAGCATCGGCCGACGCCCGAGCGAATCGGACCAGCGGCCGAATGCCAGCAGGGCACCGAGTACACCGACCGCGTACGCCGCGAACACCAGGGTGACGACGAAGACGGAGAAGCCGAACTCGATCTCGTACAGCGCATAGAGCGGCGTCGGCATCGTCGTGCCCATCATCGCCACGACGAACGCGTAGGCAACTCCGACGAACGCGGCTGCGCGCGATCGAGTCACGAAGAACCTCCTGATGGTGTCGATGGAACCGGACGCGGCGAGGGAGTCCGTGCGGTGATCCCGCGTTCCGCGGGGCACTATGTATCTTGCCGTCGGTACTGCGATCGTGCCGATCGACGCCCCGCCGAGGACCCATTCGGGCCACACGGCCACGACCCTTCGGAGGTGAAGAACCGATGCCCGACGACGCCGGTTCCGATGGGGTGGTCCGACTCGTCACCTCCGAACAACGGATCGACGTTCGGATGTCGGTGTCGCCGCTGCGTCGGGGCCGAGGTGATCCCACCTACGAGTCGACGCCGGACGGCGGGATCTGGCGCACGTCGCGCATGAGCTCCGGTCCGGTGACGTACCGCCTGACCCAGACCTCGCCGACGAGTGCCCAGGTTCGAGCGTGGGGCCCCGGTGCACCCGACCTGTTGGACGCGGCACCCGCGCTCCTCGGAGTGGACGACGATGCCTCCACGTTCGCACCCGAGCACCCGATTCTCCAGGAAGCCCACCGGCGGCTGCCGCACCTGCGACTGGGTAGAACGGGGCTGGTGCTCGAGGCCCTGATCCCGGCGATCATCGAGCAACGAGTACACGGACTTTCGGCCTTCGGGTCGTGGCGTTACCTGGTGACCAAGTTCGGCGAGAAGGCACCGGGTCCGACGCCGAAGCCGATGTCCGTCTTCCCGACACCCGACGTGTGGCGCCGTATCCCGTCGTGGGAGTACCACCGCGCCAACGTCGACCCGGCCCGGTCCAAGACCGTCGTCCGCGTTGCCTGCGCGGCCGGTCGTCTGGAGGAGGCGTCGGGAATGACACCCGAGGACGCTGCGCGCAGGCTGCGGGCCATCCCGGGCGTCGGCGTCTGGACGGCGGCCGAGACCGCGCAACGCGCCCTCGGGGATCCCGACGCATTGTCGGTGGGCGACTATCACCTGGCGTCGGTGGTGGGCTGGTCACTGTTGGGTAGGCCGATCGACGACGCGGAGATGGTCGAGTATCTCCGACCCCTGGCACCGCACAGGCATCGCGCGATTCGGCTGCTGTATCTGAGCGGTAAGGCCACCAAGCCCAAGTTCGGTCCTCGCACCGCGCTGGTGGATCACACGTGGCACTGAGCCTTCGCTGCTCGTACAGTCGAGTTGTTCGCCAACGTAAGGGGTTTGACTGTGGTTGCCATCGGTAGTTCCGATCTGGAGATCTTTCCGCTCGCACTGGGCGGGAACACGTTTGGCTGGACCAGCGACGAGGCCGAGTCGTTCGAGATCCTCGACGCGTTCACCGCAGGCGGAGGCAACTTCGTCGACACCGCGGATTCGTACTCGGCATTCGCCGACGGCAACTCCGGCGGTGAGTCCGAAACGATCATCGGCAAGTGGACCAGAGCCCGCGGAAACCGGGACGATGTCGTCATCGCCACCAAGGTCAGCCAACATCCCGACTTCCGCGGACTGGCCCCGGAGAACATCCGTGCCGCCGCAGACGCGTCGCTGGCTCGGCTGCAGACCGACCGAATCGACGTCTACTACGCGCACTACGACGACGAGAAGACTCCGCTGGTCGAGTCCCTCGCAGCGTTCGACGCATTGGTCCGGGCAGGCAAGGTGCGGTACGTGGCCATCTCGAACTACACCCCGGCGCGGGTGCGTGAATGGCTCGGCCTCGCCCGAGACAACGGTTTCGCGGCACCGATCGCACTGCAGCCGCACTACAACCTGGTCGCCCGCCGTGACTACGAAGGCGAGCTGCAGAATCTGGCCGTCGAGAACGATCTCGGCGTGTTTCCCTACTTCTCCCTCGCCGCCGGATTCCTCACCGGTAAGTACCGCACCCGCGAAGACCTGGCCGGCAAGCAACGCGAACGTCTGACCACGGGGTACTTCTCGGACGCCGGTCTCGACGTGGTGCAAGGCCTACGTGAGATCGCCGAATCACGTTCGGCGGAGATTTCGAGCGTGGCCCTCGCGTGGCTGCTCGCGCGACCGGGCGTCACCGCCCCGATCGCCAGCGCGAGCAAGATCTCACAGCTACCGGCTCTGCTCGACGCACCCGCATTGGCTCTGACCAGCCAGGAAGTGGAGAAGCTGACCGTACTGTCCGACGCCGTGGCATAGGACACGAAAGTTGTAGTCAGCAACCGGGAACAGAACGAGTACCCCGGTTGCTGAAAGTCGGGTGGCCCAAGCACCGAACACGACAGCAGCCGAGACACCCGTAGCACCAGCGACGAACACCTCTCCCGAGCCGACGTCGAAGGAACGCCTGCGGGTGATCCTGGTTCTCGGCGCACTCATCGCGCTCGGTCCGCTGACCATCGACATGTATCTGCCGGCTCTTCCGGCCATCGCCGACGACCTGAACACCCCGTCGTCGGCGGTGCAGCTCACCCTCGCAGGCACGTTGATCGGCCTCGCCCTCGGACAGCTCGTCATCGGGCCGCTCTCGGACATCGTCGGCCGACGACTACCGCTCATCGTCGGTACCGGAGTGCACATCCTGGCCTCCGTCGCCTGCATCGTGGCTCCCAACATCGCCGTTCTCGGTGGCCTACGCGTGGTGCAGGGTCTCGGTGCCGCCGCCGCTGCAGTGGTCGCGATGGCCATCGTGCGAGACCTGTTCAGCGGCCGCGCGGCCGCAACCGTGTTGTCCCGGCTGATGCTCGTCATGGGCGTCGCACCCGTGCTGGCACCCTCGCTCGGCGGTGCCGTGCTGCTGGTCGGATCGTGGCGTCTCGTGTTCGCCGCGCTGGCGATCATGGGTGTCGCCCTGATAACACTGGCGATCGTGTCGCTACGCGAGACGCTGCCGCCCGAGCGCCGTCGGGCGAGCGGAGTCATGCCGGTGTTGCGCACCTACCGCTCTCTGCTGCGCGACGCCCAGTTCGTGGTGCTCGTTCTCGTCGCGGCCCTCGCGATGTCCTCGTTGTTCGCGTACATCGCCGGTTCGTCGTTCGTTCTGCAGGAGGAATTCGGCCTCGACGAGCAGCAGTTCGCCATCGTCTTCGCCGCCGGTGCGATCTCGCTCATCGGTGCATCTCAGCTCAACGTCCTCCTGCTCGGACGCTTCGCTCCGGTGCAGATCGTGCTGGCCGCGCTGTCGTTCGCCGTGCTCGCGGGCGGAGTCATGGCCGTGCTGGCGATCGCCGAGATCGGTGGGATGGCCGGCTTCGTGATTCCGCTGTGGTTCGTGCTCGGTGCCGTCGGATTCGTCATGCCCAACGCACCTGCGCTCGCGCTGTCCAGGCACGGTGAGGCCGCAGGCGGTGCCGCTGCCCTTCTCGGAGCAGCTCAGTTCGGGCTCGGTGCCATCGTCGCGCCGATCGTCGGTGCCCTCGGAAACGACGCCGTTGCCGTGTCCACCACGATGGTCGCGACCTCTGCCGCCGCACTGGCAGCTCTGGGTGTCATCACCGCACGCACGTCGTCGCGACTGTGAGCTCGGAGCGGGCCACCACCCGCTAGGGTTTCCGCCATGGCCGAACGTGAACGTGATGCGCACGGTAAGCCCCTGAACGCCAGGCCTCGGGACGGTCTCGGGCGGCCCCTCGCTCGCGGCGGCAACGGAACTCCACGCGTGCCCGACGACCTCCGGCTTCCGCCCGCCGCCGCACTCGTCGAAGCCCAGAGATTCCTCGACGCGAACATGCCGTTCCATGCGCACGAGGTACTGGAAGGCACGTGGAAGAGCTGCTCGCCCGACGAGCGTCCGTTGTGGCAGGGCCTGGCCCAACTCGCCGTCGGTTTGACCCATCTGATGCGTGGCAACCGCGTCGGTGCCGGTTCGCTGCTCCGGCAAGGACACGACCGGCTCATCGGTTTCGAGGCCGACCCTCCGCATCGTGTCGATGTCGCCGGTCTGCTGACCTGGTCCGAGGGCCTGCTCGGCGAGCTCGAGACCGGAAGGTTACCGGCCTCTCCCGGCATTCCGGCGCTGCGCACCACCGACCGAACCGATCCCGACGGGGGCGTCCTGGCGTCCGATTCCGGCTCGAGCTAACCTGAGCAAGGTTAGGTAAGGCTAGGACAATCCGATCGGAAGTGGGGTCGCCGGCATGAGCGTGTTCGGACCGCTGAGACTCGTGCACCGCGAGGCGATCAGCCCGGCCCAGCTCGGACGCACTCTCTGCACCGAGGTAGCCGAACAGGTCCCGTACTGGGTCGCCGTCCTGACCCCGGCGGAGCGACCGTTGCTCACCGAACAGTTCACGAGATTCGAGCAGACGTCGATGACGTTCGCACTGCCCGACGGTGCGCATCACCGCCGCGTTCTGCTGCTGGCCGCCCTGGGCTCGGCCGTGTCCACGTGGCAGAGAAACAACCGTCGCGGCTCCTCGGCCGGCGCGTTGGTCGACCTCGATCTCGATCGCACCGGTGCCGTTCACCCGGTCCGACTCCCCGCGGTCCACACCGACGCCCTCACCGTGCCCTCCCACGCCGAACACCTTCTCGACGATGTCGCGAGGCGGCTCGCCTCGGTGCCGAACGCCGGCCGCGACTATGCGCTGACCCGCAACTATCCCGCGCTGGCCTGCCGCGCGGGAGCTCAGATCATCGTCCGTGACTCTGCCCTGGCCGAGCCCAGCCGCGACCACGCCATCGACATCGGAATCACGGTGACCGACACAGGCATTGCCCTGGCACGAATCACCTGGGCGCACGGCCTGCAGGGAGCCGACGAGCTGATCCGGTTGTGGTCGGACACCGCTCGCCAGCTGGCGACGACGACGCCCGCCGCTACAGGCTCTTCAGCAGCCTGACGTCGTCTTCGATCCCCTCGGGCGGAGTCTCGAGGATCACCGGCGCGTCGGCCGCCAACGCGACTGCCGTCAGGATCTCGGCGTCGATCGTTCCGGTGCCCAGATTCGCGTGCCGGTCTCGCGCCGAGTCGAATTCGTCGCGTGAATTGTTCAGGTGCACCAGATCGATTCGTCCGGTGATGGCCTTGATTCGGTCGACCACGTCGACCAGGTCCTCACCCCCGGCCCACGCATGGCAGGTGTCCAGACAGAATCCGGCACCGAACTCACCGATCGCGTCCCACAACCGGGCGATGTCGTCGAAGTGGCGTGCCATCGCGGAGTCTCCGCCCGCGGTGTTCTCGACGAAGATCGGCACGGCGAAGCCGCCCTGCTCCGCCTGGCGCTCGAACAGCTTGCGCCAGTTGTCGATTCCCTTCGCGGTGTCCTCGCCCTCACGAACGTGGCCGCCGTGGACGACCAGACCGATGGCCCCGATCTCGGCCGCAGCAGCAGCCTGCTCGACGACGGCCTTGCGCGAGGGAATGCGGATCCGATTGTTCAAACTCGCCACGTTGAGCACGTAGGACGAGTGCACCACCACGTCGACGTCGCCGGTCAACAACGCCTCGCCCTGGGGGTGCGGGGAAAGTTTGTTCCACTTCTGCGGATCGGTGAGGAACATCTGGACGAGGTCGACGCCGAGCGCCTCGGCGGTACCGAGAGGGTCGCTGCTGTCGCGGACGTGGGCTCCGATGCGCATGACGCCCATCATAGGGGTGGTGTTCAGGGTCTCCCCTGATAGCGACGGGCGCGGAACGCTGGAACACTGGCACGCATGAGCGACATTGCCGCACGTGCGGTCGACGTATCGAAGGTTTACGGATCCGGGGACACCCAGGTTCACGCACTGTCGGGGGTGAGCGTCGACTTCGCGCGCGGCGAATTCACCGCCATCATGGGACCGTCGGGTTCGGGCAAGTCGACGCTGATGCACTGCCTGGCCGGATTGGACAACGCATCCTCGGGCACGGTGACCATCGGCGACACCGAGTTGACGGCACTCTCCGACAAGGAGATGACCGGATTGCGCAGGGACCGAATCGGATTCGTGTTCCAGGCGTTCAATCTGGTGCCGACACTGACCGCGCTGGAGAACATCACGTTGCCGCTCGACATCGCGGGCCGCGCAGCGGACCAGGCCTGGCTCGACACCGTGGTCGACAAATTGGGCCTGCGCGACCGCCTCGATCACCGTCCCAGCGAACTCTCGGGCGGGCAGCAGCAGCGAGTGGCGTGCGCGCGTGCGCTGGCGGGCAGGCCCGACATCGTGTTCGGCGACGAGCCGACCGGTAACCTGGATTCTCGCTCGTCCGGCGAGGTGCTGTCGATTCTGCGCACTGCCGCAGACGAATTCGACCAGACCGTCGTCATCGTCACGCACGATCCACGCGCGGCCAGCTACGCCGACCGCGTCGTGTTCCTCGCCGACGGTGCGGTCATCGATCAGCTGAACTCGCCCACGGCCGACGCCGTACTCGAACGGATGAAGAAGCTGGAGACGGTCCGATAATGGCGCATTCCGTTTCCAACAAACCTCCTCGACAAAAGCCGTCGGGCAATCCCATGCGCAAGGTGTCGTTGAGAAACCTTGCAGCACACAAGGTTCGGTTGGCGTTGACCGTGCTGTCCGTCGTGCTCGGCACGGCGTTCGTCGCGGGTTCGTTCGTCTTCACCGACACCCTCCAGCGCACCTTCTCCTCGCTGTTCGCCGACACCGCACAGGGCGCGGACGTTCGAGTGAGCCCCGAGGACGCGCGCTCTTCCGGCGTGCCGAACGAGGACATCGCAGCGATCTCGGCGTTGCCGAACGTGCGCGCCGTGTCCCCGTACGTCGGCGGACAGTTGGTACTGCTGGGCTCGGACGGTGCCGCCGTCCAGTCCGGCGGCGCACCGACCATCGGTGAGTCGTACCTCCCGGACGACCAACGACTCGGCGATCCGACCACCTTCGTCGACGGTTCGGCTCCCACCGCTCCCGGTCAGATCGCCATCAACGCCGGTGGCGCCGAGCGCGCAGGCCTGAAAGTGGGTGACGCCACCCAGGTCCTCGTGCCGTCCAAGGGCATCACCGACGTCACCGTCAGCGGAATTTATTCCACGGCAACCGAATCCGGCGGCTACATCGGAATCCAGTTCGTGCAGAGCCAGGCGAACGAGCTGTTCACCGACGGCGCTCACGTGCAGTACATCGACGTCGCGGGCAACGATCTCGCCGCGCGAGGATTGGGTCAGAGCGATCTTCGCGACGAGATCGCCGCGGCATTCCCCGATCTGAAGGTCCAGACCGCCGCGGACGTACAGGCCGAAACTCAGGCCGAGGTCGAGTCCGCGCTGTCGTTCATCAACTACTTCCTGCTCGCCTTCGGCGGGATCGCCCTGCTGGTCGGCACCTTCATCATCTACAACACGTTCTCGATGATCGTCGCGCAACGCGTCCGCGAACTGGCACTGCTGCGCGCCATCGGAGCCAGCCGCGGACAGGTCAGCCGGTCGGTCGTCCTCGAAGCCCTCGTCGTGGGCGTCATCGGCAGCGTCCTGGGCTTCGTCGGCGGAGTCGGGCTCGCCTACGGCCTACGAGCACTGCTGAACGCCTTCGACCTGGGCCTGCCGTCGGGACCGCTGGCACTGGAGCCGCGCACCGTTGTCGTCGCCTTCGCCGTCGGCATCCTCGTCACCGTGCTGAGCGCGTACGCACCGGCCCGACGAGCGGCCAAGATTCCGCCGGTCGCCGCGATGCGAGAGGAGTTCGCCTCTGCGGGCGACACCCTGCGCACCCGGACGTTCGTGGGCGTCGGCCTGGGAATCGCAGGCGCAGCCGCACTGATCATCGGCGCGCAGTCGACCGGCGGGGCTGCCGCTGCCACGGTCGGCGCGGGAGCCGTCGCGCTGATCGTCGCCACCGCACTGGCCGCACCGTCGCTGTCACGGCCGGTGGTCGGCGCGCTGGGTGCCGTCATCACCCGTCCGTTCGGCGCGATCGGACGCTTGGCCAGGACCAACTCGGTACGCAACCCGCGACGCACCGCGGCCACCGCCTTCGCGCTGATGCTCGGACTCATGCTCGTCACCGTCATCGGCGTGCTCGGATCCACCGCCAAGGCCAGCGTCGACTCACTCGTGGACACCGGCGTCGAGGCGGACTACATCCTGTCCGGTCCGCAGTCGATCGGCGTTCCGACCGGTGCCACGACTGCAGCACAGCAGGTGACCGGCGTGGACCGCACAGCGGTACTGCACCCGGTGTTCGTCACCATCGCAGGCCAGGAGGAGTACGGCGCCGCCATCGACGGCTCACCCGAGGGACTGCTCGAGCTGTCGATGGTTCAGGGCACTGCAGACCTCGACAGCGAGGGATTCTCGGTGTCGGAGACCGAAGCGGCGACGCGCGGGTGGACGGTCGGAACCGAGGTCACCTTCGACACCGTGGACGGGGCGTCGGTCCCGGTGACCGTCACCGGCGTGTTCACCGACAATCCGCTCATCGGGAGTTGGATCGTCTCGGGCGACATCTACCAGGAGGTGACGCCGTCCATCACCCGGTCCGACATCCTGGTTCTGGTCAAGGCCACGCCCGGAACAGACCTGGACACGCTGCGGACCGACCTCGAGGCCGCGACCAAGCCGTTCGTCGTCGTCCAGGTCCAGGACGTGGAGGAGTTCAAGGGTAGCCAGGGTCAACAGATCGACACCCTGCTCGCCGTTCTGTACGGATTGCTGGCACTGGCCGTCGTCATCGCCGTGCTCGGCATCGTCAACACGCTGGCCCTGTCGGTCGTCGAGCGGCGTCGGGAGATCGGCATGCTGCGCGCGATAGGCATGCAGCGGCCTCAGGTACGACGCATCATCTATCTCGAGTCGCTGCTCATCGCACTGTTCGGCGCGATCGTGGGCGTCGTCCTCGGCATCGCGTTCGGGTGGGGATTCGTGCAGACTCTCCGCGACGAGGGCCTGGGCACCATGACCGTGCCGTGGGGCCAGGTGGTGGCGATGCTGGTCGGATCCGCTGTCGTCGGTGTGTTGGCGGCGCTGTGGCCCGCCGTCCGAGCCGCACGCACGAAGCCGCTCGAGGCCATCGCGGACCTGTAGGGGCGTACCCGAAACCGACCGGACATTCCGCAACGTCACCCTATTGTTGGGAATGTCCGGTTTTCCGCTTGCGTAAAAAGGCTGTTCACGTCTACCTTTGGAGCGGTAAAACAGTCTCGAAGCCGGTTTAGAGGTATCAAACCGACTTCGCAATCACGGGTCGGGCTCGTGCAAGGAGAATCATGTCTATTCAGGACATCGATGCGCCGACCCGACTGTCGCTGGCCCCGCTGTGTCGGCCGGAACGTCGCGACACCCTGATGGCCCGCTACCGCGAGGTGGCCCACGCTCTGCCGCACGCCATCGCACTCGACGTCGACGGCACCTCGCTCACCTTCGACGAGCTCCTGCATCGCGCCTACTCCTCGGCACGGAAGATCGCCACGCTCTTTCCCACCGATTCTCGGCCGCTCGCCGTGGAGACCGACGCGACGACGCATTCGATCGAGTTGATGCTCGCCGTCGTCGCAGCGGGCCATCCCCTGGTTCCACTGGACCCCATGCTTCCCGCCGAGCGCCGCGCCACGATCATCGACCAGGCGGGCGCGACAGCGTTGGACCCCGCCACCGTCGCCGCAGCCATCGACTCCTGTGTTCCACTGCCGACGCTGTCGGGCGACCACACTGCGGTGATCAACTACACCTCGGGATCCACCGGCACCGCCAAGGGTGTGATCCTCAGCCACCGCATGTGTCTGACCAAGGCATACGAGGTCGCCACCGCGTTGGCACTGAGCCCACACGACCGCGTCGGAAACTCCCTTCCGGTCAGCTTCGGTGCCGGCTTGAACACCCTGTTCGCGGGGTTGCTCGGCGGTGCCGCCGTGTACTGCCGCGACCCCAGGTCCGGTGTCCCCAGCAGCACCGTCGAGTGGGCAGCCGAGCATTCCCTGACCACGCTGCACTGCTCGTCGTCGCTGCTGCGCGCAGTCTCCGGAGCCGATCACGGACCCATCGGGCGCGGGGCCGTGTCCACGCTGCGGGTGGTCGTCACGTACGGGGAATCCCTGCACTCCGACGATGCCGACGGCTTTCGGCGGCGATTCGACAGCCGCGCCACGGTGGTCAACTGGTACGCGACCACCGAAGCCGGTGCCGTCGCGTACAGCGAATACCCGCCCGAACGAGCGCTGCCGTCGGGCTTTCTCCCTGCAGGCAGACCCATCACGGGCAAGCTCGTCGAAGTCGTGACCTCCGACGGTTCCACGTGTGCACCGGACGTGATCGGCGAAGTACGGGTGACGGCGAGCTGCCTGGCCGACGGCTACCTCGGCGGTGCCGGTCTGGACTCCCAACGATTCACCGCCCTCGGCGACGGTCTGTTCCGGTATCGCACCGGCGATCTGGGCCGACTCGACGACCACGGGACGCTGCACCTGGCCGGACGCATCGACGACGCCGTCAAGGTGCGCGGATACCTGGTGGAGCCGGCCGAGGTCGAGGCAGCACTGCGCGCCATGCCGGAGATCGGCGACGCAGCGGTGATCGGTCGGACCTCCGGCACCGACACCGACCTGGTCGCCTACGTGTGCTCGGCTCGTTCCGGTCGGCGACCGTCCGTGGGCGAGATCCGAGCGTCGCTGCGCCGGACGCTGCCGGAATGGATGGTCCCCACCCACATCGTCGCGCTCGACGCGATGCCGCGAAACGAGCGCGGCAAGCTCGACCGAAGTGCACTGCCCGAGCCCGCCGATCGACGCGTCGAGCGCACGGCGGTCGGCCCGACCGAGTACATCGTGGCCGAGGCCGCGCGCACCGCGATCGGGCTGGACACCATCGGCCGGGACGAGGATTTCCTGGCGCTGGGCGGCAACTCGCTGACCACAACGGCAATGCTGGCTCACCTTCGTGAGAGCCTGAAGATCGATCTGACGCCGGAGGACGTGTTCACGGCGACCACCGTTCGAGCATTGGCCGTGACAGTCGATGCTCGCCTGGAGGAAGCAGCGACTGCGCGTCGGCGTACAACCGGCGAACACGACGTCCTCGTGCCGCTGCGCACCGAGGGCAGCAAGGCACCGATCTTTCTGATCGGCGGTGCAGGCGTCGGTGCGATGGCCTTTCTCAACCTCGTCAAGCACATCGACGAGGACCGCCCGGTGTATGCGCTGCAGGCGCACGGCCGAGGCAAGCGCGGACGCCCGGACCGAACGATTCGGCGAACCGCGAAGCGCTACGTCGACGCTGTTCGTACGGTCCAACCCGAGGGCCCGTTCCATCTGATCGGCCACTCGCTCGGCGGCTGGATCGCCATCGCGATGGCGGAGGAGATCCGAGACTCCGGCCTCGGCTCCCCGCACCTGCTGCTTCTCGACACGCGGCTGTTCCGGCATCTGCTGGACAGGTTGCCCGGTGGTACCGAGGTTCCGGCTGCGCCGCCTGCTCGTACGCGAGAAGAAGCAGGCTTCCACCTCGGTCGCATCGGCACCGCCGCCCTCTGGGTACGGATGCAGTTCGCCGGGCTGCTGCGGTACCCGACGACAATGGAATGGTTGGTCTTCGCAAGCATCGGGTACGTGGCGTTGAACAAGCACGTGCCGACACCGTGGTCGGGTTCGATGACCGTGGTTCGCACAGCGGAGAACGTGAAGGATCTCAGGTCGTGGCAGGCGGTCGGCCGTGGTGAGCTGAGCTTCGTCGACATCCCCGGAGATCACGTCGACATGTTGCGCGAACCGATGGCCGAACACTTGGCCGAGACGATCGCGAACACCTTCGACGAGGCGGGGCTCGCGCGCTGACCGAGGGTCTGTCGCAGTGTCGGCTCAGCTTGTACGTTTGTGCCAGCGGCTCGCCGAGCCACGCGACGACCCGGGAATCACACGACGAGGAGGTCGACCATGAGTTCATCGTACGAATTGCAGTCGGTAGAACTACACAAGGACGTCCTGCGATACGTGGACATGGGCGACGGCCCTCCCGTGATTCTGGTGCACGGCCTGCTCGGATCGCATCAGTCCTGGGGCACGCAGCTCGAACGTCTGTCGCAGAAGTATCGGGTCGTCGCGCCCGACCTGTTCGGCCACGGTGAATCCGACAAGCCCACCGGCGACTACTCGCTGAGTTCGCACTCGGCCACCATTCGCGACCTCATGGATCACCTGAACATCGACTCGGCCCCGATGGTCGGTCACTCGCTCGGCGGCGGCATCGTCATGCAGCTGACGTACCTCTTCCCCGAGCGGGTCGATCGCCTGGCGCTGGTCAGCAGCGGCGGCCTCGGCCCGGAAGTGAGTCTGCTCCTCAAGGCCGCGACGCTGCCCGGCAGTGAGCTGGTACTGCCACTGCTCGCATCGGACTGGTTCCGCAAGAACACCGAGGGCGCGCTTGCGCAGCTGGGCAAATGGGGTCTGCCGGTCAAGCCTGGTCCCAGCATGGCCGAGACCTGGCGGTCGTTCCGGTCCGTGGCCGACCGCTCCACCCGCGGCGCATTTCTGGCGTCGACGCGTGCCGTGGTGGGCCCGCGTGGTCAGACCGTCAGCGCCAAGCAACATTTCGAGAAGTTCGAGTCGATTCCGTCGCTGCTCGTCTGGGGCGGCAAGGACCGGATGATTCCCGCCAAGCACGCCGACAACATTCGACGCGAGGTCCCGAACAGTCGCGTCGAGATCTTTCCCGACGCCGGCCACTTTCCCCAGCTCGACGAGCCGGACTTCTTCTTCCGACTGCTCGACGAATTCCTGGACTCCAACCGGACCGAGAAGAGCGCAGCCGAGGCGATCGCCCCGGCGGCTGTTCCGTTGCAGCACCCGTGAGCGTGACCCCGATGTTCCCGCTCGGCAGCGTGCTGCTCCCCGGCGAACGTCTGCCACTGCACATCTTCGAGCCGCGCTACCAGGCTCTGGTGCACGACTGCCTGAAGCAAGAAGATCCGAGCTTCGGTGTGGTGCTCATCGCGCGTGGGCACGAGGCCGGCGGCGGCGACGTACGGCACGACGTGGCGACGACCGCACACATCATCGGGCACGAGTCCATCGGCAACGGCCGATACCTGCTCGAGTGCGTCGGCGGTGAACGGATCAGGATCGACGCCTGGCTGCCGGACGATCCGTACCCACTGGCCGACGTCCGAGCGTGGCCGGACGAGGACACCGACGCGGTGATCGCCGACACCGAATTCGACGCCACCTGGGCGCGGGTCGAAGATCTCTACGAGCTGATCGGTCGACTCGAATCGGCGGAAAGCGTTGTCACACCCGGTGTTCCGGACTTCCTGGGCCTGCCCATCTCGGCCGCCGAGAAAATCTGGTCGCTGGCAGCACTGATTCCGATGGGTCAATCCGATCGACTGGACATCCTGTCTGCGCCGGACGCCCGAGCACGCATGACCGCTCTCGACGACGCCATCGAGAATGTGACCGCTGTCGTGCAGTTCAGACTGCAGCCCTGATCGACGAACCCCGCGGCACCACAGACGAGGGCACCACAGACGAGTCAGGCCCGACATCATCGATGTCGGGCCTGACTCGTGTAGTAGCGGGGACAGGATTTGAACCTGCGACCTCTGGGTTATGAGCCCAGCGAGCTACCGAGCTGCTCCACCCCGCGTCGGGTGTTCACTACGCTACATGCCATCTCGGCAGTCTCCCAATCGCCTGGTCAGCCGCACGCTCTACGGTTCAGGTATGCCCACCGAGCCTTCGCCTGTCCTGACCTTTCCGCACGCGGCGGTCGCCCAGATCACCTTGAGCAACCCGCCGGTGAACGCGCTGACCCGACCGGCGACGCGTCGACTGCGCGCCGTCCTTCGAGAGTTGGCCGACAGTGCCGCGGTTCGGGCGGTCGTTCTCACCGGCGACCGGGTGTTCAGCGCCGGTTCGGACATCACCGAGATGCCCGAGATGCAGAACGACGGTGACGTGCTGGCCCGCAAGAGCAATCTCGAGAACGCCACCCTGGAATTGCTCGACGATCTGCCGCTGCCCACCGTCGCGGCAATCGGCGGATTCGCGTTGGGCGGCGGTCTCGAGCTGGCGCTGTGCTGCGACCTCGTCGTCGCCGACGCGGGAGCTCGACTCGGACTCCCGGAGATCGACCTCGGTGTGATCCCCAGCAGCGGCGGCTCCATGCGTGCGCTGCGTCGGGTGGGTCAGGCCCGCGCCGCCGAGCTGGTGTTGCTCGGCGAGCCCGTATCGGCCGAGACTGCTCTGGAGTGGGGCCTGATCAATCGCGTCGCTCCGCGTGGACAGTCCTTGTCGATGGCCCTGGACTTGGCGCAGGCGCTGGCGCGAAAATCCCGCTCTGCTGTTCGGGCGAACAAGCAGGCCCTCGCGCTCACGTTCGGAGAGTCCCCCGGCCTACCGGCGCGACGGGCGTTGCCGGTGTTCGAGGAGGCGTTCGAGTCGGCGGACGGCAGGGAGGGTGTGCGCGCGTTCCTCGCCAAGGAGTCACCCGACTTCGGATAGGCGGCGCTTGGCCAGAATCGTTGCGCCGGTGACGATCTCCCATCCGATGATGGTGTAGACCGAAATGCGCTCGAATGTTCCGCCGCCGAGGATTCCGGTGTCGGCGAGAAACAGGGCCAGCCCCACCAGGCCTGCCACTCCTGCGGTTGCACTGCTCACGGTGTACCAACGCGGCGCGCCGACGCGGCCGCCGTATCGGCCCGCCGCCAGCAGTACCAGGTTGCCGCCGACGATCGCCATGCCCGCACCCACCGCATGGGGCGTCGAGGCCCCGTCGACGGAGGCGTGAGCGAGCCCGACGACGATGCTGCCGACACCGTGCACAACGGAGGTGCCGGCCACGATCCACCGCGCGCGGCCCTCGAAGAGAACCGACAGTCCCAGCCCCGCCAGGACGAACAACGTGCCGTCGACGACGAAGCCGGTGTTCATCACTGCGTGCAGCGGCGAGATGTCCGGGATACCGAGGTCGCTGATGTTGTTGCGGGCGTAGCTGTACGGCCGATCGGTCCACCCCAGCGCGGCGACGGCCTCGGCGGCCAGATAGGTCAACCCGCCGACGAGGAACGCACCAGCGGCCAGGACGGTCGTTCTCTTCACAGCTGTACGACCCATCTCGGCTCGACCCCGATGGGTCATTTCGCAGGCTCCACTCCCGGAGCCCCGATACACCTGGCGTGTACCGATTGGTACAGTACCGGCTCATGAGCGATCGCCACAACGTGGTGCCGATACTCGCAGGGGTGTTCCGCGACCACGGATTCGACGGATCGTCCCTCGCGGTCATCAGCAAACGGACCGGCCTGGGGAAAGGCAGCCTCTACCACTACTTTCCGCGGGGAAAGCAGGAGATGGCCGAGGCCGTCCTCGACGACGTCGAACTGTGGTTCCACCACAACGTGTTCGAGCCGTTGCGACACGGCACCGATGCCGCGTCGACCACCCACGAGATGTTCGAGCAGATCGCCCGATACTTCCGGTCCAATCGACTGGTGTGCCTGTTCGGAGCGTTCACACTCGGTCTCGACCGTGCCGTGTTCTCGGGCCGCGTCGCAACGCATTTCGCCCACTGGATCGACGCACTCACTCCGGTACTGAGCCGTATGGGACACGGCGACTCGGCCGCCGAACTGGCCGAGGAGATCGTGGCCGGAATACAGGGCGCGTTGGTGCTCTCGCGCGCCTCCGACGACGCCACCCGGTTCGATCGACTGCTGGCGCGCCTGGAAGCCTCGGCGGCGCGGGTTCCTGCTGGGGTGAACGCATGACGCCCGAGCCCCTGACCCCGAAGCCGGCACCCGAGCTGAGGAAGTTCGGGGTACGAGAACTGTTGCGGCTCATCGTCATCGGCTCGGTGTTGGCGTACTTCCAATTCGTCGCGATCGGCCGCTGGGTGCGCGCGCCGCGGCGCGGGTGGCCGCTGCACGCCTCGGAGGCCGTCGTCGACGCCTTCTTCGTTCTCGGTCCCACCTTCGTCAAGGTCGGGCAGTTGATGGGGTCCTCACCGGGGCTGTTTCCCAAGGTCCTCGCCGACACCTGTCTGCGCTGCCTCGACGAGGTGCCACCGTTCCCCGGGGCACAGGCGCGCGCCGTGATCGAGGCCGATCTGGGCCGCGGAATCGACGAGCTGTTCTCCTCGTTCGACGACGTGCCGCTCTCGTCCGCCTCGGTCGCTCAGGTGCATCTGTGTGTGCGCCGCGACAACGGCCGTGAAGTGGTCATGAAGGTGCAACGACGAGGCATCTACCACCGAATGAAGATCGACCTGCGTATCGCGTACCTCATCGCCCGCGGACTCGAGAACTTCATTCCGTTCTTCGCCACGGCCAACGCGTCGGCCATCATCGTCGACCTGCACGCTGCCACCTTCGCCGAACTCGACAGCGCCGTGGAAGCCAAGCGTCAGGACAGCTTTCGCGCGGCAATCGGCGCGTTCGGCGACAACGAGCACGTCACCGCTCCCGAGGTTTTCCTCGACTACTGCGGTGGCCGTGTCATCTGCATGGAGCGCATGCACGGTTCCCCACTCGACCGCTACGAGCCGGGGGATCAGTCCGAGCTCATCGTTCGTCGCGCAGCCAAGGTCTGGATGGAAGCCCTTGTGCTGCACGGCCTGTTCCACGGCGACGTGCATGCGGGCAACGTCTGGGTTCTCGACGACGGCAGGGTGGCGTTCCTCGACTTCGGAGTCATGGGCGAGGTGGACGAGCAGTGGCGCGCGCTACTGCTCGACCTGTTCCACGCCACCGTGATCGACGGCGACTTCACCCGACTCGCCGGCACCGTCAAACGCCTGGGAATCGTTGCCCCACAGATGGGTTCGGACGCCGAAGTCGGTGCGATCCTACAGTCGGTCTTCGCTCCGATGCTCTCGGCAACCCTCGCGCACTTCAGCCTGGCGGACTTCATTCGAGCGCTGGTTGGCATGGGCAAGCAGTACAAGACGTCGAGCCCGGAGGAGTTGATCCTGGTGGCCAAGCAGCTCGGCTACTTCGAGCGGTACGCAATCGAACTCGCGCCCGACTGGGCTCTGGGAACCGATCCGTTCGTGTTCAAGAACGTCTTCCCTGCCGAGATCGCAGCCCTGGCCGAGGCAAGAGGCGTCGAGCTGCCGGAGTGAACCGGCAGCCCGACCGCAACTCAGCGCGTGAAGTCGAGCACCACTTTGCCTGCGGCAGTGCGGTTCTCCAGTGACGCGATAGCGGCGGCAGCGTCGGCGGCCGGGAACACCGACGGCTCGGGTGCGCTGAGCGATCCATCGGCGAGCAGCGGTTCGATCTCGGCCCACTGCGTGGCGAGGTAGCCCGGGCGCGTCATCCACCATGCACCCCAACCGACTCCGACGACGTCGACGTTGTTGAGCAGCAATCGGTTGACCTTGACCGTGGGGATCTCGCCACCGGTGAAGCCCAGCACCAGGATTCGGCCCGACGGCGCGAGCGAGCGAATGCTGTCGGTGAACCGGTCACCGCCGACCGGGTCGACGACGACGTCGACGCCACGGCCGCCGGTCAGTTCCTTGACCGCGTCCTTCCACCCGTCGACGAGCACCACGTCGGTGGCTCCGGCGGAACGGGCGATGTCGGCCTTGGCCTGCGAGCTCACGACGGCGATGACGCGAGATGCCCCGAGTACCGGAGCCATTCGCAGTGCGGAGGTTCCGATGCCCCCTGCTGCGCCGTGCACCAGGACCGTCTCGCCCGCAGCCAGACGGCCGCGTTCACGAAGTGCGAAGTGCACCGTCAGGTCGTTGAACAACAATCCTGCCCCCGCGGACAGGGACACCGACTCGGGTAGCGCGAAGACGGTGTCGGGTGAGACCACGGCGACCTCCGCCATACCGTCGCTCAGTCCCGTCAGCGCCGCGACGCGATCCCCGGCCGAGAAGCCGGATTCCGGCGGTGCCGACCGAACGATGCCGGCGATCTCGCTGCCGGGGACGAACGGCAACTCGGGCTTGTACTGGTAGAGGCCGCGGGTGAGCAACGCGTCGGGAAAGGCGACGCCGGCGGCATGAACCTCGATGACCACCGATCCGTCGCGCGCGGCAGGCTCGTCGACGTCAACCACGGTCACCGAATCGGGTCCGTCGAGGCTGGAGATCTGTACCGCACGCATGAGTTGTCCTCTCGGTCGGGATCGTTCCCTGCACGCCACCGTACAAAACAGCGAGTCCGACCGACGCTACCGGCATGTACTACGTGCGGTGTGCTCCAATCGAGGGATGAACACCACTCCCCTCACCGTCGTTCGGCCCGATGGTGATGCCCGCGGCGGCGTCATCGTCATCCAGGAGGCCTTCGGGGTCACCGACCACATCGTCGACGTCTGCAATCGCGTCGCGGCCGCAGGGTGGGTCGCGGTCGCCCCGCACCTGTTCCACCGGCAGGACGGCGTCACCGTGCTCGACTACTCGGACATGGATTCGGCCATGGCGGCCATCGGAGAACTCGAGGCGGACGAGGTGGACGCCGACGTGGACGCAGCGGCGACCGCACTGGCCGAACTCGGCTTCGAGCCCTCGTCCATCGCGATCGTCGGCTTCTGCATGGGTGGCAGTGTGGCGTTCCAGACTGCTGTTCGACGCCCACTCGGTGCGGCCGCGACGTTCTACGGCGGCGGAATCACGCAGGGCCGCTTCGGCTATCCCGCGATGGCCTCGGTGGGCGACGCACTCCAGACGCCGTGGCACGGGTTCTTCGGGGATCTGGACGAGGGCATCCCGTTCCAGGATGTGGAGACGCTGCGCGAGATCACCGCGACGGCACCGGTGGCCACCGAGATCACTCGCTACGCCCACGGCAAGCACGGATTCCACTGCGACGACCGCCCTGCCGTGTTCGACGCCGACGCCGCCGCCGATGCCTGGGGCAAGACTCTCGCGTGGTTCGACGCCCATGTCGCACGCTGAGCCGCCACGCTCCGACGCCGAACTTCTCGACGAGACCGAACGGATCGTCGCCTTCTGGACCGAGTTGTCCCTGCCCGGTCTGTTCGACGTCCACACGCACTTCATGCCGAAGAACGTGATGGACAAGGTGTGGAGCTATTTCGACAGTGCCGGTCCACTGACCGGCAGCGTCTGGCCCATCTCCTACCGGTTCGCCGAAGAACAACGGCTGGAGGTCATTCGGGGGTTCGGAGTACGGCGGTTCACGTCGATGATCTACCCACACAAGCCGTCGATGGCGGCCTGGCTCAACTCGTGGGGTGCCGACTTCGCGGCCCGGACCCCCGACTGCCTGCAGACCGCCACCTTCTATCCCGAGGACGGGGCCACCGGGTACGTCGAGCAGGCGTTGACGAACGGTGCTCGAATCTTCAAGTCGCACATCCAGGTCGGCAACTACTCACCGAACGACCCCTTGCTCGACGGTGTCTGGGGTGCCATCTCGGACGCGCAGGTACCCGTGGTGATCCACTGCGGTTCGGGCCCGGCACCGGGAACCCATACCGGACCGGAGCCCATTGCCGGACTGCTGCAGCGGTTCCCGACGCTTCCGCTGATCATCGCGCACATGGGCATGCCGGAGTACAGCGACTTCCTCGATCTGGCCGATCGCTACCGGAACGTGCGGCTGGACACCACGATGGCGTTCACCGACTTCTCCGAGGCGGGCGCACCGTTCCCCGAACACGAGCGGCCACGGCTGCTCGAACTGCAGGATCGCATTCTGTTCGGCAGCGACTTCCCCAACATCCCGTACCCGTATCTGCATGCGCTGCAGGCCGTGAGCCGACTCGATCTCGGTGACGACTGGGTGCGTTCGGTCTGTTGGGGAAACGGCGCTGCACTGTTCGGCTAGAGAGGTCCTCTAGACCCAGAACTCGGCGATGCGTTCTGCGATGGCATTGCCCTGCGCTCGTCCGGCCACGGCTGCAGCCGATCGAACTGCGATGTCGGTGGCATCGGGGCCGATGGCGGCCGACGAATCGGCGTCGGGGGCAACGACCTCCACCTTCGAGCCACCCTTGATCAGCCGCTCTCGTTCGACGTCGAAGGGGTCGTGCTCCAGATCGAGGGCACCGACCCTGAACACCAGCACCTTCTCGAAACCGACTGCCAGATCGGCGTTCTCGCTCGCCCGGATACCGCCGTCGACATAGCGGTGATCGCCTATGGTCACCGGCGGCCACATTCCCGGGATAGCGCAGCTCGCGGCCACGGCGTCGATCAGCTGGACGCCCGAGCCACGATCGAGTACCCGATGCCGACCGGTCACGGCATCGACAGTGACGATCCGTAGATCGCGATTGGGCCACGTGTGCGACGGCAGCCGGCGTTCGATGATCGCCCTGCGCTCACGCTCGGAGATCGTCGAGGCCGCCAGAGCTTCGGTGCCGATACGCCGACGCGTGTCGATCGCACTGCCGTCCGAGTTCTGGGCCGCCCGAGCCAGCATGGCGACCAGCTCGTCGATCGTCGCCTCGGCATGCGGTTCGTGGTCCTGCTTGGCCTCGTCCGCCTGACGCTCGAACAGCTCGGCCAACGTGGCTCCGCTCGAGATCTGGGCTGCGACCGAGGACCCGGCCGAGGTCCCCAGCAGCATCTCGGCGTCGCTGACGTCTGCTCCCGATTCGGCCAATCCCAGTAGGACACCCGTCTGCCACGCAATACCTGCGACTCCGCCGCCGCCCAATACGAGTGCTCGCCTGGTCATGGTCGTACCCCCTTCTTCGAAAGATCCGTCAGGAACTTACAGCGCCGGTGTGTACACGGGGACGTAGCCAAGCGATGAGGTCGTCGAGTACGCGCTCCTTCTCCGGTTCGTTGAACACTTCGTGGAACAGTCCGTCGTACTTCTTCAGGGTGAGGTCGTCGGATCCGGCGCGCTCGGCGATCAGTTCACTGCCCGAGACATCGGCCAATCGGTCTGCAGTTCCGTGCTGCAGCAGCACGGGAATCCTCAGCGCAGGCAGTCGCGTCGGGAAGGTCTCACCGACGCCCAGCATGGCTGCGGCCAGGCCGGCCGAAACCGCGCCGTGGTAGCCCAGCGGATCGGCGACATAGGCATCGACGACGTCGCGATCGCGGGAGACGAGAGCGGGGTCGAGCTTCAGCACGGGAACTGCCGGTAGGAAACGTCCGAGGACCTTACCCACGGCCACCAGGGCTTTCGGCTGACCGACACTGGGGGCCACCGCGGGCCCGGACAGCATCAGGCCGTCGAGGTCGTCTTGGTGGTCGAGGGCGTACGACAGTGCGATGGCGCCACCCATGCTGTGGCCGAGCAGGAAGGTGCGCTGATTCGGATGCTCGGCGGCGGCGATGCCGAACAGTGTGTGCAGGTCGTCGGTGAAGTCGGACCACTTCTCCAGCGACACCCGTTTGCCGCCGGATCGTCCGTGGCCGCGGTGGTCGGGTGCATAGACGACGAGCCCGAGGGAGCCGAGTCGTTCGATGACGTGCCGGTACCGGCCGGCGTGCTCGGCCAGGCCGTGAGCCAGCACCACGATCCCGGTCGACGTGGTCTCCGGTGTCCAGACGTCGTAGACGATTCGGGTTCCGTGAACGCCGACGAACGACGACTCGACATGCTTCATTCGGTCACCGTACAAGGGCGGCGGGGCCTTCGACGGCTCATCGGCGAACCCACAGATTTTTGCTTGGGTAACTATCATCGTGGAACGGGCGATGTAGTTGTGACACGCCACTACCGATCAGTCCTCGCATCCCGGGGGCACGGCACCGACCAGGAGTGAAGAATCAAGAATGCGTGACGAGTCCGCCACGAGCACGTCGCCGCGGTGGCGCGACCCCAAACGCTACCTGTGGCCGCTGGGGTTGATCATTCCTCTGAGCCCGTTCCTGGCCTGGGGGCTGGTATCTCTCCTCGGCCCCGGGGCGTTCTGGACCCTCGGCCTGATGATCATGGGTGTCGCCCTACCGCTGGTGGACAGGTTCGCCGGGGTGGATCGCAGCAATCCTCCGGACGAGGCGATCGCCGCGCTGGAGAACGATCCGTACTACCGCTGGTGCGTCTACCTGTTCCTGCCGCTGCAGTACGCGGGGCTCGTCGCGGCCTGTTATCTGTGGGCGCACGGGCCGTTGGGAGTTCCCGAGCGAATCGGCCTCGCGATCACCGTCGGAATCGTCGGTGGAGTGGGCATCAACGCCGCGCACGAACTGGGTCACAAGCGGGCGCGCCTCGAACGTTGGCTCTCGAAGGTGACGTTGGCGCAGACTCTGTACGGCCACTTCTACGTCGAACACAACCACGGACACCATTTGCGTGTGGCGACCCCGGAGGACCCGGCATCGGCGAAGTTCGGCGAGTCGTTCTGGAAGTTTTTGCCGCGCACCATCGTCCACGGCCTGCGCTCGGCCTGGACGCTGGAATCCCGACGCCTCGCCCGGCAGGGCCTGTCACGGTGGTCGTACCGGAACAATCTGTTCAACGCCGCGGCCATGAGCGTCGCGCTGTTCGGCGTGCTGATCGCCGTCTTCGGCACCGTCATCGTTCCGTACCTGGTGCTGCAGGCCGCGATCGCCATCGTTCTGTACGAGGCGGCCAACTACCTCGAGCACTACGGGCTGCTGCGTCGGAAGCGGCCGAGTGGGCGATACGGCAAACCGACTCATCGGGACAGCTGGAACAGCGATCACCTGTGGAGCAATCTCTTTCTGTACCACCTGCAACGCCACAGCGATCATCACGCGAATCCGGTTCGCCGCTACCAGGCCCTGCGCACCGTCGACGAGTCCCCGCAGCTACCGGCCGGGTACGCCGTGATGATCTTCTGCTCGCTGGTTCCGCCACTGTGGCGCCGGGTGATGGACCGACGACTGATCGACTTCTACGACGGTGACGCAGACCTCGTCAACGTCGATCGCACCGACCCCAGGGCAGTGCGGAAGCTCGAGCAGCTGTGTGTCGAACGAGCCGAGGCGCACTGACAGTTCACACCACTGCAGGCTCGTCGGTCTGTGCGCGCAGGTAGCGACCGAAGTGCGGGACCGTGAACGCGATGGTTCCGCGCTCGGCGGAGTAGATCAGGCCCTTCTTGATCAGGCCGTCGCGTGCCGGCGACAGTGACGCCGGCTTGCGTCCCAGCTCGGTGGCCACGGCCGAGGTCGGCACCGAACCGTCGTCCACGGACAGTTCGGCCATCGCGCGCATGTATTCGCGCTCGGCCGGTGTCGCCCGTTCGTAGCGAGAACCGAAGAATCCGACGGCCAGTTCCTCTTCCGCCGTCGGGGCGGCGACGCGCACGTCCTCGACGGTGATCGGGGTATCGGCTGCCAGATCCCAGGTCGCCTTGCCGTAGGCCTGGACGAAGTACGGGTAGCCGTCGGCGGCCGCGTACAGCGCGTCCAGAGCTTCCGGAGTGAACTCGACGTCCTCTCGGTCGGCCGGAGCGATCAGCGCCAGATCTGCAGCGGCCCGCTCGAGCCGTCCGATGCGGTGGTAACTGAACAGGCGCTCGGAGTAACTCTTGGATGCCGACAGCACCGCGGGCAGGTGCGGCAAACCGGCCCCGACGATGATCAGCGGGGCCGTGTCCTGACTGAGTTCGTGGCAGGCCGCACACAGCGCGGAGATGTCTGCGGGCCCGAGGTCCTGCATCTCGTCGATGAAGATGGCAATGCCCACGCCCACGTCCCCGGCCAGCGCGGAGGCGTCGAGCAGCAGTTCCACGAGGTCGATCTCGATGTCGCCGGAGTCGGCGCGGCCGGTCTTGGCCGGGACGTCGATGCCTGGTTGCCACCGCTCCCGCATGCCCTTGTCGGCAGTGGAGCGCAGTGCGAAGGCCTTGAGCACGCCGAGGAATTCGTCGACGCGTTCGGGATCGCGATGCGAGGCCGCGATCCCGCGGACGGCCATGTGCAGCGCCGAGGACAGTGGTCGACGCAGTTCCTGGTCGGGACGAGCCTCGATCTTGCCGGTGCCCCATCCGCGCGCAATGGCTGCGGATCGGAGCTGATTGAGCAGCACCGTCTTCCCGACGCCTCGCAGCCCGGTGAGAACGACACTGCGTTCCGGTCGGCCGCGGGTGATGCGTTCGAGCACGACGTCGAAGGCGTCGAGCTGCTTCTTTCGGCCTGCGAGCTCGGGTGGGCGCTGGCCGGCGCCGGGAGCGTAAGGGTTACGCACGGGGTCCATGGGGCCAAAGTTACAACGAATCGTGCGATATATGCGGACATCTAGCTCGTGTCCTAGAGATCTGTATTCGCTCGATACTTGCGCGGCAGTCCAGGTCGCGGCTAAGTTCGTCGCTGTGAAGCGCATTCTCGTAGTACGCCGCCGTAGCGGGGTCTGATTCGGACCGACCCCTCGCTGCGGGTCGTCGTGCTATCTCGGTCCTCCCTTCACATTCGGAAGACCACTCCCATGAATGCACTTGCTTCTTCTCTCGCCACAGATCCGTTCCACGCCCGATTCGGTTGCCCACTGCCGCGCACCATGTGCGACGCGATCACCTGGCAGCACATGTCGTGGGCGAGCTTCACCGAACGCTTCTCACCCACCACCGGACCACTCCGACTGGGGTCATGGACTGCCTGCAGGGCACCTGGTGGCAGAACCGAATTCGACGCCACCTTCGGTATCGGCGACACCATCATCAACTGTGCCGCAACGACGTACGGTCCGATCGAGGCACTGACGTCGATGTTGCACGATGCCGGATTCCGCATCGAGATTCTCTCGTTTCACCAGCAGAGTATCGGCGACGAGACAGCCACCTTCGTGCTGGCCGAGCGTGACGGTCGACGCGAATGGTCGATGGGCGTGGATGCCGACGCAACCCTGTCGTCCATCAGGGCAGTCGTCGCCGGGGCCAACCTTCTGGGCCGGTAGCGCTTTCTTCGCCTGTCTAGCACTTGTGCAAGACAGGCGAAGATCTCGCTAGGGCATCTCGATCGTCTCGGCTCGGTGAATTTCGGCCACTGCCCGGCCCAGGTAGGTCTCGGCGCGGCCGCGACGCACCGCGAGCAGGTCCGCGACCACCAGCAACGCATGCGCCGGACGCGGCCTCGCACGCGACTGCTCCTCAACGTCGGATACCCCCAGGGCTCCGGTGAGCACCTCGACGAACCCCGCGATATCCAGATCCGGCAGCCAGTGCGCGCCTCGCACGGTCCGACCGAGTACCTCCTGGACGTTTTCGCCGGTCAATCCATCGCTGTATACCTCCTCGAGCAACGTGCGTACCATTTCGGCATGCACGTGACCGGCTTGCGCCGAGTCCGAGCGGCCCAACAGCTCGACGGCGTCGTCGAACGCGATCGGATCCTCCGCCGCAACAGCGGCCAGGGCATCGTTCGTGGCATCGGCGATCCGTCGAACCTCGGCCGGCCACTCGGCAGGCCACGTGACGGGGACGGTGCTCGGGGGAACAGCCGCTGGGGAGGGGTCGGTCATCACAGAAGTCTCTCATCGAGGACCGACATGGTTCCTTTTACCTGTAACTGGTGTTTATACTAAGTTGCGCACTGTGGCATCGGCCACACATGCGGAGTGGAGGAGGTGGACTCGATGAGCCAACGGAACACTGTTGCATCGGATCCCGGCGAAGTGATGTTGCAAGCCAGGAACGTCAAGTTCGACTGGAGCGATCTGCCGATGCACTGGGTGCCGGGCGATCCGTACACCACGCACGTTCTCAACGTGCTGCACCTGTTGCTGCCCGCCGGCGAGCACTGGTTCGTCGACACCTTCAAAGAAGCTCTGCCCTACATCGACGACGAGAAGCTGCGCGACGACGTCATCGGGTTCATCGGGCAGGAAGCCGTTCACGCCGAGGCGCACACCGGCGTGCTCGTGCACCTCCAGGCCAAGGGCCTCGACCCGACACCCTTCACCGACCAGATGGAGTGGGCCTTCGGCAAGGTCCTCGGATCCGACTCGGTGACCAGTCTGCGATCGAAGAACAACCTGGTCGAGCGACTGGCTCTGATCGCCGCGATCGAACACGTGACGGCATTTCTCGGCGACTGGGTACTCAACGCCGACGGTCTCGACCGCGCGGGCATCCACCCGACCATGCTCGACCTGCTGCGCTGGCACGGTGCCGAAGAGGTCGAGCATCGCTCGGTTGCGTACGACACGCTGCGCTACTTCGACAAGCGCGAAGTACGTCGGCTGCGCACGTTCGTGGTGGTCGTGCCGTTGATGGCATACATCTGGATGCGCGGCATCATCTTCTTGATGAAGAACGATCCGGAGCTGCAGTCTGCACCCAAGTCCGTCCGCAAGCCTCGGTCGGCTCTGTGGCGGAAGTCGGTCAAACGCGGCACCCTTCCCGCGCTGACGCACGTCGGCCGCAGCATGTCGCGCTACCTCAAGAAGTCGTACCACCCCAGCCAGGAAGGCTCCACCGCACAGGCCGTCCGGTACCTCGCGTCCTCGCCTGCCGCGCAGGCTGCGGCACGGTGAAGCTCAACGCACGACGCGTGCCGCGGCTGCTTCCCAAGGATGCACCGCCCGACCTGCGCGGACGAGCACGTCCCGACCGCTCGATGCAGCTGCTCGGTACGTTCCTCAACGGGTACATGCAGGCGGCTGCCGGTGCGGAGTACAACGACGCCGTCGCAGGCCACAATCCCGATTCCGCACTGAAGTTGGTCGTGACCGAGCGCGAGATCGTCGCCGAGGACAACGATGTCGCTGCCCTC
Organism: Rhodococcus sp. 06-418-5; assembly: GCF_002258285.1. Lineage (NCBI taxonomy): Bacteria > Bacillati > Actinomycetota > Actinomycetes > Mycobacteriales > Nocardiaceae > Rhodococcus > Rhodococcus sp. 06-418-5. The sequence continues at coordinate 48,140 of NZ_NOYE01000008.1, forward strand.
ACCCTCGCGTCGCCGACGGGCGACCAGCTCCCGATCTGGCACCCGGGCTGCCACCTCGATCTGCACCTACCGTCGGGCCGCCGTCGGCAGTACTCACTGTGCGGCGACCCTGCCGATCGCAGCTCCTACCGGATCGCGGTACGCCGAATCCCCACCGGCGCAGGTGGATCCATCGAGATGCACGGACTGCAACCGGGCACCGAGGTCATCGTCCGCGGGCCGCGCAACGGGTTTCCGTTCGTCGGCGACGGCAGTGCACTGTTCGTCGCGGGCGGAATCGGCATCACTCCCATCATCGCGATGGTCAGAGCTGCAAGGATTCTCGGCATGGACTGGCAGTTCGTGTACTGCGGTCGATCTCGCGACACGATGCCCTTCCTCGACGAGATCGAGAGCTGGGAATCGGATCGGGTGTTCATCCGGACCGACGACATACACGGCTACCCCTCCGAGGGCGAACTACTCCGGCGTGCACCGGCAGGCGGTGCCGTCTACTGCTGTGGACCCACCCCCATGCTCGACGCCGTCCGCCGCGATTTTCGCCAGTGCCCGGCCACGGCACTGCATTTCGAGCGTTTCGGCCCGCCGCCCATTCTCGACGGCACTCCGTTCGAGGTGCAGCTGATCAGCACCGGTGCCGTGCTCGACGTCGCGGCCGACGCGTCGGTGCTGACCGCGGTCAAGGAACAGAAACCGAACATCGCATACTCGTGCCAGCAGGGCTTCTGCGGTACCTGCAAGGTTCGGGTGCTCTCGGGTGAGCCCGAACATCTCGAATCTCGGCTCACTCCCGAAGAACAACGTGATCACATGCTCATCTGCGTCTCCCGGGCACGCAGCGGGCGTCTCGTACTCGATCTATAGAACGGAAAACACTGTTGAGCAGCAACGCAGTTCGGACGACGGTCGTCAACGAGGGGATCAGCCTGGCGGTGTTCGAGAGCGGCAACCCCGAGGGTGATCCCATCGTCCTCGTCCACGGGTGGCCCGACACCCACGATTTGTGGAGCCACATCGTGCCCCGGCTCGAGGACCGCTTTCGGGTGATCAGCTACGACTCCCGCGGAGCAGGCGAGAGCACGGTTCCCACCGAGCAGTCCGCCTACAAGCTGGCGCGTCTGGCCTCGGATTTCTACGCTGTCGCCGACGCCGTCAGCCCCGACGCCCCGGTACACGTGCTCGCCCACGACTGGGGTGCCGTGGAGGTATGGGAAGCCGCCGCCCAGCCGCGTGCGAAGGACCGAATCCGCTCGTACACATCGATTTCCGGCCCGAACCTCGATCACCTCGGCAAGTGGTCGCAGTCGCGGCTGCGCACACCCACTCTCACCGGTATCAAGCAGGTGCTCGCCCAGGTACGCGCGTCGTGGTACACCGTCACCTTCCACATCCCCCTCCTCGCCAAGCTGCGGATCAAACGGCAGTTCGCCAAGGGATGGCCCGCGTTTCTCGAAGAGTTCTCGGGCGTCGATCCCTCCCTCGTCACCCAGAACCCCACGCTGTGGTCCGACGCCACCAACGGCACCAATCTGTACCGCGCAAATATTCTTCCCATTCTGGGCAATCCACGCGACCGACACATCGACATCCCCGTCCACCTCATCGTCAACACCGAGGACGTCGCCGTGCGGCCGTACCACTACGACGACACCGGCAAGTGGGTGAAAGACCTGACCCGCAACGACATTCCCGCCGGTCACTGGTCGCCGATCTCCCATGCCGACGACATCGCGAGGTTGACGCGAGAATTCATCGACTCGCTGGACGCGCGAGCCGGTCAGGGGACCAATATCAGTTTGTGACGGGTGAGTGGGGCTCGCTTCCACGCGCTCGCCACCTCGGCCAGCGGGACGTTCTCGTACTCCACGGTGATCTTGCCTGCCACGGCCCACTCGGTGAGGGTTCGGTAGGCCTGCGCCGTGGCATCGGGCCCGTAGTGCAGCGGCATGAACCCGACGACGGTCGCCCCGAGCGATCGAAGGAGCTGCGCTGGAAGGGTGACCTCCGCACCGGCCCGGTCTCCGACCTGAACCAAACGAACGAGCCGATTTCCTGCGCGCAGTGCAGCCAGAGCGACTGTGCCCCAGGTGTAGTCGACCACGACGTCCGCGCCGGCGGATGCGTGCCGAATGGCGGACGACAGTTCGTCGACGCTCTTGTCGCCGACGGCCACCGTCGCTGTGGCACCGAGTTCGCGGGTGGCGTCGAGCGCGCCCTCGTCGCGGCCTACCACGGTGATCGATCCGGCCCCGAGCAGCGTCGCGGCCTGCACGGCCAATCGTCCGACGACCCCGGTGCCACCGAGAATCACCACGCTCTCCCCGTCCTTCATCCGGCCGCCGTGGGTCAGCGGCATCAGCGCTGCCAGTCCGGCGTTGCCGAGCGTCGCGGCGGTCGAGAAATCCAGCCCATCGGGTAGTTCCACGAGCGACGCCGTCGGTACCAGCGCCTGCTGGGCCATCGAACCGTAGGGCGGGACCGGCGGGCAGAAATAGACTCGGCGACCGTCCTGCGTGGTGCCCGTGCCTTCGATACCGCTCACGGTCGGCAGTGACTGCGGGCTGAGGTAGTGGGTGCCCGCGGCGATGATGATGTCGACGGCATTGAGTGTCGCCGCCGCCACGTCGACCACCTCCATGCCGGGTGCCGGTTCCGGGTCGGCGTGGTCTGCGTACGTGGGCACTCCGAATTCGGTCAGAACTGCGGCTTTCATCCGTCCCCCTATGAAGCGAATCGATATTCACTGAATCAATATTCAGTGTGTATCGTGACGGCAGAGGTGTCAACAGGGAGGGTGTGACGATGGCGGCCACGAGCCGGGCGCAGCAGGCCGAACAGACGCGCATCGAGCTGGAGAACGCCGCCCGCGTCGTGTTCGCCCGGTCCGGTTACCTCAACACCAAGATCGTCGACATCACCCGGCAAGCCGGCCGCGCAGCGGGGTCGTTCTACAACCATTACTCCGGCAAGGACGAACTACTGCTGGCGTTGGCCGAGCAAATCGGTGTGGATGCCGACATCATCGTCGCCACTCAGGATCCGACGGCCCGCGACCGCCCCACGATGCGGCCACACGTGGAAGTCTTCTGGCAGTTGATGACTCGACACCGCGTGGTGATCGATGCCCTCCGCGACGCCGCACTCGTCAATGCGGACTTCGCCGAGCGAGTACACCGATTCACGCAGATCCAGTTCGAGCCGTGGGTGAACCGCCTGGCGAATATCGAGGAGGCGGGCGTCGAGCTACCGGCCTCCCCGGCCACCACCGCCATGCTCATCGGCGGCGCGGCCGAGAACTTCGCCCGGCTGTGGCAGGGCTCGCCCGAGGACGGTCTCGATGCGCTGGTGACGTTCGTCGATCGGGGCGTCTTCGGTCCGGCCGCTCGGTGAATCCACTCAGTGAGCCAGGTGCCCACGCAGCGTCGACGCGGTGTACTCCGATCGAAAGAGACTGCGCTGCTGCAATATAGGGACCACCTGATCGACGAAGTCGACGAGCGAGTCCGGGTAGCGAGGGCACATCAGGTTGAACCCGTCGGCACCACGACCGATCCACGACTGCATCTCGTCGGCGATCGACTCCGGTGTGCCGATCATCGTGGCGTGGCCGCCGCCGGCCGCGAGGGTGCCGAGCAGTTCCCGCACGGTGGGAGCATCCTTCTCGATGATCCGCAGAATCGTCTCGTAGCGCCCCTGCGGTCCGGTGAACGCCGCTGCCGGTGGCAGAGTCGGTACCGGAGCATCGAGTTCCCAAGCAGCGCAGTCCTGCCCGGTGAACACCGACAGCATCGCCAACGACTGCTCGGTGGGGAGCAGCAGATCCAGTTCGGCTTTCTTGCGGCGGGCTTCGTCCATGGTCGACCCGATATAGGTCACCAGACCCGGCATGATCCCCACCGTCGCGCTGTCGCGACCCGCATGGCGGATTCGCGTCTTCACGTCCTCGTAATAGCGTTGCGCTGCCACGAGATCGTAGGCTACGGCGTAGATCGCCTCGGCATACTTGGCCGCCAGTTCGCGGCCCGGTCCCGACGCTCCGGCCTGAAACAGGACCGGACGACCCTGCGGCGACCGCGGTACCGTCAACGGCCCGTCGACCCGAAAGTGCTTGCCGTCGTGATCGATCGAGTGCACCTTGGCCGGATCGGCGTAGTTGCCGCTCCGATCGAGTGTCAACGCGTCGGCATCCCACGAATCCCACAGCGCCAGAGCCGTATCGACGAATTCCTCGGCGCGCGCGTAGCGCTCCTCACGAGCCGGAATTGCGTCCATTCCGTGATTGCGCGCCTCGGCGTCGAACATGGAGGTGACCACGTTCCAACCGGCCCGGCCGCCGCTGATGTGGTCCAACGACGCCAGCATGCGCGCAGCATGGAACGGGGTGTAGAACGTCGACGACACCGTGGTGACGAGCCCGATGCGCGTGGTGGCCCTGGCCATGGCCGACAGCGCGGTGATCGGCTCGAGGAACCAGGTACCGGCCCCGGCTGGATCGCGCACCGAATGTCCGTCGGCGAAGAACACGGCGTCGAACTTTCCCCGTTCGGCGAGCTGCGCGAGTTCCTCGTAGTACGAGATGTCGCCCAGGTCCTCCACCCGCGAATCGGGGTGCCGCCACGCCGCACTGTGGTGCCCGCAACCGTAGAGAAAAGCGTTGAGGTGCATGTCAGTCCTTGACCAGGCCGCCGTCGACGACGAGGTTCTGACCGGTGACCGACCGCGCCCACGGCGAGGCGAAGAACAGCAGTGCGTCGGCGAATTCCTCGGGGGTGGTGACGCGTTGCAGCGGAGTCGACGCAGCGATGAAGTCGAACACCTCGGCCGGAGTGGCCGCGCTGGCGTCGGTGGTGCGCAGCAGTCCACCCGAGACCATATTGACGGTGATGTTGTCCGCGCCCAGATCGGCGGCAAGAGTGCGGGTCAGGGAGAGCAGAGCCGCCTTGGACGCCGTGTAGTCGTGGTACGGCACCACCGGATTCTGGAACAAGTTGGTGCCCACGTTGACGATTCGGCCGAACCCGGCCTCGCGCATACCCGGCAGCGCAGCCTGGGTGGTGAGCAACGCCGCGCGGACGCTGCCGCGCAGTTGCGCGTCGAAACGCTCCCAGGTGATGGTGTCGGCCTTGGGGCGGGCATCGCCGTCGAAGGAGAAATCGGCCAGTGCGTTGTTGACGACGGTGGTGATCGGGGTGCCGAAGTGCTCACGTGCAGTGCCGAACAGCGCGGCGACGGCCGACTCGTCGGTGACGTCACCCTGCACTGCGATCGCGTTCTCGCCGAGCCGGTCTGCCAGCGCCTCGGCGGCATCTTTGCTGTTGCGGTAATCGATCACCACACGTGCGCCCTGACCGGCGAACGCCGCGACGATCGCTGCTCCCAGTCCGCGTCCACCGCCGGTGACCAGTACCGTCTGCTCGTCGAGTTTCATGCGCCTCGCCTCTCGTTCGAGGTCGGGACCGTCACGAGGGGACAGGAATACCGAACGTCACGACATTCCCTTCGCTGGTCCTAACCAGATCAGGTTCGACGGGTGTGTTCTCAGCCCCTGGGGGCACCCCGTGTCGCGCTCGACTGTACCCACCGGTCTCGGCAGGACGCTGCATAGCCGTCGATACGGTTCTCTAGCTCAGTTGATAGATACCCGAATACGACGATGACAAGTTACTGTGCCGCCATGGCCGAACGCGTCTACCTGGAGTATCGCCTCGACGAGAACGTCATCTTCGTTCTCGACCACCGCACCGTCGAGGTGTTCGACGCCGCCGTGAGGATCGCATCGGGCGGGCGCTGTCGGTGGCATGTGGATCAGCTCGGCGTGGACGCGAAGCCGACCCGGGACGGCACCAAGATCGTCCTCGGTCTGCGAACATCCGACGGCAGCATCGGCTACTCGGGCGACCGAATGAAGTTCACTGTCACCGACGAGCAGTTGCCGCACCTGCTGGCATTCTTCGACCGCGCGAAAGCGGCCAGGGCCCTCAACCGATGACCGCCCAGCCGTGCGGCGGAACGTTCACCCGCCCGTCGTTCAGGCCCGCTTCCCCGGCCAGCACCTCCCTGCCCTCGACCGCATAGTCGATCGCGTCGTCGCCGAGATTCAGTGCCACGGTGATCGACTCGCCGTCCGCAGAAGCTCGGTAGACGAGTGCGGTGTTGGTGAGCTCGAGAGTTTCGGTGCGGGCGGAGTACAACCACGGGTTTCGGCGTCGTAACCCGATCAGCTCCTGGTGAATTCGGAACACGGGCCAGCCGTACGGGGCCAGATCGTCCGGGGATTCGGGGTACTCCGGACGCACGTCGTCGTCGCCGCCTACGCGGTCTTCCTTGATGCCGCGGAACGCTTGCTCGTCGCCGTAGTAGATCATCGGCATACCGCCCACCGTGAACAGAACCACCAACGCGTGCAGCAGATGTCGCTCGTCCTCGATGACGCTGGCGATGCGATTGACGTCGTGGTTTCCGACGAATGTGGCGGGTACGAAGGCGTCGAGCCAGCCGTTGTGACGCTCCAGTGCGTGCGAGAGCTCGAAGAAATTCTTCTCGCTCAGACCGCTCCAGATCGCCTTCCACAGCTCGTACTGGGTGACCGAATCCAGCGTGGAGGCCGAGACGATTCGGTCGTAGTCACCGTGAATCACCTCGCCCAGAAAGTATGCGTCCGGGTGCTTTTCGCGAACCTTCGGCAGTACCGCCGCCCAGAAGCGGGGCGACACCACATAGGCCGCGTCGAGTCGCCAGGCGTCGACGCCGCGTTCGAGCCAGTGCGAGAGCACGTCCACGACGTACTGCTGCACGTGTGGGCTCTCGTGGTTCAGCGCAACCAGTTCGTCGTGCCCCTCGAAGTTGCGATGCGTCGGCTCGTCGCCGGACCAATCCAGATGGAACCACCCTGCGGCCTCGGAGTCCGGTCCCTCGGCCAGGGCCTGACGGAACTTCGGAAAGCTCTGTGCCACATGGTTGAAGACGCCGTCGAACATGATCTTCAGGCCACGGGAGTGCGCTGCGGCGATCAGTGAGTCGATGTCCTCGTCGGTGCCGAGCCTGCCGTCGACGTGGTGGTAGTCGACCGTGTCGTAGCCGTGCTTCTCGGATTCGAAGATCGGACCGAGGGCGATGCCCGACGCGCCGAGCTCGAGTGCGTAGTCGAGCCACTTCTCGATTCTGTTCAGCCGGTGCAGATCCGACTGGGATTCGCCGTCCCAGCCGTGCACCGGCGCTCCGGTGAAGCCGAGCGGGTACAGGTGCCACCAGATGGCGTGCTTCGTCCACTCCATCAGGACTCCATGATCGAGTCGAGGCCCAGTTCGCCCGCACCGGTGTGACCCGAGAGGCTCGTCACCAGATCGAATTCGGCCAGCAGGCAACGCAATACGTGCGCCACTCCCTCCTGTCCACCGAGTGCGAGTCCGTAGAGGAACGGTCGGCCGAGCAGTACCGCATCGGCCCCGAGCGCGAGGGCCTTGGCCATGTCGGCTCCGGTGCGCACGCCCGAGTCGAACAACACTGTCAGTTGGTCGCCCACGGCGTCGACGATCGAGGGCAATGCGTCCAGTGATGCTCTTGCCCCGTCGATCTGACGACCACCGTGATTGGAGACGACGATGCCGTCGACGCCGTGCGCTGCGGCCTCTCGCGCGTCGCCGACGGTGCAGATTCCCTTGAGCACGATCGGGCCGTCCCAGTGCTCCCGCAGGAACGCGAGGTCCTTCCACGACAGCCCGGGGTTGGGGAACATCTGCGCCCAATGCATCGCGGCGGCAACGGGGTTCTCCTCGACGGGCTGGGCCAGTCCGGCCTGGAACGCCGGATCGCTGAGGTAGTTCTCGATGCCGAGGTTGGCCAGGAAGGGAAGATACCCGCGGTCGAGATCGGCGGGCCGCCAACCCAACAGGGTCGTGTCGAGGGTCAGCACCAGGGCGGTGAAGCCGGAATCCTTTGCGCGCTGCAGGAAGCTCAGCAGCACCGATTCGTCCGTCGGCCAGTACAGCTGGTACCAGCGGGGAGCGTCGCCACCCGCCTCGGCGACCTGCTCGAACGAATGTGATGCCTGCGTCGAATGTATGTACGGCACACCGAGTTCCGCAGCTGCGCGGACGGTGGCGAGCTCGCCGTCGGGGTGGGCGAGGGTCTGGATTCCCACCGGTGCGATCAGCAACGGAGCGGGCATGGCGGTGCCGAGCACGGTGCACGCGTGGTTGCGGGCCGCTGAGCTCCGCAGCATCCGCGGCGTGATGGCCCACCTGTCGAACGCCGCCCGGTTCGCACGAGCCGTCGAGCCACTGCCCGCACTGGCGACGATGTAGCCGAGAGCCTCGGGCGAGAGCTTCTCGGCAGCCTGATCCTCCAGCCGCGCCAGGTTGGTGGTGATCGACGGTGTCTGTTGCGCGAACATCCCGGCGGCGTAGATGCCGAGTTGGTGATCGCTGAAGTTGCTGGGCCTGGCCTCGGTCATCGTTCGACCCTACCGGGGCACCGTCGAGGCTCGGGCGAGAAACGAGTCCAGCAGAGCCGAGCACCGCAACCGAGCTGCAGGTTCGGCGTCGGCGATGGCTCGGCGAATCTCGTGCACGTCCACCTCGTGTTCGACGCCGTCGCGGTCCCATGCGGCCGCCCACGCGTCGTACGTGTCGAGGTCGATTTCGGGGTGGAACTGCAGTCCGAGGTGCGGTCCGTGGACGAACGCCTGTTGTGCGGCCCCGTTGCGGGCGATCACCGTCGCCTCCGGGGGAGCGACGAAGGTGTCTCCGTGAAACTCCATCCACGGGCCGGCGGCAATGAGCTCGGGATCGGACGACTCGACGTCGACGAAACCGTACTCGGGATGCTCGGACTTGCGCACGCTGCCGCCGAGCACCCGAGCGAGCAACTGACCTCCGAAACAGACACCCAGGATCGGGACCTGCGCGTCGATGGCCTGCCGTACGTATGCGATTTCCGGCGCGAGCCAGGTCAGCGTGTCGTCGTACGCAGCGTCGGGCGAGCCCATGACCACCAGCAACTGCGCCTCGGACAGCGACGGCGGCGCGGTGTCGGGACTGTGATCGAAGGAGTGCACGTCCAACTGGAAACCCCTGCTGCGCAATTCGGCGTCGAGGGTGCCGATGTCGCGTCGCGCGAGAGCCGGGTCCCGGTCGTGGACGAGTACTACGGCGCGCGGGTCGTTCGTGTATGTCACAGGGCTCCTTTACGGTGTTCGTGCACACCGTACGACAGACTGGATCCGATGCCACCTCGTAGACGCACAGCCCGATCCACCACTGCCCGCACCGTCAAGGCCGGGCAGAGCAGCGCTGCGCGAAAGTTCGCGGCCGCGAAGAACGGTGAGCCGGCACCGAAGAAGGCCGCTGCTCCGAAAAAAGCAGCACCCCGCAAGCGGGCCGCTCCGCGCAAGACCTCGCCGCGCAAGACTGCTGCCCCCGATCTGCGGGTACCCGATCCCGGTGAGCGCGTCTGGGTGCTGGACGTGCCGTTCGAGGATCGGTCGGCGGCAGGCGCTGCCGGAGCGCGCTGGTATCCGGGCCCTCGGGTGTTCGCGTACTACGGCACCGAGTTGCCGGAGTATCTGCAGCCGTACGAGTCGATGCCGTACAGCCTGCAGCGGTGGCTCGAGGACGACGCGAACGAGAATTGGCGTGACGAAGCTGTGCGAGAGCGGGCGATGCAGCCTCGCGACACCCAACTCGAGTCCGTCGGGCGCCATCTCGCCGCCCTCGAGGCCGGTTTCCCGTACTTCGCGCAGATGGATTCGACGGGTCTGGGCAAGACGCTCGCGGTGTGCGAGGCCGTCCGGCAGATGTCGGCGGCCGAGATCGGCACGGTGCTGGTGGTCGCACCCAAGGGCGCGCTGCCGGGGTGGCGTCGCACCATCGCAGACAGCGAGGCAGACATCGAGCCGTCCGAGCGCAAGCGTTGGCTGCTGATCACCTACCAATCGACGAAGAAGCTCCTGTCGGTTCCGCCGGAGACCGATCTGGGCAAACGCAAACGGACACAGAACAAACGGACCATCTCGCTCGGTGAATTGCGGTTCGACATGGACGTGGTGATCGCCGACGAGTCGCATGCGCTGATGAACATCGAATCCCAACAGTCGCAGATTCTCTGGCGGTATCAGGAGGCGGCCCGTTCGGTGGTGTGGATGTCTGCCACGCCCGGCTATCAGCCGCTGCACTTCGCGTACATGGCTCGGGCGGTGGAGCGCAGTCGCGGAGTCGAGATCCTGGGCGACGAGGAGTACCTCGGGTACGCGGTGACGATGAAGTGGGCCGAGTTCCTCATCGAATCCGGGTTCGCCGTGAAGGCGGGCAAGGCGACGACGGGGTTGACGACGTGGCGCTGGGAGCCCGAGGACGCCGCCCGCCGCGCACGTGACATCGCGTCCGTACACGGCTGGTTGTCGGGAGGCACTGTGCCGTGGTCGATTTCGCGTCCCTCGCCACCGACGCCCCGCGAACCGCTCGGGCAGGAACTCACTGCCGCCCAGAAGCGGCTGTACAACTCGGCATGGGTGGACTATCGCAAGGAAGTCGGGCTGCCGATCTGGAAGGCCGTGGGCGGAAAGCGCGTGCTGCAGAAGAACCCGAGTACTCGCGCGGCGACGCTGCGGTTTCGCCAGAAGTGCTCGTACTTGCGCATTCCCGCGTCCGCGGACCAGGTACGGACGTGGGTCAAGGCAGGCAATCAGGTGTTCGTCTCGATGTTCTACCGCGAGTCGGTCGCCGCGCTCGCGCAGACTCTGCGGGACGAGGGTCTCGATGTCGCCGTGGTCGACGGATCCATGAGCAGCCCCGAGCAGGAGGCATCGATCAGACGTTTCCAGACCGGGGCGGCGTCGGTCATCGTGTCGACCACCACCAGTGCAATCAATCTGCACACCAACGAGTTACTGCTGCCCGAGGTGACGGTCTCGACCCTCGCCCCGCGCGTGACGCTGATTCACGACCCGAGGTGGACACCGATCGACATTCGCCAGATCGAGGGGCGTGCGAACCGAATCGACAAGGACCACAACCACACCACCTCGACGTGCTACTACGGTTACGCCGAGGGCACGGTCGAGGAGGAGATGGTACTCACCGGCATCGAGCGCATCGCGGATCTCGGATCGATCGTGGGGCAGGCGGATCTGATCGATCCGGAGGCATTCCTCGCCGCGAAGGTGGATGCCGGAAATTAGCGACAATCGTGAGCAATCGTCCACGTGCCCGAGTAGGTTCGGTTTCATCGGCAATTCGTCGGTACCGGGCTCACTTTGGCACCAGGAGTAGTCATGATCGTTCTCGGAATCATCCTCGCTCTCATCGGCTATTTCGCCGGCATCTCCATCTTGACCACTATCGGCATCATTCTGGTGGTCGTCGGCGCGGTTCTGACGCTGCTCGGTTCGATGGGGCGCGCAGTCGGTGGCCGCAAGACGTGGTTTTGACCCACGCGTTAGAACACACGTTCGATTTCTGTTAGTCTGAGCGTGCCCCCGGAGTTGGCGATGCGGCCAGCGGAGCCACTTCGGGCGGTCCAGAGCGGACTGTACGGATTCTCGAAGGCGGTCGCACGCAATGGCAGTCGAACCCGAGCCTGCGGCCGGCTCGCTCTATCGCGTCGGGGATCGATGGGCCGAGAGAGCACCGAAGCGTTGTGGCAACGGTCATCGGCTCGTCGCAGGGTCGGTTCTCGTCGGTTCGCGGGCATGTTCGTGTGAACTCGGACATCACCGGACGCATCAGTGCCAGTCCTGTGGCGTCGTGAGATTCACCCCCGAACTGGGCCCGTCGTGCAGTGATGCGAGCTTCGATTCGCGCGCCGCGCGCGCCCGACCTGCCGTCGTGGACAATCGTGTTCATGAACGAGGTCATGAAGAACAGTGAAACCGCGGTCGACCTGGGTCGACTCAGGCACGATTTCACGCGATTCATGATGAGCTACAAGTTCGGGATCGACGAGCTGATCACCAAGATCAACATCCTCAAGCAGGAATTCACCCACATTCACCGCTACAGCCCCATCGAACACGTCTCGTCGAGGTTGAAGACGCCCGAGAGCATCATCGACAAGGCCCAACGCAAGAAGTGCTCGCTCAATCTCGACGCGATCCGCGAGAACATCTTCGACGTCGCGGGTGTGCGCATCACCTGCAGCTTCATCTCCGACACCTACCGCATTGCCGACATGCTCAGTAGCCAGAGCGATGTGCGCGTCGTCGAGACCAAGGACTACATCGCGAATCCGAAACCCAACGGCTACAAGAGTTTGCACCTGATCGTCGAGATTCCGGTGTTCATGTCCGACCGCGTCCAACCGGTGCTCGTCGAGCTGCAGATCCGAACCATCGCGATGGATTTCTGGGCAAGCCTGGAACACAAGATCTTCTACAAGTACCGCGGAGAAATTCCGCCCACTCTGCTGGCCGAACTGACCGAGGCCGCCGAGAGCGCGAACAAGCTCGACGAGAAGATGGAAAGACTGCACGACGAGGTGACGGAGCTCAACGGCGATGCCGAGAACTCCATCACCCTCGGTTCGATGCCACCGTTGGCATTGCCGCCGGAGTTGTTGCACATGCTGCTCACCGCGCAGGCCGACGCGATCGACCCGGAGTAGAGACCCGCACTACGACAAACCCCGCTGCTCGACGGGTGAGCAGCGGGGTTCGTCCTGCATGACCTATCCGATGTGCACCGGGGTGTCGCCGACGGGCAGGTCGTCCTTCTTCGCACGGACGAGCACCAACACGACCGGGCACACCAGCGCGACGAGGATCGCCGCGGTCCCGAAGGCCCACGCGTAACCCGAGACCTCGGCTGCGAAGGCGTGGTCGATGGTGGCCAGCACGAAGTTTCGGATCGGCTCCGGCAACGCGGCCAGTACTTCGTCGCTGGGGATCTCCTGGCTCGCGAGAGCTTCGGCAGGAACTCCGGCAGGCGGAGTCGGTGCGGGGTTCTCGGCCAGGTACGTGGACTTGGACGAGGTGTACACCGTGGTGAACACCGCCGCGCCGAGTGCGCCGCCGACCTGCAGAGTGGCGTTGATCAGCGCGGATGCGGCACCTGCGTCGTGATCGGGCACTCCGATGAGCGCGACGTTCTGCATCGGCACCATCAGGAGGCCGAGACCGAGGCCGAGCAGCACGACGCCCGGGAGGACGTGCGTCCAGTACGAGGTGTCGACACCGATCTGCGTGAGCAGCAGCAGGCCGATCGCGGACACGACGGGACCGACGGTCATCAGCGGCTTGGGCCCGATCTTCGGCACCAGCGCGGAGGCGATTGCAGCGGTGATCAGGATTCCACCGGTCATCGGCAGCGACGCGACGCCGGCGATCACCGGGCTCATCTCGAGCACGATCTGGAAGTAGAACGTAAGGTACAACGTGCCGCCGAGCAATGCGGCACCGATGACGGCGGATCCGATGTACGCGGCACCGCGGTCCCGATCGAGCAGCACACTGAGCGGAAGCAACGGGTTGTCCGACTTCGACTCCACCACGACGAAGGCCGCGAGAAGAGCGAGGCCGAGGGCGATGAAGGAGATGGTCGGTACCGTCGCCCAGCCGTCTTCGGCTTCGGTGAAGCCGTAGACCAGCGATGCCAGCCCGAGTGCGACGAGGATCGCGCCCGGCAGGTCGTAGCGAGTGTCTCCGTGCGCCTTGCTTTCCTTGACCAACGGCACCGCGGCAGCGATGGCGACCACGGCGACCGGGATGTTGACGAGCAGGCACCAGCGCCAGTTCGCGTATTCGGTGAGCACTCCGCCGAGGAGCAGGCCGACGGCTGCGCCGCCACCGGCGATCGCTCCGAACACGCCGAATGCCTTGGCTCGTTCCTTGGTGTCGGTGAACGTGACCGTCAGGATGGCCAGTGCTGCCGGTGCGAGCAGTGCGGCGAAGACGCCCTGGCCGGCGCGCGCGATGAACAGCTGCCAGCCCTCCTGGGCGAGTCCGCCGATTGCGGAGGCAACTGCGAAGCCTGCCATGCCGACGATGAACGAGCGCTTGCGTCCCCAGTAGTCGGCGATGCGTCCGCCGAGCAGCAGAAGTGCGCCGAACGACAACGCGTAGGCGGTGATGACCCAGGCGCGGCTGCTGTCGCTGATACCCAGGTCCAGCTGAGCCTGCGGCAGCGCGATGTTGACGATGGTGCCGTCCAGCACGATCGTGAGCTGAGTGATGGCGACGATGCAGAGCACCAGCCATCGGCGCTCGTAGTTCGGGTTGAGATCCGGCGATTCTCGCTCGGAGAGCTGCGACATGTTTCTACCCCACTCGTACTCGTCGATTCTCGGGCACGAAAATGTCCCGATCGAAAAGGTAGGCGATGCCGTCCGAGGTGTCAAACGAACTAGTTGGTAGGCGGTATCGTGACCGTCATGAAGCCTGACGCCAGCGCAACCCGCGCCCGCATCGTCGCCGCCGCTCGCGCAGAATTCTCCGAGCACGGACTGGCCGGAGCACGAGTGGATCGCATCGCCGTCTCTGCCAAGGCCAGCAAGGAACGCCTGTACGCCTATTTCGGCGACAAGCAAGCACTGTTCCGAGCCGTGATGGAGGACGGATTCACCCGATTTCTCGAATCGGTTCCGTTCACCGCCGACGATCTGGGGCGATACGCCGCCCGCGAGTACCTGCACTTCGCCGCACACCCCGAGGAACACCGATTGCTGCTGTGGACGCAACTTCAGGGCGGCAAGGGCGCGGCAGGCGTGGAGAAGGTCCGATCGGTGTTCGCCGAGCGACGAACGGCTGTGGCCGCGGTACAGAAGAAGGGGACGATCTCGGACGCGTTCACCGTCGACGACCTGTTCACCATGATCTTCGGCATCACCTCGTCGTGGATGACCGCGCCGGGTAACGACTGCGGAGCCGTCGACGACACCGAACACCAGCGTCGGGCGTCGATCATCGAGGGTGCGGTACGTCGACTCTGCGCTCCGTAGGGTTGTCTATCGTTCTCTAGCTTTGGGTCGAGAGTGGCGAATAGTGAGGTAGCGGGGCCGGTTTCCCCGCAAACGCGCGCGCGTTTGTCAGACGCGCGCGATTTCGACATCGATCCTGTGGCAATTCCGAACGCGTCCGACGATTCCGCGCGCGTCTGCCGAGTTCACCGCCCCGCCAGAATTGCCGCCTCACGCTCGGCCGAGAGTCCGACGGGCGGCCGATCGTCCCTCATCGGCGTCCGTCCGTTCAGCGACTGCAACCACATCCACGTGTCGGCGATGGTCTCCTGAATCGGACGAGTCCGGAGCCCCGCAGCGACTGCCTTCGAGACATCGGATGCATGCAACGAATCGTGATCGACCCCCGGCGGAATCCAGATCGGGAGCTCCGTCCACGGCTGCACGCCTGCAGCGCTGAGTACGTCCGGCTCCACCCAGCACAGCCGAGCATCGGAGCGGGTGGCTTGGATGCAGGCCTGCAGAACGTCGTCGATCGTGGCATGACCTGGCCGGCTCACCACGTCGTACGCGCCCCCGAGACCCCGGGCCGCTGCATCCAGACTCCAGGCAACGAGATCGCGGGCATCGACATATTGCAGTGCCAGGTCGGCGGGACCGGGCGCGAGCACATCGCCAGCGCGCTCGATTCTGTTCAGCCACCAGGGAAGTCGGCCGATATTTTCGTAGGGTCCCAGGATCAGCCCGGCGCGGACCAGCAGCGCTCGAGCGCCGAACGCTGCAGCAGCGGCCTGCTCACCGCCGAGTTTGCATCGCGCATAGTCCTCGCCAGGCCCGTGGACCGTCGGCCAGGTCTCGTTCGCTCCTGCCTCGGGCGCGTCGTACACGGATCGGCTCGAGACGTAGATGTAGCTATCGACTCGACCGACGAGCGTCGCCGACGACCGCTCGACGGCGCTCGGCTCCCATGACCAGGTGTCGAACACCATGTCCCAGTAACCTTCTCGAATCGCATTCAGCCCATCGGTCGCGCGTCTGTCTCCACGGAGTTGGTTGACCCGGGGATCCGACGGGGTCGTGCCGCGATTGAGTACCGTGACGTTCCACTGCAGATCGAGAGCATGTTCGACGGCAGTTCGCCCCACGAACTCACTGCCGCCGAGGACCAATAGCTTCATGTACCCAGTGTGCCGGTCATCCGGTCCGCGCTGCCGTCGACCAGCCTGATGGGATCGCTGCTGACAGCAGAGTAGCTCCAGCTACACGGGGAGCGTGCTGTGGCCGGTCTCCTTGATGGTCAGCACCGTCGCAACACCGATGGCGCACACGCCCATCACCCAGTACGCCGGTGACATGGCGTTGCCGGTCGATTCGACCAACTGTGCAGCAACGTACGGCGCAGTTCCGCCTGCGGCGATCGTTCCGATGTTGAAGCCCAACGACACTCCGGTGTAGCGAACCGATCGCGGGAACAGTTCGGTGAACAGCGGGAACGCCGGAACCTGTACGACGCCATTGAGCACCATGTAGACGAAGTAGACGACGCCGACGATCAGAATGCTCGACGTGGCACCGAGAATCATGAAGACCGGTAGCGCGATGATCACGTAGGCCACATAGCCGAACAGCAGTACCGGTTTGCGGCCGAATCTGTCGGTCAGCATCCCGCTCAACGGAAAAGTGGCGCAGGCCAACGCAATTGCCACCGCCGACGTCCAGTACACCGAGTCCTTCGAGAACCCGAGGTCGTTGATCAGGTACACGCTGAAGTAGGTCAGTCCGATGTATCCGGATCCGTTCATCGCGATCGCGATGCCGACGACGCGGAGCACCGACCACGGTTGCTTCCTCACCACGTCACTCAACGGGCTCTTGGCTACCTCGTTCTTGGCTGCCATTTCCTCGAACTCCGGGCTGTCCTCCAGCTTCAGCCGGACACGGAGACATACGAACGCCAGGGGCAGAGCAAGCAGGAACGGGATGCGCCATCCCCAGGACGACATTTGTTCGTCGGTCGTGATCAGAGCGACGACCCCGACGACGGCGGCAGCGACGGCGAAGCCGAGTGTCGATCCCACCGGCGTGAACGAACCGAAGAATCCACGACGGTTCGGCGGTGCCGATTCGGCGATGTAGGTTGCGGCACCGCCGATCTCACCGCCCGCCGAGAATCCCTGGGCGAGCCGGACGATGACCAGCAGAACCGGGGCCAGCACGCCGACGCTCGAGTGCGTCGGCAGCAGGCCGAGAATGCCGCAGGCGACGCCCATGCACACCACGGTGATGACGAGGGCGTGCCGACGACCCTTACGGTCTCCGAGTCTTCCGAAGAAGATTCCGCCGAGCGGACGGGCGACGTAGGCGACGCCGAAGACCGCCAAGGTCGCCAGTATCGATACGCCGGGGCTGGTGGATGGGAAGAACAGCGGTGCGATGACGACGGCGAGGAAGCCGTAGACCGCGAAGTCGTAATACTCGATGAGCGTGCCGACACCTCCGGCCAGCGCAGCTCGGCGCGCGGTCGTGGTGTCCGCCTTGGGCGGTGCGACTCCTGCGCGGGAGTGTTCGGTGTTCGTCATCGCGCTGATCCTTCTGTGAGTGGTTGCTTGCTTCGGTGTTCGGAGAGAAGCAGTTCGTACGACCCTCCTGCTTCGATGACGGCGACCGTGCGGGCATTGGGTGGATGACCGGTGATCGTGGTGCCGTCCGCCTTCGACACCTCGGCCCGACGCCAGTCGAGTCCGACTACGTCACCGACGGCCACCGCGTCCGATATTCCGGGGACGGTGATCAGGGGCATACCGTTGAAGGTCTCGCCGCGCCAGAATCCGGGCGAGAACGATTCCGCCACAACGGCACTGATGCCCAGGTTGCGCAACGCCACCATCGGCGGATAGTGCGGATGTCCGTAGCCGAAGTTCCGCCCACCGACGATGATGTCTCCGGGGCGAACTCGATCGACGAAATCCGGGTCGTACGCCGCCATGCAGACCGATCTGAGGTGATCGGGGTCGTAGGACTTGATGTTCGCGACACCCACCACCAGATCGATGTCGAAGTCGTCGCCGAATATCCACGCGACTGCGCCGTCGATGACGTCGGGCGGGGGCGGATATGCGCTCATGACCCCACCTGCGCGATCGTCCCGGCCAGGGCGCTGGCCGCGACGGTGAAGGGTGAACCCATGTAGATGTTGGCGTCGGAGCTACCCATTCGCCCGGAGATGTTCAGCACCCCGGTGGAAATGCAGTTCTCGCCTGCCGCGAGGGGCTTCTGGTATCCGAAGCAGAAGTCGCAGCTCGACACCGCGATATGCGCGCCCGCCGAACGCAGGATGTCCAGCAGCCCTTCGCTTTCGGCTTGATCGTGCACCTTCTGCGAGGTCGGCACCACGTTCAACTCGACCCCGGGTGCGACCGTCCGCCCGTCGAGCACCAGAGCCGCCGCGCGCAAGTCTTCGATGCGGCCGCTGGCACAGGACCCGATGAACGCCTTCGTGATCGGTATTCCGGCCAGATCGGCGGCGGTATGCGTGTTGGCGGCACGGGCCGAGCCGGGCTGCACCACCTGCGGAACGATGGTGGACAGGTCGATGGTGTGGCGGGCCGCGTAGGTGGCGCCCTCGTCGGGGAGCACGGGGCTGAACGCGTGCCGGGCGACGTTGTGGGCGTAGGCGAGCGACAGCTCGTCGGGTTCGAAGATCGCCGAGACCGCTCCGGTGAACATCGCCATCCCGCACAGTCCCTGGCGGTGGTCGATCTTCATCGACCGCGCTCCGGGACCACCGAACTCCATGACCTGGTGGGCGCACCCGTCCGCACCGACCAGGTCGATGATCGTGTGGACGAGATCGCGACTGTCGACGCCGGGGCCGAACTCACCCACGAGGTCGAACCGGGTGGTGGCCGGGATGTCGACGTACAGCTGTCCTGTCACCCATGCCTCGATCAGATCGCGCCGGATGCCCCAACCGAGTGCACCGAAGGCACCGATTCCGCTGATGTGCCCGTCGAAGTGGACGAGGAAATCTCCTGGCGTCGCGAGTCCGAGTTCGGCGGTGAGTTGATGACCGATGCCGCGACCCTCGTGCAGTTCGATGCCGTAGAACTCGCACCAATCTCGCGTGATCTGATGCACCTCTTGTTCTTTGGCGTTCTTCTTGGTGAGCATGTGGTCGATGAAGACGACGTATCGCGCCGGGTCGTCGAGTTCGGTGATGCCGAAGTCCTCGCGCATCTGCCGGAACATCACGTCGGTGTAGCCCGGGAAGTCGTAGGCGATCATCCGTGCGGGTCGCACGGCATGATTCTCTCCGGCGTGCACCACATCGGCATCACAGGTTCGGCCGAGGATCTTCTCGACCATCGTCAGTGCGTCGGAACTCATACCGATCACACCTTCGAGTCGGCGGGAAGGTACTTGCGTTGCGCTGCTTCGACTTCCGGAAAACCGATGAGATCGACGAACTCGTGGTGCTGCAGCGCGTCGGCACTCACCTCCGCCGGGGCTTCTCCGCCTGCGAGTCGGCGCAGAGCCTCACGAGCAGCTCCGGTGGCAGCCATCAGCACCTGGGTCGGCAGTAGAGCGAGTCGAACGCCGATCTGCTGCAACACCTCCGGGGTGAACTCGCGCTCGGTCCACGTAGACGCGGTCAATGTCGCCATCAGTGGGACACCGACGGCGTCGTGACAGCGAGCCCACTCGTCGGCGGTCTCGAAGGTCTTCGTGACCGGCATGATCATGTCGGCACCGGCGTCGACGTATGCAGTCGCGCGTCGGATCGCGTCGTCGCCACGCGCATCGGTGCGGGCAATCATCAGGACGTGGTCCGGCAGCGAATCCCGCACTGCTCTGACCTTTCCCGACGCTTCCTCGATGCTGATGAGGTCCACGGGCTCGCCCACGCAGATGGGGCACTTCTTCGGCGAGAGCTGATCTTCCATGAAGACGCCCTGCACACCTGCGACGGCGAATCGACCTGCGGTCCGCGCCGCGTTGACGGCGTTTCCGTAGCCGGTATCGATATCCGCGACCAACGGTAGTGACGACGCCTCGCCGATGGTGCGCACCGCCTGGAGGTTCTCGGTCATCGTGTACAGCTCGGCGTCGGGGAGTCCGAGTGCGGCCGACACGGCGAAGCCGGAGGCACACAGGGCCGAGAACCCGGCCTGTTCGGCCAGCTTTGCCGTCAGTCCGTCCCATACGCCCGGGGCGTACACCAGGCCCTGTTCGGTCAGATCTCTGAGTGTCGCGGTCATGAGCACCATCCATTTCGTAATGCGGAACGTATTCCGAATTTAGAGTGGCTCGGATCACAAGTCAACACCGGTCGGTGCACTCACCGGTTCCGATCGCTTCGTAGGATGGCGTCGACGCTTCAGCCGACCGGAAGGAACAACACGTGGACGTTCCCACCGAGTCCGATACCCACGCCGGCCGCGACATAGTCGGTGCCGTCGTCAAAGCCTGCACATTGCTCGATCACTTCGATACGACGCATCCGGTGTGGACGCTCAACGACCTGACGACTGCAAGTCGAATGAACAAGACGACCGTGCACAGACTGATGACCACGCTGATTCATGCCGGTTGGGTGGATCGAACGGCCGAAGGCTCGTATCGAATCGCCATGCCCGTGTTCGAGATCGGGTCGTCGGCACTGACCCAACTCGACATCCGCGGTGCGGCGCAACCATACCTGTCGGAGATTGCCGAAAAGTTCGGCGACACTGCATATCTCATGGTCCCAGCGGACGAGGGAGCCGTCTGCATCGATCGCCACGAAGGAAGCAATCCCCTGGTGGTTGCGGGCATTTCGATCGGTTCGGTACTGCCGTATCACGCCACTGCAGGCCCGATGGCCATGCTGGCGTTCTCCGCCCGGATACGCGACCGGTGGCTCGCCGATGACCTACCTGCGTTCACGGATCGAACACCGACCGCGCCGGAAGAGTTGCTCACCCGTCTCGAACAGATCCGGTCTCAGGGGTACGCACTGAGCAACTCGGATTACCTCACCGGTGTCGCGGCCGTCGGAGCACCGATCCTCGGACGAAACGGTGCGGTCGTTGCATCGATCAGCGTGGGCGGCCGAGCGGAGACCTTCGAGGGCGATGCCCTGCGAGAGAAGGTGGCGACGGTTCTGGCCTCCGCACAGAGCTTGTCCCGTGTGGCAGAAGCGCTACCTGCGCCAGGACGAGAACATTGAGTTATTCGTACATCTACCCGATCAGCTAGAGAGCCGAATACTCATCTACCGATTCGCTCGATCAGTCTCATGGCATCGAAGGGTGCGTGTCCCTTGATGTCGTTGTCGAAATACACGTGGACGTCTCGGCCCGTGGCCGTCCAGTCCGAGATCTTCGCCGCCCATCGGTCGAGAGCGTCATCGGTGTAGCCGCTGGCGTACAGCTCCTGGTCGCCGTGCAGGCGGGCGTACATGAAATCGGCCGTCGGAGTGTCAACGTACGGATACTTACCGGCAGTATCGGCGACTACGAACGCAATATCGTTCTCTCGCAACAACTCCACAGCTTCATCGGTGGCGAAACTCTGATGCCGAGCTTCCACGCAGTGCCGAAGCGGCCGAGACGACGGCGAAGGCAGCAACACTCGATCCTCGGCGAGTTTGTCGTCGCGAGAATGGGCCAGAGTGACTGCAGCAGAAACTGTTCGGGGCAACAAGGCGAAGAAATCCGCCATCTTCTGTGCGTCGAATTCGAGGTTCGGTGGCAACTGCCACAGGAACGGTCCGAGCTTGTCGCCCAGCGTCAACACGCCGGTGGCGAAGAAGTTCGCGAGCGCTGCCTCGACCCCGACGAGCCGTTTGATATGGGTGACGTAGCGACCGCCTTTGATCGAGAACACGAAGTCGTCCGGGGTCTCGTCGTGCCATTTGGTGAAGCTCGACGGCTTCTGCATCGCATAGAAGGTGCCGTTGATCTCGATCGACGACAGTTTCTCCGACGCGTACCCGAGCTCCTTGCGATGGGCCAAGCCCGCCGGATAGAAATCACCTCGCCACGGCGCGTACGTCCACCCGGAGATACCGATCAGAACTCGAGGTCGATGCGACGCGGGCATGAGCAGACTGTAGACGGGCAGTTCCCAGACGTTCGGCGCAATCGGCTGCAACCAGCTGGCACCACCATCATCGTCGGACCATAATCGGTTCCTATGCGGTCGGGTGGACGAGCGGTGGTGCTGACGCTGGTCGCTGCCGGCGTGTGGCTCTTCGCGACGCCGCAACTCGATCCGGGAACCACAGACTTCGTGGCCACGCCGGAGCCCATCGCGCCGGCTGCTCCCGTCGTCGAACCGCCGCCGCTGACGCTCGACGAGCTCTCGGCTCGCGTCGATCCCACCGTTGTCACACTGTCGGCATCGGCCGGCTTCACCGGGGTCGCGGGCACCGGCTTCGTCGTCGCGCCGGATGGAATCGTGGTCACCAACTTCCACGTCGTCGAGAACGCCACCGAGATCAGCGCAGTGCACATGGGCAACGGACTGATCTACGACGCCACCGTGCTGGGCTACGACGAGTCCCGTGACGTGGCGGTCGTGCAGTTGATCACCGCGGCCGACCTGCCGGTGGTCGAGCTTGCCCCGGACCCACTTCCCGAGGTGGGTGATGCGGTGACAGCCGTCGGGAATGCCTCGGGTGCAGGGGTATTGGTGCCTGCGCCGGGAGCGGTGACCGCCCTCGATCAGCAGGTGCGTACGCGCAGTTCGGTGGACGGCTCACGAAATACGTTGGAGCGGATGATTCGCGTCGATGCCGATGTGCGAGCGGGGGATTCGGGTGGGCCTCTGTTCGACGCCTGGGGCCGTGTGGTGGGCGTGAACACCGCCGGGTTGTCCGACGAGGCCCGCAACGGCACCGAATTCTCGCCCCCACAGGCACCCGAGGCGTATGCCGTCCCCATCGCCGAGGCGGTCTCGGTACTCGATCAGGTACTCGCCGGGCAATCGGGCGGCACGGTCCACGTAGGCCCCACACCGTATTTCGGTGTCTCGGTACGCGATGTGTCGGTCTTCGAGAACAGGCCGGCGATCGGAGCGGCCGTCGTCTCGGTGACCTCCGATTCCCCGGCCGAGTCCCTGGGGTTGTCCGCCGCGGACGTGATCGTGACGTTCGACGGCACGCAGATCGAATCCTCGTCGGACCTGTCGCAGGCACTCATCGGACGACGCCCGGGCGATTCCGCCGTCGTCGAATGGGTCGACGATGCGGGTGTGACCAGCTCCGGCACAGTCACTCTCGACGCCGGATTGCCGACGGCGTGAGGTCGTTCCGCAGGCTCCACTCCCGACGGCGTGAGGTCGTTCCGCAGGCTCCACTCC
The DNA here is from genome assembly GCF_002258285.1 of Rhodococcus sp. 06-418-5. Taxonomy (NCBI): domain Bacteria; kingdom Bacillati; phylum Actinomycetota; class Actinomycetes; order Mycobacteriales; family Nocardiaceae; genus Rhodococcus; species Rhodococcus sp. 06-418-5. Next base: position 71,369 of record NZ_NOYE01000008.1, read on the forward strand.
CGACAGCCTGAAGTCGTTCCGCAGGCTCCACTCCCGACAGCCTGAGTTCAACCCTGCAGCACCGACAACACATTGCCCGCCGGGTCGGTGAACCATGCGATGAGCGGGCCGCCGTGTCGAAAGATTCCTTTCTCGTCGGTGCCCATGTCCGGATACTGCTCGAACACAATCCCTTTGGCAATCAGTGTGTCGACCGCACTGTCGATGTCGGCAACCGGGAAGTTCAGAATCGTGTACCGAGCGGGCACGTGCCCGGGACGTGGATAGATCAGCACGATCGCCCCGGCGGCGAGGTGCAGCTCGAGCATGCCCATCTCGTTCTCGGTGACCGTCAGTCCGAGGGTCTCGCCGTAGAACGCGCGCGCCGCCTGTAGGTCGTCGACCGAGAACCCGGAGAACGGCTGCCTGGTCAGTTCCAAGATTGTCATCGTCGAATTATCGCGCTCTCACGCGTGCCAGGGGCCGATATCCGAGTAGCGTGGATCTCGTGACTATTCGCCTCGGTTACCAGATGCCCAACTTCAGCTACGACGGTTCGGTCGCAGAGCTCTTTCCCCAGGTCATCGCGCAGGCGCGCGAGGCCGAAGCGGCCGGGTTCGACACCGCATTCGTGATGGATCACTTCTACCAACTTCCCGGAATCGGCAAGCCCGACGAGCCGATGCTCGAGGCCTACTCCGCGCTGTCCGCCCTCGCGACGGCCACCGACACCATCCAGCTCTCCGCGCTGGTCACCGGAAACACCTATCGCAATCCCGCGATCCTGGCCAAGACCGTCACCACACTGGATGTCGTCAGTGGCGGTCGCGCGATCCTCGGTATCGGTGCCGGCTGGTACGAGCTCGAGCACCAGAGCTTCGGACTCGAGTTCGGCACCTTCACCGACCGTTTCGAGCGACTGGACGAAGCCCTGCAGATCATCGAGCCGATGCTTCGCGGCCAGCGCCCCACGTTCGACGGCCTCTGGTACCAGGTGGAGGACGCGATCAACGAGCCTCGCATCCGCGACGATCTGCCGATCATGCTCGGCGGCGGCGGCGAGAAGAAGACGTTCGGACTGGCCGCACAATTCGCCGACCATCTCAACATCATCTGCGACGCAAACGAATTGCCCCGCAAGATCGCTGCCGTCCAAGCGCGCTGCGAGGAGGTCGATCGCGACCCGAAGGACCTCGAAACGAGTTTCCTCGCGTTCGTCATAGTCGACGAGGACGGCGACAAGGCCAAGGAACTGCAGCGCGAGTTCGTGCTCAAGCAGGGCCTCGATCTGACGAACCTGTCGGAGGAGGATGCGGCGAAGGCCACCGATCGCCACTTCTGCGGAACCCCCGACGACGTCGCCGAGCAGGTGCAGAAGCGCGTGCTCGATCACGGCATCGACGGCATCATCATCAACCTGATCACCAACGGACACCAGCCGGGAGCCGTCGAACTGGCAGGTAAGGCCCTGAAGCCGCTCGTCTAGATTTTTCTCCAGCGGTAGCCGCGGGGGCGCGTGCAGTGGCATAGTTCCCCCGTGGCTCAGCTGAGGATGAACGGGCACCGTGTCTTGGTCGCCGACCTGACCGGCGATTCCCTGCGCGCGATGTCGGGTTCCATGGTGGCGTACGAGGGCGACGTCACCTTCAAGAACGCAGGCATGGGCGGCGGCGGCGGATTTCGCGCCGCACTCAAACAGAAGGTGACCGGCGAGTCGCTGTCGCTGATGGACGTGTCGGGCAAGGGCACCGTCTACTTCGCCGTCGACGCTCAGGACATCACTCTCGTCGAGGTCCAGGGCGACAACCTCCACGTCGAATCCTCCCAGTTACTTGCTCTCACAGGGCAACTGGGCACCGACGTCAAGTTCTCCGGCCTTCGCGGCGCATCGTCGGGGCAAGGTTTGTTCACCACCGTCGTCAGCGGATCGGGAACGGTGGCATTGCTGTCGAAGGGTGGGCCGATCATCGCCCTCGCCGTCGACCCCCAGTATCCCTTGGTCGTCGATCCCGACGCGTTCGTTGCCCACCGCGGCCAACTGAATCAGAGCTTCGTCACCGACGTCACGTGGCGCTCCGCCATCGGCGGCGGCAGCGGCGAGGCGTTCTCCCTCCGTTTCGACGGCCAGGGCGTCGTCTACATCCAACCCGAGGAGCGCTGACGTGCCGCTCGAACTCGTCAACAGCAAAGTCGTGAAATCCGTTCTGGCACCCAATCAGAGCGTGCTCGCGCGTCGTGGATCGATGCTCTACTACACCGGCGACGTACGGTTCGTTCCGCACTCGATGGGCGGTTCGGCCGGAGCCATGCCGGGCATGGGCGGCATGGCGGGGATGGCAGGCCGGATGATGGCAGGCGAGCACGTGGCGATGATGGCCGCCGAGGGTCAGGGCGAGGTCTTCTACGGCCACGCCGGGCTGTACATCGAGGTGATCCATCTCGACGGGTCCTCGATGCTCACCGTCGAAGCCGATCGACTTCTGGTGCACGACGGCTACCTTCAGAGTTCCATCGTGGCCCTGACCTCACAGGGCGGTGTTCGCGGAGCGGTGCGCGGCGCGATGACCGGGCAGGGTTTGTTCACGACCCAACTGACCGGTCAGGGCAGCGTCGCGGTTCTCTCGCACGGCGGCGCGACTCCGCTGCAGGTCGGACCGAATCACCCTCAGGTCGTGGTGGATCCGCAGGCGTACGTCTGCCACATCGGCAACATCAACGTCGACATCTCGGCGAACGTCGGGTGGCGAGACGCCGTCGGCAAGGGCAGCGGTGAGGCGATTCAGCTGAAGATGACCGGCATGGGCACCGTGTGGGTGCAGGCGTCCGAGCAGAAGTTCTGAGGAGCAATCTCATGGGTCTCGACATCCACACCCCGTACACGCTGCCGGTCAACGACAACGTCCCCGGCAACGACTACGCGTTCTGCGTCGAACTGGCAGGCCAGCCGTGGTTCACCTCGAAGGGCGCGATGATCGCCTACTACGGCAACGTTCGCTTCGAGCCGCTCGGGCAGACCTCCATGCCCGCCATCGTCGCGGCACGGTTCTCGTCTCCGCTGTACTCGAACGACTGGGTACTGGCGCAGGGCCAGGGCAAGCTCATCCTCGGCGACCGCGGATTCAACATCAACAGCTACGACCTCGACGACGGCAACCTCACCATCCGGGCGTCGAATCTCCTTGCGTTCGAGCCGACTCTGGATCTCAAGCAGTCCATCGTCCCGGGATTTCTCACTCTGCTCGGAACCGGCAAGTTCCTGGCCTCGTCCAACGGCACCGTCATGTTCGCCGAGCCGCCGCTGCGCATCGACCCGGAAGCGCTTGTGGGATGGGCTGATTGCCCGTCACCCTCGCATCACTTCGACGCCGACTGGATGCAGAACTTCCTCGGCGCGGCGCGTGGATTTCTCGGTGCCAACAGCGGCGAGGAGCGCCAGTTCGACTTCACCGGTGCCGGCACGGTGCTGATCCAATCGAGCGAGAAGGTTCTCGACGATTCACATCTGTTGCGGTACGTCGAGTCGCAGACGGTCTCGCTCGGCCAGAACTCCCTGAGATCTCTGCACAACTCGATCGGAGCACGACTACAGCAGGGCGGCGCGTAGTACCTCGACCACACTGGCAGGGTTGTCGGCCATCATGACGTGCCCGGCATCGGCGACTCGTACGACCTCGACTCCAGCGCTGATCAGTTCGGCCTCCCGACTCGGCGGGCCCGTGCGATCTCCGTACACGAATACCCTGGGGACAGTTGCCGACTCGAGCATGGACCGAATCGTCGGCTCCGGTCCCACACACAGCCCGACCGCAGTGCGGTGAAGGGCGACCGGATCGGCAACGCGCAGGGTGGACGCCCACTCCGGATCGGCGTCGGCGATCAGCTCGGCCACACCGGTGTCGACGAACTCGCTCTCCGACTGCCTGGCGATCTCCACGCTCGCGGTGCCGTCCCACGGCAGCAGATTGGGTTCGAGCACGATCAGTCGGCCCACCAGATCCGGCCTCCGGTACGCGAGCACGGTGGCGATCGATCCACCCAGGCTGTGGCCGACGAGGTCGACCGAGGTCAGATTCCGATCATCGAGCAGGCCGGCAACGGCAGCAGCATGGTCGTCGAGAGAGTAGCCGATGTCGTGCGGACGGTCGCTGAATCCGAACCCGAGCAGATCCGGCAGTACCCGTTCCCTGCCCTCGAAAGCAATGTCCGCGGCGATCGCCCCGAACGCCGGGACGCCCGCCGAGCCGAGCCCGTGCAGGAACACCATGGCCGGATCGGTGCTGCCCGGCAAGGTGAACGTTCGGACGCTCGGCGGCTGTTCGGGAAAAACGCGCATACTGGAGTATCACCTGAGGAGGTACAGCCATGGCCAACCAAGGACCCTTCGGATTCGGATCCGACGACTTCGACAAGTTCGCCCGTGAGGCAACCGAGGGCCTGCGTGAGGTGGTCGGCTCGCTGTTCGCCTCCGGCACCGGGGCACCCAAAGCTCCGCCGGAGCCCGAAACCACAGGTCAGAAAGGTGACGGAGTCTGGGCGATCTACAGCGTCGACGACGCCGGCTCACCGCAGATCGATCAGCTCTACGCCACCGAACTCGATGCCCTCCGTGCACACAAGGACAACACCGACCCGCGTCGACGCGTCCGATTCCTGCCGTACGGCGTGAGCGTCAGCGTTCTCGAGGACTGAATCGGGTGCATCGGGCCGCGCTAGGCGCGGCTGGCTGCACCGGATTCACGCAGGCTCGACTCCAGCGAAGCCAACGACGCTTCGAGGAACTCGGCTGGTACCGCCGGAAGTCCACCGACATGGGCGCGGACGGCCTCCGGGGTGTCGGTCCAGTCGTAGGTGAGAGTCACCGTCGTTCCTTCGGCCGCCGCCGCCAGGTCGTAGCGCCACCACCACCCGCCATGGTCGACGGACCCATCCTCCCTCCGCGCTCCCGGCAACCACGCGATGGTTCGATCCTGCACGTACGCGATCACCAGGTTGTGCACCACGTAGTGGCCACCCGCAATCTCGTGAAACATGTTGACCGCGAAGACTTGTCCCATTGCCGTGATGCGATCGGCATCCACCGCCGACCGCACCCAGTCGCCCGGTTCGGTGTCCTGATGTCGGTTGGGGTCGGTCAGCACGGCAAAGATCTCGGCGGGGCTCGCGGCAATCGTTCGGCTCACGACAAGACGCTCCCGGACGGCGTTCATGCGAGCACCTCGCGCAACGCCCTCGCGAATTCGGCGGGATTCTCACCCGTGAAGGCGGAGTGGTCGCCAGGAAGCACCGCCGCTTCGGTGCCGAGGAGTGCCGCGACGGCGTAGGCGGCGCGAGCAGCGATCTCCTCGTTCGATTCCGCACCGACCGCGATGACGACGCGGGTGTTCGCGGCCCTCACAGCGTCGACGTCGGGCAGGAAACTCACGACCCCGCCGCGCATGTTCGCCATCAGCGGGTCGGTACGGTGGCCGTCGTCCTGGGTGGGCAACCCGAACTCCAACGGATCGGGCGCAGGGCGCTCGAGGTACTGCGAATCCAGTTCTCCTCGGTGCATCACCAGTGCGATGAACTGGGCCATCGCCGGTCCGATGCCGGAGGCATCGTAGGTGGCGACGATCCTCTCACACACCGCGTGCAGTGCATCGTGGTCCGGAAGTGCTCCTCCCGCAGGCGGTTCGTGCGCTATCAACGTGCGCAGATCTCTCGGGTAGCGCGCGACCAGGGCAAGTGCGTTGACCGCCCCTCCGCTGGAGGCGAACATATCGACCGGCCCCACTCCCAGGTTCTGCAGAAGGACGTGGAGATCGTCGGCGTGCTGCGCCGGTGTCACCGCCGACGTGGGATCGTCCCGCGTGCTTCGACCGGTGTTGCGCGGGTCGTACGTCACCACCGTTCGATCCTGGAACTGCGCGGCGAGAGCGGCGAAGCCCCCGGCATCCATCGGCGACCCGATCAACACCAGTGGAACCGAACCGGCAGACAGGTCTCCGTGAACGTCGTAGGTGACGGTTGCCCCGGGAACATCGATTGTGAATGTGTTCATGCAAAGACAGACCACTCCCGGGCCCGAATCTCATCGGTACCGATCGCCGCCGCAAACCGCGATCCGGCAATGCGAGTCGCTCTCGAACGGAGGATTCGCACGTTTCCCGATTGCGTCTGCGGCTCTGCGCCCGAAAAGTGCCAAACGGTCTATTTTGAGGCAGACTCTGATCCGAACGATGCCACTCGACGACGAGGATCCTTCATGCGAACGACATTGCGCACCTTGACCATTGCTACGGCCTGCGCAACCCTGGCCCTTGCTGCCCCTACGTCGGCCCTTGCCGCCGAACCCGGAGACATCACGTTCTCGTTCGCTGTCGACGGAACCAGCGTGACCAACACGATCACCAACACATCGGGCACGGTGATCGGTTGCGGAACATCCTTGGCTCCCGCCCCGAACGGCATACTGCCTCCGGTCGGCGAGGTGATCGGAAACGGTCAGTCGCTGTACACCAACGGGGACACTCAGCCGGGCACGACGGTTCAGACGATCGCCGATGTTCCGGCGGGCTCGTATGTCGTCCTCGCATCCTGCACGTCCACCGAGGGCGAGACCACAACCGCGTGGATCTCCGACTACCCCGGGCTCGACGAATTCTTGACTCCGCTCCCGTGGACCTCGTACAAGGTGCAACAGGAATCCACCGTGGTCACCGTCGAGACCGCCTCGTCGTTCCCCGGCAGCGGAAGCGCGTTCGACTGAGGTCAGCCGAGAAAGGCCTCTACCGTATCCGCGGCCTGGTCGACGCCTCCGTGTGATCGCACCTCCGCACTGATCTCGGCTGCGCGCGAGGTCAATTCGCGCGCGCCCGCGACAGCGCCTGCGAGGCTCGCGGCGGTCACCTTCTCGAATTCGAGGTGCACGCCGACGCCGAGTTCGGCGAGCATCGCCGCGTTGCCGAATTGATCGACCGCCTGCGGGACCGCCACGGTCGGTACGCCGAACCACAGGGCCTCGGTGCACCCACCCATCCCGGCGTGGGTGATGAACACCGTGGCCGAATCGAGCACGGCGAGCTGCGGAAGATGTTCGTGCAGTTCCACATTGGCAGGAATCTCGCCGAGCGCGGCCGGATCGACGCGTCGGCCGATGGAGATCACCACGTGCCAGTCGGTGTCGGCGAAGGTCTCGATACACAGTCGGTAGAAGTCGGGTCGCTCGTTGTAGCCCGTGCCGAAGGAGATGTACAGGATCGGTCCTTCGGGCGCGGTCCAGCTGCGGTCGTTCAGGCGTACCGGATCCAGGCACGGTCCGACGAACTGCACCGAGTCGGCCACCCGATCCGCGTTGGGTTGCATCACTCGTGGAATCAGTGACAGGCAGTGCGTCGGATAGGTGATCCACTCCCAGGGATCGGCGTCGATGTCGTTGTCTCGCAACCACGATGCGTAGGTGTCGCGATACGCAACGCCCGTTGTCGACTCCCGAACAGAGGTCATCGCATCACCGAGATCCGCGACGTATCCGTCCCACGCCACGTAGGTCGGCGAGAGTTGTACGGCCGTAACGCCGTAGCGCACGCCGAGTACGGGAGCGGTCATTCCGCCGATGTCGTAGAGGAACAGATCCGGCTGATCGTCGTCGTAGAACGCGGTGAGCACGGGATACGACGCAATGGCCTCGTCGAGGAAGACCTGCATCGCCGCCGCCGGATCGTCCGGCCACGAGCCCTCTCCGTCGGGAAGTATCGAGGAGAACGGCACCACCTCGACGCCCGCGGGTTCGACCACATGCCGCAGAGAGTCACCGACGGCATAGGTGACGCGATGCCCTCGCCGGACCAGCTCGGCAATCACGGCCAGCGATGGGTAGATGTGACTGGGGGCAGTCGTGCCGATCATGGCGATGTGCATGATTGCCACCGTAGAGCCCACTCGGGGCAGCGAGCTAGTGGATTTCGTTGGCGATCAGATCCAGCAGGCCGGGGAATCGATCGTTGAGCTCCTGGCGTCGCAGAGTCACCTTGCGACTGTTGCCGCGGTCGACCTGGAACACCAGACCCGCTTCGCGCAGCACGCGAAAGTGATGCGTCAGAGTCGATTTCGTGACGCCTAGCTCGAACGACATGCAGGTGCGCTCGGCACCGTCGTCGTCGCCGACGAGTTCGGTGACCACCTTGCGGCGCAGTGGATCCGCCAGTGCAGACATCACTGCACCGAGTTGCATCTCGTCGGGTTCGGGGTGCCCGTTCTCGTCCGCCATCGACGCCACCTTTCGCTAGGTACGACTTGCGTCGTACCTTCAAACCTGTTCTAGTACGAAAGTCATCGTACCTACGTCAGCGCAGGGGGATCCATGAGAGCGGTTCTGCCGGTCGTACTCGCGGCACAGTTCGTCGTACCGATGTCCATCTCGGGCACAGCCATCGCGATCCCGGTGATCGCTGCCGATCTCGGCTCCGACCCGACGCAGCTCCAGTGGGTCGTCAACGGCTTCAACGTCGCGTTCGCGCTGTTCACCGTCGTCTGGGGTGCGGTCTCGGATCGCATCGGACACCGCACGTCGTTTCGCATCGGCGTCGTGCTGACCGCCGTCGCCAGCCTGGTCAGCGCTCTGGCGTCCTCGCTGCTTCTGCTCGACGCCGCGAGGGTCCTCGCCGGCACGGGTGCCGCGGCTGTCCTGGTGGGCTCGACGTCGATTCTCTCGCTCCATTTCCAGGGGACCGAACGAGCAACCGCGTTCGCCCTGTTCGGCACCGTGAACGGACTGGGGTTGGCACTCGGGCCGACCATTTCCGGACTGCTGATCGCCGTGCTCGATTGGCGGGGAGTGTTCGCAGCTCAGGCCCTCGTTCTGCTCGTCGCGGCCGTCGGGACGCTGGCTCTTCCTGCCGTGCGAAGCACATCCACACCGTCGAAACTGCCGGATTTCGGCCTGCTGCGAAACCGCCGCTTCCTCGCGCTGTGCCTGGTCCCGGTCGCCGGAGCCATCGGATTCGTCACCCTGCTCACCTACTTGCCCACCGCGCTCGGTGCCGTCGCGTCCCTGACTCCCGGACGAGCCGGACTGTTCATGCTGGCGATGACGATTCCGGTGCTGATCGCTCCGCTGGCGGTCGCCAGGTCCATCGTCGTCTTCGAGGCCGTCACCCCCGACCGTGTGATCCTGACGAGTCTCGGCTTCCTGGTTCTCGGAAATCTCGGCATGCTGGCCCTGCAACCCGGCCTGTCGCTGGCCGCCGTGGTGGTCCCGATGATCGTGTTGGGGCTCGGTTTCGGGCTGCCGATCGGTCTGGTCGACGGCGAAGCGCTCGCGGCAGTTCCGCCGCACAGCAGCGGCACCGCAGCAGGAGTACTCAATCTCTTCCGCATCGGTGGCGAGGCCGTGATGGTCGCCGGCTACGCCTGGCTGCTGGCGATCTTCGTCCGGGACCGGGTGCCCGACGAAGCCGACGCCGAGGCAGCGGCGGCCGGGCGGCAAGGGTTCGCCGACGCCTACGCCCATGCGTTCACCGAAGTGATCGCCCTCGTCGTGGTGGCCGTTGCCGTCACAGCAGCACTGATCATCGCGCTTTCCCGGACGGGCAGATCCGACGTATCGTCGGCGAATGTCCTTTCTGCAGCCGGTGACCCTCACTGACGATCTCGTGACCCTCGAGCCGCTGAGCCACGATCACCTCGAAGGTCTGTGCGACGCCGCGCGCGACGGCGAGCTGTGGAACCTCTGGTACACCAGCGTCCCGAAGCCCGAGGAGATGGCGGCCGAGATCGACCGTCGACTCGGGCTGCTCGACGCGGGCACGATGCTTCCGTTCACACTGCGCCGCAACGACACCGGGCAGATCATCGGAGCGACGACATTCTGCAACGCCGACGCCACCAACCGTCGCGTCGAAATCGGATACACCTGGAATGCCCGCTCCGCGCACGGAACCGGCACCAATCCCGCGAGCAAACTGCTGCTGTTGACGCATGCGTTCGAGGAACTGGGATGCATAGCCGTCGAATTTCGTACCCACTGGATGAACCTGCAATCGCGGACGGCGATCGCGAAACTGGGTGCCAAGCAGGACGGGATTCTGCGCAATCATCAACGCATGTCCGACGGTTCGTTGCGTGACACCGTCGTGTTCTCGATCATCGAATCCGAATGGCCAACCGTCCGCAACGAACTCCGCAGGCGTACCGCACGGTAGGTTGACCCCATGCGTGTGGATGGGCGGGACATTCCCGTAGCGGGGAGCCTGCTTCAGCCGCTGGTGCGAAGAACCAGCGACATCATTCGGGTCGTGTCGGCCTCGGCTCTGCTGGGCGTGGTGATCGCCGGTTCGCTGATCACCAGAAATCAGTGGGATGCGCTCGAGCAATCGGTGTCGAACATCGTCGGTGTGCTCAGCCCCGACCAATCCAATGCGGTCTACATCGTCTACGGAGTCGCCATTCTCGCGCTTCCGTTCGGCGTCCTGATCGGACTGATCGCGGGCCGCAAATGGAAACTGCTCGCCGGGTACGCGGCCGCGGCACTGCTGGCCGCGCTGGCGCTGTCGATCACCGGAACCGGGATCTCCACTCCCACCTGGGACCTCGACGTTCCCGAGCGGCTCGACACGTTCCTCGCGCAGTTCCTCGACGATTCGCGCTGGATCGCGATGTTGGCTGCGGCGCTGACGGTCTCCGGCCCCGGTCTCCCCGCGAAGTGGCGTCGGGCATGGTGGACGCTGTTGCTCGCGTTCGTACCGATCCACCTGGTCGTCTCCACCGTGGTTCCGGCTCGCTCGATGCTCGGACTCGCGGTCGGCTGGCTCGTCGGAGCCGTCATCGTGTTGCTCGTCGGCACACCGGCGCTGGAGGTTCCGCTCGACGCGGCGGTTCGTCTGTTCCACAGCCGCGGTGTCACCGTTCGCAGCTTCACCGTCGTCCGTCCGGCCGGCCCCGGCCCGTTGGTGCTGAACGCGCACACTCCCGACGCCGATGTGGTGGTCGAGTTGTACGGGCAGAATCAGCGCAGCGGCGGTGCCTTGCGCCAGTCCTGGCGGTGGATCACGCTGCGCGGCAGCGAGACTGCGCCGTTGCACGCGTCGATGCGTCGGGCAGTCGAGCATCGCGCCCTGATGGGTCTGGCCATCAAGGGGTTGGGAGCGGCAGGCAGTCACCCGTTGGCGGTGGCAGCGCTCGACAGAGGATGGACCCTGTACGCGCACAGTCTGCCCATCGGTGATCCGGTCGAGGCCGAGCACGACGACGCCACCCTCGGCGCTCTGTGGTCGGCCCTGAACACCCTGCACGAGAATCAGATCTCCCACGGCGACCTGCACCGTGGCGAGCTGAGGATCCACGACGGCAAGGCCCTCTTCTGCGGTTTCGGCCACGCCGAACTGGGTGCGTCGGATTCCCAGATGCAATCCGACGTCGCGCAGTTGTTGCTCACCACGGCAGACCTGTTCGGCTCTCAGCGCGCCGTCGCCACCGCCGTCGACGTACTCGGCTTCGACACCGTGATCGCGGCCTCGGGTCGATTGACCAAGTCCGCCATCCCGCCTCGTATTCGCCAATCGGTACTCGACGCCGACAAGACGATGAAGGCGGTTCGGCTCGAGGTTCTGGAGCAGACCGGCACCGCCAAGATCGAGGCCGAACAGGTCACCCGATTCAGCCGCAACCAGATCATCTCGCTCGTGTTGTTGATCGGATTGGTCTACGTCGCATATCCGTTCATCAGTGCGGTTCCCGCGTTCGTCACCGAACTCGGTTCGGCCAACTGGTGGTGGGCTCTGCTCGGTCTGTCGGTGTCGGCTCTGACGTACGTCGGTGCCGGAGCCGCGTTGTGGGCGTGTGCACTGGGCAAAGTCAGCTTCTGGAATCTGACGGTGATGCAGGTCGCCAACACGTTCGCGGCAACCACGACTCCCGCGGGTGTCGGCGGACTGGCCCTGAGTGTTCGGTTCCTGCAGAAGGGCGGTCTGGGAACGGTCCGCGCGACGGCTGCCGTGGCGTTGCAGCAGTCCGTCCAGGTGATCACGCACGTGAGCCTGTTGATCTTCTTCAGCGTCGTCGCAGGCACGTCGTCCGGGCTGTCGAACATGGTGCCGGGCAACACCGTGTTGTATCTCCTCGCGGGTGCGGCCTTCGGTGTCGTCGGTACGTTCATGTTCGTACCCAAGCTGCGCCGCTGGCTCAAAGTGGCCGTCCGACCGCAGATCAAAGAGGTCCTCGGTGAACTGGGCGAACTCGCCCGCGACCCCAAACGCTTCTCGATCATCATCCTCGGCTGCGCGGCGACGACGTTGGGTGCCGCGCTCGCCTTGTGGGCGAGCATCGAGGCCTTCGGCGGCGGCACCACGTTCGTCACGGTCACGGTCGTCACCATGATCGGCGGGACTCTGGCTTCCGCGGCGCCGACGCCGGGCGGTGTGGGTGCCGTGGAGGCAGCGCTCATCGGCGGTCTCGCGGCCTTCGGCGTTCCCGCCTCCATCGCCGTCCCGTCGGTCCTGCTCTATCGCGTCCTGACCTGCTGGTTGCCGGTGTTTCTCGGGTGGCCGACCTTGCGGTGGCTAACCAAGCGAGACATGGTCTGATTGGTCCGATTCGGGGTGCGTGAACACCCCGAGTGCTAGCGTTCATGCAGGTGGGGGGCCTTATTCGACGGAGGGCGTTGCGATTTCCGATCTGGGAGAGTTCATCCCCACCGCCGAGGAGCGTTGGGTTCGTCTTTTCATCAGCGGAATGACGCTGACGTTCGGACTGGCCGGGGTGCTGATGATCCCGGCGGGGCAGTTCTCCGGTTCGGCCTCGATCGCGGTTCTCCTCGCGTCGGCCACCACGGTGCCCGTGGCCATCGCCTGGTACCTCCGTCCCTGGACATCCCCACGCCTGGCCATGGCCTACATCCTGTACGCCGATGTCGGCATCGTCTCGGTTCTGTTCGCCTTTCGGACCCACTTCGACGCGATGCCGGGTTGCGCGATGTTCGCGATCGTCGCCGCCTTCATCGTCGTCGGAAGTTCCTACCGGATGATGATGCTGCACCTCGCCGTCGCGACCGTCACTCTGCTGACGCTCGGTGTCCTGGCCGTCGTCGATGGTGCCGATCCGTGGTCTGCTGCGTCCCGCATCGTCACCATCGGTTCCCTGTACGCCGCCCCCTTCATGATCAAGGCCTACATCGGGCAGCTCCGACTCAAGGCCGCACGGGCGCTGCGCGACCCGTTGACCGGCCTGTGGAATCGCCGCGGTCTGCTGGACACCGTGGACACCCTCGGCGTCTCGCCTTCCGAGGCAGGCGACGCCGTGGGGGTGACGGTCCTCGACATCGACCGTTTCAAGCAGATCAACGACAGATTCGGGCACCCCTCGGGCGACGCCGTCCTGATCGAGGTCGCCCGACGCCTGTCCGAGGCCGTGGGCGATCGGTCGGCGGTCGCACGACTGGGCGGCGACGAGTTCGTGGTTGTCCGAGCCGGAACTCGCGAGGAGATCATCCAGTCGGACAACAGGATTCGAGCCGCCCTGGAGGAGACGTTCGACGGACCTCGGTTCACCACCAGCCTCGGATCCGCGGTCGAAGCACTCGATTCGGAGACCAGCATTCACGTCCTTGTCAGACGATTGATCGCACTGGCCGACATAGAGATGTACCGATTCAAGTCGCGAACCTCCGGGAACGCGGTGTCGTCCGATCGTCTTCCCGAAACGAACTCGCACGAGCAGACGCGGATCCGGATCGACGAACTCATCGCATCCGGCGGCCCCGATATCTTCTTTCAGCCCATCTGCGAGACCGTCACCGGATCCGTGGTCGGCTTCGAGGCGCTCTCGCGCTTTCCCTTCGGTGCCGGATCTCCGCTGTCGTGGTACCGCGACGCCACCGAGGCCGGCATCGGCCCCCGCCTCGAACGAGCCGCACTCGACAGGGCGCTCGACGCGATGCACGAGCTGCCGCCGGGATCGTTCGTCTCGCTCAACGCATCGGCCGACACCATCCGGACGACGAACCTGCTCGATCGACTACGTCCGCACCTGGCGTCGCGGACGTTCTATCTCGAGATCACCGAGCACGAGCGTGTCGACGACTACCTCGCGGTCACCCGAGCCATCGACACCCTCCGCGCTGCGGGAGTGCAGATTTCCATCGACGACGTCGGTGCCGGATTCGCCGGTCTACGTCACGTGATCGAACTGCGCCCGGACATCCTCAAAGTGGACTACGCGCTGGTCCACGGAATCGACCGTGATCCCCTGCGGCGAGCGGCCGCGGCCGCGATCATCGACTTGGCCCGGAAGATCGACGCCGCCGTCATCCTGGAAGGCGTCGAGACCGAAGGGGAACTGCAGGTGGCGAACGAACTCGGGGCCGAGATGGTCCAGGGCTTCCTCACCGGCCGACCGGAACCGGCGTCCGCGCACTCCCACCGACGAGTGGCGACGTGACCGAACCTTCCGGGATCAGATCGACGAATCGACGGTGAACTTGGTCAACGACGGCGCTGCGGCGAGCAGCGGCGGCAATTCGACGATCTTGCCCGGACCCGCGCGGAACTCGCGGTACTTCGCATCGGCCTCGACCGACTCCCACGTCTCGTAGGCAATCACGTGCGCCTCGTTCTCCTCGTCGACCCACACCTCGACTCCGAGGCAGCCCTCGAATGCGCGAGTATCGGCGAGTACCGTCCGCAACAACGAACGGGCCTCGGCGACGGACTCGGGCTTGAACGTCAGATCCAACAATGCAATGAGAGCCATGGCCCCAGTCTATGGGTCGTTCCGCAGGCTCCGCTCCCGCCCACACTGGTCATCTGAGCCGAAGTGCCAAGTAGAACTCGATTCTGTCCTCCAGTCGCGACAGATCACGACCGGTGAGTTCCTCGATGCGCTGGATGCGATATCGGACGGAATTGACGTGCATGTGCAGCTGTTCGGCGCAACGCGTCCAGGCACCGTTGGTGTCGAGGTACACCGACAGTGTCTCGACGAGATCGCTGTTGTGCAGGTCGTCGTAGTCCACCAGGGGAGTCAGCAGCCGCGAGGTGAACATGCGTCGCACGTCACCCGGAACGTTGGCAAGAAGTATTGTCAGCGTTGCCAATTCGTCGTGCCCGACGACGCTGCAGTCCGAGCCACGGCGCTCGGCGAGCCGGCGGGCGTAGCGCGCTTCCTCTATCGCACTTCGGATGTCGGCGGGCGCGGTCGGTGCGCTGACACCGATCGAGGTGCCGCTACCGATCAGTCCGGGTGCCAGCGTGTGGACGGCTCGCCGAACGGAATCGGTTCGGTCGGTTCGCGCCTCCACCAACGCGATGGCCTCGTCGTCGACGATCCCGACCGTGATCTCCAACGGTGCCAACACTTCTCGCAGCAACGGACGTAACTCACCGAGCCGCAACGGCTCGCCGGATGTGGCCACAGCCACTGCAGCGTAGCGTGTTTCGGTGTCGAGTCCGATGACGTCCATCTGGGCGAGGACGTCGGCGGGCGTCGCGCCCCCGACGATCGTGCGCACGAACTCCTGGGCCAGAATGCCCGACCCCGAGAGACGGTCGTCGACGCGACCGCGCTCCACGGCCACGATCGATGCCAGCTGCCCGGCCAGAGACAGCCTCGGTGCATCCCATGTCTGCCAATCGCTTTCGAATGCCACGAACCAATCCACGACCCGCGGTGCGGACTCTCCATCGACGGCGAACACCGACACCCGCTGCTCTCGGCAGTACCGCGGCAGCCGCACCGATGTCATGAATTCCTGCGCCACGGCCTCGGTGTCCGGCGGGTTGTCGGATCCGGCGAGTACCCGTCCCGACGCAGTGACCACCCAGCAGTTCATGCCCAGATCGGAACTGACCATCTCCAGCAGCGGGCCCAGTCCGCCGCCCGGGCCTGCGCTCGCCACGAGGCGTCGATGCCGGTCGAGCACGAGACTCAGGTCCGATGCTCTCGCCGTCGACAGTTGTCGGACGACACTCTCGGTGACCGTGGCGAAAGCGATGTCGGCCGGAACACGAAAGAGCGGTAGCCCGTGTTCGAGGCACGCATCCACCAGATCGTCGGGTACCACGCCGTCGTCGGATGCCGCGAGCGCTGCGATGCCGGCCTTGGACACCGCCCGCACGAACGTCATCGAGTCCTCGGGGCCCGTCCGCCACATCAGACCGGTAAGCACCAGCTCGCCGCCGCTGAGGTAGCGGCTCGGATCGAGCATGTCGGTGGTCACGACCCATCTGATCGTCGGATCGAAGTGCTCGGGGGTGACGATCGGCTGCAGTTCCAGATCGGGGAGATCAGCCAGATCACGCAGCCGCACGGTGAATCGACCTCCTCTTCGTAGGATCCTCCAAAACCTACACTGTGATCGGCGTCATACTTCGTCGTTCCTGTCTCTCGTTCGCATCGCACGCGGCGGCTGTACTGGGTGAACACGAAGTATCGACAGCGAGCGGAGCACCGAACATGGATTTCCTGCGACCACAGACCTGGGGCGACGCGTTGGCCGCGAAGGCCGACGACGTCGACCTGGTGCCCATCCAGGGCGGCACCGACGTCATGGTCGAGATGAACTTCGATCTGCATCGTCCGGGGGGATTGCTGGACCTGAACCCGATCACCGAGCTCACCGAGTGGGAACAGCTTCCCGACGGCACCCTGCGGGTGGGAGCAGGTGTTCCGTACGTACGGATCATCGCCGAGCTCGGTGACAGGCTTCCCGGCATCGCCCAGGCGTCCCGCACCGTCGGTTCCCCGCAGATCCGCAACCGCGGCACCGTCGGCGGCAACCTCGGTGGCGCGTCCCCCGCCGGTGATCTGCACGCACCCCTGCTTGCGGCGGGCGCAACCGTCGAGGTCGAATCGGCCGAGCGCGGCGTGCGCATGATTCCCGCGACCGAGTTCTACCTCGGCGTCAAACGTAATTCCTGCCTGCCCGACGAACTCATTCGCGCCTTCCACGTGGCACCGGCAGCAGGGCCGCAGTACTTCTCGAAGATCGGCACCCGCAATGCCATGGTCATCGCCGTCTGCTCGTTCTCGATCGCACTGTTTCCACAGGAGGGTCGCGTCGGTACCGGTCTCGGCTCCGCTGCGCCGACGCCGCGCCGGGCTTACGATGCCGAGAACTACCTCGCGGCCGAACTCGAGTGGGACGGTGCTCTCGATCCTCGGGTGTCGGAGGAGTTCGGCCGATTGGTCAGTGCGGCAGCAAGTCCCATCGACGACGTACGTGGCACTGCCGATTACCGCAAGCACGCCCTGTCCGTGATGGCCCGGCGAACACTGGGTTGGGCATGGCGGGACCTCACAGCCGCACGGAAGGTGGCCTGAAACATGCGAGTCAATTGCACCATCAACGGTAAAGACATGGAAGCCGACGACGTCTGGGAGGGCGAAAGTCTGCTGTACCTGCTCCGCGAGCGCATGGGACTACCCGGGTCCAAGAACGCGTGCGAACAGGGCGAATGCGGTTCGTGCACCGTCTATCTCGACGGCATTCCGGCCTGCGCCTGCCTGGTGGCGGCCGGTCAGGTCGAGGGCCGCGAGATCCGTACCGTCGAGGGTCTCGCCGAGGGCGACAAGCTCGACCCGATGCAAGAGGCGTTCGTCGAGTGCGGAGCCGTTCAGTGCGGATTCTGCACCCCGGGACTGGTGGTCCAGGCGCACGACCTGATCGAGCGCGTTCCCAACCCGTCGGACGTCGAAATTCGCGAATCTCTCGCTGGAAACCTCTGCCGCTGTACCGGATACGAGAAGATCCTGGATGCAGTTCGGCTCGCTGCTACACGAAAGGCCGAAGCCGAATGACCACGGTGATCTCGGGTGCGTACATCGCACCCATCGTCGGGGACGAAATTCCCTCCGGATATCTCGTGGTCGAGGGCACCACGATCAGCGCCATCGGCTCGGGCCCCGCACCGGTGATCGCCGGGGCCGAGAATATCGACGCGACGGGTTGCCTCGTCACCCCCGGCCTGGTCAACACCCACCACCACCTGTACCAGTGGGCGTCCCAGGGCCTCGCCAAGGACAACACGCTCTTCGAATGGCTTGTCGCCTTGTACAAGCCGTGGTCGAAGATGGACGCCGAGGTGGTCGGAGGAGCCGCAGCCGCCGGTCTCGGATGGCTCGCCAAGTCGGGCTGCACCACCAGCACCGATCACCACTACATCTTCCCCAAGGGCCGAGGCGATCTGTTCGCCGCCGAGATCGATGCCGCACGACGCATCGGCGTCCGATTCCAGCCGTGCCGCGGCTCGATGGACCGAGGCGTGTCCGACGGCGGGTTGCCGCCGGACGAGGTGGTCGAATCGCTCGACGACATCCTCGCCGCGACGGCCGAGGCCATCGACACCTACCACGACGCGTCCTTCGGTTCGATGCTCCGCATCGCGGTCGCACCGTGCTCGCCGTTCTCCATCAGCAAAGAATTGCTCGTGGAGTCCGCGGGGCTTGCCCGCGCCAAAGGTGTTCGCCTGCATACGCATCTGGCCGAGACCCTCGACGAGGAAGAGCACTGCCTCGCTCAGATGAACTGCACCCCGGTCGAGTACATGGAGCAGGTCGGCTGGCTGGGTGACGACGTGTGGTTCGCCCACGCGGTACACCTGCACGATTCCGATATCGCGAAGATGGCGGCCACCGGTACCGGTACCGCTCATTGCCCGAGCTCGAACGCACGACTCGGCGCGGGCATCGCTCGTATTTCCGACTTACTCGCCGCAGGCGCACCCGTCGGCCTCGGAGTCGACGGTTCGGCCTCGGCCGAAATGGTGCCGCTGGCCGGCGAAGTGCGACAGGCGATGTACATGCAACGAGCCAAGTACGGACCGACCGCACTGACGGCGCGTCAGGCACTCGAGATCGGAACACTGGGCGGAGCAACGGTACTGGGACGGCAGAGCGAGATCGGTTCGCTCGAGGTCGGCAAGCTGGCCGACATCGCGATCTGGCGCACGGACGGTTTCTACTCGGCCGTGGACGACCCCGTCGTCGCGTTCGCCTACGGGCAGACACCACCGCTCGCGCGGTTGATGGTGGGCGGTCGAACGATCGTCGAGAACGATGTCCTGACCAGCGCACCGCAGGACGAAATAGGCCGCGCCGGAGCCGATGCGCACCGTCGCCTGATGAAACTCGCGGAGGACGTGCTGTGAGCGCCCCGACCACCACACCCCGGCAAGCTCCCGCCGACATCCCCGCACCGGGACGCGGTCGCGTCGGAGACAGCCCACTGCGACCCGACGGCACTCTGAAGGTCAAGGGCGAGTTCGCATATTCGTCGGACCTGTTCATCGACGGCATGCTCTGGGGCGCAACGCTTCGCAGCCCTCATCCCCGGGCGAAGCTCATCTCGGTCGACATCTCCCAGGCTCTGGCGACTCCTGGCGTCGAGGCCGTGCTCACCCACGACGACGTGCCGGGACGCAAATGCTTCGGACTCGACCACACGTGGGACCAGCCGGTCCTGGCCTTCGACGAGGTGCGGCACGAAGGCGAACCGATCGCACTCATCGCCGCCGATCATCCCGAAACTGCCCGGCGTGCAATGGAAAAGATCGTCGTGGTCTACGACGTGCTCGAACCCCTGACCGATGCCCGGCGCGCAGCCCTCGACCCGAACT
Organism: Rhodococcus sp. 06-418-5; assembly: GCF_002258285.1. Classification (NCBI taxonomy): domain Bacteria; kingdom Bacillati; phylum Actinomycetota; class Actinomycetes; order Mycobacteriales; family Nocardiaceae; genus Rhodococcus; species Rhodococcus sp. 06-418-5. The sequence goes on from NZ_NOYE01000008.1 coordinate 90,934, forward strand.
ACCCGAAGGTGCAGGAACGCGGCGGAGTGGCCCGCCATCAGCCGGTTCGCGTCGGCAACGTCGCAGCCGCTCGGGCGACCGCGGACGTGATCGTCAGCAGCGACTTCGCCGTCGGCATTCAAGATCAGGCGTTCCTGGGACCCGAATCGGGACTGGCTGTTCCGGCCGAGGACGGCGGCGTCGACCTGTACGTGGCGACCCAGTGGATGCACAACGACCTCGCGCAGATCGGGCCCTGCCTCGGACTGCCCGAGGAGAAGATCCGGATGACGCTCGCCGGCGTCGGAGGAGCATTCGGTGGCCGCGAGGACCTCTCGATGCAGATCCACGCGGCGATGCTCGCCATGCACACCGGAAAGCCCGTCAAGATCGTCTACAACCGCTACGAATCGTTCTTCGGACACGTGCACCGCCACCCCGCGCAGATGCACTACGAGTACGGTGCGACTCGCGACGGCAAGCTCGTGTTCGCCGATGTCGAGATCATCCTCGACGGCGGCGCGTACACCTCCGCCACCCTCAACGTGGTCGGCAACGCCGCCTCTCTGGGCGTCGGACCGTACGTCATCCCCAACATCGAGATCGACGCGTACGGGGTGTACACCAACAACCCGCCGTGCGGCGCTATGCGTGGATTCGGCGCAGTACAAGCATGTTTCGCGTACGAGTCGATGATGGACAAGCTCGGCGAGGCCTGCGGCATCGGTCCGGTGGCGATCCGGCAGATCAACGCCGTCAGCCAGGGATCGATCCTGGCGACCGGCCAGGTCATCGAAGCGCCCGCCCCGCTCGCCGAGATGCTCGCCCGAGCCGAGGCGATGGAACTGCCTGCTCCCGTGGACGCGTCGGACATCCGTAATTTGCCGGGTGGGGCATCGCAGACCACCCACGGCGAAGGCGTCGTACGCGGGATCGGGTACGGCGTCGGCATCAAGAACATCTGCTTCTCCGAGAACTACGACGACTACTCCACCGCGCGCGTTCGACTGGAGGTGATCGGTGGCGAGGCAACAGCATTGGTTCACACCGCCGCCGCCGAGGTCGGGCAGGGACTGGTGACGTTGGAGGCGCAGATCGCACGCACCGAGCTCGGTGTCACCAAGGTCGTCATTCACCCCGCCGACACCAAGGTCGGCAATGCCGGATCTTCCTCGGCGTCACGGCAGTCGTACATGACCGGCGGGGCGGTCAAGACCGCCTGCGAGGCCGTGCGCGAGGCGGTATTCGTCCTGGCCGGCCTGTACCTGGGTCGCGCGGTGGCAGACCTAAGCCTCGACGGCGGCAAGATCGTCTCGGCCACCGACGGTGTGCTGGCGACGATCGAGGATGTGCTCGGCGACCGAGTCATCGAGCAGACCCGCGAATTCCACCATCGCCCCACCAGCGGAATGGATCCGGTCACCGGACAGGGCGCGAGCCACACCCAGCTCGCACTGTGTGTCCATCGCGCCGTGGTGGACGTCGACGTCGAACTCGGCCTGGTCAAGGTCGTCGAGATGGCGGCCGTGCAGGACGTCGGCAAGATTCTCAACCGCCTCTCGCTCGAGGGCCAGATCCACGGCGGCACAGCGCAGGGCCTCGGTCTGGCGGTGATGGAGGAAATAGTCGTCGTGGACGGTCTGGTGAAGAACCCGTCGTTCACCGACTACCTGATTCCGACCATTCTGGACATGCCGCCCATGAAGCTGGACATCCTCGAGAACCCGGATCCCCTGGCACCGTACGGTCTTCGCGGTGCGGGTGAGCCACCCACCCTCTCGTCGACGCCCGCAGTGGTCGCAGCCATCCGCAATGCCACCGGGCTCGCGTTGACTCGCGTGCCCGTTCGACCCGAACACATCATCAACAGCTGATCCGAGTTCCATCACCATTCGACGAAACCTTATCCGGCACAACCGCACCGACGCCAAATCCCCCGGCACGTCGGCCCGGCCCCACGCTCGACGAGGTTGATCACGCCCTGGGAGGGCCGATCATGACCGACGTACGCACATCCAGCACTCGCCAAAGTGGGCGAGGTCGATCCCAGATCGACAAGTTCTTCGACATCACCGGTCGCGGTTCGACGCTCTCACGCGAAATTCGCGGTGGCGTCACCACATTCGTGGCCATGGCCTACCTGATCGTCCTCATTCCGCTGATCATCGGTGATGCCCGCGATGTCACCGGTGCCACGCTCGATCCGGCTCAGCTGTCGACCATGGTGGCATTGTCGGCCGGTCTGACGACCATCCTGATGGGGGTCGTCGGAAACGCGCCCCTCGCCATGGCGGCCGGCCTCGGGGTGACGCCCATCGTGGTGTTCCAGGCAGCCCCGTACATGACCTGGCCGCAGGCGATGGGACTGGTGGTTCTCGAGGGCGTCGTCATCGTGGTCTTCGCTCTCACCGGCGTGCGTCAACTCATCATGGATGCCATACCTCTGGTCCTCAAACAGGCGATCGGTGTCGGAATCGGCGCGTTCATCGCGCTCATCGGACTCGTCGACGCCGGGTTCGTCGGGCACCACGAGTCAGCAGCCACCGCGGTCACCCTCGGCACGTTCGGCAAGCTCGCCGGCTGGCCCGTGTTCGTCTTCTGTGTCGGCCTGATCTTGATGATCATGCTGTTCGTGCGGAAGGTGCCGGGTGCGATGCTCATCGGAATCTTCGTGGCCACCAATCTGGCGATCGTCCTGAACTCGGTGTTCGACATCGCACCGGAGGCCTGGGGACCGGTTGTTCCGAAGGTGCCCGATTCCATCGTCGCCACACCACAATTCGACTTGCTGTTCAACGTCGACCTGTTCGGCGGGTTCGCTCGGGCCGGAATCGTCACCGCGTCGGTCGTTCTGTTCACTCTCGTTCTCTCGGGCTTCTTCGACGCGATGGGTACCATCCTCGGAGTCGGTGAAGAGGCCGGACTGGTCGACAAGCAGGGCAGGATGCCCGGTCTGAGCCGCATCCTCACCGTCGACGGCATCGGTGCCATCGTCGGTGGTGCGATCAACGGATCTGCGAACACGGCCGTCGTGGAGTCCGCGGCGGGGGTCACCGAGGGTGCGCGAACGGGTCTCGCCAGCGTCGTCACCGGCGGATTGTTGACGAGCCTGATCTTCTTCACTCCGCTGGCCGGCGTGGTTCCGGTCGGTGCTGCGGCCCCGGCCCTGGTTCTGGTCGGTGCGCTGATGATGACGCACGTGCGCAAGATCGACTGGGAGAACACCGAAATCGCGATCCCGGCCTTCCTGACCATCGTGCTGATGCCCTTCACGTACTCGATCACCGTCGGAGTCGCGGCGGGTGTCATCGCGTACACCCTCGTCCGCCTCGCCAAAGGTAAAGCGCGTCAGACGCATTGGCTGCTGTATCTGATGTCGGGCATCTTCCTGATCTACTTCGCCCTGCACCCGATCGAAGAAGCGTTGGGAATCTCGTAACGTGAAAGAGATCGTCGATCGTCTGACCGCCTGGGACCACGCGGGTGTTCCCTACGCGGTGGCGACAGTCATCGCGGTGTCCGGAAGTGCTCCACGACTTCCGGGTGCCGCGATGGCGGTCTGCGCCGACGGTGAGGCCGTCGGCAGTGTCTCCGGCGGGTGCGTCGAAGGCGCGGTGTACGAATTGTGTCTGCAGGTACTCGAGACCGGCGAGTCCAAACGAGAGTCGTTCGGCTACAGCGATATCGACGCGTTCGCGGTCGGCTTGACCTGCGGGGGTGTGATCGAGGTCTTCGTCCGCCTCGGGCCGCCGCGGTCCGTACTCGCGGCCATCGCGTCGGATACTGCAGTCGCCACGGTGACGATGCTCGACGGCTCCGGACAGTCACTTGCGGTCTCGTCTTCGGCAACAATGGGCACGACCGGTTTCGCCGACGTCGACGCGGTGGTCGTCGGCGAAGCGCAGGCGATGTTGGACTCCGGCGGCACCGGCATTCGGTCGGTGCGGTGCAGGCCGGACCTCGACGTGTTCGTGCAGTCCTACGCAACCGCCCCGCGGCTACTGATCTTCGGAGCCATCGACTACGCCGGCGCACTCGCTCGGGTGGGCAAGTTTCTCGGCTACCACGTCACGGTGTGCGATGCGCGGCCGGTATTTGCCACTGCTGCACGGTTTCCCGATGCCGACGAGGTGGTGACCGAATGGCCGCACAGCTATCTCGCGCGGACGGCAGTCGATGCCCGGACAGTGATCTGCGTGCTCACCCATGACGCCAAATTCGATGTGCCGCTGCTCGAGGTAGCTCTGCGACTGCCCGTCGCATTCGTGGGGGCTATGGGATCGCGCCGGACTCACGACGATCGCGCGGCCCGGCTGCGTGACGTCGGATTGACCGAGCAGGAGCTCGCACGCTTGAAGTCGCCGATCGGCTTGGACCTGGGAGCCAGAACACCCGAGGAAACTGCGCTGGCCATCGCGGCGGAATTCGTCGCCGTGCGACGCGGGGGTAGTGCGCTGCCACTGACACGTACGGCCGGTCCGATTCACCACGACGGGGCGGACGCCAAGTACGCATAGTTCGATGCGCCAGGGCTCGGAGCCACATGCGGTATCGCTGCCGCGGTTCATCGACCGTCTCGCCAAGGCCGCTCGGCCCATTCCTGATTCGGGGCATCCGTAAGCCGACTCCTCGATTATCGGGCTCCGCTCGGCGATCAGAGGTTCTGGTTGTAAAAGTTCGAGAGCCTGTCGACTGCCTGATCCACATACCTCGGCTCGTCGTACATTTCGTAGTGGCCGGCACCGTCGACGATGAGCAGGTCGACGGGGTTCGGGGCCATGTCCCACAATGCCATTCCTGCTTCGTACTGGCCGGTGTTGCCCTTCCGACCGGCGATGATCACTTGGAGGGGTTGGGTGAGCAGCGGATCGACGAGGTGAAATGCGTCGTAGCCCATCAGAAGTGAATCGCTTCGTGACAGTCGGCGGTTGGTAGAACGTTCGTGGCTGCCGCGCGGGGTCCGGTAAAAGGCGATCGCCTGAGTGCTGTCGATGTCCGTGATACCAAGTGCAACTGCATCTTCGGGAGTGTCGGGCAGCCAGTTCACGCGCTCGACCGTACCTGCGGCCACGTGCGCTGATCGGGCCGCGGCGAGTTCGTCGAGGGCTACGGCTGGGCCGTTGAGGGCTGAGCCCGCGCGCCAGGCCGCTCCGATGTTGCTCGCGACGACGGTGCCGACGGCTTTGATGCGGTGGTCGGTGCGGGCCGTGTGGACTGCGTATCCGCCTCCAGCGCAGATCCCGAGGGTTCCGATGCGTTCGGCATCGATCATGTCGAGTTTCGTTACTTCGTCGATCACGTACGAGATGTCCTCGCCCCGACGGTAGGGATCTTCGAGATCGCGTGGTTCGCCGCTGCTCTCGCCTTGGTAGGCGGGGTCGAACGTGATGGCTGCGATTCCCCGGCGGGCGAGCGCTGCTGCATAGTTGGCACCGATCTGCTCCTTGACGCTGCTGCCCGGCGTGGACAGCACGATGAGTGGATGCGGCTGCGTCTGATCGAAATTGCTGGGTAGGTGGAGATCGGCTGCCAGGGTGAGGGTGCCTCGAGGGATGGATAGATGCTCGATCATGAAAGCGTCTCTCGTATTCTTGTTCAGCTTCGCAATGCATGCAAAGCATGATTGTTCGATATGAAACTAGTACGAAACTGTACCAGTTGAGGAGGGCGCATGCAGTCGACCGATTCGGCACAGTTGTGGAAATTGAACCACCGGCTCTTGACGCGAGTGATGAACGCGGCAGCGCCGCAGTTCGACGATCTCGGGATCGAGACCAAGGAGTTCTTCGTTCTCGACGAGGTGGACAACTGCAAACACCCCGCCGAGCTGGCCGCACAATTGATGCTGCCCAAAGCCAGTGTCACGGTCTATCTTCGTGCACTTGTCGCCAAAGGCTTGGTCACCCGAGAGATCGATGAAACCGATCTACGTCGTCATCGACTATCGACAACGACGGAAGGCCGGCTGGTCTTGGAGCGTGCGCTTGCTGCTCTGGCGAAAGAGTTCGGCGCGATGATGGACAAGTTGGATGAACAAGACAGAGCCGACTTTCGGAGGATCCTGCTGTCGATCGTTACGAACGACTAGTCGAGCCAGTCTCGTCAGGAGAACTGTCCGACGCAGTCGGGCCGGGTTGCCTCGCGAGTTCGCTCGGCTTGCGAGACCAGCGCTGCGTGCCGTTTCAGCCGCCGGAGCCGATCACTGGTCTCGGAAGTGCTTGTAACGCAGGGTTTTTTGGACTCAGCGGCGCTCATACAAGCTTTCTGGTGAGCCCCTCGGTTGCCTCGGCTGTGTACGACATCGTGATCCTTGGCGTGACGCCGATCGATCGACCCACTCTCGTGACCAATACGGTTCAGAGATCCAGGAAGACGACGCCCGGTCGTAACCTGATCGCCTCCGGCACGGATCACTTCGCCGGACCCTGCACGAAACAATGCATTCAGCGGCCTTGAACCGCGGGCTTTCGTTTCTTGTCGGAGGGTCGCGATACTCTTTGTTCAGTTCGAACATGCGTTCTGAATTGTTGCTCACCGGGGGGGTGAATGGGGATGGCAGTACCGACCGTGTCGCTGGAGGCGTTGACCGCGGCCGCGTGTGAGGAGAATCGGCAGGCCGCCCGCAAGATCTCCGCATGCTACGACGTCCATCGGAGTTGGATCACCCTCGACACCGAGCACAAGCAGTACAGCCGATACGGGCGCACCGAAATGGCGGTCGCGTTGGGATGTTCGGCGACGGTCGCCGAATCGTACGTCTCGATCGCCGTCGCTTTGCACACCCGATTGCCACTGTTGCGCGCGGCGTTCGAGACCGGTGAGGTCGACCTTGCGCGGGTTCGGACGGTATGCCGGATCCTCGACAACCTGAGCGACGACATCGTGAAGAAGGTCGAGGACGAGATCGTCGAGGCGGCCCACCGGTTGTCACCGGGCCCGCTCGAGAAGGAGATCTGGGACATCCTGCTGCGGGTCGCACCCGAGGAGGCAGCAGCGTTGCGGGAGTTCGCGAAGAAGTTCCGCACCGTCACCTACACCCCGGCCGGGGAACTGGCCCGCATTCGGGCGGAGTTGACCGCACCCGAAGCCGCCGCCGCATGGCAGCTGCTCGAGGAGATGGCCGACACCCTCTGCCCGAAAGACCCGCGTGGGAAGAAGGAACGCCTGTGCGATGCCTTCATGGCCCGCATGCACGGCGAACCCCGACTGGAATGCTTGTGCCGACGGGAGGACTGCCCCAAAGCGGGAGCAGCATTGCGCGATCGGCGGGTGCCGCTCACGATGATCACCGTCGACATCGCCACCCTGATCGGCCTGCTCTCGAACCCGGCGTATCTGGCCGGGCACGGTTCCATCGACCCCGACCTCGCCCGGGAACTCGCACGCAACAGTCAGTGGCAGGTCCTGCTGACCGAAGCGATCACCCTCGCCGAATCCCTCGGCCTCGCCGTCCAGAACCCGGAGACAGGGGAATGGGAACGAACACCGAAAGAGCAAGAGCAGGAGTCGGACCCAGGGTCGGCTGCGACATCGGACACGGACACCGACACGTCAGCGCCAGCGGGCGCCGTTCCGGGCACGGCGGCGGGGGCGGTACCGGATTCGGATGCGGATGCCTCTGCGGGCACCGACACGACTGCCGAGACACCCACGGACGCGAACGCAGGTGCAGGTGCAGGTGCACAGAATGCATCGACGGCTGATTCGAGTGCGGAGACAGCTTCGGCGTCGGAACCAACCGGGCCCAGTTCTCCTGCACCCGAACACAGCTCGCCGGCAGGAGATAGGGTCGATCAGGTCGACAATCCGGTGCCTATCACCGAGCCCGCGACCGACCCGGCAGCAGCTACCACCCCAGGCTCAGGCCCAGCCCACAAGCACGCAGCAACAACCGCTTCGGCGGCTATAACCACGCCGCTACCGGAGCCGTGTAAGGCGACCGGCCCAGAGCCAGTGGCGTCACCAGCACCCGCACCCACTTCGTCGACACCTGTCCAACAGAGGCCGACCGCTGATCCAGCGCCAGATACGAACGAAAACCAATCTCCCACTGCACCATCCGATACCACCAGGAACCACGAAACCGGCAGTGACGAGGAAACTATCAGTGGATCCGAGCCCACACCGATCGGTAGTCCGGCACCGAGTACTCGCCCGGATGCGGGTACCGATACCGAGGATCGACCTCCGCGCCGCCTGCAATCGTTGACCTCCGCCGCAGCGCTGTTCTGCACCCACACCCCTGTCGGCAGGGGTACACGGCACAGCTCTGCCCTCGACCTGGCCTCTGCGATCCGGCGCAACAACCGAACGATCCCCACTGCAAGCCACACTCCCTCCGGCCTCTATATCGGCAACGCCTCCCTTGCCGCCGCACTCGAAGCCGCTATCGCCGCCGACCCCACCCTCGGAAAGTCGGTCTCCCGCGACCCCCTGACCGACCGGGCCCTGATCTACCGCCCCGACACTCTCACCACCGCAGCGGTCCGACTCCGCGACAAACACTGCCGCTTCCCCGGCTGCCACCGCCCCGCCGCCCGCTGCCAACTCGACCACATCAACCCGTTCGACCACACCAACCCGCTCGGCGGCGGCTGGACCACCGTCAACAATCTGCAGTGCCTCTGCGAATACCACCACACCGTCAAAACCGCCGGCTACTGGAAAGCCGTCATGCTCCCCGGCGGAGCGATCCTGTGGACATCGACATCGAAGACCACCCGAATCACCCTTCCCGCCAACGGCACCGCCGTCCCCATCCTCGGCAACGACCTCAGACCACACATCCCCACCCAACCGAGAAACTCCGGCATCATCGCCTACCCCAACCCACCCGACAACCAGGAGCAGGAGACAGACGACACGGCAGCACCGCCGTTCTAGGCGCGCGCCAACAAACGCCCGGTCGAGGATTCCGATCCCGCGATCCAGGACCGCCGCACCACACCCGACAGCCCGAGTCGGTCGTACGCCGTCACCGGATTACGGTGGTACAGCTGCGCGACGTCGACGGTGAACCGTTCGTCGGGTGCGAACACCACAAGATCTGCAGCGCAACCGATATCGATGCGTCCGCGATCGGCCATACCGACCTGATCGGCAGTATTCGTGGCCATCCACCGCACGATGTCGGTCAGTGCGAACCCACGGGCACGCGCCTCCGTCCACACCGCAGCGAGCGAGACCTGCAACGACGCGATCCCGCCCCACGCATCACCGAAGTCTCCGGTGTCGAACCTCTTCAGATCCGGCGTGCAGGGGGAGTGGTCGGTGACGATGGTATCGATCGTGCCGTCGGACAAACCCTGCCACAACAACTCTCGATTGCCGGCCTCGCGGATCGGCGGGCAACACTTGAACTGGGTGGCGCCCGCCGGCACTGCTTCCGCATCGAAACACAGGTAATGCGGGCAGGTCTCGACGGTCACCCGCACCCCGTCGCGCTTCGCCGCCGCAATCATCGGCAACGCATCGGCACTCGACAGATGCAGAATATGCACCCGGCACCCCGTCCTCCGCGACAACTCGATCACCTGCTCGATGGCCCGGTTCTCGGCGGCACGTGGACGCGATTCCAAGAATCCCGAGTACTCACGACCCGTCGCCGACGGTGCCTCGGCGATCACCTCGGCGTTCTCGGCGTGCACGATCATCAACCCGTCGAACGACGCGATCTCGATCAGAGCTTTCTCGAGCTCCGGAATCGTCAGCGGCGGAAATTCGTCCACGCCCGACGCGAGCAGAAAGCACTTGAAGCCGAACACCCCCGCCTCGTGCAGCGGCCGCAGCTGCTCGACATTTCCCGGAACGGCACCACCCCAGAAGCCGACGTTGACGACCGACTGATCCGCCGCCACCCGCCGCTTGATCTCCAAGGCCGCGACGTCCACCGTCGGCGGGATGCTGTTGAGCGGCATATCGACGATGGTCGTGATGCCTCCCGCGGCCGCGGCTCGGGTCGCGCTGGCGAACCCTTCCCATTCGGTGCGCCCCGGCTCGTTGACGTGCACATGGGTGTCCACCAAACCCGGCAGCAGCACCTCGTCCGGCCCCAGCTCGACCGCCACCTCCGCGGACGCGCGGGCATCCACGGAGTCGATGGCCACGATTCGGCCGTCACGAACGGAGATCGAGGCCGCAACCTCCCGTCCGCCGATCACCGCCCGCGACGCGCGAACAACCAGATCAGACTGCACTGGAGACACTCTGGAGCTCCGAGGACTTCCACGCGATGTCGGCCGCATCGAGAGCTTCGGCGTCGAGCTCACCGAACAACCGCAATCGGGACAGTCCGCCGTCGGGGTACACGTCCAGTCGCAGGTGCGTGTACGCGTCGGCCTCGTTCAACAGGAACCGGTGTCGCGTATCCGGTTGGACGGCGGTGCGGGGCAGAATCTCGGTCCATGCCGTCGGGTCCGTGATGTGTCGGCGACGAGAATCGATGGCGCTGAGCCGAATCCACCCCGGTGCGTTCCCGACGTAGTAGCTGGTGTCGACCTCCACGTGGCGTGGGGCGCCGGGCGATGCGAGAGCGAACACTGCGAAGTCGTTGCCGCCGTTGCGTCGTCGAGAGTTCTCCCAGCCTTCGCCCATGTTGCGAGCACGCCCGGGCAGGATGATGTTGGCCGGCGAGGAGTAGAAGGCGTCGGAGCACTCGGTGAGCCGAGCGCCGTTCTCCGCGGCCAGCAGGTCGACGGTGCCTGCGAGGAACCGCGGATCCTGCACCACCTGGCCGTGCACACGGAACCGGGCGACGCCGCCGTCGGGGTAGATCGACAGACGCACATGCGTCCACCGGTGCCGATCGGCCACCTCGTACCTGTTCGCGGTGTCACCGGCCGCCGGGGACTTGTCGACGATGGCGTGCCACTCCGCATTCTGCACATCCTCGATGGACGGATAGCCCTCGATCGACGCAGCCTCGACGGACACGAACGGCGGGTAGTTGCCGGTGAAGTGAGCGGTGTCGACCACGACGCCGTGCACGATGCCCGGGGCTCCCAACCGTACGATGGCCCAGTCGTGACCGCCCTCGTCACGGCGACGGCGAGTCTCCCACCCGTCGTACACCTTTCCCTTGTGGCCGAAGTCCGCTGGATCGAACAGCGGAGCATCGGGCTTGATCAGGTTCTCGCGCTGAGCGAACAATTCGTCGTTCGCTGCGGAGACGCTGCCGCCGAGCGCCCGAGATGCCAGATCGGTCAGAGTGGTGAAATCGGTTCCGGTCATGAAGTTCCTTCCAAAATGTGTGTGGTGGCCAAGGTTCGGCCCACCTCGTGCAACAGCCGGGCCGCGTCACGCATCGAGATCCGAGGGTCCGGCTCCAGCTCGGTCAGCGCATAGGAGGCGGTGATTCCGTAGGGACGCAATCGATCCAAACCGACGGTGCTCCGTCCGGCGACGGTGATCACCGGGACACCGGCTGCACGTGCGGTGTTCGCGACACCGATCGGTGCCTTGCCGTGCAGGCTCTGCTCGTCCAGCGAGCCCTCACCGGTGACGACCAGATCGGCCGACGCCAGAGCGCTACCGAAGTCGATCAGTTCGAGCACCGTCTCGATCCCCGGCTTGGCCGCGGCACCGAGTACGGCCATGGCACCGAAGGCGGTTCCGCCGGCCGCCCCTGCGCCCGCCAGGCCGCTGAGGTCACGACCGATTGCGTTGCGCACCAGATGCGACCACTGCCGCATCCCGTGTTCCAGATACAGCAACTCCTGCGGTCCGGCACCCTTCTGCGGGCCGTAGACCGCCGCGGCTCCGGTGACACCGAGCAACGGATTGTCGACGTCACACGCCAGCTCGAACACCGCGTTCCGAGCCGACGGCAGCAATCCGCTCAGATCGAGGTGGACTGCACCGCGGAGCGGACCACCACCGCGCGCCACCTCGCCTCCGCCGGCATCGAGGATGCGCGCACCGAGCGCGACGAGCATGCCCGCGCCGCCGTCGGTGGAGGCACTGCCCCCGAGCCCGACGACGATACGCCGCGCACCCGAACCAGACCCGGCACCTGACTCGAGTGCGTGCGCGACTACGGTACCGAGACCGAATGTACTCGCTCCCAACGTATCCGGCTCACCGCCGGGCAGGAGCTCGAGCCCGACCGCCGACGCCAGCTCGACAACAGCGGTGTCACCGCGACGGGCATACGACGTCTTTACCGGCTCACCCGTCGGCCCCGCACACGTGACGGCCACTCGATCCCACCCGGCGGTGACGGCAGCGTCGACGGTGCCGTCACCCCCATCGGCGACGGGCAGGCACACCGTCTCGAGGGACGAGTCGACCGAGAGCATCCCCGACGCCAACGCCCGCGCGACCTCGGCCGCCGACAGCGAGCCCTTGAACTTGTCCGGAGCGAGCAGAATGCGCGTCATCTCTAGTCCAGCAGAAGCAACGCGGTCGGCGCGTCGGACGAGGTGGTTGCCAGCTCCTCGAACTCGCCGACGTTGTCGATCTCGGTGCCCATCGAGATGTTGGTGACCCGCTCGAGGATGATCTCCACGACGACGGGAACCTTGTGCTCGTTGGCCAGAGTCCTGGCCCGCACCAGCGTCTCGCCGATGAGGTCGGGATCGGTGACGCGAAGCGCTTTGCAGCCCAATCCTTCTGCCACCCGAACATGGTCGACGCCGTAGCCCTTGGGGATACCGGGCTGCGTGTCCTGTGATTCCTGAGTATTGATGTTGTCGAACCCCAGCTGCACGCAGAAGTCCATGTCGAACGCGCGCTGCGCCTGCCGGATCAGCCCGAGGTACGAGTTGTTCACCACCACGTGCACGTACGGCAGGTTGAACTGCGCGCCGACAGCGAGTTCTTCGATCATGAACTGGAAATCGTAATCTCCCGACAGTGCAACGACATTCGCCTTGGGGTCGGCTGCCACCGCACCCAGTGCCGCGGGAATGGTCCAACCGAGCGGGCCGGCCTGCCCGCAGTTGATCCAGTTGCGTGGGGAGTAGACGTGCAGGAACTGACCGCCCGCGATCTGCGAGAGCCCGATGGTGCTGACGTAGCGGGTGTCTCGGTCGAAGACCTTGTTCATCTCCTCGTACACGCGCTGCGGCTTGATCGGCACGTTGTCGAAGTGGGTGCGGCGATGCATCGTCCGCTTGCGGGTCGCACAGTCCTCGACCCAGCCCGAGAGATCACGCACCGTGCCTGCCGCCCGACGTTCTTCGGCAACGGCCACGAACTGCTCGAGGGCGGCCTTGGCGTCGGAGATGATGCCGTAGTCCGGTGCGAAGACGCGTCCGATCTGGGTCGGCTCGATGTCGACGTGGACGAACTTGCGGCCCTTGCGGTACGTGTCCAGTCCGCCGGTATGCCGATTGGCCCAGCGGTTTCCGATGCCGAGCACGAAGTCCGAGGCCAGCAGGGTCGCGTTGCCGTACCGGTGCGCGGTCTGCAGCCCGACCATGCCTGCGGCGAGACGGTGATCGTCCGGGATCGTGCCCCAGCCCATCAGGGTCGGGATGACCGGGACGTCGAGTATCTCGGCGAGCTGGACGAGCAGGTCCGAGGCATCGGCGTTGATGATGCCGCCGCCGGCCACGATCAACGGGCGCTCGGCCGCGAGGAGCATGTCGATGGCCTTCTCTGCCTGTGCGCGCGAGGCGACGGGCTTGTGCACGGGCAGCGATTGGTAGGTGTCGGGATCGAAGTCGATCTCGGCCAGCTGCACGTCGATGGGCAGGTCGATCAACACCGGTCCCGGACGGCCGGATCGCATCAGGTGGAACGCCTGAGCGAACGCACCGGGAACCTGCGCCGGTTCGAGCACGGTCATCGCCATCTTGGTCACCGGTGCGGCGATCGCCGCGATGTCGACGGCCTGGAAGTCCTCCTTGTGCAGCCGCGCAACCGGGGCCTGGCCGGTGATGGCGAGGATCGGAATGGAGTCGGCCATGGCCGAATACAGCCCGGTGATCATGTCGGTACCGGCCGGGCCGGAGGTTCCGATGCAGATGCCGATGTTGCCCGGTGCCGCTCTGGTGAACCCCTCCGCCATGTGCGAGGCACCCTCGACGTGGCGGGCCAGCACGTGGCGGATCCCACCGTGATCGCGCATCGCCGCGTAGAAGGGATTGATGGCCGCACCGGGGAGACCGAATGCGGTTGTGGCACCTTCGAGTTCGAGTATCTTCACTGCGGCATCGGCCGCGCGCATCCTGGGCATATCAGTTTCCCTTACCGGAGAGCCGAGCGACGCCGCGGTACAGCGCCGAATGATCCAGTCCACCATCACCATTGGCGCGGGCCGAGGCCATCAGCTGCGCCAGCACCGCGCCCATCGGGATCACGACCCCCGCCTCACGCGCAGCCGAGGTGACGATGCCGAGATCCTTGTGGTGCAGGTCGATGCGGAACCCGGGCTCGAACGAGCGGTCCAGCATCTTCTGTGCCTTCTGGTTCAGCACTGCCGAGCCGGCGAGGCCGCCGCCGAGAACCTCGACCGACGCTGCCAGGTCCACGCCGTACGCCTCGAGGAACGCGATGGCCTCGGCGAGCACCTGAATGTTGCCTGCCACGATCAGCTGGTTGGCCGCCTTGACGGTCTGCCCGGACCCACTCGGACCCACGTGCACGACGGTCTTGCCGACGACGTCGAGAATCGGCTTGGCCGTGGCGAAGTCGTCCGCGCTGCCACCGACCATGATCGACAGGGTCGCGTTCTCGGCACCGGCCTGGCCTCCGGAGACCGGGGCATCGAGGATCCGGAAGCCGCGCGAGATCGCGTCGGCGGCCAAGGTGGCGGTGACGTCGGGACGGATGCTGGAGAAGTCGATGATCAGCGCGTCGCGTCGAGCATTGTCGAACACACCACCCTCACCGACCAGGACGTCCTGCACATCGGGGGAGTCGGGAACCATGATCGCGATGACATCCGCGTCGTGGACGGCCTTGGCGATGGAGTCGGCGGCCGTGCCGCCCGCTTCGACCAGGGGCCCGGTGCGATCGGGAGTCAGGTTGTAGCCGACCACCTGGTGGCCCGCCTTGGCGAGATGAACGGACATGGGGCTGCCCATGATCCCGAGGCCGATGAATGCGATGGTGCTCATATCAATCCCTACTTGGTAGTGGTGCCGGTGGAAAGAGCCAGCTCCAGCCAGTCGAACGTGTCCTGGCGGGTGGCTTTGTATTCGAGTCCGACGTAGCCGTCGTAACCACGTTCGGCGAGGCCGGCGAGCTGTCCGCCGAGGTCGAGCGATCCGGTGCCCGGTTCTCCGCGGCCGGGGGAGTCGGCGATCTGCACGTGCCCGATCAGGTCGTGGTGGGCCTCGAGCGCTGCGGGCACGTCGTCTCCGTTGACGGCGAGGTGGTACAGGTCGGCAAGCAGGCGCAGATTGTGGACGTCCTGTTCACGGGCAACTCGACGGATGGTGGCGACGGCTCCGGCAGCGGACTTCAGCGGGTAGGCGGGTGCGCCGCTGACGGGTTCGACCAGTACGACCGCACCGATTTTCGCTGCGGCCTTCCCGGCTGCGGCCAGGTTCTCGATCGCGACCTCGTCCTGGTCGAGCGGGTCGACTCCGTCGATGCGGTTTCCGTAGAGGGCGTTGAACGTCTTGGTGCCGAGTTGTTCGCCGATTCCGACGGTGGCGTCGATGTTGTCGCGAAAGGCCTGCACCTGCGCTGGATCGGACAGAATCCCGCGGTCGCCTGCCGGCATGTCGCCGGCGGCGAAGTTCAGACCGGTCAGCTGTACCCCGGCATCGCGGATCGAGGACACGAACGCAGAGACATCGGCGTCCGACGGCACCGGGCCCCCGAACGGCCACCAGAATTCGACGGCGTCGAAGCCGGCATCTCGGGCGCGCTGCGGTCGATCGAGCAGAGGCACGTCGGTGAAGAGAATGGAACAGTTGACGGTGTAGTGAAGCCTGGAATCAGCGAAGGTGTTCATGCACAGTGCCTTTCAGTTCTGAGGTTGCGGCAGGCCGCGGTACCTACGCCAGCTGCCGGTGTAGGTGATGTCGGTCAGCTCGTCCGGTTGTGCATCGAGCACCCCGGGGCGGAGGCCGACGCCGAGGACCGAGCGCCCGTCCTCGAGCGCGACCACGGTGAGTTCGAGCTCCGGCGGTTCGTCCGGCAGGAACGCCGTGCGGATGTCGTCGAGCGGAATGTCGTAGAGCTCGCCCTCGATGGCCGCACCTGCGGTGTGGTCGAGCAGCAGCGCCGGGAATTCGTCTCGTACCGAGAAGAAGCGGTAGTTCGGTGTGGTGCGCACTGTCCCGACGAACGGGTGGGACGAGACGTTGTGGTGCAGGCTGCCGCCCCGCATCGCACCACCGTTGCAGAAAAGCTCCGTCATGAAGTCGTTCCTCTCGGGCTCGATCGGATCGGACACAAAGTCCGTAATTCGGAATAGTGATTCCGTTTTGTGATTCGAGTGTGGCGTGCACCACGTGGATCTGTCAAGACCCGCTCACCCGGACTGCCCGACCGAAGCGCCGAATACCGCAGTGCGGCAACACCGAAAGACTCGACGCAGACAGTCCGAGATCAACCCTTGACAGTGGATGTGATCGGTGTCACGCTCGTTTGGTGGAATCAACATTTCGTATAGCGGAATCAGAAACCGACGCTGCAGTCGTCGAGCTGAACGCGGCCTCCGACGCCGATGCGGCACGCAGGCTGTCACTGTGCCTGGACGTACCCCGCTGGGTCGAGGGAGTTCTGAGCGCCCGCCCGTTCACCGACACCCAGGCGCTGCGCCACGCCATCCGTCACGCTGCCCGACCATTGACGGCCGAGGAGGTGGCGCGAGCACTCGCCGTGCATCCGCGTATCGGGGAAAGACCCGACGGCCGCGACGCAAGTTCGGAGTACGCGAGCGCCGAGCAATCCGGCGTCGACATCTCCGACGCGAGCATCGAACAACGGCTACGAGCGGGAAACGTGGCCTACGAGAACCGATTCGGACAGGTGTTTCTGATCAGGGCCGCAGGCCGGGATGCCCACGCGGTTCTCGACGCTCTGAACAGCCGACTCGGCAACGACCCGCACACCGAGGCCGTCGTCGTCGAACACGAACTGCGGGAGATCGCCGAGATTCGGGCAACAGGAAGTCTCGGCGATGTCTGACCAGAGGAGCCATGTGACCGCTCACGTGCTCGATGCGGCGAGAGGCGTTCCTGCGCAGGGTGTCTCGATAGTGCTTGCCGATCACCACGGCACCCCGGTCGCCGACGCGGTCACCGATGAGCAAGGACGCGTCGCCGCGCTCGGTCCCAGCGAACTCGAACCGGGCGTCTACCGCCTCACTTTCGCAACCGGCGCGTACTTCGCCGCCCAGCACACCGAGTGCTTCCACCCCGAGGTTCTCGTCACTTTCGAGATCACCGCATCCGACCAGCACTACCACATACCACTTCTGTTGAGCCCGTTCGCTTTCACCACCTATCGAGGGAGCTAGAACCCATGACCATCGTGCTCGGAGCAAACCAGTACGGCAAAGCCGAATGCAGACTCGTCCGCATCGACCGCGAGACTCCTCGCCACCGCATCACCGACGTCAGCGTCACCTCGCAGCTGCGCGGAGATCTCGAGGCCGTCCACACCGAGGGCGACAACGCCCACGTCGTCGCGACCGACACCCAGAAGAACACCGTGTATGCCTTCGCCCGCGACGGCATCGGCGCGATCGAGAACTTCGCTCTGCGCCTCGGCGCGCACTTCACCGACAGCTTCGACTGGATCACCGGCGGCCGCTGGGAGATCGAGCAGTACTCCTGGTCGCGAATCGCCGACGGTCAAGACGGATACGACCACTCGTTCGTCAAGGCCGGCGACGAGAAGCGGAACACGATCGTGACGGTCGATGGCGACAACATCTCCATCGTCTCCGGAATCAGCGATCTCGTGGTCCTCAACTCGACGGCGTCGGAGTTCTGGGGGTACCCGAAGGACCGCTACACGACGCTGAAGGAAACCACCGACCGCATTCTGGCCACCTCGGTCAGCGCCCGCTGGCGGTATCTCACCACCGAGCTCGATTTCGACAAGACCTTCGACGACGTCCGCTCGATCATGCTCGACGCCTTCGCCTCCACTCACTCTCTTGCGTTGCAGCAGAGCCTGTTCCAGATGGGCAAGCAGGTTCTCGAGGCACACCCGGAGATCGGCGAGATCAAGTTCTCGATGCCCAACATCCATCACTTCCTCGTCGACCTCGAGCCGTTCGGACTCGACAACCCCGGTGAGGTCTTCTACGTCGCGGATCGCCCCTACGGTCTGATCGAGGCCACGGTGCAGCGCGACGATGCCCCGGACGCAGGCCGCGCCTGGGATACCGTGCCCGGATTCTGCTAGGAGCGAGCCGACATGAAGCTGACGAAACGCACTGCGGCCAAGACCCATGCACCACACGACCCCGCCCGTCCCGAGGACGAGCGATTGTCGATCGGTAGGTCGTATCTCTACGGATTGCAGCACATCCTGACGATGTACGGCGGCGTCATAGCACCACCTCTGATCGTCGGCGGCGCAGCGGGGTTGACCGGCACCGAGATCGCGCTGTTGGTCTCGGCCGCGTTGTTCGTCAGCGGAGCGGCCACCCTGCTGCAGACCTTGGGAGTGCCGTACTTCGGCGCAAAACTCCCTCTGGTGCAGGGCATTTCGTTCGCCTCGGTGTCGACGATGGTGGCCATCGCAAGTGGGCCGGGCGGATTGAACTCGGTGTTCGGAGCCATCATCGCCGCCGGTGCCATCGGCATCCTCATCACCCCGTTCTTCAGCAAGATCGTTCGCTTCTTCCCACCGGTGGTGACCGGCACGATCATCACCGTCATCGGTATCTCGCTACTGCCCGTTGCGGTTCGGTGGGCGATGGGCGGTGATCAGCAGGCCACCGACTGGGGCTCGATGTCCAACATCGGTCTCGCGGCGTTCAGCCTCGTGGTGGTTCTGCTCGTCAGCCGACTGGTGCAGGGCACACTGTCGCGGCTGTCGATCCTCATCGGCATCATCGTCGGCACGGTGTTTGCGGTCCTGGTCGGCAAGGCCGACTTCTCCGGTGTCGGTGACGGTGCCATCTTCAGCCTCCCCGAGCCGTTCGCGTTCGGAGCACCGACCTTCCAGATCGCGGCGATCCTGTCGATGGTGGTCGTCATCCTCGTCATCATGACCGAGACCACCGCGGACATCCTGGCCGTCGGCGAGATCGTCGGCACCGACGTCGATGCCCGACGTGTCGGCGACGGGTTGCGTGCGGACATGGTGGCCACCACCATCGCTCCCGTCTTCGGCACGTTCCCCGCCAGTGCGTTCGCCCAGAATGTCGGTCTGGTGGCGGTCACCGGAATCAAGAGTCGCTACGTCGTCGCCGCCGGCGGCTCGGTGCTGCTGTTCCTCGGACTCTTTCCCATCCTCGGTCTGGTCGTCGCATCGGTTCCGTTGCCGGTACTCGGCGGCGCGGGCATCGTGCTGTTCGGCTCGGTGGCCGCCAGCGGCATCAGGACGCTGTCCAAGGTGGAGTTCGACGGCAATCTCAACCTCGTCATCGTGGCCGTCGCCATCGGCTTCGGCGTCATCCCCATCGCGGTACCGGGCTTCTATGCAGCCTTCCCCGACTGGGTCCACGTGGTACTCGACTCGGGCATCAGTGCCGCGAGCATCGTCGCGGTCCTGCTGAACATCGCCTTCAACGTCGTCACGATCGGCCAGAAGGCCTCACCCTCGGTGGTGACCGCGGCTCCACCGGTGGCGACGCGGCATCACCAGTAGTGTTCTACCGAGATCGGTGGAAGCTACGAGCATGCGAGGTGGGACTGTGGCGGCAGGTGGCGGGGTGCAGTCCGTGGAGCGCGCATTCGAGCTGCTCGACATCATGGCCGCCTCGGGCGGATCCATCGGGATCAGCGAACTCGCCGAGGGAACCGATCTGCCGATGCCGACCGTGCATCGACTGATCGGGACCCTCGTCTCGCTCGGCTACGTCAGGCGGCTGCCGTCCCGTCGATACGCATTGGGCACCAAGCTCATTCGGCTCGGTGACAGCGCCTCCAAACTGATCGGCGGATGGGCCAAGCCGTACCTGGCCGAGCTGGTCCGGATCACGCACGAGACGTCGAACATGGCATTCCTCGAAGACGACATGGCGGTCTACGTCGCGCAGGTGCCGTCCGAACACGCCATGAGAATGTTCAACGAGGTGGGACAGCGGGTGCTGCCGCACTCCACCGGCGTCGGCAAAGCTCTCCTCGCGCAGTTGGACGACGACGCCGTCCGCGCGATCGTCGGCCGCCTCGGTATGGCACCCCGTACCGTCAACACCATCACCACGCTGGACGCGTTACTCGAAGATCTTGCGGTGATCCGCCAACGCGGCTACGCGATCGACGACGGCGAGCAGGAAGTGGGCGTGCGCTGCTTCGCCGTACCGGTGATCGGTGCACCCACGCTGACGGCGATGTCCATCGCCGGACCCACCGCGCGAGTCACGCTCGAATCGGCCGAACAGTTCGTACCCCTGCTGATCTCGGCCGCCGAGCGACTGGCGAAAGATCTCGCGGGCAACAACCCCGCACCCTAATCTTTCAGAATTCTCGCATCGCGAGCGAAGGACTCGACCTGCTCGGTCAGCCACACATGAGCCGGAACCGCGCCGCCGAGCAGTTCGCGAGCCAACGAGGGGGAATCCCCGATCTGCACATCGCTGCCCGCGATGATGATGTTGCCGTAGCGCCTGCCCTTGAGCATCGCCGGATCGGCGACGATCGCCAGATGCGGAAAGACACTGCGAAGAGTCGACGCCTCCTGCTTCGCGAGCGAAAGATCGCGTCGATCACCGCAATTGACGACGTACATGCCGCCGGGCGCGAGGACGCGTCGAACATGGGCGGTGAACTCGGCAGTCAGCAGCGGGGCCGGAGTGACCGCCCCGGCGAACACATCTCGCACGATCAGGTCGCGACTGTTCTCGCTCAAGGTCTCGGTGACCGCCCGCGCCTCACCGACGCGGATACGGAGCAGCGGTGCTCGCGGGAGGTCGAACCATTCGCGTACCAGCTCCGAGAGCTTGCCGTCGAGTTCCACGACCACCTGACGCGCACCGGGGAATTCGGCGGTGAAGGAACGCGCCAGTGTGCACGCCCCACCCCCGAGGTGCAGCGCCCGTAGCGGAAAGGTCGAATCCCACTGAGCGCGAACCAGTCCGGAGATCCACCGCATGTACTCGAATTCGAGCACGGTGGGGTCGTTCATGTCGATGTGCGAACTCGGGACGTCGTTGACGTTGACGACCCAGCCGTCGTCGGAGAAGGCGTCGCGGACCAGTTCACAGGTGCCCGAATCGATCTCGAACACTCCGGGTTGCAGCGAGCCGACCGGTGCCGACGCGCGCTTCCTACCCATTCGCGGGCCCGTCGAGCCGAAAGTCCTCGAAATCGAATCCCGGCGTGACGGTACAGCTGACCAGACTCGGCTCGTCGCCCACCGGACGCGCCCGCTGCCACACCGAGGGCGGCACGATCTGCTGCGGCGCGTCCGGTGCGACCAGCAGCGAAGTCACGGTTCCCGGCTCGTCCCCTGCGCCGCCGAGGTCGAGCTGCACCGGACTACCACGGTGATACAGCCACATCTCGGTCCCGCGGACGGTGTGCCACGCCGACTGCTGGCCGGGCATGAGCAGGAACAGGATCGCCGTGCCTGCCGCGCGCGGACCGGGATAGCCGTCGGGCAGGAACTCCTGCGGGATGGTGACCTCGCTGCGCCAGGTCTCGCGGAACCAACCACCCTCGGGATGGGGTGCGAGGTCCAGGCCGAGAGCCCAGTGAGGCAGCGACGTCATGGACGCAACCCTAATCCGTAGCGATCTGAACCCGGAACGTGTCGCGCCCGGTGTGCAGGCTCCACAGCTGCTCGGCGAGAGCCTCGGGGCTCTTCCTCGGGTCGCTACCGTCGATGGCACCACCGATGATCAACTGCGACACCTGGATTCCCTCTTCGGCCAGCTCCTCGTTGAGCAGCTGCGCGTAGGCTGCCTGGCCGGCGAAGGCGATGGACGTGCCGGTGACGGTGCGACCCGGCTTGACTGCGGAGCCGCCGTTGACGAACAGGATCGTGCCCTTGTTCTCGCCGAGAAACCGCATGCCCGGGAGCACCTGGTGGACGGCGGCGATCGGTCCGTAGATCGAGAACTCGACCGGGCCGACCATGTCGGCCGGGGTGGTCTCGAGCACCGGCCGCATGAAGTCCTTCTGCGGAAGGGGGCTGTACTGCAGCACCTCGATGGGCCCGAGCGTTTCGGTGACCTGCTCGAGCGCTGCGGCGATCGAGGCCGGGTCACGCACGTCGGCGACGAAGCCCTTCGCGGAGATACCGTCGGCGGCGAGCTGATCGGCCAGAGCGTCGACACGGGCCTGGTTTCGGGAGATGAGGCCGACCGAGAAACCCTGCGCGCCGAACTTGCGCGCCACCGCTGCTCCGAGACCTGCACCTGCTCCGACAATTGCTATGGAAGTCATGACCTGTGCAAGGCGAGTCCATCCTCGACTATTCCGACGACCGACTCGAGCAGGGCCTCTGCGCTCTCGTGCAGCGCCGTGACATCGCCAGTCCAGCCGAGCACACGCAGTGCGGCTGCGGCGATACCGGCGGCATCGGCTGTCGGGTCGCTCCGGCCGTTCTCACGATCGGCCCGCGCGTTCACCACGGTCTCCACCAGTCGAAACGGCAGGTCCTCCGTCCCCGGACGGCGTTGAGAGCCCAGTTGGTCCAGCGTGTCCGACGCGATGGCCGCATACAGGCCCATGAGCAAGTATCGATGGTCGCGGAAAGTCTCGAAGCGTTCGCTGCGCAGCTCGGGCAGCAGATAGAGCGCGCCGAGATTCCAGGTGGACGCACCGAGTTGGCCGGAGTCGAAGTAGGCGAGTGCGTACATCTGGGTCGCGGGCTCGGCCTGTGAGTCTCGGATGCGCTGCGCGACGGCCAGCGGTGCGTCGACCGTTCCGCTGAGCAGTGCGTCGAGGATGTCGTCCTTGGTCGCGAAGTGGTGGTAGAGCGAGGCCTGACGTAATCCGACGGCCTCGGCGATGACGCGAGTCGAGGTGTTGGTGAAGCCGCGAGTGGTGAACAGTTCGGCCGCGGCGTCGAGTATCTCCTCGCGAGCGGTGTCGCCGGGCCGCTTCTTCGTACTCAGCCTTGGCCTGCCTGCTCCGGTCATGACTGCATCTTGTCAGGTCGATATGACGGTGAGATTTCTGTCATCTGATCAAAATAGACGAAACGAGCTTGTTGCACGACGGACACGATCCGGGAACGACCGTGCCGAAAACTATCAACTGACAGAAAACCCGCCTCGGCGATGCAGCGGGGTCACTCATCCACCCACCTCGCCCGTAGGAGATCACATGAGCTCGACCACACTGCCCGCGTCGGGTCAGGGGTCCGAATCACCCGCCACCTCGGATCATTCGGACCTGGCCGCCCTGGGCTACGACCAGCAGCTCCATCGCAGCCTAGGCAAGTACGCGTCCTTCGCGGCCGGCTTCTCGTTCGTCTCGATTCTGACCACCATCTTCCAGCTCTTCGGCCTCGGCTTCAGCTTCGGCGGCCCCGCCTTCTTCCTCACCTGGCCGCTGGTGTTCCTCGGCCAGTTCATGGTGGCCCTGAACTTCGCCGAACTCGCTGCCCGCTATCCCATCTCGGGCGCGATCTACCACTGGTCGCGGCGCATGGGTGGTGAGCTGGTCGGGTGGTTCGCGGGTTGGTTCATGATCATCGCGCAGATCGTCACCGCCTCGGCCGCCGCCATCGCCCTGCAGGTGGTACTTCCCAGCATCTGGGGCGGATTCCAGCTGATCGGCGAGGACACCGCACTCACCTCACCGAGCGGTGCCGCCAATGCCGTTGTGCTCGGCTCGATTCTGCTGGTGCTCACCACCACCATCAACTGCATCGGCGTGAACTGGATGTCGCGGATCAACAGCATCGGCGTCACCTGTGAGATCGTCGGAGTCATCGCCCTGGTCCTGGTGTTCTTCACCCACGCCGAACGTGGACCACAGGTGGTGTTCGATACCGGAAGTGCCGGGGCCGATCCCGGCTACATCGGGGCTTGGATCGTCTCGGGCCTGATGGCCGCCTATGTCATGGTCGGCTTCGGCTCGGCAGGCGAACTGGCCGAGGAGACCCGCAATCCCCGACGCGTCGCGCCCCGCACCATCCGCCTTGCACTGTCCGCCTCGGCACTGGGCGGTGGCCTGATGATCGTCGGCGCCCTGATGGCCGCACCGAGCCTGACCGACGGTCAGCTTGCGACACAGGGGCTTCCGTACGTCATCGACTCGATCCTCACCTCACCGTGGGGCAAGGTCCTGCTGATCGACGTCGCCATCGCCGTGTTCATCTGCACCCTCGCCATCCAGACCGCGGCATCGCGGCTGATGTTCTCCATGGCCCGGGACGGACGACTGCCCGCATCGGCAGCGCTGGCGAAGGTCAACTCGCGCACCGGAACTCCCATCGCACCGTCGGTTCTGATCGGCGTGGCCTGCGTGGCGATCCTGGCCGTCAACGTCGGCAACTCCGCGATCTTCACCACGCTGTCCAGCGTCTGCATCGTGTTGATCTACCTCGCCTACATGATGGTGACCGTCCCGTTGCTGATCCAGCGGCTCAAGGGATGGCCGCACGGCGGAGTGCAGAAGGACAGCGACGGCGAGAAGCTCTTCACCCTCGGCCGCCTCGGCCTGCCCGTCAACATCGCAGCGGTCCTGTACGGCGGACTGATGGTGATCAACCTGTCGTGGCCCCGCGCCGAGATCTTCGACCCCACCGGCGAATTCCCCATCCTGCGATGGGCCGCACCACTGACCGTCCTCGCCGTGATCGTCGTGGGCATCGCCTGCCTGCCCCGCGGCAAAGCCCACCCCAAGCCCGTCACGATCGGAGCCTGAATCACCATGAGCACGGCAACCGCAACCACCCACTCGGCCAAGGAACACGCACGCTCCCAGGCCACCGTCGCGCCTGCACCCACTGCGCCGGAGGGCATCTCGGAACTCACCTGGGCCGAATCGGTCCCCGGCGGAAGCTACACCACCAAGGTCCTCGCTCGCGGAACCCGGCTGCGCCTCGTCGACGTGAACGGTGACGCCTGCGCCAATCTGCTGCTGTACCGCGCCGACGCACCATGGGAACGGCTCAACACCGCCGACACCGTCAAGGTGCCGTGGCAGGCGTATCTGAGCTCGGGTCATCCCCTGCTCTCGGACCAGGGCCGTGTTCTGGCCACCGTCGTCGGAGACACCTCCGGCCGCCACGACGCACTGTGCGGCACCACCTCGACCGCTACCAATGTCGCCAAATACGGAGACAGCGGACCACATTCGTCGGCTCCGGCCGGTCGAGAACTGTTCACCCTCGCCGCGGCCAAGCACGGACTCGAACCGCGGGACGTCGCGCCGTCCCTGTCGTTCTTCCACGGCGTCACCGTCGCCGCCGACGGCGCTCTGGTCAGCACCGGATCCGCAGGAGCGGGCAAGTCGGTGGATCTGCTGATCCACCTGCCGGTGATCGTGTTGCTCGCCAACACCGCTCACCCACTCGATCCGAGGTCCGAATTCCCCACCACCGCCCTCGACGTGTTGGCCTGGCGGGCACCCGAGGAGCTGCTCACGCTCGACAACACCGAACCCGAATACCTACGCGCAGTGCAGAACACCGAGGACGCATGGAAGGCAGCACAGTGACCACCAGTGCAGTGATCGTGAAAGACGAGATCGCCCCCGCATTCGGTCCGTGGTCCGCGGTCGTCGAAGCCGGTGACATCCTGACGATCGTCGACCTGTACGGCAATCAAGCCGTCGACACTCTGCTGTACAGCGCGCACGATCGTTCCATCCGATACTCCGCCGCCGCGACGGTCTCCGCGCAACAGAACCTGTTCCTCACCACCGGTTCCGTTCTGCGCAGCGATGACTCGACGCCGCTGATGACGATCGTGGACGACGAGGTCGGCAACCACGACACCGTCGGCGGAGCGTGTTCCAAGGAATCGAACACCCTGCGCTACGGCCACCACACTCAGCACCAGCACGCCTGCGTCGAGAACTTCCTGATCGAAGGATCCAAGTGGGGCCTCGGCAAGCGAGATCTGGCACCCAACATCAACTTCTTCATGAACGTGCCCGTCGACGCCGACGGGACCCTCGGCATCGTCGACGGTCTCTCGGCTCCCGGGAAGAAACTCTCACTGCGTGCCGAGATCGACACCCTCGTGCTCGTCTCCAATTGCCCACAGATCAACAACCCCTGCAACGGATTCGACCCCACTGCGGTCCGGATGATCGTGACGCGAGAGTCGGCGGGGGCATGAACGCGACCAAGATGACAGTCCACCGGCCGGGAATGCTCACCACGGTGCAGGACTGGCCGGGCCGCATCGGGTACTGGAAGGTGGGCGTACCGCCATCGGGACCGATGGACGACCTGTCGTTCCGGCTCGGCAACGTCGCCCTGGGCAACCCCGAGGGCACTCCGGGACTCGAATCCACCATGGCCGGGCCGGCATTGACGTTCGATGCCGACACCTACGTCTGCGTCACCGGTGCCGCGGTACCGGTGCGCATCGACGGCCGCGCGGCCCCACAGTGGAAGCCGGTCCTGGTACCCGCCGGTGCCACCCTCGACGTCGGCACCACCACCGGTTCGGGTCTGCGGGTCTACGTGCTCGTCCAGGGCGGCTTCGATGTCGACGACTACCTCGGCAGTGCAGCGACGTTCACACTCGGCAAGTTCGGCGGACATCGCGGCGGCGTGCTCGGCGAGGGCGACGTCATCGCACTGGCCGGCCGCTCCGACAACCCCGCCGTTCTCGGTCCGATTCCCATGGAACACCTGCCGGTGCTGACGTCGAGCTGGGACATCGCCGTCACCGAGGGCCCACACGGCGCACCGGAGTTCTTCACCCGCGACGACATCGACACCCTCTACGCCACCCGCTACGAGGTGCACTTCAACTCCGATCGCACCGGAGTCCGACTGATCGGACCGAGGCCACAGTGGGCTCGGCCCGACGGCGGCGAGGCCGGACTGCACCCGTCGAACATCCACGACAACGCCTACAGCGTCGGGGCGTTGGACTTCACCGGCGATACCCCGATCCTGCTCGGACCCGACGGTCCGAGCCTGGGCGGCTTCGTCTGCCCCGTCACCGTCGTGGCCGCCGAACGCTGGAAGCTCGGTCAACTGAGGCCGGGCGACACCATCCGATTCGTGCCCGTGAAGGCCGCGTCCACGGCGCCGCTGGGTTCACTCGGTCTCGCTCGCCGCGCGTCTCTGCCCGCGGTGTTCTCCGCAGGCGGCGACGGCGACGACGGAGTGATCGCTCGACGCGACGCCGATACGTGCGTCACCTACCGTCGCTCGGGCGACGACAACGTGCTCGTGGAGTACGGCGACATGAAACTCGATCTGGCCCTGCGCGCCCGGGTGCACGCCCTCCATCAGCGCGTCGAGGCCCTCGCGCCCCGTGGCCTGGTTGACCTGACTCCCGGGATCCGCTCGTTGCAGGTGAAGGTGAATCCCGATGTGCTGTCCATCGATTCGTTGATGGGTCTGCTGTCCGAGGTCGAGAACGAACTACCCGCGGCCTCGGAGCTCGTGGTCCCCAGCCGCCAGGTTCGGCTGCCGCTCTCGTGGGACGACCCCTCGACCCGCGAGGCCATCCAGCGCTACATGCACGGTGTGCGCGCCGACGCCCCGTGGTGCCCCTGGAACATCGAATTCATCCGGCGGATGAACGGACTCGATTCGGTGGCAGAGGTGTTCGACACCGTCTTCGCCGCCGACTACATGGTCCTCGGTCTCGGTGACGTGTACCTGGGCGCACCGGTGGCGACACCGTTGGATCCGCGGCACCGACTGGTGACGACCAAGTACAACCCGGCGCGCACGTGGACGCCGGAGAACGCCGTCGGTATCGGCGGAGCGTACCTGTGCATCTACGGCATGGAAGGTCCCGGCGGCTACCAGTTCGTCGGACGAACCACGCAGGTGTGGAACCACAGTGCCGCCTACAGCGGCGGACCGTTCGAGGAAGGCACCCCGTGGCTGCTCCGGTTCTTCGACCGAATCTCCTGGTACCCGGTCGAACCCGAGGAACTGATGGACCTGCGCGCAGATCTGGCGGCCGGCCGCGGCGGCGGAGTGCAGATCACCGACGGTGAGTTCTCCCTCGCCGAGCACGAGAACTTCCTGGACACCAACGCGGACTCCATCGCCGAGTTCCGCGCGACGCAGGCCGTCGCCTTCGGTGCCGAACGCGACGCATGGTCGGCAGCAGGCGAATTCGATACGACGAAAGGCAGGACCGATGCAGCCTGAGGTACGAGAACGAGTTCTGCAGGCATACAAGCGAATTGCCGAGGTCGATCGGCCGGAGGTGTGGATCACCCTGCGTGACGAGGACGACGTGCTGGCCGAGGCCGTCGCCCTCGACGAGGCGGTCGCGGCCGGTGCGGATCTACCGCTCGCCGGAGTACTCGTCGCAGTCAAGGACAACATCGACGTCGCCGGCCTGCCCACCACCGCAGCATGCCCCGAATTCGCCTACACACCCGGCATTTCCGCCGTCGCCGTCGAGCGACTGACGAGCCAGGGCGCACTGGTGCTCGGCAAGACCAACCTGGACCAGTTCGCCACCGGACTGGTCGGCACCCGCAGCCCCTACGGCGCGGTCCGCTGCGCCTGGGATCCGACACTGATCTCGGGAGGCTCGAGCTCCGGTTCCGCCGTCGCGGTGGCACTGGGCATCGCGGACATCGGAATCGGCACCGACACGGCCGGATCGGGTCGAGTGCCCGCAGCCTTCCATGGCCTGGTGGGCATCAAGAGCTCACTGGGTATCGTGCCGAACACCGGCGTCGTGCCCGCCTGCGCCGACTACGACTGCGTCACAGTTCTCGCGCGCGATCTGGACAGTGCCACTGCGGCGATGAAAGTCATGACCGGGCCCACCGCCACCGATCCACGCAGCCGGGCCTGGCCTTCCGACGTACGGCTCGCCGCGTCCCCGCAGTCCCGCGTCGCCGTCCCACGAGGTGAGGATCTGACATCGCTGAGTCCGGCGTACCGTCGGGCATTCGAGGCGACGGTGGCCGGCCTGGCAGAGAAGGGTATTGCCCACGCCGAGGTCGACATCTCGACGCTGCTGGACGCGGCAACACTGCTGTACGACGGAGCGATTGTGGCCCAGCGGTATTCGGCCGTCGGAGAGTTCCTCGACACCGCGCCTGCCGGTGCCGATCCCACGGTGTCCGCGATCGTTCGCTCGGCGGCAACGCCGTCCGCACACCGGTACGTCGACGATCTCGCCGCTCTCGCCGGAGCCGAGACCGCGGCCCGCGCACTCCTGAACGGGTTCGACGGCCTGCTGTTGCCCACCACCACCGAGCATCCGAGCATCGCTGCGGTGCAATCGGATCCGGTCGGCATCAACCGACGCCTCGGTACGTTCACCAACTTCTGCAATCTGCTCGACATGGCCGCGGTGGCCGTTCCCGGAGCCTCGACGCACGACGGCAACCCGTTCGGCGTCATGGTCGTGGTGCCGGCATTCGAGGATCAGATCGCGATCGACCTCGCTGCACAGCTGAGCGGCGTCGCGTCACCCTCGCTGATCGACGACGGTATCGAGGTGTTGGCCGTCGGAGCGCACCTGCGCGGCTTTCCCGTGCACCACCAGCTGACCGATCGCGGTGCACGCTTCATCGGCGAGGTGACGACCACGGCGGACTACCGACTCGTGGATCTGCACACCACCCCGCCCAAGCCCGGTCTCGTGCGGCGTGCGGGCCACGGCGCTCCCATCTCGGGAGAGTTGTATCGCATGTCCGCCGCCGCCCTCGGAACGTTCCTCGCGGGATTGCCCGCGCCGATGGGTCTGGGTCCGGTCGAGTTGTCCGACGGTCGCTGGGTCACCGGATTCTGCTGCGCGCACGACGCAGCCGAGAACGGCACCGACATCACCGAATTCGGCGGCTGGCGCGCATACAGGGCTCAAGCCGGGACCGGTCTGCCTCCGTCGGTCGCCACGCGCACGGCGAGCAGTCCGAGTACCGTGCCCATGACGTAGCGCTGGACCCTCAGCCACGTGGGCCGAACGGCCAGGAACTGAGCGATCGATCCGGCCAGCACCACGATCGCCAGATTGACCGCTACTGCCACGGCGATCTGTACGCCACCGAGCGTGAATCCCTGCAGCAGAAGGTGTCCGGCCGCGGGATCGACGAACTGCGGGATGACCGAGATGTACATGATCGCGATCTTCGGGTTCAGCAGGTTGGTCACCAACCCCATCGTGAACAGCCGACGGGTCGAATCCTGTTGCAGCTCGGTCGGTTCGAAGGCCGACACCGAACCGCGCAGCGCCTGCACAGCCAACCAGGCGAGGTAGGCGGCACCGGCGAGCTTGACCGCGGTGTACAACGCAGGCACGGCCGAGAAGACCGCTGCCAAGCCGAGATTGGTGGCGGTGAGATAGACCAGGAAACCGAGCGCGACGCCGGCCAACGACACCAGTCCCGCCCGCTTCCCTTGCGAGATGCTCCGCGAGACGAGGTAGATCATGTTGGGCCCCGGGGTCAGAACCAACGCGAGAGCCACGGCGAACACTCCGACAACAGCAGAAATCGAGACCATGCGGACAACTCTTCACGCCGACGTACCGACCGAGAAGAGCCAGTTACGGTGTCGTGGTCTCTATCCGGCACGCACGAGGGTGGCCACCCCGTCGGCGATCGCTGCCATCCCGGCTGCCGTCGGGTGCAACGGTGCCGCGGGATTCTGCGGGACGACCCCCTCGAAGTACCGCTGATCGGGGGCCACGCACACGTCGTGGCCGACACTCAGCGCCTCGGTGTCGACGAACTCGGCACCGTGCTCTTCGGCCTGGGTCCGCAGGGCCTCGTTCATCGCGGTGATGCTGCCCTGGATGTAGTCGGCGTCCTCGGGGAGCATCGGTTGGGTGGGGAAGCAGCCGCCGTCCGGCAGGTAGGTGCCGTAGCCGACCACGAGAATCCGCGCATCGGGCGCACGCTCGGCCACCGCGTCGAGCATCGCACCCCAGCTCGGTGCGCTGTCGGCGATCGCCGCGGCCACGGTGTCGACGCCGCCTGCGGTGAGGCGGTCCCTGCAGACGTTGGTGGCCGAGGTGTCCGCGAACGTCAGGCACTGCACGGCCGTCGAGACCAGCCCGATGTCGTTACCGCCGATCGTGACGGTCACCAGATCGGTGTCCGGGCTCAGTGCATCGAGTTGCACCGGTACCTCACCGCTGGACGTGCCCTGCGGAGTGGAGACGATGTTCTCGGTGACGGCACCCGAGCAGGTGACGTCGACGAAGGAGCCCACGGCCAATTCCTCGGCGAGCACGTGCGGATAGTTGGCGTCGGACTGCTGACAACCCGGTGCGCCGACCTGGTCGGGGATCCGTGGGCCGGACGCGGCCGAATCACCCAACGCGACGTAGTTCACCGGCACCGCCGCATCGGACGACCCAGCGGATGCTTCCGACGATCCAGCGGGCGCTTGCGATACCGGTGAATTCGAGGAGCAGCCCGCCAGTACGCAGGCCGACACAGCAAGACCGACGATAATTCCCTGGCTCCTCACAGCTTCGACGCTACAGCTGCCGGTAATCTCGACCGGGTTGTCCGGGACATACAGTCCATCGCATCGAACAGAGGAATTACATGATCACCGCGTTCATCAACCAGATCCTCAGCGGCTTCGGCTCCATTTCCGCTGGTAGCAGCGGCTTCGAGCTGGCACCGGGAACGCTGCCCTTCGGGCTGTAGAGACCACCGGAACGCTCGCCCGCGCGGGGCCGACGATTGTTTCGGTGCCGCGCGGGTACCCCCGCATCATGACTACCCAGAACGACGACCAGAAGAACGCCGACACTGCCCCCGAGGCAAAACCGGATGTGACGTCCGATCCGGCCGCAGCGGCCGAGGACAACGATTGGTCGAGCGAAGGCGGAGCCGTCGAAACCGGTCCGGCAACCGACGACGAGCGAACCGCAGGCAACTAGCCGATCAGACGGCGGGGAGCGGCCCGCAGCGTGCGAACGTCGCCGTCGGCAACGATGTGTTGCACCGTCTCGCCTCGGGTGCGCATCGACTCGTCGACGGCGAAGTTCACGCGAGCATCGCCGAGCCAATCGACGCCGACGACGATTCCCACGGTTCCCTTCGGGATTCCGCTGCGCCACCGCACGTGGCCCAGATTGCGGACCGTGATCACGGTCTCTCCGATCTCGAAGTGCCCCATACGCCCCCCCGGCTCGATTCTTGCCGACCAGTAGACCTCGAGCGAACACCCTGTTCAAGCGGTGCATCCGCGCTTATATCGACCTCTCACAGCCTCGACGCCAGTCGGCACGATCACAATCCGGCGATGTACCGATTTCGGGCGATCTTTCACGCCGAGCGGTATTTTTTGGTTTCATCATTTGCCGCTATGGCAATATTTCTTGCCAACCAACAGCCTCGGTCGGACACTGTCCAGATGACTACAGACACCGATCGACACACTCCGGTCGACGCGATCATCATCGGCGGCGGAGTCGCCGGACTCAGCGCCGCCGTGGCTCTCGGCCGTTCCCGACGCTCCGTTGCCATCGTCGACGCGGGCGATCCCCGCAACGCTCCGGCAGCGCATTCCCACAACTACCTCACCCGCGACGGGGAGTCGCCTCTCGAGCTGGTTCGACTCGGCCGAGACGAGGCGCGGCACTACGGCGCGCGCATCGTCGAGGGCATCGCGACGTCCGCGAATCGCACCGACACCGGGTTCGAGGTGAGTCTCGCCGACGGTTCCGTCGTCCGCGGCCGCCGCCTCCTGGTCACCACCGGTCTCACCGATGTCCTGCCCGACATACCCGGCCTGGCCGGTCGCTGGGGGCGCGACGTGTTGCACTGCCCGTACTGCCATGGCTGGGAGGTACGCGATCGCAGGATCGGCATCATCGGCAGCGCCATGGTCGGGCACCAGGCCCAGATGTGGCGTCAGCTCACCGAGCACGTCACCGTGTTCGCGCACACGGCAACGGAATTGGCGCAGGCAGATCTCGAGCGACTTGCCGCCCGTGGCATCGAGGTGGTCGACGAGGAGATCGCTCGGGTCGATGTCGACAACGACGCCATCGTCGGAGTGACCCTCGCGAGCGGCACGCAGATCCGGCTGGACGCGCTGGTCGTGGGCCCCAACTTCACCTCCCGCGCAGACATCCTGGTGTCGCTCGGGATCGGCACGACCGAGATGGTCATGAACGATCACGTCCTCGGCACGTATGTCGAGGCCGATCCCGTCGGTGCCACATCGGTGCCCGGGGTGTGGGTTGCAGGCAACGTGGCCGCGCCGATGGACACCGTGGTGGCGGCGTCCGCGGCCGGAGTCAAGGCAGGTGCCGCGATCAACGGTGACCTGATCGAGGAAGAGGTCCGCATCGCCGTCGAACGAGCGAAGGCCATCGCTTCCTAGCTACCGAGGGCCGCCACCAGGCCCTCCTCGATCGCCCGCTTGCGAACTCCGAGCTCGGCGAGGTTGGCGTCCTGATCCCGCGTCGAACGGGATAGTTTCACGGCCACTGCCTCGGGTTCACCGAGCAGGCCGAGAATCAGGTGCCCGGTCGTGATTCGGTCGTTCGCTGCGGCCCGCGCCTCGTTCTGCGCGCCGACGACCACGTTGCGAGCCCTCGGGGTGAAGCGCGAGAAACCCTGATCGGCATCGAAATCGGCGGGATCGTCGCCCCCTTGGCGACGAAGCGCTTCTGCACCGCCTGCTTGCCGACCCCCATGAACGCACCGATGGCAGTCCAGGACGCCCCGGAGCGACGCGCTCGGTCGACGAAATGTCCGATCAGGTGATCGGCAACCTCACCGAGGGCCGGTGAAAGCACAACATCTGTTGAAGTTCTTCGCCCGCCAGGTCCGACTTCGTACCCGAACACGCTGCGCAAAGACGTATATTCACCGATGAAGGTGCCGCGAACAGCCATGCGAACGCCACGCGCGAGAAGGAAGTAGGTCCTTCGATGAACACGAAGGTCGCTGCGCCCTTCGCCATGCACACCAAACGGGTCGCCGGACTGGTGGCAGTGGTCGTCGTCGCGAGCACCGTCTTCGTTCTCGGCGACGCCGGAGTGCGGGCCGGTGTCCTCGCGACCGTCGCCGTCGGTTCGGTACTGGCCATCAGCGCCGCGATCCGTCGATACCGTCCCGACGACTCGCGCTGTTGGTGGGCACTGTTCGGCGCCTCGGTGCTGTTCATGTTCGGGGTCTCGCTGCGCAGCGATCCCACCGCACTGAGTCATTCGTTCCCGCTGCTGCCGGATCTGTTCACACTGACCGGGTACGCACTCGTCGGGTACGCACTCTCGCGGTGGATCCGAGATCGTCAGTCGATCGACGACATCACTCCGCTCGTCGACGCCGGCCTGATCTTTCTCGGCACCCTGTTCCTGTCGTGGTTGCTGTTCATCTCCCCGGCCCTCGAATCTCCTCGTTCATCGGCATCGACGGTGGTCAACGGTTTGTATCCGGCGATCGACGCAGCGCTGATCACCTTGACCACCTACCTGCTGTTCTCGTCCAAGCCCCGTACCGTTGCGCTGCAGTGGGCCCTGATCGCACTCGTCGCGACACTGGTCGGCGACGTCTCGTACGCCTTCGCGGCCACCACCGACGACGCACCGTCCTCGGGATTGCTCGACGGCATCTACCTCTTCGCGTATCTCTCCCTGGCGATGGCCGCCCTCGATCCGTCGATGCGCACCGTCTCGCAGCGGCAGACTCCTGCACCGGCGCACAGCAGCCGCCGCGTCGTGTTCGTGGTGACGCTGCTGGTCGTCTGCGCCACGGTGCCGCTGCTGGGCTCGGCAGTGTCCACCGGAGATCTGATCGTCCGGTCCCTGTTGCTCGCATCGATCCTGGTGGGCGCATTCCTACGCGGCGAGCGTGCGCTGACCCGAGTGCAGGTCGGCGAGGAGCACGCGAAGTACCTGGCCGCTCACGACCTGTTGACCGGCCTACCGAACCGCACGATGCTCGACGAGGAGTTCACCCGGCTCGAGCGGACCCAGACTCCGGGACGCACGTGCGTCCTGTTCGTCGACCTCGACAACTTCAAGATGGTCAACGACTCGTACGGCCACCGCGTCGGCGACGAACTCATCGTCGCCGCAGCGGGACGCATCCGCGCCGCAGTCGGTGCCACCGACACCGTGGTCAGGTACGCCGGTGACGAGTTCGTCGTGCTGACCCGCCGCGATCGCGGTGGAGCGGAAGCGTTGGCCCGACGCATCATCGATCGGACGAACGAGCCGTTCCCCCTGAGCGCCGCGACGGCATACGTCACGGCCTCGGTGGGAATCGCAGACGCGGACCGATTGCACGACGCCATCCGCGAGGCCGACACCGCGATGTATCACGCCAAATCGCTCGGTGCGGCGCGGTACGCGTTCTTCGACGAGTCGCTGCGTGCGCGAGCGACGTCCGCGATCGAGACCGCCACCGCATTGCGCGGCGCGATCAGACGCGGCGAGCTCGAGGTGTACTACCAGCCGATCATCGAGACCACCTCGCGTACCACCGTCGTCTACGAGGCACTCGTGCGCTGGAACTGGCAGGGGCGAGTGCGCACCCCCAACGAGTTCATCCCGATCGCCGAATCGACCAATCTCATCAAGGAGATCGGCGAATGGGTGCTGCGCACCTCGATTTCGGATCTGGTGACACTGCGTTCCAACGGGCAGAAAGTCACCATGTCGGTGAACGTGTCCCCGCTGCAGCTTCGAGACGATTCGTTGCCGGTCATCGTCGCCCGACTGCTCGACACGTACGGCCTCCACGGAGCAGATCTGGCCCTCGAGATCACCGAGAGCGTCCTGATCGACGACATGGGCACGGCGAAGAGCGTTCTCGACCGACTCGCCGCGATGGGTGTGCTCATCGTTCTCGACGACTTCGGTATCGGCTACTCCTCGCTGAGCAGGCTGCGCGCGATGCCGATCGCGCTACTGAAGATCGACAAGTCCTTCGTTCACGAGATCGGCAGTTCGGAATCGGACACTCAGCTGATTCGCGCCATCGTAGCCATGGCGTCGGCGCTGCCGGTGGCCACGGTGGCCGAGGGCGTCGAGACCGAGGAGCAGGCTGCGATCATCGAGGCTCTCGAATGCCGCTTCGCGCAGGGCTTTCTGTTCGGTAGACCTGCACCCGTCGCACACTGGCTTCTCGAATCCGCCGAGACCCGTCCCGGCAGGTGATCCGGATGTTAGCGTCGGGCGGTGTCTGCAATAGGAGTGCACCGCTCGACTGTCCTTGCCTGTGCCCTGCTGCTGGTGCCGCTCGCCGCGTGCAGTAGCGGCGAGAGCACCGATCCCGACTCCGCGGCCGAGAACAGCTGTGTCCTCGGTGCCAGTGGAGGTACGCCTGTGAACTCGACGCCGAGCGCGAGTTCGGGCGACATCTCCACCAATCCCGAAGTGGCGACCGGGTATCGATCGAACATGAGCCCGGTGGAGACGCCTTCGTACTCCGTCTCGACGGCCAACCCGGTCTCCACCGAGGCCGCGTGTGCGGTTCTGCGCGACGGCGGCACCGCGGCCGACGCCCTGATCGTTGCGCAGACCGTGCTCGGCCTCGTCGAGCCGCAGTCCTCCGGCATCGGCGGCGGAGCCTTCCTGATGTACTACGACGCGGCCACCGGTGAAGTACAGAGTTACGACGGCCGCGAGACCGCTCCGATGAGTGCCACCGGGGACTATCTGCGGTATATCGACGACGTCAATCGCTCTCTGCCGCAACCCGATGCCCGTTCCAGTGGGCGGTCGATCGGCGTTCCTGGAGTGCTGCGCATGCTCGAGCAGGCCCACGACGACCACGGGACCAAGCAGTGGGGCGACCTGTTTCAGCCCGCAATCGGTCTCGCCGACAACGGAATCGAGATCAGCCCGCGCATGGCGTCCTCCATTGCCGACTCGGCACCGAAGCTCGCCCTCGATCCCGCGTCCAAGGAGTACTTCCTGCAGCCGGACGGCACCGGCAAGCCGGCCGGGACGGTTCTGAACAACCCGGCGATGTCGAAGACGCTCTCCGCCATCGCAACCGGCGGTGCCGACGCCTTCTATACCGGTGACATCGCGCAGGCCATCGTCGATGCGACCGCCGACACCACCGCTGGCCGTACCCCCGGACAGATCACGCTGGAGGATCTCGCCGCGTACGAGCCCAAGACCCGTACGGCCGTGTGTACCGACTACCGCGATCACGACATCTGCGGAATGCCCGGCCCGTCCTCGGGCGGTATCGCGGTGGCGTCGACGATGGGCATCCTGTCGAACTTCGATCTGGCGCAGTACGCGCCGACGGGGATGGACGCCAACGGCGGAACCCCGACGGCCGAGGGCGTGCACCTGATCGCCGAGGCCGAGCGCCTCGCCTACGCCGATCGTGACAAGTACGTCGCCGATCCTGACTTCGTTCCGCTGCCCGGTGGGTCGCCCGATGCACTGCTCGATCCCGAATACCTCAGCGAGCGAGCAGGACTGATCGACGAGGGCAGGTCCATGGGCACAGCGCAGCCCGGCGACTTCGGCCCGGTGCAGTTCGCCTCGTCCACCGATCCCGAGTACGGCACCAGCCACATCTCCGTCGTCGACAGCCAGGGCAACGCGGCCTCGATGACGACGACCGTCGAGTCGGCCTTCGGCTCGTTCCACATGGTCGACGGCTTCCTGCTCAACAATCAGCTCACCGACTTCGCGGCATCACCGGTGGCCGAGGACGGCACGCCGGTGGCCAACCGCGTCGAGCCGGGCAAGCGTCCGCGCAGCTCGATGGCTCCGACGCTGGTCTTCGACCGGGGCGACGACGGTGCGCGCGGCGATCTGGTGCTCGTCGCCGGCTCTCCCGGTGGTTCGGTGATCATCCAGTTCGTCGTCAAAACATTGGTGGGACTGCTCGATTGGGGCATGGATCCGCAGCAGGCGGTGTCGATGGTCGACTTCGGTGCGGCCAACACACCGTCGACCAATTACGGCGGCGAACACCCGAACGTCTCGGGCGAGAACGATCCCGTGGTCGCGGCGCTCCGCGAGA
Organism: Rhodococcus sp. 06-418-5; assembly: GCF_002258285.1. NCBI lineage: Bacteria > Bacillati > Actinomycetota > Actinomycetes > Mycobacteriales > Nocardiaceae > Rhodococcus > Rhodococcus sp. 06-418-5. Next base: position 129,024 of record NZ_NOYE01000008.1, read on the forward strand.
TGGGCCACCAGGTGTCGGTCGCAGACCAGTCCAGTGGACTGAGCGCGCTACAGCGAACCGACGGTGGCTGGATCGGTGGAGCCGACCCCCGCCGCGAGGGTGAGGTACTCGGCGGATAGCCGCGAGCGCGGGTAGCGCTCAGGGCACGAATCGGTAACCCATACCGGTTTCGGTGATGAGGTGCACCGGGGAGGCCGGGTCACGTTCGAGTTTCTGTCGCAGTTGGCCGAGATAGATTCGTAGATAGTGTGTTTCGCGCTCGTGGCCGGGTCCCCATACGGTGCGCAGGATGTCCTTCTGCGACACCAGCTTGCCCTCGTTGCGTACCAGCAGTTCGAGTACACCCCACTCGGTGCGGGTCAGGTGCACGTTCGCACCATCTCGCACAACGGTTTTGGTAGCGAGATCGACGGTGAAGTCCGCGGTGACGACGACGGGGTCGGCGACGGAGTGCGGTCCGCGGCGCAGTGCTGCGCGCAATCGGGCCAGCAGCTCGTCCATGCCGAAGGGCTTGGTGACGAAGTCGTCGGCACCGGCGTCGAGCGCTTCGACGGTATCTGCGGAATCGGTGCGCGCCGAGAGCACCAGGATCGGTACGTCGCTCCAGCCGCGCAGCCCGGCGATCACGTCGATTCCGTCGATGTCGGGCAGTCCGAGGTCGAGAATCACGATGTCCGGGTGGAAGTTCGCGGCCACCCGCAGCGCCTCACCGCCGCTCGCCGCGCTGACCACCTCGAACCCACGCACATTGAGATTGATTCGCAACGCCCGCACGATCTGCGGCTCGTCGTCGACGACGAGCACCCGCACCTTCACCTGCCCGCCGCCTTCAACTCGACCGTCATCGTCAGCCCGCCGCCGACGGTGTTCGATGCCGTGACGGTACCGCCCATCGCACGCACGAATCCCCGCACCACCGACAATCCGAGCCCGACGCCCACCGAGTTGTCCCGATCACCGAGACGTTGGAACGCGTCGAACATCGTGTCCTCGGCACCCTCGGCGATGCCGGGTCCGTGGTCGGCGACGGAGATACTGGCCCACTCACCGTGTGCGGCGGCACTGACGGTGATGTCGCCGACGGGGGCGTAGCGGGCACTGTTGTTCACCAGATTCGCGAGCACCCGTTCGAGCAGGCCCGGGTCGGCCAGTACCTCCACATCGCCCACCTCGACACGCACTCGGTCGTCCGCTCCGACCAGTGCGCCACCGAGCACGTCGTCGACGAACACCGGACGCAGGCTCGGCTGCACGACGCCTGCCTGAAGCCGCGAGGAATCGAGCAGATTGCTCACCAGAGCGGTCAACTGATCGGCCGATTCGTCGATGGTCGCGAGCAATTCGTCGGTGTCCTCGGGCGAGAACTGAACGTCGGTGCTGCGCAGAGACGAGGATGCCGCCTTCACCGCCGACAGTGGTGTCCGCAGATCGTGGCTGACGGCCGAGAGCAATGCTCGACGCAACGCGTCGGCCTCGGCGAGAGCGTTGGCTCGGCTGGCCTCCTCGGCGAGACGGCCCTGCCGAACCATGCCGGCGGCCTGGTTGGCCACCGCCGCGAGTACTCGCCGATCGTGCGCGTGTGTGCGTTCGCCGACGAGCAACAACGTGAAGTCGCCCGCGTCGACCTCGGTGTCGGCCCCGGCACGATCGACGGGAGCCTGCGCACCTGCGCTACCGACGATGGACCCGGACTGGTTGTCCCACAGAGCCACTCCGCTCTGGCGATACGTTTCGCGGGCGCGTTCGAGCAGGGCGGTCAGGTCGGCTCCGCGCAGCACCGATCCGGCGAACAGCGTCAACAGTTCGGCTTCCTGGGTCGCCCGCCGTGCCTGACGCGTGCGTCGGGCTGCCGCGTCGACGAGGGCAGCGACGGCGACGGCGACGAGGAGCAGCACGACGGTAACAACGAAGTTGTCGGGCTCGGCGATGGTGAGGCTGTATCGGGGGGTGGTGAAGAAGTAGTTGAGCAGGAAGCCCGCGATCAGCGCCGACAGTGCCGCCGGCGCAACCCCTCCCAGCAATGCGACGCACAGCACCACCATGAAGAACAGAGCGCTCTCACCGCTCGAGTCGAAGTCCGGACCGACCGTGCTGAGCACTGCCGCGGCCAGGCAGGGCACCAGAACAGCGGCGACCCACGCCAGAATGCGGCGCCGTCCCGAGTCGACCTGCACCCCCCATCGCCGGGCCTGCTCGGCGTGAGTGACCATGTGCACGTCGATCTTTCCCGAGTTCTGCACCACTGCCGCGCCGATACCCTCGTCCAGGATTCGGGCGGCACGTGACCGTCTCGAGGTGCCGATCACCAGCTGGGTCGCGTTGACACCGCGGGCGAAGTCGAGCAGGGTCGACGGCACGTCGTCGCCGACGACGCTGTGGACGCTGGCCCCGAGACCGGCGGCGAGCTTGCGCACCGAACCCATCTGCGGTGCCGACACACCCATCAGCCCGTCACCGCGGACGATGTGCAGCACCATCAGCTCCGCACTGGACTTCGAGGCGATCCGACTCGCTCGGCGGAGCAGCGTTTCCGATTCCGGTCCTCCGGTCACTGCCACCACCACGCGCTCGCGTGCCTCCCACGTGTCGGTGATGCGATTGTCCTTGCGGTACTTCACCAGTGCCGCGTCGACCTGATCGGCGATCCACAGTAGTGCGAGCTCTCGCAGGGCGGTGAGGTTGCCACCGCGGAAGTAGTTGCTCAGTGCGGCGTCGACCTTCTCGGCGGCGTAGACGTTGCCGTGTCGCAACCTGCTGCGCAGCGCCTCGGGGGTGATGTCGACCAACTCGACCTCGTCGGCGGCTCGAACGACGCTGTCGGGCACCGTCTCCCGTTGCGGCACTCCGGTGATCTGCTGCACCACGTCGTTGAGCGATTCGAGGTGCTGCACGTTGAGGGTGGAGATGACGTCGATGCCCGCGTCGAGCAGTACCTCGACGTCCTGCCACCGCTTGCCGTGCACACTCCCCGGCGTGTTGGTGTGCGCCAGTTCGTCGACGAGCACCACCTGCGGCTGTCGGGCCAGGACGGCGTCGAGGTCCAGTTCCTGCGCCGAGGACCCGCGATAGTCGACGGTCGCCATCGGCAGCACTTCGATGCCGTCGAGTGCGTCTATCGTCCGCGCGCGGCCGTGGGTCTCGACCACCGCGGCCACGACGTCACAACCCCGGCTCCGCAGTCGGTGCGCCTCGCCGAGCATGGCGTAGGTCTTGCCGACGCCGGGTGCCGCGCCGAGGTAGATCCGCAGCTCACCCCTGTCCGCCACAGCCTGTCTCCTCACCCGGCCGGTATGTGTCCCGTAGTGCCAGGTTCAACTCCGGAACGTTCACCGCTTCGGCACCGAGTACACCGTACTGCGGTCCGTGGGTGTACTCGGCGACCAGAGCCTCGACATCGGTCACCGACGCTCCGTTGACCTGCGCCACGCGCGCGACCTGGATGGCCGCATACGCGGGACTGATGTCGGGATCGATACCCGAGCCGGAACCGGTGACGGCGTCGGGCGGTACCGCCGACGGGTCGACGTTCTCGCGGTCGGCGATGGCGACGCGGCGTTGCTCGACGAACGACGCCAGGACCTCGCTGGACGGTCCCTGGTTGGTCGGCAGCGCAGCCGCGGGATCCCCGGGGGCGAACGGGTCGTCGTCCGACACCGACCCGGTGACGCGGGTGTGGAAGTACGGATCCGGCTCTCCCGGAGCGACCTGCGGATCGACGCCGATCAGCGAGCTTCCGACGACGCAGCCTTCGGCGTCGCGCAGCGGCGAACCCTCGGCGGAGTCGGTGCCGATGCGGCTGATGCCCCAGACCACGGCCGGGTAGCCGATGCCGAGAATGACGGTCAATGCCAGCAGCACTGCGAAGCCTGCCACGACCTGGCGGAGAAATCCCTGTACGAAGCGCATGGTCAGCCTATCCCTGGAATGTGTCGAACGAGTAGATCGATGAGCCAGATCCCGACGAAGGGGCTGATGACGCCGCCGACGCCGTACACCAACAGATTTCGGCGCAGCAGTGCTGCCGCCGAGGCCGGGGTGTACCGAACACCTTTGAGCGCCAACGGAATCAGTGCGACGATCACCAGCGCATTGAAGATCACCGCCGACAGGATCGCCGATTCCGGCGTCGCCAGATGCATGATGTTCAGTCCACCCAGCTGCGGATAGACGGTGGAGAACATCGCCGGCAGAATCGCGAAGTACTTCGCCAGATCGTTGGCGAGGGAGAACGTCGTCAGCGCGCCACGGGTGATGAGGAGCTGCTTGCCGATCTCGACGATCTCGATCAGTTTGGTCGGGTCGGAATCGAGGTCGACCATGTTGCCGGCTTCCTTGGCCGCAGAGGTGCCGGTGTTCATTGCGACACCGACGTCGGCCTGCGCCAGAGCCGGGGCGTCGTTGGTACCGTCGCCGGTCATCGCGACCAGCCTGCCGCCCTCCTGCTCCTGCCGGATGAGCGTGAGCTTGTCCTCGGGGGTCGCCTCGGCCAGGTAGTCGTCGACGCCTGCCTCGGCGGCAATGGCCTTGGCGGTGAGTGGATTGTCGCCGGTGACCATCACCGTCCGAATTCCCATGGCGCGCAGTTGAGCGAACCGCTCGGCGATGCCCGGCTTGACCACATCGGAGAGTTCGACGACGCCGAGAGCGCGGGCAGCAGAACCGGTTTCGCGGACGGCAACCACCAGCGGGGTACCGCCGTTCTGGGCGATGTCGTGCACGGTGGCGTCGAGGTCCGCTGTGCCGCCGCCCTCACGAATCCAGCCGTAGACCGAATCTGCTGCACCCTTGCGGATCTCCATGCCCGGTAGATCCAGACCGCTCATCCGGGTCTGCGCGGTGAAGGCCACGAACTCGCCGCGCCCGGATTCGCTTTCTGCCGTTGCGGATTCGAAGTCACGCTCGACCAGTTCGACGATGCTGCGCCCCTCGGGGGTACCGTCGGCCAACGACGACAACCGGGCGGCGCGCGCCAGCTCGACGGCATCGATGCCCGTAGCCGGGTGCAGTCCGGTCGCGCGCCGATTACCGAAGGTGATGGTTCCGGTCTTGTCCATCAGCAACGTGTCGATGTCGCCTGCCGCCTCGACGGCGCGTCCGGACATCGCGAGCACGTTGCGTTGCACCAACCGGTCCATTCCCGCGATGCCGATCGCCGAGAGCAGTGCCCCGATGGTCGTCGGAATCAGGCAGACCAACAGCGCGATCAGCTGGATGGGATCCTGCTGCTGCCCTGCGTAATCGGACATCGGACCGATGGCCACCACCGCGAAGAGGAACACGATCGTCAGCGAGGCGAGCAGGATGTTCAGAGCGATCTCGTTCGGCGTCTTCTGCCGAGCCGCGCCCTCGACGAGGGCGATCATCCGATCCACGAACGTCTCGCCCTGGGCTGCAGTGATTTTCACGACGATCTCGTCGGAGAGCACGATGGTGCCGCCGGTGACGGCGGATCGATCGCCGCCGGACTCGCGGACCACGGGTGCCGACTCGCCGGTGATCGCTGATTCGTCGACGGTGGCGATGCCCTCGATGACGTCACCGTCACCGGGGATGACCTCGCCTGCCGAGACGATCACCTCGTCGCCTACATTCAGTTCCGCGCCGGCCACCTCGGTGACGACGAATTCGGCACCGGAGGGAGTGCGTCGTCGAGCAACGGTGTCCTGCTTCACTTTCCGTAAGCTTGCCGCCTGCGCCTTGCCGCGCCCTTCGGCGACGGACTCGGCGAGGTTGGCGAAGAGCACGGTGAACCACAGCCACCCGGTGACAAACCACGCGAACACCGACGGTTCGGCGATCGAGAGGACGGTGGTGACGATGGAGCCGAGGAAGACGACGAACATGACCGGGTTGCGGGCCAAGTGTCGTGGATCGAGTTTGCGGAACGCTCCGGGTACGGCCGTTCTCAGTGACAGGTTCATTGCATGGCCTCTGCTATGGGTCCGAGAGCAAGTGCGGGGAAGAAGGTGAGGGCGGCGACGAGGATCGCGGTACCGATCAGCAAGCTGCCGAACAGCGGACCGTCGGTGGGGAGGGTTCCTGCGTTCGGTGCGCTGCGTTTGGTCGTCGCGAGTGAGCCGGCCAGCGCCAGTACGAAGACGATCGGCAGGAAGCGGCCGAGCAGCATGGCGATGCCGAGGGAGATTTGGAACCAGTCGCTGGTCACCGTCAGTCCACCGAAGGCGCTGCCGTTGTTGTTGGACGCCGACGCATACGCGTAAAGAACCTCGGTGAACCCGTGGATGCCGGGATTGCCCTGATAACTCGTGGTGGATTCGAGAATCACGGTGATGGACGTGCCGACGAGCACGAGGATCGGCATCACCAGTACCGACAACGCTGCCATCGTGATGGCGCGTCGGCCCAGCTTCTTGCCCAGGAATTCCGGGGTCCGACCGACGAGGAGCCCACCGACGAAGACGGCGATGACCGCGAGCACGAGCAACCCGTACAGACCGGTGCCGACACCGCCGGGCGCGATCTCGCCGAACAGCATGTTCAGCAGCACGGCACCGCCGCCGAGCGCGGACATGCTGTCGTGCGCGGAATTGACTGCGCCGGTGGATGTTCCGGTGGTGGAGACGGCGAACAAGGCCGATGCCGGGATACCGAAGCGAACTTCCTTGCCTTCCATCATCGCGCCCGCAGCCGTTGCTGCGACTCCCCGAGTACCGGACTCGGCATAGAGGGTGACCGCCAGCAGGACTCCCCACAGTGTTGCCATCACCGCAAGCAACGTCAGACCCTGCTTGCGGTTGCCGATCATGGTGCCGAAGGTGCGGGTGAGTGCAACCGGGATCAACAGCAGAGAGATGATCTGCACGATGTTGGTCAGCGGGGTCGGGTTCTCGAAGGGATGCGCGGAGTTGGCCGCGAGAATGCCGCCGCCATTGGTGCCGATTTCCTTGATCGCCTCCTGGGAGGCAACGGGCGCAAGCGCATTGGTGACCGTCTGTCCGTCCAGGCCGGTCGAGGTGAAGCCGGTGGAGAAGGACATGATGGTGCCCTGCGTCAGTAGGATGACGGCCACCAGCAGCGAGAGCGGCAGCAGAATGCGCAGCGTTCCGCGGGTGAGATCGACCCAGAAGTTGCCGAGTTCACCGCCTGTGGACACACGCACGAAGCCGCGGATGACTGCAATCGCGACGGCGAGACCGACTGCGGCGGAGACGAAGTTCTGCACCGCAAGGCCCAGCGGCTGCGTCAGGTTCGACAGCGTGGTCTCGGGGACGTAGGACTGCCAGTTGGTGTTGGTGACGAACGACGCCGCGGTGTTGAAGGCCATCGCCGGGCTGACCCCCGACAGGCCCCCGTTCAGCGGCAACACGCCTTGGATCCGCTGGAGTACGAACAGGAACACGACGCCGGCGAACGAAAACCCGAGCAGGCTGGTGGAGTATCCGACCCACGTCTGTTCCGAGGACGAATTCACCCGGGCCACCCGATAGAGCAGGCGCTCGACACGCGTGTCGTGGGACGAGTCGAACACCCGGGCCATGTAGTCGCCGAGCGGCACGTACGCCACGGCCAGGACGACGATCACAGCGCAGATCTGGAAGAACCCAACCACGTCAGAACCTCTCCGGATCGAGGAGAGCGACGAACAGGTACACCGCGACGAACGCGGCCACCGTGAGACAGAGCAATTCGGTCATTGCTCGATCCTGAATCCCGCCACCGGCCACAGCCGGTTTCCTTACGCTTTCTTACGACCGCAACCAGCGGCTATGACGCAATATTTACGCCTACCGCTCCTCGATGTCGTCGACGCGTATCTCCACCACATCGCGATCGAGGGTGACGCCGAGCAGATCCGAGACGACATCGATCGCGATGGTCGCCAGCTCGTCTCCCGCAGCCTGCAGATCGTCGCCGTACACCCCGATCACCGCGACGAACAGACCGATGCAGGCGTGGTCGTCGAGATGGAGGTCGATCTCGGTCGGCTGCGCACCGTGAACGTCCGCCAGAGCACGACGGAGCGTGGTCTTGACGATGTGGTCGCTGACCTGCAGCGAGTCCTGCGGATCGGCGCCGGAGCCGGCAGGAAAGGCGCTGTCGACGGGCCACGTACGCCTGGTCGTATTGCGGACCTTCGAGATGATGGATGCGCTGATATCCACCCAATTCGGTTCCTGAGGTGCGTCCCGAAGTTCGGTGGCAGCACGCGCGAGAACCGAATCCGGCTCTACTGGGTTCGCCATGTTGCCAACCTTTCGCTCAATGTTGCTCGTGCTCTGGTCAACTGACCACGTACCGCTCCTGCGGACAACGTCATGATCGCGCCGATCTCCGGGTGAGTCAGGCCCTCGACCTCGCGGAGCAGCCAGCAGGCTCGCTGGCGGTAGGGCAGTTCGGCCAGTGCGACTCCGAGTTCGGCCATGAAGCTGTCGGCCTCGACATCCGCCTCGGGATCACTGCCCGCCCCGGTGCTCTTTCGCTCGAATACCCAATCTTCTGCGGGAGGAACGCTGCGACGTCGTCGATGATCGATCACTTTGTGCGACACCAACGAGAACAACCATGTTCGCAGAGCCGAGTCGCCTCGAAAGTTGTCCAGCCCCTTCCACGCTGCGACGAACGCGTCCTGCACCACCTCCTCGGCCGCACCCTGATCGGACAGCATGTTTCGCGCGTACCGAAACATCTCCGGACCGTAGCGCCGGACGATCTCCTCGAACGCATCCGTCTCGCCGAGCGCGGCTGCGCCGACGAGTACGCGGTCCGATGCATCAACCCACTCCATCGGGCCCCCAGTTCACGTAGCGGTCATCGATCACGCATGTCTTCGATACCGGTTTACCAGCGGACGTAATCTATGACGTAGATCACTTTATTCGGACGTGCGTTTCGACCACCGAGCTACGACCAACTTCTGTCACACACTCTGCACGACATCCAACGAAGAGAGGCATTCATGAGCTCCACGACGGACACCAAGGCAACCGTATCCGCAGCAGGCGAAGGAAAGACCGACATCACCACCAAGTCGGACTCCGTGCTCGTCAGCTCGCAGGGCCGCACCACCATTGCCGACACCGTCGTCTCCAAGATCGCCGGTATCGCCACCCGTGAGGTCCAGGGCGTCCACGCCGTCGGCGGCGGAGCGAGCCGCGCGATCGGTGCCCTGCGCGAGCGCATCCCCGGTGCCCGCGTCAACCAGTCGCAGGGCGTCTCGGTGGAGGTCGGCGAGCGTCAGGCCGCAGTCGACATCGACATCGTCGCCGACTACGGCGTCTCCATCGCAGACCTCGCAGCGGGCATTCGTCGCAACGTCATCAACGCCGTCGAGCGGATGACCGGTCTCGAGGTCACCGAGGTCAACATCGTCGTTCACGACATCTACCTCGACGACGGCTCGGACGACGAGGAGACCACCGAGGCTCCCTCCACCCGAGTGCAGTGACCGATCCGCACATGACGGAGCGTGACAGGTCCGAGGACATCGCCGACGCCGTACTGGCGGTCGACGGTGTCGTCGGGCTGCACGGCGGCATGTTCGGCGAGGCAGCTACCTACCTTCCCGGACGACGCATCGCCGGCATCCGGATCGGCGACGAAGGTACCGAGGTTCACGTCACTCTCGAGTTCGGGGTTGCGGTACGCGAAACCGCCGACGCCGTGCGCAGCACAGTGGCAGCGATGGTCGACGGGCCCGTGCACATCACCGTCGAGGACATTGTGCGAGTCTGACCAGGTGAACGAGCATGCAGCGCAGGACCGAGCCGCCGCCTACAAGGCGGCTCGGCGCGCTGTGGCGCGCGAGCACCACCCGGATCTCGGTGGAGATCCGGCTCGTTACATGGCCGAACTCGCCGAGGTCGACCGACGCTTCGCCGTACTTCCCTCGACTCCGACCAATGCGGCGAGCGCGCCGACGGCATTCCGCGCCTCGCCGATTCCGTCCCCGCTACGCACTCTGCCCAAGCGGATCGCTCGGATCCGCAAACGCGTCACCAGGCGCAACTACTTCGAACTCTGAGTGGAGATCAACACCATGACCACTGCAACCATCGGTTTGTTCGTGGGACTTCTGCTGGCCATCGCCGCAGCGGCCGGCGGTTTCACCGGCTTCCTCATCGCCATCGTGCTCGGCGGCCTCGGATTCTTCGTCGGCCGCTACGTCGACGGCGAACTGGACCTGAACTCGATCATGCGTGGTCGCGGTCGTGACTGAGACAGCTGCTGTAGACCCCGGTGAGCGCGGCTCTCTGGAGATCAAGCACAAGGCCGTCGAGCGACTCGCCGTCCTCGCTGCCCGCAGCACCGACGCGGTCGCCGGACCCCAGCCCGGACTGCGGGTCCTGGGTGGGCGTGACCTGCCCAAGGCCGACGTGACGATCAGCGGCTCCCGCGTTCGCGCTCAGGTCGCGGTAGCGGTCACCTGGCCCTCGCCGCTGGCGAAGGTCGCCGCCGACGTTCGCGCCGCAGTCGCACGAGACCTGTCCGAACTGGGCATCTACACCGTCGACCGAGTCGATGTCACCGTCCAATGTGTACCCGCCGAGACCACCCGTGAAGAAGGGAGAGTGCAATGAGCGAGAAGGCAAGCAAGAAGCCGGTAGCCAATCCCACCGCAGCCGTACCCGCAATCCTGTTCGCGCTCGTCCTCATCGGTGCCGGCGTGGTCCTCGGCCGCGAGGCGCTGCTGAACCTCGGTGCCATCGACGGCCCCGAGTGGGTCGGCCCCGCCGCCACGAGCCTGGACGGACTCACCGCGCAGCCGTGGATGCTGCCGGGAGGAATCGCCGCAGTCGTGGTCGGGTTCGTTCTCGTCATCGCTGCATTGCGTCCTCGGCGACGCACCCACCGAGCCCTCTCCGAGCAGGACGTCTGGCTCCGAAAGGGCGACGTCGCAACCGTTGCCCGCACCGCCGCACTCGACAGCGTCGGCGTCGATTCCGCAACCGCCAAGGCCGGCAACAAGAAGGTCACCGTCGCGGTGGCCACCGTCGCCGGCACGGACACCGCGGAGCTGAAGTCCTCGGTCGTCACCTCCGTGGACGACGGCCTCCGCCCACTCGCGTCGGCTCCCAAGGTCCGCACCCGAGTGCGAACGACAGGACAAGCATCGTGAAACGCGCAACCGCTTCGGTCGACCGAACCAGCACCGCCGTCGTCGGCCTCGCCCTGATCGCCCTCGGCGGCGGAGCAATTGCCTGGGAGCAAGGAAGGTTTCCCGGCCGCGAACGTCTCGACGCGGCCTTCGTCGACACCGCCGTCGACGCAGGCTGGTGGCCCTGGGCTCTCGCGGCAGCCGCCATCGTCCTCGTGCTGCTCGGTCTGTGGTGGCTCCTCGCGCACCTGCCGCGACGTTCGGTCGGCACCGTCGCCTTCGCGTCGTCAGCGGATGCAGATGTCGACGGCCGACTCAGCGTCGACCTGGGAACCGCTGCCCGGAGCGCCGCGAAATCCCTGGCCGCTCACGAGGGCGTCGTATCGGCGACCGGCCGTTCGGTGTCCGATCGCGGTCAGAGAGTCGTCGAGATCACCGCGACGCTCGACCCCGCGGTGACGTCCCTCGACAAGGTGGCAGGCGCAGCGGCGCAGACGCGCAACGACATCGTGACGTCCCTCGACGGAACACCGGCGGCCGTCCGAATCCTGCTGCAGTGCGGCAAGTCTCGGAAACAGGTCGTTCGCGTCAGCTGACGCCTGCGGAGAACTCGATCTCCCCGATCAACCCATGGTGGTCCGATCCGGGGAGATCGATTCGTTCCAGAGAACGAGCACGACCGGTGTTGGTGAGAATGTGGTCGATCCCGACGACGGCGGGTGTTCCCTTGTCGGTGGGGTACGTGGGAATCAGTCCCTTCCCCAATTGCGCTGCGGCGTCGGAATATCCGGCATCGAGTAGGTTGCGGAACTTCTTGTGCGAATACGTCGTGTTGAAGTCGCCGCTGACGATCACCGGTCCGGTGAGCGACGCCGCCGCCAGATCGTCTCGGAGCGTGTCCAATTCGGCGGTCCAAATGTCGGCCGGGGTGACGTAGGCGGGCCCGGGATGCACCGCCAGCAGCGTGACCGGCTCGGAACCGGGGACCTCGACCTCGGTGGCCAGATTCACCGGACCGTATCCGTCGAGTTCACGGTTGCCCGAGATCGGGTAACGGCTGTAGATTCCGGCTCCGCCGCCGCCTGTCACGTACGGCTGGAGGTAGCTGTAGGGGAAGAGCTCCTCCATGCCGGCGTCGCGGAGGCCGACCACCGACGCGTCGGTCAGTTCCTGGATCGTGACGACGTCGACGGAGTGATCGCGGGCCTGACCGACCACGACAGTCGGATCGGCCAGCCCGATCATCAGGTTCGCCTGCATCACGCGCAGCCGCACGCCCTCGCTGCCCGTCGCGTCCTCGGGTGCCGCGTCCGCCACGTAGAGCGGTGCGTAGGCGAATGCGCCTGCGGCAAGCACCAGCGCAGAAACTCCCGCCAGAACCCAGCGCCGACCGATCAGCGCCACCAGGGCACCGACCACGACAGCGATGAACATCAACGGAACGAACGACGCCAGCGCGATCAGGACGTTGACCCGGGTGTCGGTGTAGTAGACGCCCAGTGCGACGAGCCCGGTCACGATGCCCAGAATGGCGATCGTTCCGGTGAGAATTCGTATCCAGGTTCGTTGCATCGAACCGAGGGTAGCTACGCCCGGATGCCGATGACCAACGCTGTGATGGTCGTCCAGGTCAGCGACAACAATCCACGCACCGCCGAGAACGAGAACGCCGTGGACCACACCGTACGCGTCGACGGTTCCTCGACCGGAAGTCCGGCGAATCGATCGGCCAGCCAATCCAGCGTCAGTGGCGCACTGAGCGGGTGCAGCGACAGGTGTTCGCTCAGCCGATCCCGTAGATAGGTCACGTGCGCACCGGCCTCGATGTACCGATCCACCTGCCCGTCCACGTCGTCGACGGCGATGATCTGATCGTTCACCGACTGGACGACCAGCAACGGAGCCGTCGGAGCCGTTCGTCCCGGCTGGATATCCAGGAACACCTGCACGATCTCGGGCAGCGCCAACAGATCGGCCAGCGGAACGTCGATGTAGTGGTCCAGGTCGTGTCGAGCCAGTTTGCTCACCGCACGCACGGTCGTCATCGACTCGACGGAATCGAGAATGCGCATTCCGTCCTCGTTGACGTGCTCGCGAATCACCCGATCGAGCTCGGGGTAGGTGCGCCGTAGGCCCGCCACCACCAGCGTCGGCAACGCTGCGTGCAGCGTCGCATTGAGCCGGGTGAACGCCGACCCCGGATCTCCGACGGGTGAGCCGAGAGCGGCACCGACCACCTCTATCTCAGGCGCGTACTCCGGTGCCATCTCCGCCGCCCAGGACGTCGCGAGTCCGCCGCCCGAGTAGCCCCACAGCGCAACCGGCGTGCTCGAATGCAGGTCGAGCGGCTCGAACGACAACGCCGCGCGAACGGCGTCGAGCGTGCAGAACCCGGGTTCCTGCGGTGAACCCCAATGTCCGTCGGGACCCTCGTGATCCGGGATCGAGATGGTCCACCCACGGCGCAAGGCATGAAGTACCAGCAGGAACTCGAACTGCGGAACTGCACCTAACGCCCGGGAACCACGCCGAAGCGCGTACGACGGGAAACACGAGGACGCGACGCCGTCGATCGCACACTGATACGACAACAGAACCGGTTCTGCGTTGCGCGGACGCAACACCGTCGTGACGCTGGCCTGGGGAAAACCGCCGAGATCAGCGGTGCGATAGAGCAGCTGCCACGCGTCGACTCGCTGGCGTACGCGACCGAACATCGCGACCTCGACCGGCCGCACCTTCAGAATCGTCCCGGGTGGAGCTGCCTCGTATCCCTCGGGCGCTGCATAGAAGGGATCGTCCTCGGGCCTGGTCGCGTCACTGCAGCTCGGTGCTCGTTCCACCGGCCAGGGCTGTTCGTCCCCCAATGATCTGTCGACGCTCATGTCCCACCGCTTCTTGTCCGAGTCTCGTCGTCACACTAACTTGCCCTCGACGACACCGTTTCATGCAGCCCGCTGCCAATTGGTGATCAGGACATCGGTCGCGTAGCTGAGGTCGAGGCCTTCGCCACCCCAGTCCGGAACGATGGCGTCGGGTGCGATACCGCCGTACTGTCGCCTGATTTCGTCGGCGTCTCCCGACATCGCGGGAGCGTGGATGATCTCGGTTCCCGAGGGATGGCGAAACGAGAAGCGTTGATCGCCGAGGGCTTCGATGAAGAAATATCCGTCGTGCAGCGCACGGTGGTGTTCGCCGCACAGCAGGACCAGGTTGTCGAGTGACGTCGCACCTCCCCGTGAGCGATAGGTGACGTGGTGAGCATGCAGAGATCGGGTGCGTCCGCACCCGGGTACCGTGCAGCATCGATCCCGAATGATCAACTGACGCAATTGGGTTCGGCTCGGGACTTTCGCCGTCGAACTCCACCGCACAGTTCTACCCAGCCGGCCGTGGCCGACGGTCCGCATGACCGCGGAACACAGCACCTGAGCGAGGGTCTCGTCGTCGAGGCCCGGCCCGTCGTCGAAATGAGCGTGGTCGGACCCTGCTTCGTCGACCCCACCGATGTGCACCAGCACCTCGGCAGCAGGAGAGACGACCGGTGAATCCAGCGAAGCGCAGACCATCTCGGCCATGGCAATCATCGCCGGCACCGGGTTGGGCGGTGCCGGGGCCGCCCGGTCACCCTCGGATTCGCCGTCGGTCCTGGTGCGCTCGTACTCCGCCCCGGTCAATGCAGCGAGAAACCGCTTGCCGTCCTCGGGCCGAAAGCGGGCCGTCAGCACGAGCGAGCCGTCGTCCTCGTCCCAGCGCCACCGCCCAGCGCACGGGTCGAGGTCGACGCCGTTTCCCTTGGTCGGACGCATCGCCTTCTTCAGACCACGGCAGAGGCGTTCGATGTGCGCAGCCGGGGCGTCGAGCGCCTTCTGCAGCAACGACGCCTCGTTCTCGGCCGTCGCAACGCGAGTCATCGCGCGCACCTTCGAGTACGAGATGGTGCCGCTCCGATACGCCGAGGTGATCAGCGGCAGCTCTCGCATGGCCTTGGCCACGCGCACCTGCTCACGAGCGGTGTGCAGATCGACCCCCGCACGCCACGACAACCAGTGCGCACAGGACCGCACTTCCCAACCCGCCCATCCGCGTCGCGCATCGAACTCGCCCACCAGAATCAGATACTGCGCCGACGCCGCCGCGATCCGACCTGCCAGAGCGCAGATTTCGGTCTCGATTTCCTTCGTCTCGATCCGCCCCGCCTCGGATCCCGCGTCGACCATGTCGATCATGAACGCCCCCATTCATCGAATACATGTTCGAGAAATGTACGACGGGGCACCGACAGAAACCTTCCCACGATGCCCGACGCGTCCCCGCGGGGACGTTGTCACGAGGCGATGCGCCGGGCACGGGAGTCGGCCGCGACACATCCGGCACCCTCTGGGCAGCGAATGCCCTACATGGCCGAAGCACGCATGTCTCTCGCGCGCTTTCCCAGTCCGCTGCGCGGCACGTGGTTGACGTCGCTGTTCGGCGCAGTTCTGCTCGTCGCGCTGCCGATAGTCATCGTGACGGGATTGCTCTCGTACAGCGCGTACGGTCCACAGTTCGGCCAGGCCAGGCCGGGTGCCGTCGGGTGGCTGCGCTTGCCGTTCTTCGACTGGCCGACGAATCCCGCATGGCTCTACCAGCTCACGCAGGGTCTGCACGTCGGACTCGGCCTGATCATCGTGCCGCTCGTCATCGCCAAACTGTGGTCGGTGATGCCCAAGCTCTTCGAACTACCACCGGTGCGATCGCCGGCACATGCGCTCGAACGACTGTCGCTGCTGGCACTGGTCGGGGGCCTGCTGTTCGAGATCGTGACGGGTGTTCTCAACATTCAGTACGACTACGTGTTCGGTTTCGACTTCTACGCCGCTCACTACTTCGGTGCCTGGGTGTTCATCTCCGGATTCCTCGTACACCTCGCGCTCAAGGTCCCGCTGATGTGGAGGACCCTGAGGTCGGAGTCGTTGATGGACGTACTGCGCGCCAGGAACGAAGCTCCGGACGAGCAGAAGAACGATGACCGACCGGTGACCATGGGTCGACGCGGTGCCATCGGATTGGTCGCTGCCGGAATGGGTTTCGTTGCCGTGTTGACGGTAGGACAGACGGTCGGCGGAGTGCTGCGCAAGGCCGCGATCCTGCTGCCCCGGGGACGCTCGTACGGCGACGGCCCCAACGACTTTCAGATCAACCGAACGGCCGAAGCGGCCGGGATCACCGAGGCGCAGACCGGGCCCGACTGGCAACTGACGATCAGCAGCGCGGCCGAGGACGCCGTCCCGATCGTGCTGTCCCGCGGCAGGCTGCTGTCGATGCCGCAGCGCACTGCCGAACTGCCGATCGCGTGCGTCGAAGGATGGTCCACCACGCAGACGTGGACCGGTGTCCCGTTGGCCGAACTCGCTGCGCTGGCGGGCGTACCCGCACCGCGATCGGCTGAGGTGAGCTCGCTGGAGCAGAACGGAGCCTTCACTCGTGCGGTGTTGCAGGGAAATCAAGCGGCGCACCCGAATTCGTTGCTGGCCTTGAAAGTCAACGGTGTCGATCTCTCGCTCGATCACGGATTTCCCGCGCGTGTGATCGTTCCTGCCCTTCCGGGTGTCCACAACACCAAGTGGGTTGCTCGCATCGTGTTCCGTTCGTGACTTCCAGCTGTGGCTGTTCAAACCTCCGTCGATGGTAAAGAATCGGTGATCGGCGGCCCGTGGGGTCGCCGACGAGGGTCACTCCCTCGCCTGGATGAGTTCCGAAGGTCATGACATCATGCTTGCTTTGTCCAGAAGCCTCCTCGTCGCAAGTGCAGCTCTCACGCTGCTGTTCGCCGCAGGCTGTTCATCGTCCGAAGCCGGCAACGCCGTCGCTGCCGACACCACAGCCGCCTCGACGTCCGCCGCTACCAGCACCACCGACGGCGTCTCGGGCCAAGAGGGCATCGACGCCGGCGGCTCCACCGACATCGATGTCGAGATCGGTCAGTGCGTCCAACTCGGCGGGACGATGACGGCCGCCACCATCGACAACGCCGAATGCGGCAGCATGGAATCGAACTACAAGGTGATCGCCAAGGCCGAGCAGAACGAGCAGTGCCCCACCGACGTCAATCAGACCTACTACGAGACGCTCGACGGTGTGGAACAGGGCGCACTGTGCCTCGACGTCGACTGGGTGGTCGGCGGCTGCATGAGCGTGCCCACCGTAGGTATGGACGAGCCCTCACGGGTCGACTGCGGCGACCCCGACGCCACCGACGTCGAACAGGTCACCGAAATCAAGACCGGTACCGCCGATCCCAACGAATGCCCCGAGGGCGGATTCGCCTACGACGCCAGGCAATTCGTCGTCTGCACCACGACGATCTCCTAGTCGAGCTGCGCCGTCACCATCTGCGTGACGTAGCGGTAGTCCACGTAGCCGTGGCGGGCGATGGCCGCGTGCACTGCGCCCAGGACCTCGCCGCGGCGCCGGTCGTCCAGGGCGAGATGGCTCGAGTACGTGGCGGCCATGGCGCAGAACTCGTCTGCGGAGTAGCGCTGGACCCACTCGTACGTCGAGGTCGTCCACGGACCGAAGCCGGCAGCGCGCGCCACGTTGGACTCCGGTTGCGTACCGAGAGAACGCACCAACAGGTGCGCCACTTCGGGCTCGGTTGCGTCGTAGGCCGCCCTGACCGCTTCCCATGCCGGGCCATCGAGGTCGCCCGGCATGTTCCACCACAACCGAAGGGCACCGCCGGGGACCAATGCGCGGGCCGCCACTGCAGCTCCTTGCTCGTGGTTCACCCAATGCCAGGATTGGGCGGCAACGACTACATCGAACGCCGCCGCCGGGGCTGCACAATCCTCGAACCGCGACACCTGCACTTCGACGTCGAGGTTCTCGGTGCGCCGCCGAACCAGCTCTGCCATAGCCGAATCCGGTTCCACCGCAACAACGGACGCGCCGAGTTCAGCCAACGCAACAGTGGCTTTGCCGGTACCTGCCCCTGCCTCGAGCACTCGCATCCCGTCGCCCGCCGCGATGTCCGCGTACAGCTCGGCCGGGTAGCCGGGACGGGCCCGGTCGTAGTTCTCGGCAACCTTGCCGAAGCTCAATGCACGCGATGACTGCTGTCCGTCGGTCACCGCATCGACGGTACCGAGGGTCGACTTGCCAGGAACCGTGCGTTTCGTAAAGAGTGAGACAGGTCACTGAGTAGACCCCGCACGCGAGGAGAATCGATGACCGAGACCACTGCACCTCCGAAGTGGAAGGTGGTCGGCCCCGGACTGGTGGTCGCCGCAACCGGCATCGGGGCCGCCGACCTCGTCGCGACTCTGGTGGCGGGCTCGCGCTACGGCTACGCCCTGCTCTGGGTCATCATCGTCGGTGTCGTCATGAAAGTCGTTCTGGTGGAAGGTGCCGGCCGCTACACGTTGGCGTCGGGCAACACGATCTTCCAGGGCTGGCGTTCGCTGGGGAAGTGGACGACGGCGTATTTCGCTCCCTACATCGTGATCTGGGGGTTCGTCTACGGAGCGGCAGCGATGTCGTCGAGCGCGTTGCCGATCGTCGCACTGTTCCCCGCTTTGGATCTCAAGGTCGTCGCCATCGCGTCCGGACTCCTCGGCTTCGCGCTGATCTGGCTGGGGAGCTACGGATTCTTCGAGAAGATCATCACCGTCTTCGTCGGCATCATGTTCGTGACCGTGATCGGTGCTGCGGTAGTGGCGGTTCCGAACGTCCCCGCGATCGTCAAGGGCATCGTCCCCACCATTCCCGACGGCTCCATCGTGTACGTCCTCGGCCTTGCCGGTGGCGTCGGTGGCACCATCACGCTCGCCGCGTACGGCTACTGGCTGCGCGAGAAAGGCTGGATCACACCGAAATTCATGCGCGTCATGCGTATCGACAATTCGATGGCCTACGTCATCTCCGGCATCTTCGTCCTCGCGATGCTCATCGTCGGTGCCGAACTGCTGTACTCGTCGCAGATCGCGATCTCCACCGGCGATCAGGGCTTGATCCAACTCTCCGACGTGCTCGCGGACCGCTACGGGACGGTGTTCGGCTACGTGTTCCTCATCGGATTCTGGTCGGCGTCGTTCTCGTCGCTGATCGGGGTGTGGAACGGCGTGAGCCTGATGTTCGCAGACTTCGTCGGCAATCTGAAGGGGCTCGAACAGGGTCACCCGAAAACACGAGTGGGAGGCAAGTACTTCAGGTGGTATGTCGCGTGGCTGACGTTCCCGCCCATGGCGTTGCTGTGGCTCGACCAACCGATCGGGCTCGTGCTCGCCTACGGCGTACTCGGCGCGGTGTTCATGCCGTTCCTGGCGGTGACACTGTTGGTACTGCTCAACAGTGATCGCGTGCCGAAGCAGTGGCGCAACGGCTGGTTCACCAACCTGACGCTGGGTGTGTGCGCATTCCTGTTCGCGTGGCTCGCCGTCGACCAGGTCTTGGATGCTCTCGACAAGTACGTGTACTAGTCGGCCGCTTCCAGGCGTGAGCGCAGTGTCGACTCCGTGTGCTTGATCGCCTGACCCACAACGGGTTCCACAACAGCGCCGAGCACCTTGCCCGCGATTCCGCCGGGCAGGCTGTAGCGGAACACAACGTCCAGACGGGTTCCGCCGTCTGCCGTATCCGAGAACGACCACGTGGACGAGTTGGACAGGCCTTCGACCGACTCGAGCGTGAGCCTCTCGTTGTGGACCCATTCGGTGACGTGCACCACGGAGGTGAGGGCCTTCGGACCGATCTGCATCGTCGCGTCGTACGTGGCACCGAGTCCTGAAGTGACCTCGCTCGTCGGCTCGAAACGGGTGATGCCGAACATCCATTGCGGGACGTTCCTGAAGTCGTCCATGTAGGCGAACGCCGCCTCGCGACTGGTCGACGCAACGGCCGAACGATTGATTTCACGCACTCGTGCACCTTAGTACACGCTACGGCGTGTTACGCATACTTTGGTCGTCCGTTTCAGCGGCGTACGTACCCCACCTGCTTGTCCACCACGTTCACCAGAGCCGAACCACGGACATATCGATGGAGGTTGTCCTCGAACAGCGCCCACAGGCGCTCGGCGAAGTCGTCGGCGTCGCCCGCCAGATGCGCGGTCAGGATGACGTTGTCCATGTGCCACAGCGGACTCGTGTCCGGTAGCGGCTCGACCTCGAACACGTCGAGCACGGCCCACCCGATGCCTCCGTCAGCGAGGGCATCGCACAGGGCTCGTTCGTCGACGACCGGTCCGCGGGCGATGTTGACCAGGCCTGCATCGGAACGCATGGCCGAGAGAACCTCCGCGTCGACCAGTGCGCGGGTGGCGTCGGTCAACGGTGTCGCCAGCACGATCACGTCGTACTCACCCGCATACGACGGCAATCGTCGAACATCGCGGATTCGTCCGAACTCCGAGTCACCGGACCGCTCCGACGTTGCCGCCGCATCGACGCGCATACCGAGTGCGCCGAGGACCCGGCCGATCTCGCGGCCGATCGAACCGGGACCGACGACGAGAGCGGCGCGACCGTGAATACCATTGGTAACTCTGTGTTCCCAGACCCGCTCGCGCTGACGAGCAAGCGCCAGCGGCAGCTTCTTGACCGACGCCAGAATGCCGCCTGCGACGTACTCCGCAATCGCCCTGTCGAGGATTCCGCCGGAGTTCGTCAGAATCCATCGGCCCTCGCGCAGAACCGGATCGAGCAGTCGATCGACGCCGGCACTCGATGCGTGGATCCAGCGAAGATTCTCGGCATTCGGCCACACGGTTCGCAGATCGGCGGTCTCGAACGTTCGGAACAGCAACACCTCTGCCCACGACACCACACCGGCGAGCTCGTCCATCGTGCAGCTTCGGAAGTCGACTTCGTCGATCGCGGGCAAGGACCCTCTGTCCGAACCACTTTCGACCACAAGCACGTTCACCACAAGACTCGCCACCTCCGTACGATGGCACCGTGCTCACCGTAGAACTCGCAACTGCCGCCGACGCGGCAACGATACTCGGCCTGCGGCACGCAGCCGAGGACTGGCTCTTCGCTCGAGAAATCGACCAGTGGACACCGCGCGAGGTACCCCTGTCCACTGTCGCGGCGCACATCGAGGCAGGAGAGTTCTACGTCGCCCGGCGCGATCCGAGTGGCCCGATAGTCGGTGCGCTGAGACTGATCTGGGCCGATCCCACAATCTGGCCCGAAGAGGATGGGCTCGCCGGGTACGTGCACGGATTGGTGATCGACAGAAGCGAAGCGGGCACCGGGCTCGGCGCGGCTTTGCTCGAGTGGGCGTCGGAGCAGACCCACCGGGAAGGACGCGCGTTGCTGCGTCTGGACTGCGCCGAAACCAACGGTGCGTTGTGCAATTACTACCTGAATCAGGGTTTCCGCCACGTCGGCCGACACGAGTTCGCCGACGGCAGTGCGTGGTTCAGCGTGGCCCTGTTCGAGAAGTCGACCGATCGGTAGCCTGTCGTCCATGGGCGAGAACCGGGATCGGATGCTGCGCGGAGAGCTGTACCGAGACAGTGATCCCGACCTGGTTGCGTCCCGGGTGGCGTGCGGAAAGCTGCTCGACCGATTCAACGCAACCGAGGCAGATCAGAACGAAGAACGACGCGAGATTCTCGGCGAGCTGCTCGGATCCATCGGAGCGGATTCGTGGATCATGCCCAGGTTCCAATGCGATTACGGCACATACATTTCCATCGGATCCAACAGTTTCCTCAACTACGACGCCATCCTGTTGGACTGTGCACCCATCACCATCGGTGACGATGTATCGATCGGCCCACGGGCACAACTGCTGACGGCGCTGCACCCCATGGAGGATCACGAGGCGCGCCGAACACGCTGGGAGAGTGCTCTTCCCATCACCATAGGGAACAACGTCTGGCTGGGCGGCGGGGTCATCGTGTGCCCGGGAGTCACGATCGGCGACAACTCGGTGATCGGTGCCGGCAGCGTCGTCACCCGGGATGTGCCGTCGCACACCTTCGCTGCCGGCAACCCGTGCCGGGCTATCCGCGCCCTACCGTGAGATGACCTCGTGCAGGATCTTGTCGGAGTCGCCGACGAGCCTGTCGACCGCCATCCGCGCGTCAGCAGGGCAGCAGAATTCGTTTGCACAGATAAGAGACTAACCGGTATGGATCGGATCGTCACGTGGTACGGATTGACCGCGTCGGTACCATCTGGGCATGAATCGCACGGCAGTGGTGACCGGAGCCTCGTCGGGTATCGGACGCGCGGTTGCGCAGGCGCTCGTCGCCCGGGGATATCGAGTGATCGGTACCTCCCGCAATCCGGCCTCGATGACCGACGCGCAGCGAGCCACCGGTGTCGAGTATCGCGCTCTCGATCTCACCGATGCCGACTCGATCCGCACCTTCGTCGCCGATCTCGGGGACGTCGACGTCCTGGTCAACAACGCCGGTGAAAGTCAGTCCGGGCCCTTCGAGGAGCTACCGACCGATGCCATCGAGCGACTCTTCCAGTTGAACGTCTTCGGCGCAGTGACGCTGTCGCAGGGTGTCATTCCCGGGATGCGCGAGCGTGGTTACGGCCGCATCGTGATGGTCGGATCGATGCTGGCCAGCTTCCCGCTTGCCTATCGCTCGTCCTACGCCTCCACGAAAGCCGCCATCAAGGGCTTCTCCGATGCGGCGCGTCTGGAACTCTCGCCCTTCGGTGTGTGGATGACCACCGTCGAGCCGGGCTCGATCAACACCGGAATCAGTGAGCGCCGAACCAAGTACATCGCACCGGATTCGGTCCATCGAGACGACTTTCACACTGCCATCTCGTCGCTGGACCGCAAGGAGGGAACCGGCATCTCCGCCGAGGACGTCGCCGAGGTAGTAGTGAAGGCCATCGAGGCCGACAAGCCGAAACCGTTGTACGCCAGAGGAAGCAATGCACCGGTCGTGTTTCTCGCGCGGCGGCTGCTGCCTGCGACCTTCATGGAGAAGACGATCGCGAAGATGTTCGGACTGAAGAGGTAGTTTGAACCGCTGACCTGCGGGAATACAGCTGGGTGAACTATCTCCCTCTCGACCTACCGTGGTAGAGACACTCGGTCTCGTCCTGGCAGCCACAGGCCTGATCGTCGCCGCACAGGTGATCTCGAAGAAGACGACACTCCCCGCGGCAGCGTTGTTGACGCTCGCCGGCCTGGCCGTCTCGGCGTCGGCGTTGCCCGACATCGTTCTCGACCCCGAGCTCGTCCTGACCCTGGTGATTCCGCCGCTGCTCTACAGCGCCGCTCTGAACTCTTCCCTGATCGCCATCCGCCGCAACGTGTGGACCATCTTGAGTTTGTCGGTCGCCCTCGTGGTGGCGACGGCTGCCCTCGTCGGCATCGGTCTGTGGTTGCTCGTTCCGGGGATCACACTGGCCGCTGGTATGGCGCTCGGTGCCGCCGTGGCACCACCGGACCCGGTCGCGGCGCTGGCGGTGGGTCGGCGCGCAGGCATCCCACCGAAACTGGTGACCCTGATAGAGGGCGAGGGACTGCTGAACGACGCGACCGCACTGACGATGCTGACCGTGGCGATCGCCGCGATCTCGAGTCAGGACATGACAGCCGCGCATGCCGGGGGATTGTTCGTGCTCGCCGCAGCAGGCGGCATCGTCGTCGGACTGATCGTCGCACTGGCGATTCGGCTGGTACAGCGGTTCGTTCACGATTCGCTGCTGCTCAACATCGTCTCGCTGGCTACACCGTTCCTCGCGTACCTCGCGGCCGAGGAAGTGCATGCGTCCGGGGTGTTGGCCGTCGTCGTCGCAGCATTGGTGATCGGTCACCACACCCGTCACGCCATCTCCGGAGCCAGTCGCCTGCAGACCAGTGCCGTGTGGAGGCTGATCGATCTGCTTCTCGAGGGCTTCGTGTTCTTGTTGATCGGCGAGCAATTGCCCACCGTTGTCGGCGGCCTGTCGGCCTACTCGGGGACGACGATCGCCCTCGCAGTCACGGTGACGCTCGCCGGCGTCCTGTTGCTGCGGCCGCTGTGGCTCCTGACCACCGGGCTGTCGGCCCGCGAGGCGGTGGTGATGAGTTGGGCAGGCACTCGCGGAGTCATCACCGTCGCTGCCGTCTTCACGTTGCCGCTGACCATCGACTCGGGCGAGCCGTTCGAGAGCCGAGATCTGCTGCTGTTCTGTGCATTTCTCGTCGTGCTGGTGACGGTGATCGGTCAGGGACTGACTTTCGCTCCGCTGGTGCGCAGGTTGAACGTCGTGGCCGATCCCGCCGCAGAGGCACGTCTACGCAACGAAGCACGGGAGGGTTCGACGAAAGCCGCTCTGTCACAGTTGGACCGGATTGCGGACGAGGAGAATCTGGACGACGAGGGTCGCGAGATACTGCGCCGCGAGTTGGAGCACCGTATCGACCGCTACCATCGCCGTCTGGATCACCTCGACGAGTCCGAGATCGGCGATGCGGTCATCTCACCCGAGCAAATTGCCGCGATGACCACACGTCGCCGCATACTCGACGTCGAGCGGGAGGAGCTGCTGTGCTGGCGAGACGCCGGCCGGCTGCCGGACAACAGCATGCGGAGTCTCGAGCACGAACTCGATCACGAAGAGCATTCATTCCGCCCGCATTGAGAGACCGACTAGCCGGCGATCGCCGCGTGCATCTCCCACACGATCACTTCGGCTCCGGTCGCGGTGCTCAGCTTCTGACCGCCGCCTCCGCTGACGCGCACGGCATCACCCTCGGCCAGTGGTCCTACGCCCTCGAGCATCGCTTCACCCTGGGCGACGAAGATGTGCACGAACGGGGCGTCGGGTATCTCGACGGGAGCCTGCCCGGCCTGCAAGCGCGCGACGTGCATGGCGGCGTACTTGTTCTTGATGCGAATGGCTGCGTGGTCGGCGTGGTGTGCCATTCCTGATGCCACGGGAACCAGACCGCCACTGAGCAATTCGCCGTCGATCTCGAGCTGCTCGTAGCCGGGGGTGATGCCCTGTTCGTCGGGCACCACCCACATCTGCACGAAGCGAACGGGATCGCCGTGCTTGCCGGAGTACGAGCCGGCGGTCTCCCCGAGTCGCCACGAATCGTTCTTCTCCGAGTGCAGGATTCCCGTGCCTGCGCTCATTCGTTGGGCGAGACCGGGGTAGATGACGCCGGTGTGACCCATCGAGTCCTGGTGCACCAGCGAGCCCTGCAGCACCCAGGTGACGATCTCCATGTCGCGGTGCGGGTGGGTGTCGAAACCCTGGCCGGGAACGACGATGTCGTCGTTGTTCACCATCAACACGCCGTGGTGGGTGTTGCCGCGATCGAAGTGGTTGCCGAAGGAGAAGGAGTGCTTGGAATCGAGCCAGCCGATCTTGGTCTTGAATCGGTCATCGGCTCGCCGGATGTCGAGTGTGGTTGCTGCAGAGGTCATGTCATTGCCTCGAATCTGGAAAGTAGGTGTGTTCTCAGAGAACGTGCGAGCCGTACATCTCGCCGAGTGGATCGGCGATCAGTTCCAGGCGGGCACCGTCGGGGTCGCGGAAGTACAGCGAGACCTCGCTGTGCTCGATCAGTTCGACTCCAGCGTCGATGAGCTTGGTACGCAGGTGCTCCCACCTGGTGGGTTCGACACTGATCGCCACGTGATGAAGGCCGCCGAGCACCTCGGCGTACGGTCCGACGTCGAGTCCGGGAAAGTCGAAGAATGCCAACAGGTTGCTGTTCCCGATATCGAAGAAGAAGTGCGAAGAGCCCGGGTAGTCACGGTTCTCGATGAGCTCGGTGAGCGGGAACTCGAGCAGATCCTGATAGAAGCGGACCGTTGCTTCGACGTCACTGCTGACCAACGCGGTGTGGTGGAGGCCGCGAGCCGACGACGCCGGCCGTTCGCCTGCGGGCTTCAGGTGCTGAGTACGGATACGGTCCCGCTGCTCTTCGTGTTCCTGCGCGCGTCGTGTCTCTTCGGCAGTCATGTCGTCGGTCATCGCTGCACCCTCCGGGTCAAGTAGTTGCTTCGTCAACTACCAAGAACAATACACCCAGTAGTTGCGTTGTCAACTACTATGGACTCATGGATTCCCCACGGTGGCTCAGCCAGGACGAACAGCTGGCCTGGCGCGCATACCTCGACGCCACTCGGCTGCTGCTTCGCGATCTCGACAATCAGCTCACGCGTGACTCCGGGATCTCGTTCACCGACTTCGAGCTGCTCGTGGTCCTTTCCGAAGCACCCGATCGCCGACGCCGCATGAGCGAACTCGCCGAGGCCGTCACCACCACTCGCAGCGGCGTAACCAGGGCAATCAGCCGACTCGTCGACTGCGGTTGGGTCCGGCGCGTCAAGTGCGACGACGACAAGCGGGGCATGTCCGCCGAACTCACCGAAGCCGGACTGAACACCCTCGCCGCAGCCAGTCCAGGGCACGTCGAGGCGGTGCGGAAGAACATGTTCGACCTCGTGGCTCCGGACGATCTTGCGGCACTGACCCGGACTTTCTCGGCCATGCGGAACCACGCGTCGTGATCAGCCACATTCCCGGGGAGCAGCGCCATCACTGGTGGAACGAATGGCTCGATTCCAAACAGTCCTTCCCCGCGACCGGTAACTACGACCTGGCGGCCAACGCGCACGGGTTGCTGATGGTGCACAACGAGGACACCGTCTTTCCCGGCGAGGGATTCGACTCGCACGAGCACCGGGACATGGAGATCCTCACCTGGGTGCTCGAGGGCACCCTCGAACACACGGACTCCGAGGGCAACAGCGGGCTGATCCGCCCCGGACTGATTCAACGCATGAGCGCAGGCACCGGCATCCGCCACACCGAACGCAACGCATCGAGTCTGACCAGCCGCGACAAGCTACGCGTCGTGCAGATGTGGATTCCACCGGATGCCGACGGACGGGTGCCGTCGTACGACGAGCTGGACGTGCGGGACGAGTTGGCATCCGGCGAGCTCGTCTGCGTCGCATCGGGAATGCCGGGCAGGACAGGAGTACGCATCGGCAATCGCTTTGTGTCGCTTCATGTTGCGCGGCTCGCGCCGGGACAGTCGATCACCGTTCCCGACGCACCGTTCGGTCACGTCTTCGTCGCCGACGGTTCAGTGGTGTTCGAGGACATCGGCGATCTCGACCAGGGTGACGCGGTGCGGCTGACCGGTACCGGCGGACACCGTGTGACAGCATCGACGTCGAGCGAGATCATGATCTGGGAAATGCACGCCGAGTTCGCCTGAGGGAGTGTCGTCCATGCCGACCGTCATCACCGACGATGCCGTCACCCTGAACTATCTCGACGAGGGCAGGGGCCAGGCGGTGGTGCTCATCGCCGGCTTCTGCGCGCCCGCGACCACCTGGATGCTGCAGCAGAAGACATTGGTGGCGAACGGATACCGCGTTCTGGCGCTCGATCGACGAGGGCACGGTGCCTCGGAGGCACCGACACACGGCGCGACCATGGAGCGGCACGGACGCGATGTGGCGAACTTCCTGTCGGCGGTGGGTCTCGACGAAGCCGTTCTGATCGGCGGCTCGATGGGAGCGAGCACCATCTGGTCGTACGTGTCGCAGTTCGGCACCGAACGCGTTCGCGCCATCGTGTCGGTGGATCAGACACCGAGAATGGTCAACAGCGCGGGCTGGGCCAACGGGTTCTACGGACTCACCGAGGACAATCGAACGACGTTCTTCGACAACGGAATACCCGATACCGGTCACGGGCGGCCCCAGTGGAAATCCGTACCGTCGCTGCTGAGGCTTGTGCTCGCATTACGTGCGATGCCGAAATTGGCGTCCCCCGACACCCCACCGATGAGGGCTCTGCTCGCAGATCATGCTGCGCAGGATTGGCGCGCAACCATTGCCGGTATCGACAAGCCGTACCTGATGGTCGCCGCGCGTGACAGTCAGTTCTGGCCTGCTGCACATGCTTTCGAGTCGGTGGACCTGAACCCGCTCGGTCGATCGGTCGTCTTGGAGAGCTGCGGTCACGCCGCGAACATGGACCGGCCCAGTGAGTTCAACGCGGCGATGCTGGAGTTCCTCGACTCGATCGCGTGACGTCAAGACCGGTGCCCGCCCAACGCCTCAGCACACGCAACGAGATGGCGATGCAGCACTTTTCGCTCGCCCATCGACAGTGACGCAATCATGGCCTGCTCCACGGCGGCGACCGCGGCCGACGCTTGCCGCAAGCGCTCTCCGCCCGTAGCGGTCACGTACAGGCGTTGGTCACGACCGGTGCCCTCGATCTCCACCAAGCCGTCGCGCGTCAGCCCGGCCAACAGCTGATGGGTTGCCTGCCTGCTGACGAACACCGCGCGAGCGAGTTCGGCGTTGGACAGGCCCGGTGTGTGCGCGAGGTGTTCGAGGCTCGAGTACTGCGAGACCGTGATGTCGAGTTCGCTCAGAGCATCGTCCATCGCCGAACGCAGGGCGGACGTGGCTCGCTTGAGGGCCAGACCGATGGAGGAATCGACGTCCACTTGACTCATGTCAATATCTTGACATACATTTCCCTCGTCAAGAACTTGACGACCACTCGAAAGGACCCATCATGACCGTCGCAGCCGTTACCGGACCGAGCTTCCTCTCACTCCAAGTACGCGACCTCGCCGTCAGCGCGGATTTCTACGAATCGCGCCTGGGTCTCGTCCGCGCACCCCAGGCACCACCCGGCGCGGTCGTCTTCACCACGTCACCGATTCCGTTCGCAGTCCGAAACCCAGCTCCCGGAACAGATCTCGACAATGGTCAGCCGGGACTCGGAGTCGCCCTGTGGCTCTCCTGCAACAATGCCGAGGCGCTGCACGAGTCACTGGCTGCGGCCGACGTGCCCATCCTGACCGCACCCTTCGACGGCCCCTTCGGTAAGACCTTCGTCCTGCAAGACCCGGACGGGTATGCCGTCACCGTGCACAGCAGCTAATTCCGAAAGAACTATTGCGAAATATTTCTTTCGGGTTATGGTTGTCACATGACCCCACCGCCGCCCGACAGGACGCCCCGGAAGCTGACGGACATGTCCGAGCTGAAGGCGCTGACGCATCCCATTCGGCTCCGCCTGCTCTATGCACTCCGCGCCAACAAGTCGATGACGGCGACCCAGCTCGGCGATCTGGTGGACGAGTCACCCGCCTCGGTGAGCTATCACCTGCGCAAACTCGCCGAGCACGGGTTCGTCAAGGAGGTCGAGAACGGATCCGACAAACGTCAACGCTGGTGGTCGGAGGCCAACGAGGGAGGGTTCAGCTGGTCCGAGAACGACTTCTCGGACTCACCCGAATCGCTGTCGGTCGCCAAGGCATCCATGGATTCCTGGCTGGCGCACCAGTGGTCGCGTCTGCACGACTTCGGGCGAACTTCGGAGTCCTGGGGGCCGGAATGGGTGGCGGCGGCGTTCAGCTCCGACGACGTCCTGCGACTCACCGCCGAAGAGACGAAGACCATGGGGACGGAAATGCGCGCCGTCATCGACAAGTGGCGTCGACACGGCGAGCAATCACCATCGGCGGAGCGCGAACACGTCATGGTGCTGATGCACGGATTCCCCACCACACCATAGGAGTTGGCATGTATCCGTTCGATCCGCACACATACCTCTTCATCGCCGATCAGGATCGCGATCGGAATCTGCTTCTGGCCGAGCGCCGCAGACTCGCTGCTGCGCAGAAGCGCCTCCGCCGAGACGAACTCCGCGTTCAGAGGGCGTGGGACGAGTTGACGGCATCCCTCGCCGATGTCTCCGCGTCCGAGCGACGGGTTCTCGAACTGGCTCGACGCTGATCAGAGCAAGATTGTGTGCAGCCACACCTGGGAGGAATGAACGACGGCGAAAGTCGCCGGTACAGCCACTACTTCGCAGCAGCTCGCTTGGCGAGCGCCTTCGAGATTCCCAGCTGCGCAACCACGATGATGCAACCGACGATGGCACCGATGATCGCCGATGCGAGTGTGTTGACGATCCACGCCAGCACTCCGCCGATGCCGGCGACTCCTCGCACCGCTTCTTCGCCGTGGTGGACGAGTTCGTAGATGGGGTGGAAGCCGAGCTCGTCGATACCCACGAGCAGGATGTGCCCGCCGACCCACAGCATCGCTGCGGTGCCGACGACCGAGAGCACCGACATCACCTTGGGCATGCCCTTGACCAGGCCTCGTCCGAACTTCTCTACGAACCCTGTGGAGCCGTCGGCCAATTTCAGTCCGATGTCGTCCATCTTCACGATCAGTGCGACGACGCCGTAGACGACGATCGTGATGACCACGGCGACGACGGCAAGGATGATCAGCCGACTCCAGAAGCCTTCTGCAGCAATGGTGTCCAGCGCGATGACCATGATCTCGGCCGACAGAATGAGATCGGTACGCACCGCTCCGGAGACGACGGCGTCCTCGTCACGCGGCTCGTCCTCGGCGGCCGCGTGATCATCGCCGTGGCCGAAGAGTGCGCCCCATATCTTGTGCGCCGCCTCGTAGCTGAGGTAGCAGCCGCCGAGCATCAGTATGGGCGTGAGCAACCACGGCACGAACTGGCTGAGCAGCAAGGCGATCGGCAGAATGATCAGCAACTTGTTGCGCAGCGAGCCCACGGCAATGCGCTTGATGATGGGCAGTTCACGTTCGGCCGCGAGACCGCGAACGTACTGAGGCGTCACGGCGGCGTCGTCGATCACGACCCCGGCCGCCTTGGCCGTCGCTTTGCCGGTAGCTGCTCCGACGTCGTCGATGGACGCTGCAGCCAGGCGAGCCAGCGCTGCCACGTCGTCGAGCAGGGCTACGAGTCCGCCGGCCATCACAAACCTCCGCGTCGATACGAGAACACCACATGGCTCCTCATGATGCGAGCCCTTGGAACCCTACCGCCCGCGGATGGTCCGTGATCGCCGTCCGGCCTTTCCCTCTGCTACGCGATCTTCCTCTCCTGCTCGTCGTCGAGAACTTTCGCGGGCGGCAGTCCGATGCTCGGGTCGTGTCCACGGAAGTTCTTCAGCCACCAGCTCCAGTCCTCGGGGACCAGCGAGAACGGATCCCCGTGGCCGAGCTCTCGCGCGGCCCAGACCGGCCAGTGCGGATTGGCCAGTGCCGGACGCCCGAGCAGCACGACATCGATCTTGCCTTCGCGGATGACGGCGTCGGCGTTCTCCGGTACGCCCAGATTCCAGCTGCAGGTCACCGGGATATCCAGCTCACGCTTGACGCGTGCGGCGCGCTCGACCATGAAGCCCATGTCCCCGAACGGAGGATCGACCATGTCGTCGGTGTTGAAACCGAGGCTGACGTCGGCCATGTCCAGGCCATGCTCCTTCATCCATCCGATGGCGATCATGGATTCGTCGAACTGCACACCGTCCGGGTGGTGATCGTCCGAGCCCAATCGCATGGTGAGGGGGTACTTCTCGGGCCACACCTCACGCACCGCGTCGAGCGCCTCCAGGTGGAACCGCGCCCGGTTCTCCAGGCTGCCGCCGTACTGATCGGTGCGCTGGTTGGCCAACGGGGAGAAGAAGCTCGCACCGAGATAACCGTGGGCATAGTGCATTTCGAGCCATTCGTACCCTGCTTCGGCGGCCCGAACAGCTGCATCGGCGTAGCTCTGGTGAATGGCCTTGATCTCGGGCACGGTGAGTTCGTGGACGGGGAACGAGTGGTCACCGCCGTAGGGAATCGCCGATGGCGCCACACATTCCCAGCCGTCGGGATGGTCGGCCGGAAGCTGATGTCCGCCCTGCCACGGTGGGACTTCGCTGCCCTTGCGTCCGGTGTGCCCCAGCTGAATGGCCGGGACCGATCCCATCTCCTTGATCATTGCCGTCACGCGTGCGTGTCCCTCGATCTGGTCGTCGTCGTAGATCCCCGCACAGCCAGGAGTCGTACGACCGTCCGGCGTGATCGCAACCTGTTCCGGGAACACCATCCCGAAACCTCCTGCCGCACGCGCACCGAGATACATCAGGTGAAAGTCGTTCATCTTGCCGTCGACGGCGCGGTACATCGTCATCGGCGACATGGCGATTCGATTTCGAAGCGTCACACTCTTGAGGGTGAACGGGCTGAAGAGATCCGGCATGACAGTGGTCCTTTCCTGAGTGATACCACCTCACCACCTGGCACGTTTCGATCGACTACACCGATGCTGCACGTCGGTGACAGTCTTCTCACCGTCCCGATCATCCGAGTGTGAGGGCCCGATGTATGGTTTCCTATACGTATAGCGAGCTATACCTACGATCGGAGCACCCACATGACACTCAGATGGCTGTCGGTCGGCGCAGTCGGCCTTGCCGCCGCCTCGGCAACGGCGTTGCTGGCCTGGCTGGTCTCACCGGTCGCACCGGGGATCGCAGCGGTGGTGTTCGGGTTCACCGCTCTTCCGTTCGGTGCCATGCTGGGCTGGGTGCTCGTCGTTGCCCCGACGACAACCGAGCCGGCGTATGCATCGGGCGAAAGCATCGAATCTCATTGGACGTCGGCCGCATCGAGTGGGATGGCCACCGACCTGGTGTGCACTCTGGGCCTGACGCTGACCGTTGTCTCGATCGCACGAGCCGAACCACCGGCCACCCTCTTGCTGATCGGTCTGCTTCTCGCCGCGTTCGCATCGTTCACCGCGCGGTACACCTACGCGCGACATCGCGCACTGTCCGAGTGAAGAACAGTGTTCGACGGCGTCGCACCGAGCAGGGTTGGTCTCAGCACGAACTGGCCGAGCGCATCGACGTCACCCGACTGACGATCATCTCGATCGAGAAGGAGCGATTCGACCCGAGCCTGCCTGTCGCCTTTCGCCTCGCCGCGGCGTTCGATTGCTCGATCGAGGAACTGTTCGAGCCGGATCAGAGCTGATAGCTACTGCCGATAGGAGCTCATGAAATTGCCCAGGCGGTCGAGTGCCGTCGCGAGATCGTCGACGTTGGGCAACGTGACGAGTCGGAAGTGATCGGGCACATCCCAATTGAAGGCACGGCCGTGACTGACCAGAATTTTCTCGGACTCGAGCAGGTCGAGCACGAACTTCTCGTCGTCGACGATCCCGAACCGTTCGGTGTCGAGTTTGGGGAACATGTACAGCGCCCCCGCTGCCTGGACGCAGCTGATTCCGTCGATCGAGTTGAGCATGCGATGCGCCAGGTCACGCTGCGCGGTCAACCTGCCCGCCGGGAGCAGCAGATCCTCGATCGACTGCCTGCCGCCGAGCGCGGTCTGTATCGCATGTTGCGCCGGCACATTCGCGCACATGCGCATGTTGGACAGCAGTGTGATGCCCTCGATGAAGCTCGCCGCGCGTCGGCGCGGGCCGGTGATCGCCAGCCATCCCGCCCTGAATCCGCACACCCGGTACGCCTTCGACAGACCCGAATAGGTAAGGCACAGAACATCTTTCCCGGTCAGGGTGGCGAGGTTGGTCATCACCGCCCCGTCGTACACGATCTTCTCGTAGATCTCGTCGGCGAGCAGAACCAGATCGTGCTTCCGCGCCAGGTCGACGAATCGCTGCAGTACCTCTCGTGAGTACACCGCTCCGGTGGGATTGTTGGGGTTGATCACAACGATCGCGCGGGTGCGGGGCGTGATCTTGGCTTCGAGGTCATCGAAGTCCGGGGCCCAATCCTGGTTTTCGTCGGACAGATAATGGACGGGCACACCACCGGCCAGGGCCACCGAGCCGGTCCACAGCGGGTAGTCGGGCGACGGGATCAGGATTTCGTCTTCCGGGTTGCACAGCGCCTGCATCGTCATGGTGATCAGTTCCGAGACCCCGTTTCCGAGGTAGATGTCGCCGACGTCGAGATCGGTCAGGCCTTTGGTCTGGTAGTACTGGACCACTGCCGTGCGGGCGGAGAACAGGCCCCGGGAATCCGAATAGCCCTGTGCGGTGGGAAGGTTGCGGATCATCGCCATCATGATCTCGTCCGGTGCCTCGAAACCGAACGGGGCAGGATTGCCGACGTTGAGTCGCAGGATGGCGTGCCCTTGCTCCTCGAGTTCCTCCGTCTTGTCCAGAATGCGTCCACGGATGTCGTAGCGCACGTTCTCGAGCTTGCGCGCCTGGTGGATCGATCTCGTCATTTCGAAAACTCCTCCTGCCGAACGGTCGGCGACATCCGGGTCCGGACCGCCACTGTTGCACACACGATGACCGCCGCTCCACCCACGAGCACCGGCCACGTCAAGCCCTCGCGCAGGATGACCGCGGCCCAGCAGATGGTCAGCACAGGTTGGATCAACTGGACCTGGCTGACGCTGGACATCGGGCCGATCGCCAGTCCCCGATACCAGGCGAAGAACCCGAGGTACATGCTCACCACCGCCAGGTAACCGAAGGCGGCCCACTCGGTTGCCCCCGCTGTCGACGGTTGCTGCCACCACGCGAGCGCAGTCAACGCTCCGGTGACCGGCACGGACACCACCAGCGCCCACGACACCGTCTGCCACGCACCGAGTTCCCGCGCCAGCAGCCCACCTTCGGCATATCCCACCGCTGCGGCGACGACCGCTCCGAGCAGCAACAGATCCGACCACTGCAATCCGGTCAGCTGTCCGCCTTGCAGGGCAGCGAAGCCGACCGCGACGGCGGCCCCCACGCCTGCGACCACCCAGAACATCGGCCGGACCGGTTGCCGTTCGCGGAGAACCGCAGTGGCGGCGGTGGCCGCAGGCAGCAACGCGATGACCACGGCACTGTGTCCCGCCGATGCGGTGGTGAGGGCGTACGACGTCAGTACCGGGAAGCCGACGACGACACCGCCCGCGATCACTGCGAGCCGAATCCACTGCCGTCCCTGCGGGAGCCGTTGTCCCGTAGCAGCGAGCGCTATCGCGGCCAGCGCGGCTGCGACCACGGCACGTCCGCAGCCCACGAAGAGCGGGGACAGGCCTCCGGTAACCGCGACGCGGGTCAGCGGGACCGTGAACGAGAACGCCGTAACGCCCGCCAGGCCCCAGAGCAGTCCGGCGCGCGATAGCAGGCCCGTCCCAGAACGAGTAGCGCTACTATGCTGTGTCATGTCCGACGATAGCAGTTCCCGGATCGTCTCTGCACTGAGAACCTGGATTGCGACTGCCCCTCCCGAAGCCAGGCTGCCGTCCACCCGAGCCCTGGTCGCCGAGCATTCGGCCAGTCCGGTCACGGTGCAGAAGGCCCTGCGCACGCTCATCGCGCAAGGCGTCATCGAGAGCCGGCCTGGCGTCGGCACATTCGTCAGGACGGTGCGCACGGCCCGCCCCAACGACTACGGGTGGCAGACGGCGGCGCTGGGAGCGCCGGACAATCGACTACAACTTCCGGCGGCTCTGCAGTCGACGTCGAGCGATGTGATCGCGTTGCATTCGGGCTACCCGGCCCGGGAGTTGTTGCCGGAAAGGCTTGTTCACGCCGCCTTCACGCGTGCGTCACGGACCGACTCGGTGATCGCCCGACCCCCCACCGCGGGTCTGCCGGAACTGCGGGCGTGGTTCGCGGCCGAGTTGGGGGCGTCGACACCGTTGGGCGTCACGCCACCGTCGGCCAGTGACGTCGTCATCATTCCCGGCAGCCAGACCGGACTCAGCACAGCGTTTCGAGCACTCGTCGGTGCCGGGCGTCCGCTGCTCATGGAGTCCCCGACGTACTGGGGTGCGATCCTTGCTGCCACGCAGGCCGGCGTCCGTGTGGTACCGATACCCAGCGGCGTCGACGGGCCCGACCCCGACGCGCTCGCACGAGCGTTCGCGCACACCGGCGCTCGGGCGTTCTACGCGCAACCCACCTTCGCCAGTCCCACCGGGGCCCAGTGGTCGCCCACGTTGTCCGAGCGGGTCCTCGACACTGTTCGACGCCACGGCGCATTCCTGATCGAGGACGACTCGGCCCACGATTTCGGTATCACCTCCGAGCCGAATCCGCTGGCCGCACGGGACGACGGCGGGCATGTCGTCTACCTTCGCTCACTCACCAAGACGGTCTCGCCCTCGGTTCGCCTGGCCGGCCTGATCGCCCGTGGGCCCGCCCACGAGCGCATCCTCGCCGACACCGGTGCCGAATCGATGTACGTCAGCGGGATTCTGCAAGCCGTCGCCTTGGACGTCGTCACGCAACCTGCCTGGCGAACTCACCTGCGGAGGTTGCGCACTCAGTTGGCATCGCGCCGAGACTTGTTGGCGAACAGCCTCATCGAGTTCGCACCGCGTGGGCACCTCGACGCGGTGCCCCGAGGTGGGCTCAATCTCTGGATGCGGCTGCGCGACGACTCGGACCTGGAACGCATTGTGCAGGACTGCAAGGCAGCGGGTGTCATCGTCGGCGCGGGCGACGACTACTTTCCCGCCGAACCCACCGGCAAGTACCTACGGCTCAACTATGCAGGCCCCAACCCCGGTGAGTTCGCCGACGCGGCGCGCACGATCGGATCGATCATCTGAGACCGTTCAGTCGATCGAATGACAGCAACCTTTGGGGCACAGCATCTTCGGCCCTGCACGATCATCCGAACAAGGGATACTCGACGCGCGATCACTGTGTCACCATCGCTGAGACGGACAGCCCGTCGAATACTTTCGGTGGAGGAATTGTGTCGCGCACGAGTGGAATTCGCAGGAACCTGGTTCGTCGTTCGATGGCAGTCGCCCTGGCAACCGGGGCATGTGCCCTGGCCGTCCCAGCGGCAGCGGTCGCCCAACCCGAACTCGGGCCAATAGTCGACAGTGGCAGCGCGATCGTCGACAGCGGAAGCGCAATCCTCGACGGTGGCAACATCATCGACAACGGTGCCCGCATCCTCGGCAGCGGAAGTGCCATCGCCGGAGGCATTCTCGGCATCGACACCGGTTCGGCCAACGGAGGCATCGCTACGCAGCAGTGCAATGCCTCCACGATGTCGGGTGAGGAGGGCGTGACGGAGACCCTGCACGAGCTGGGCCGAACCGGACCGACCTCGTTCGTGCTCAGCTACGACACCGTCGATGTTCCCGATCAGATCGAGGTCTTCTACCAGGGCGCACTGATCCACAACACCGGCTATGTCGGCGGCAGCACCGGAGTCGGCTCGGTGGTGGTGTCGGTTCCGGCCGGCACCGCGTCCGCTGTGCTGGTCCGCGTCACCGGACCGGTCGGCACAGTCTGGACCTACACCGTGAGCTGCCCGGCCTGACGGGCTGTTCCCGCCCGGCCCCACCAGCTATGTTGATCCCGTGCAGAAGGTCAGGAACGACTACGCCGCGTGGATCGACCTGGGGCCGGGTGGCCTCCCCGCCAACGTCGGTGGCTGGCTGATCACCACTGCCCTCAAACCACTCGCCCGACGCGACACGACGACCGTCGACGGTGCCGGGAGCCCAGGACTGCACTGGCACCTCGATCACCGACCCGGACCTCGTCCGACGATCGCGCCCTACCCGATACCGCACCGGCAACTCACCCACCGTGGCAGCATTGAGCTCATCGAGCGGCTCACGGCAACGGTGGTCGCCGAAGCCCGATCCGGCGGGCCGTTTCACCTCGAGCGCAGTCGATTCGAGCGCAGAGGCGACGCGCTGTACGTCACGGACATCGGTGCCGCTGCGCCCTGGATCTCACGAACGAAGGGTGAAGTTCTGCACGTGCACGACAGTGAGGGCTCGCTGCACGTGGTGATGCAGCCGGACGATGCGCAGACCGTGATCTCCGCGGGTTGGGGTGAACTGCACCCCTTGGCCGGACGCCCGGTTCTCGGACTACCCGAGACCTACGTCTTCGTCTACGCACCCAGAGACGCCGACGACGCAGACCGAATCGAGCAGATCATCTCGCGCGCGACGGCGACTGCAACGACCTGAGCCGAGGACGATGCGGATCTGTTGCTCGACCGGCCACGTACGAAATCGGGTGAACGATCCTGCCGACCGTGTGACGATCGGGACATGACACTCGACGACATCGTGAATCTGGTCCGCAGCTTCGAAGGCACCGTGACGCAGCGGCCTCGAGAGGGAGACGGAACTCCCGAACTCGCCTGGGGCGATGCGTTCTTCTACTACTCGCCCGACGGGTCCATCCCCACGAACACTCAGCCGTTCGCCACGATCGTGACCAAGAACTACCCGGGCGACGAGCTGTCCCGACTGGACCGACCCGACGCGTTCCGCGTCAACATCGTTGCAGGAAAACAAGAATTCCACAGGATGCTGGGAGTGCCGCCCCGCGAAGCGGCCCACGCACCCCAGGCCGACACAGACGATGTCCTCGCTGCCCACCCTCAGTACGGCACCGCAGGCTGGCTGTCGGTGGTCAACCCGTCGTCGCAGACCGAAACGCGTGTCCGGGAACTACTCGACGCCGCGTATCACGGTGCCAAGAGCAGATACGAGCGCCGCCAAGCCTGATCAGCCGAAGAAATCGTCCATCGATCGGGAGAGCCCCTCGATATCCAGGCCGTTGGCCCGATCATGTTGGGCCACCGTGCCGTATTTGCGTCGTTCTCCTGCTTCGACCCCGACTCCCGACACCCGATGACGCGCATCGGCGAGGGCTCTGTTCACTTGCAGCACTGACGTTCCCGCGAGATACGGCTCGACGATCATGACGTCCGGAGCGGTCAACGTCGCCCGCAGCGTTCGGCTGTCGAACGGCCTGATCGTCGACGCATGCAGCACCGTCAGGTCGCGTCCCGAGGCTGCGGCGAGAACCCGGTCCGTCATCGGGCCGACGGAGATCACTGTTCCCGAATTACCCTGTTGCACAATGGTGAACAATCCATCGGGCCGGCCGTATGGACGTTCGTTGCACACCCCGTCGAGCCTGATGTAGACGCGATCGTCGGTTGCCGCCGCGCTCTGCAACATCCACTCGACCTCGTCGACATGCCCGGGAACATGGACCGTCCACCCGTCCAGGGTGTCGAGGAGTGCGACATCTCGCTGACCGAAGTGTGTCTCGCCGCCCTGCGGCCACCCATAGGATCCACTCGAGCTCACCAGGATTGCGCCGACGCTCTGATGGCCCAGATCGAGTTTCACCTGCTCGAAGGGCCGCTCGATCAGGAACGGCGGGAAGGTGTGCACGATCGGACGCATTCCGGCCAGGGCCAGACCACCGGCGACACCGATCATGGCCTGCTCTCGAATGCCGACGTTGATCACCCGCGATCGAATACCGGCGGTGAGGTGCGGTTCGAGATATCCAACTCCGATCTCCGCCAGCACCAACGCTGTTCGCTCGTTCTGCGCCAACAGATCGGGCAGCAGGCCGTAGAAGTGCTCGCGTTGGTCCAGCGTTGCTTTCATCAGCTCTCCTTCTTTTCGACGTGAGCGACCACCACGTGCGGCCCCTGTGGATGATGGAGGCGAAACGCGCGCCTGAGAGCGGTGTGATCTCGGCCGTCGACGTCGGAAGCGGACCACCCCTCGACCGCGAACCGCGACGCGATACCGCCGGGCCATCCCAGGCCGGCGGAGTCGTTGTCGATCACCACCGCGGTCAGATTGCCCAGATTCGATCGCGCAGCGAATTGAACGGCTTCCATATTGCTCCCCTCGTCGAGCTCGGCGTCGCCGATCAGTACGAAGACTCGGGCGATACTGTTCTGAATCCGCAGCGCAACAGCAGTTCCGGCGGCCAGTGCCAAGCCATGACCGAGCGATCCCGATCCGATATCGACCCCGCGTGCCAGCGTGCGATCCGGGTGATTTCCCAGCGGTGAGTCGTAGCTGCCGAACGACGCGAGCTCGTGCGGCGTCAAGAATCCCCGTGCCGCAAGCACGGCGTAGTACGCCATCGGCCCGTGACCCTTGGACAGGTAGAACCGATCACGGTCCGGGTCGTCAGGATCGGCTGGGTCCAGGCTCAGAATGTCGGAGTACAACACCCACAACACATCGAGTGTCGAAGTGGCGCTGGTGCTGTGCTTTTCGTCGCCCGTCATCAGAGTCATGAGCCGAGGCAACTCGTCGAATGTCATCTGCATGACCCCACCCTGCAACCTCGAGCGCACTCGAGGTCAAGCCCTGCGGGGGAGGTGATGTGAGTGTCCGACATTCCCGGGCGGGACGACGATTTCCGCTTCTCGAGCCGAATTGTGGACACTGACGGCACCACCGACCGTAGTCTCCAGATATGCCGCGAAACCCCCTCGCTATAGCGGGGACGTCCATCGACTGCGCCGATCCGGCGGAACTAGCGCGCTTCTATCTCGCGCTT
This sequence comes from Rhodococcus sp. 06-418-5, assembly GCF_002258285.1. NCBI lineage: Bacteria > Bacillati > Actinomycetota > Actinomycetes > Mycobacteriales > Nocardiaceae > Rhodococcus > Rhodococcus sp. 06-418-5. The sequence goes on from NZ_NOYE01000008.1 coordinate 169,182, forward strand.
CTCGGCGGCGAGTTGTTGTGGGAGAACTCCGAGAGCGTTGGGATCCGCACACAATCCGGCCTGAACATCGTTGCGCAGAAAGTCACGAACTACATTCCGCCCCAATGGCCGTCGACATCCATCGTGCACTTCGATCTGGACGCTGGAGCCGACCTGGCCGATTCCGTCGCCTACGCAGTCGAATGCGGGGCCAAGGAGGCAGCAGAGCAGCCGGACCCCCGATGGCGAGTTCTGCTCGACCCCGCCGGGCACCCCTTCTGCATCACCACGGAGGTGTACGACGGTTGACGAGGGCAATAGCCTGAGATGGTGCGCAATCTCGTCATCGTTCTGCTGCTGTTCGGATTCATCGTCGGATTGGTGCCGTTGGGCTGGTACCTGATCGGCGAAATGACGACGGACCCGAGCGACGTCGTTTACTACGGAAGCTACGAGCCGCTGTACGGAGCCACGATGACCGATGAAGCCATGGACAGGTTGAATAGACAGTTCCCCTGCCGGTCGCAAGGAGTGTCTGCCACGTGGCTGTATGTAGTCCCCATTGCTACTGCAGCTCTCGGTGCACTGTCCGGATTCGTTCTCGGCAAGTTCGGATTCGTGCTCACGCGCAGGCGAACTCGAGAGGCATGAGGTGGCTGGGCCTGCCGAAGTGGAGCTGAGCACCGACGACATTCGACGCGTGACGGCCTTTGCGACTACCTGCGCCCGACGGGCATTACCGATCTACGAGATGGCCCACCCCGGGGATGCGCGTCCACGCTCGGCGATCGAGGGTGCCGAGGCATTCGCCGAGACCGGCCACCGGACGGCGGAGTTACGCAGGCTCGCCTGGGACGCGCACAAAGCGGCCCGCGAGGTGCCGACTTCAGCGGCCACGGACGCAGCACTGTCCGCAATGCACGCGGCCGGCTCTGCGTTTCTCCATCCGCTGTACAGCCCCCATCAGATCAAACACATTCTCGGTTCTGCCGTGCACCTGGTGCTCGCCGACCCCGAATCTGCTGCAGAACAGATCGAATGGATCGACGCGCAGTCCGATGCGACTGTGCGAGCGGTTTTGCGTCGGTTTCCGCCACCGATCGCCGGGCGCACGAGGTTCGGCGTGCTCATGGCCCGACTCGATACCGAATTGCGCCGTTGAGCCGTTGCCTCGATTGGAGTGCGGTGACAGCATGGGAAAGATGAAGGCACATGAACGCCCGTGGAAGCGTTATGCAATTGCCGCGTTGCTGGCCTTCCTCGCATTCTCGACAATCAGCGACATCGTGTCCGATCCTTCTGCCTGGAACTGGTCGAAGCTGGCTGTGCTGGCTGTGGCCGCTGTGTTCATCTGGTACGGAGAGCGCCGAACCTGGACGTCTCCGGACAAGATCGGACCCGAAGCCGTACCCGCCGGGGATGTCGAAGCGGTGGTCGCAGAATCCGGCAGAACTGTCCACGCCATCAAAGCGTTACGAGAGATGCATCCCGGTCTCGGTCTGCGTGACGCCAAGAATCTCGTTCGACCGGATCACTGACCGAGGAGAAGGCGATGTCGTCAGTCAGCGGTACACGTGCCGTCCAGGATCCCGCCGGACTGACCGAGGCCGCAATCCTGTTGATCGACTTCAATCGCGAGTACGACTACCCGGTGCCCGAGTCGGATTGGCTTGCAGCTCATCTCGATACTCTGGTGAAATCCGGCGATACCAGCGTGCTGACATTCGGGACTCCCGCCATCGGTGTGGCGATTCTGCGATTTCGGGCCGGCACTCTGAGCGCAGATATCGAGGCCTATCTCGCCGAGTTCTACGTCCGGCCTGGCCTACGCGGGAAGGGCTACGGAACAACCTTTCTCGACGACGTCATCGAGCACGCACGCGGCAGGGGTGCCACCTACATGGACCTCAACACTTCCGAGGACGACGAGGCGGCGCGACACGTGTACGAAAAGCGTGGCTTCGACTGCCACGAAGGCCGTGGCGAGGGACCCAAAGCTCTGTATTACGAACTCGAGCTGAACTGACGCAAGAGATGTAGCCTGGCCATATGGTTAGCCGAGATAACAGCTCTACGTCGTTCGGGACCGTCGCCGACGTGTACGAATCTGCTCGCCCCGACTATCCGTCGGCCGCGGTCGAATGGCTGCTGAAACCCGTACTCGAGTCGAGCGGGCGGCCTCTCGTCGCCGACGTCGGTGCCGGGACCGGCAAGCTCACCCGCATCATCGCCGCCGCCGGGTGCGATGCCGTCGCGGTCGATCCTGATCCCGCCATGCTCGACGCCCTGCGCGACGCAGTGCCAGGAGTTCCCGCCCACGTCGGCACCGCCGAGTCCCTGCCGCTGGAGAACGAGAGTGTCGATGCCGTCCTGCTCGGACAGACGTGGCACTGGGTCGAGCCGGTGGCCGCGTCACGCGAGATCGGCCGGGTTCTCCGCCCGGGCGGCACGCTGGGACTGATCTGGAACATCCGCGACGAGTCGCACTCGTGGGTTCGGCGACTGAACTCGGTGGTCTCGCGCGGTGGAGCGCTGACCATGTTCGACGACGGTCCACCGCCGATCGCAGAACCGTTCCGCCGGCTCGACGAGGAGCGGTGGGCGTGGTCGCGCACGGTGAGCCGGTCCCAGTTGACCGATCTGGTTCGGTCGCGCAGCTTCTACATCACCGCGACCCCCGACGAGCGCAACCGCATCGATCGGGATCTCACTGCACTGTTCGACGAATTGGGTCTCGAGGGATCGAGGACGATCGAACTGCCCTATGTCACAAGGGCTTTCCGCACCACGAAGCCGAGCCGGTGAGACGCCCCAACCCCGGGAGTCGCCACATCCGAGCAAAACGAATATGATTCCCAATAAGTGGGTGCAGGTTCGACTTCGAGGAGCTACAACATGGCGTTTCCGATCATCGTCGCGAAAGCAGTATCGACGGTCGTAACAGGCGCGGTCGGCGTCGCCGCGTACAACGGTGCCAAGAAGCTGTACGACAAGGCTCCCGTCCGCAAGGTCGCGGTATCGGCAACCGAGCTCGGTCTCCGCGCCGCGCGAAGGGCCGAAATCCACGCCGAGTCAGCACGTCTGGCCGTGTCCGATGTTGTTGCAGAGGCGCGCGACCGGCTCGGCGAAGAAGTGCCGCCACCCTCGGCCACCGAAGTCGGCCACGGTCACTCGCACTGATCACGGCAGTCGGCCGAACATGACGATGCTCGTCGAAGATTCCCTCGATGCAGCTCCCGACCGCGCGGATGGCATCGAGATCCTGTCCGATGCCGCCGGCCGCATGCGGCTTCGCGTCGACTGGCTGCGATCGAGTCCGGGTCGCGCGGTCGCCGTCGAAGATCACGTCGACAAGATTCGCGGCGTTCGAGCTGTCCACGCGTACTCCCGCACCGCATCGGTCGTCATCTGGTACTCCCGCTCGCGCATCGACCGGGCCGAGCTGTTCGATGCGGTGAACGCAGGTCGTACCACCGACTGGGGACTTGTGCCCGTCCGAAGCCCACGCTCTGCGGACGTCACCAGCGGTGATGTCCTGCGCATGACCATCGGCGGCGCGGCCCTGGTCCTGCTCGGCTTCCGTCGCTATGCCTTCCGACGGCCGCCCCTCCTCGGACCCACCAGCCGCGTCGTGGCGACCGGAGCCACCATCTTCACCGGCTATCCATTCCTGAAGGGAGCGCTGCGCTCGCTGACCGGAAACCGGTCCGCCGGGACCGACGCACTCGTCAGCGCCGCCACCGTGGCCAGTCTGGTGCTCCGTGAGAACGTTGTTGCCCTGACCGTGCTGTGGCTGCTCAACATCGGTGAATATCTGCAGGAGCTGACGCTCAAGCGCACTCGTCGCGCGATCTCCGATCTCCTGACCGGCACGCAGGACACCGCGTGGATTCGCCTTCCGGACGGTTCCGAGATCTCCGTCGACGTCGATCGGCTGGAGATCGGCGACGACGTCGTCGTGCACGATCACGTCGGCGTGCCCGTTGACGGGACCGTCGTAGACGGCGACGCGGTGGTCGACCAATCCGCCATCACCGGTGAGACATTGCCGGTGTCGATAGCTGCAGGCGACAGGATCCATGCCGGGTCCGTCGTTGTCCGTGGACGCATCGTCGTCCGCGCGTCTGCGGTAGGCCGCGATACGACGATCGGCCGCATCATCTCGCGCGTCGAGGAGGCACAGGAAGACCGCGCCCCGATTCAGACTGTGGGAGAGAACTTCTCACGCCGCTTCGTACCCGCGTCGTTCATCCTGTCGGGCCTCACGCTCCTGGTCACCCGCGATGTCCGACGGGCGATGACCATGCTGCTCGTCGCGTGCCCGTGTGCGGTGGGTCTGTCGACTCCGACGGCCATCAGCGCCGCCATCGGAAACGGTGCTCGCCGGGGGATTCTCATCAAGGGCGGATCGCACCTGGAACAAGCAGGCAGGGTCGATGCCTTCGTGTTCGACAAGACCGGGACCCTCACCGTCGGACGCCCGGTCGTCACCAATGTCGTGTCATTCCAGGACGACTGGGAGCCGGAGCAGGTGCTGGCGTATGCCGCCAGTTCCGAGATCCACTCTCGGCATCCGTTGGCGGAGGCCGTGATTCGCAGCACCGAGGAACGCCATATCGTGATTCCTCCGCACGAGGAATGCGAAGTACTCGTCGGCCTCGGCATGCGTACCGTCGCAGACGGTCGGACTCTGCTGCTGGGCAGCCCGTCACTGCTGCGCAGCGAGAACGTCACCGTCTCCGACCATGCGGCCGAATGGGTTTCGCGCTTGCAGCGTGAGGCCGAGACTCCGCTACTGCTGGCGGTGGACGGCGTACTGGTCGGGTTGATCAGCCTGCGTGACGAGGTCCGATCCAATGCTCTGGACGTATTGAACGCGCTCCGCGCCGACGGTGTGGAACGGATCGTCATGCTCACCGGAGATCACCCGGAGACCGCCGCGGCCGTCGCCGCCGAACTGGGCATCGCCGAGTGGCGAGCCGAGGTGATGCCCGACGACAAACTCGACGCCGTCCGCAAGCTCCAAGAAGAGGGATACGTCGTCGCGATGGTCGGAGACGGCACCAACGACGCTCCCGCGCTCGCCGTCGCGGATATCGGAATCGCAATGGGATTGGCGGGCACCGATGTTGCCGTCGAAACGGCCGATGTAGCTCTGGCCAGCGACGACTTGACACGGTTGCTCGACGTTCGCGATCTCGGACGACACTCGGTATCGGTCATCCGGCAGAACTACGGAATGTCGATCGCCGTGAACGCTCTGGGCCTCCTGGTCAGCGCCGGTGGAGCACTCTCTCCGGTGCTCGCCGCGATTCTGCACAACGCGTCCTCGGTCGCGGTGGTCGGCAACAGCTCCCGTTTGATCCGATACCGAATCTGATCAGTAACGCCCCGACACGAGGGCGATCTGCTTGGTACCCAGTCCGCTATTTCGCGTCGCGGAAGTACGGTTCGACCGTGCCCTTGAGCTTGACGAGCATGGGATTTCCGTAGCGATCCTTCGCGGTGGGGACTTCGACTCGCACCCAACCCTCGGTCACGTTGTATTCGCGAACACTGGTCTTCTCGACGCCGTTGAAGCGAATACCGACGTCCCGGCGAAGAACCTCTTCGTTGTAGAAGGGGCTCCGCGGATCGATCGCGAGGTGATTCGGTGGAACGTCTGTGTGCTGGTCCTCTGACATGAATTACTTTCGTCGAATGCTGAGATAAGGGCGTGGTTGATTCCTGAAGAGAATACGCGACCCAGCGCTGTCGGCCCTAGCCCCGCGCCATGTCCACGAATCTGGACAAGTGAAGTTGGTGCGCCACAGTGATTGTCGCGGTCGGGCCGTTACGGTGCTTACCGAGAATCAGGTCGGCCTCACCGCCGCGGGGGTCGTCGCGCTCGATTGCGTCGGGGCGGTGCAGCAGAATCACCATGTCGGCGTCCTGCTCCAGTGAGCCGGACTCACGGAGGTCCGAGACCATCGGCTTCTTGTCGGTTCGCTGCTCCGGGCCACGGTTGAGCTGGCAGACCGCGACCACCGGGCATTCGAGTTCCTTGGCCAACAGCTTGAGCTGACGGGAGAAGTCCGAGACCTCCTGCTGACGGGATTCGACCTTCTTGCCGGACGACATCAGCTGAAGGTAGTCCACCACAATGAGTTTCAGTCCGTTGCGCTGCTTGAGGCGACGTGCCTTGGCACGGATCTCCATCATCGTCAGGTTCGGGGAGTCGTCGACGAAGAGCGGTGCTTCGCTGATCTCGCTCATGCGCCGGGCCAGCTTGGTCCAGTCGTCGTCGGTCATCTTTCCCGAACGCATGTCGCCGAGCTTGATCTTCGCCTCGGCGGACAACAGTCGCATGACGATCTCGGTGCGACTCATTTCCAGGGAGAAAATGACACTGGGCATGCCGTGCTTGATCGAGCACGAACGCATGAAATCCATACTTAGGGTCGACTTACCCACGCCGGGCCTCGCCGCCACGATGATCATCTGACCCGGGTGCAGGCCGTTGGTGATTTCGTCGAGTTCGGCGAATCCTGTTGGTACACCGAGGGATATGCCACCACGGCTGGCGATGGAGTCGATTTCGTCCATCGTGGGCTGCAGCAGTTCCTCGAGGGGCAGAAAGTCCTCGGAGGTGCGGCGTTCGGTGACCTCGTACACCTCGGCCTGCGCACGGTCGACCACCTCGGCCACGTCCTGGCCGTCGGCTCCGGCGTAGCCGAACTGCACGATGCGGGTACCGGCCTGCACGAGCCGGCGCAGAATCGACTTCTCCGCGACGATCTCGGCGTAGTACCCGGCATTGGCTGCCGTCGGCGTCGTCTGCGTCAGGGTGATCAGGTACGGGGGGCCGCCGATGCGTTTGAGCTCACCGCGACGGTCCAGCTCGGCCGATACGGTGACCGGGTCGGCAGGCTCACCGCGGCTGTAGAGGTCGAGGATCGCGTCGTACACGTTCTGGTGGGCCGGGCGATAGAAGTCGCCGGGACGAAGCACCTCGAGCACGTCGGCAATGGCGTCCTTGCTCAGCAGCATGCCGCCGAGTACGGACTGTTCGGCCGCCATGTCCTGTGGGGGCTGGCGACCGAAATCCTCGCCGGGGCCCTCGCTGGAGGAGGGGCCGGAGTAGTCGGACTGTCCTCGATCGTCCACAACTGCCACGCGAACCGGCCGTCCTCTCCCCATTGTCGTCGGCACCGTCGAATATCACCCGGCGGTGCTATGTAGCAAGTTCTACCCCCGGGCACCGACAGGTCCTGCTCGGCACCGGATACGCACTCTCCGGAGGCCGCTGCACGGCATCGAGAGAGACGCTGCACGGACGTTAAGCGCTATCGGCAGGAGTCACAACATGGCCTGTGGATGGAACTGTGGATGAAATGTGGATGGTGTTGAACAACGGTGTTGACCATCTGTGGACAACCTGGGTATAACTTTCCGGTTTTCAGGTTCTTCGCCAGGTCAAGGGGTGTACATAAAGTTTTCTTCCTGTGCATCGATTCGGGAGCGGCGTGTCGGCCGAATTGACAACTCGGGCGTGTTGAGTAAATACCGGGTGAACCCAGGGGTGAATTGGGTCACACCGACTGGGATCACTCACAGAAACAGACCACTCTCCCGTTTAGACGCGAGAGGCCCGATCCCATTCTTGGAATCGGGCCCCTCGGCACTCGCGCCGAGACGTCAGGAGTCACTCTTCTGCGGGCAGTCCGCCGGGTCGAGGACCGTGATCTCCTGGGTACCTATCTGCAGAACTCGTGCCGACGGAATGTCGAAGAAGAGGCCGGTGATTCGTAGGCGCCCCTCGGCGTTGGCACGACCGACGACTCGATGCCGCGTGAGCGTCTGCAGCTGCACTGCGACGTTCACCATCGCCAGTTGGTCTGCCTCTCCGAAACCGAGCTCCGCCGCCTGACGACCGACCACGTGCCCGCTGCGATACGCGTCGAGGCTTGCCATCCCGTAACCCAACCACTCGGCGACGGAGGCGTCCGCGGCGTTCTCAGGGCCGCTGAGTACCGCTTTCATGGCACCGCAGCCCGAGTGCCCACAGACCACGACCGACGAGGTCCCGAGTTGATCGACACCGAACGCCAGCGCCGCCTCCACCGAGCAGTCCTGCCCCTGAGCGGGAACGAGGTTGCCCATGTTGCGGACGGTGAACAGGTCACCCGGGCCGCTGCTGGTGATCGTGTTCGGCATGACTCGCGAATCCACACAGCACAGAAACAGAGTGTCCGGATCCTGGCTGTCGGTCAGTCCCTCGAGGTGCGGACGGATGTTGGGAGCATGCGTGCGGTGGTACTCCGCAACGCCGCTCAACACCGGCCGCAGCGCCGCGGGCGAGTCCTCCTGCGCGACATCGCTCTTGAGCTGCCAGGCACGCCACGGTGCCAACGAACTGCGTACCGTCGCCGATCCACGCTTGGGTGGGCCTTCGGCAGCCGCCGCCATGGACGCCGTACCCACTTCTTCGACTTTCACTGTGCCGCCGCCGAGTTCGTGCTGACGCATCCACTCGTTCAAGGCGTCGTGCACGGCATGGTCGAGGAAGTCGACGCCGAGGTGGACCGTGACGGCCGTGCCTGCCGGGACAGTGGACAGCACATGCGTCAACCGGGGGAGCGCGAGGAAGCTCAACGACCCCTCGGTGGTGACACGCCAGGTGCCGTCGACGGTTTCCTCAGCCCTGACCTTCGCCCACACCACCCGACGCAGCACGAGGATGATCGACAGTGCCAAACCGATCAACACACCCTCGAGCAGGTTGAGCGCCACCACTCCGACGACAGTGACCGCGTAGACCGCGATGTCTCCGGTCTTGTTCGCAATCTTGATGTCCGCCAGCTTGATCAGCTGCACACCGATCATCACCAGCAACCCGGCCAGAGCTGCGAAGGGAACCAGTTCGACGATCGAGATGAACAGTACCGAGAAGATCAGAATCCACACGCCGTGCAGAATCGCCGATGCCCGAGATTTGGCACCGACCTTGACGTTGGTGGCACTGCGCACGATCACCCCGGTGATCGGCAGACCGCCGATGGCGCCTGAGGCCATGTTGCCGGCACCCTGAGCCATCAATTCACGGTCGAAGTTGGTGCGCTCACCGCTGTGCATCTTGTCGACGGCCACCGCGGAGAGCAGACTCTCGACACTGGCGATCAACGCGATGGTGATGACGCCGGTGACGAACGCACTCCACTGCCCGTCGGGCATGACCGGCAGGCTCAAGGACTCGATCAGGTTGCCGGGCAATTCGATTCGTTCGACATCGAGTGAGAAGAAGATCGAGACCGCGGTGGCGGTGACCACTGCGACCAGGGCGGCCGGCACCTTGGTGACCTTGGCCAGCACGCCGGACAACTCGCTCAACCGTGGCCAGGCGAACATCAGCACGACCACAATTCCGCCGACGACGATCGACGGCCACTGGCCGTTCGCGACGGATGTAGGGATGGCGAGGACGTTCTGGACCGCAGAACTTTCGGATTCCCCGCCGAGAAGCACGTGAATCTGTTGCAGCGCAATGGTTATACCGATTCCGGCGAGCATCGCATGCACCACGACGGGCGAGATGGCCAACGCACTGCGCGCAATCCGGCTCATTCCCAGCAGGATCTGCACAGCACCGGCCAGGACGGTGATGGCGCACGTTACGCCCCACCCGAATTGGTTGACCAACTCGGCAACCACGACGGTCAGGCCTGCCGCGGGGCCACTGACCTGCAGCGGTGATCCGCCGAGTATGCCGGCAAGAATGCCGCCGACCACAGCGGCAATGAGACCGGCCATGATCGGCGCGCCCGATGCGACGGCGATACCGATCGAAAGTGGCACTGCAACAAGGAAAACGACCAACGAGGCCGGTACGTCGTATTTCAGGATCGACCCGACGCGAGACTGCGGCTCGAGTCGGGTCTCGGGACTGGGGTCGGAATCGGGTTCCACGGTCGTGGTCACGGCAGCGTTCCTCCGGGCGTCTAGGCGTCAGGTCGGGTGAATCCAGTTGGTGATGATGTTCGATGTCGCCCCGCCTAAAGAGTACGCAAAGCTTTGCTCACGAACGTCCGAAGAGAGATGCTTCACAAATCGGAACCCATTGCGACAGTTGATCTTTGTGAGAAGACACGAAAAAGCCCCACGAACCGAGGTTCGTGGGGCTTTGTTCGACCGAAACGGGCCGAAAGCTGAAATCAGCTTCCGACGACATCCAGCTTGAACTTGGCGGTCACGTCGGGGTGCAGGTTCACGACGATGTCGTGCTTGCCCGTGCTCTTGACGTGAGCCTTCGGCAGATCGATGCTGCGCTTGTCGACGACCGGGCCACCGGCAGCCTTCAGAGCAGAAGCGACGTCCGACGCGGTGACCGAGCCGAACAGCTTGCCCGAGTCGCCCGCGGTCTTCACGGAGAGCGTGACGGCCTCGAGGCCTTCGATGGCCTGCTTGAGCTCGTTGGCGTGCTCGAGGCCGCGGACGGCACGAGCTTCCTGAGCGCGGCGGATGCCGTCGACCTGCTTCTGAGCTCCACGGGTGGCCTGGATGGCCAATCCGCGGGGCAGCAGGAAGTTACGGCCGTAGCCGTCCTTGACCTCTACGGTGTCGCCAGGCGCACCGAGGTTGTCCACATCAGCGGTGAGGATCAGTTTCATACCAATCGCCCCTTTCTATCGAGCCGTCGCGGCGTAAGGCAGCAGTGCTACCTCACGCGAGTTCTTCACGGCAACGGCCACGTCACGCTGATGCTGGACGCAGTTGCCGGTGACACGGCGAGCACGGATCTTTCCGCGATCGCTGACGTACTTACGCAGCAACGTCGTGTCCTTGTAATCGATCGACGTGTTCTTTTCCTTGCAGAAGGAACACGCTTTCTTCTTGAGCACCTTGTCGCGCAATGGCGGTTTGGGCATGGGTCTTTCTCCGTTACATCTGGTTGTTCTCGATCGAAGGATCTAGAACGGTGGCTCTTCGTCTCCGCCACGTCCGCCGAAGGAGCCCGACGCCGCCGGGGCACTGCCCCAGGGATCGTCTCCGCCGGAACCGGAGTTGGACGAGGAGTTCGAGCGGCCGCCGCTCGATCCGCCGGAGGAACCGGAGCCGGAGCCGGAGTTGAAGCCGCCTCCGCCGCCACCTCCACCGCGGTTGGCCTTGTTGACCTTTGCGGTGGCGTAGCGGAGTGAAGGTCCGATCTCGTCTACCTCGAGCTCGACGACTGTCCGCTTCTCACCCTCACGCGTCTCGTACGAGCGCTGCCGCAGCCGTCCGCTCACGATCACTCGCGAGCCTCGGGTCAAGCTCTCGGCAACGTTCTCCGCTGCCTCGCGCCAGATGTTGCAGCGCATGAAGAGCGCGTCGCCGTCTTTCCACTCGTTCGTCTGACGATCGAATGTGCGCGGGGTGGATGCAACCGTGAAGTTGGCAACCGCCGCGCCGGCGGGGGTGAATCGAAGTTCTGGATCAGCCGTCAAGTTTCCGATGACGGTGATGACGGTCTCGCCTGCCATGGTTCCTCTTTCAGTAGTAAGCGTTGTAGATGCCAGCCTAGAGGCGGGCAACGACAATTACTTGCCCTGTCGCAGGACCTTCGTGCGCAGAACGGACTCGTTGAGTCCGAGCTGACGATCGAGCTCGCTGACGGTGGCAGGCTCGGCGTTGAGGTTCACAACGGCGTAGATGCCCTCGGCATGCTTGAGGATTTCGTAGGCCAGACGACGCTTGCCCCACACATCGACCTTGTCGACGGTGCCGCCATCCTTGCGAACGACGTTGAGGAACGTGTCGAGCGACGGAGCGACAGTGCGCTCGTCCAGATTGGGGTCGAGAATGACCATCAATTCGTAATGACGCATAAGACCTCATCACCTCCTGTGGACTAGTGAAAACGGCCACGGACTGTCCGTGGCAGGAGGGTCGTTGCGTCAGCAACCCCTCGAAGATACACGACAGGGCCCTGACCTGCTAATTCGCGTCGGGCGCACGGTCCGGCCCTCACGCGTCATACTCTTGCACCATGCGATCCGGGGTCCGCGCCAATCCGATGACGGTCGTCGTGGTCGTCGCGATGGCTGCGCTGGGATTGATTCTGGGATATCTGAACAAGGCCCGATGCGCGGTCGCGCCGTTCGACGCCTCCGGACGCAGCACGGTGTTCGACGCCATCAAGGATTCCTCGGTCTGCTACTCCGACATCCAATTCCTGTGGCTCGGCCGAGACATCGACAATCACATCTTTCCCTACATTCACGGAGCCATCACCAGCGACGGGATCCTCACCGGCGGGACGGTGGAGTATCCCGTCCTCAGTGGGTTGCTGATGTGGCTCGGAGCCATCCCGGCCCACACCGATGCACAGTTCCTGCTGACCTCGGCGTTGATTCTGGCACCGTTCGGTCTGCTCACCGCCTGGATGCTCGGGCGGATGGCCGGCTGGTCCGCGTTGCTGTGGTCGATCGGCCCACCTGTGGTGATGTACGCCTTCCACAACTGGGAACTTCCGGTCGTGGCCGCTGCCGTCGGCGCGATCTTCGTCATGACCCTGCCGATGCCGCTGCGGCGCAGAGCGATTCTCGCGTCGGTGCTGTTGGCCGTCGGCTTCTGCCTCAAGCTCTACCCGGGAGCTTTCGTATTGCCCCTGATCGCGTATGTGGTCACCGGCGGCATCGACGGGCGCGAGTCCGCCGACACCATCCGGGGTCGCTGGGACGTCCGTGGCGGTCTGATGGTCGCCGGTGCCGCGATCGGCACGGTGGTTGCAGTCAACCTGCCGTTCGCAGTCCTCGGTTACGAGGGGTGGCGTGCATCCTTCACCTTCCAGTCGCTGCGGCAGGCAGACCTGACGACCAACTCCATCTGGTACTGGGGACTGCGCCACTTCTACATCAGCGACCAGATGACTCCCGATGCCTACGCGGAGGCCGACGCGTCCTTCCAGGATGTGGTCGATGTCGCGTCGCCGCTGCTGGTGTTCGCCGCGTTCGCACTTGCGCTATGGCTCGGCTGGCGTCGGGCAAAGGTTGTCGGAACGTACCCGTGGGTCGCGGTGAGCGGGTCGATGCTGTGCGGATTCATGCTGCTGCACAAGGTGCACTCGCCGCAGTACACGCTGTGGCTGCTGCCGTTCCTGGTATTGCTTCGGGTCCCGTGGGCGCTCGTCGCCGCGTATCTCATCGTCGATCTGTCGATGGGAATCGGCGTGTTCAAGTACTTCGCCGCGTTGGCCTCCGGGGTGGACGCCGAGGACGAGGAGTTCTTCGTTCTGGTAGGGGTGTGGGGACGGGCGCTGCTGCTGGTGGTGCTGTTCGTGCTGTTCATCCGTACGCGCATGCGGATTCCAGTACGCGGCGAAACAGACCAGGAGTCGGTATCATCGCGCCGACCAGCAGCGACATCGCTGACGGGATCACCGGGGCAATAGGGCGCAGAGCGGGGCGGGGACATGACACAGGTGTCGCGATCACAGGAGAGCGCAGAAAATCGGGCCACCGAAGTTCGACGCGTCGGCCTCGTCGAGGACCACGAATCGGTAGCGCTCGGACTCAAGGCCATGCTCGCCGACGAACCCGACCTGGAACTGGTGTCCACCGCCGCCACCGTCGCAGAGTTGCTCGCCCAGCAGCCGACACTCGATCTGGTGGTACTCGATCTTCGGCTCGGTGACGGGTCCTCACCCCGCTCCAACGTGGAGCAACTGCACGCCGCCGGTGCGCGCGTCCTCGTCTACACCGGTGCCGAGAACGCCTTTCTGGTTCGCTCGGCAGCTCGTGCGGGCGTACTGGGCGTAGTTCGCAAGTCGGCACCGGCCGCAGCGATCGTCTCCGCGATCCGGCGCGCCGCGAGCGGGGGACAGGTCGTCACGACGGACTGGGCTGCCGCAATCGACGGCGATCCCCAGCTTCCGGACGTGGGACTCAGTCCACGCCAACGTGAAGTACTCGCCCTCTACGCGTCGGGCGAGAAGGCCGGACGCGTCGCCCGCCTGGCCGGACTGTCCGAGCAGACCGTCAACGACTACCTGGTACGGATCCGCAACAAATACGCCGAGGCGGGACGTCCGGCACCGACGAAGACCGATCTGTACAAGCGTGCGGTCGAGGACGGCTGGCTCCCGATGCCCGAGCTACCTCCACAGGATTGATGCAGGCCCCACTCGAGAAAATCGCGAGCGGGTCCGGTCTCGATACCGCCGAGCGGCAGGCCTGCGGACTTCACGCGGCAACTCTGCCGGATCGACTGCGGGCACCGGGACTGACGACGGACGAGGTCGCCGCGCAAGCGCGGGCTGCCAGGGCACGGAGTGTGCAGGTGATTCCGCTCGACGACGGCGGGCTCACTATGGCTCATCCCACAATTTCGGACCGAGTGAGCACCGCGGTTTCCGACGCGCTCAGCGGTGCGACAGACGGGGTGGTGACCGCTCGGATCCTGCCGCCTGGACGCGCGAAGATCGTATCCATACTGGTCAGCGACTCGAGCGCCGACGTGCGGATCGAACTCGATGCAGTCGGAGAGAAGTCTGTCGTAGCCCCGTGACACTCTGACAGGACGGTTGACGGTTCAATGCCCCAAATAATAAGGGCAGAAAACCTGCGAATTACCTGTGAGAATCGACCGCATTGGTTTAGTCGGTCTCAACTCACTTCGGCGTCCGGGAGATTAGATGTCTGCACTGCTCGAACCCTTGCCCTCCGCGAACGACTCCGGAGTCCCGACGACGCGCCGTTCACGCGGTCCGATCAGCCTCGTTCCACCCCCGATGCAGATACATCCCGTTCCCGCCGCCACGAGCCCCTTCCCGCCGCGACCGGATCTGACCGGCCGCGAGATCGAGGTGCTGCTCTGCTGGATTCGACACGACTCGAAGACCGAAGTGGCGAAGGCACTGTTTCTCTCGCTCGGCACCGTCAACACCCACCTCACCCGGATTCGGGCCAAGTACACCTCCGTCGGACGGCCGGCACCGACCAAGGCGGCCCTCGTCGCGCGCGCCCTGCAGGACGGGCTCGTCGATATCTCGGAGCTGTGAACCAGGGTCGGTGATGCCGTCGGTCAGACGCTGACGGCAGTGTCCACGCCCTCGTTCTCGAGGCGTTTGTTGCGTCGAATACTGCTCAGCAGGGCGGCCCCGATGAACAGGATTCCCACGAAGCCGGTGATCAGCTCGTTGATGTGTACACCGATCGAGACCAGCAGGATGATGGACAGCGCACCGATCGCCCAGTGCGCACCGTGCTCGAGGTACACGTAATCGGACAACGTTCCCTTGCGAACCAGGAAGACCGTGATCGAGCGGACGAACATCGCACCGATGAAGCCCAGGCCGAGCGCGATGATGATCGGGTCTGCGGTGATGGCGAACGCACCGATGACACCGTCGAACGAGAACGATGCGTCGAGCACCTCGAGGTAGAGGAACAGGAAGAACCCGGCCTTACCCGTCGCCTTCGCCAGTTCGCTCGGCCCGCCCGAGGACTCTTCGCCCTCTTCTTCGACGTGGAAGAGTTCACCGAGTCCGTTCACTGCAATGTAGGTGATCATGCCCAGCACGCCGGAGACCATGACGGTGGAGATCTTGTCGTCCTCGGCGAGGAATTCGGCGCTCAGGACCAGCAGCAGGCCTGCGACGACCACGGAGAGCTGATCGAGGCGACCGATGCGGGCGAGCGGCTTTTCGAGCCAGCTCAACCAGGTGATCTCGCGATCCTCGAAGATGAATCCGAGGAAGAGCATCAGCAGGAACATGCCACCGAATGCAGCGATCTGCGGATGCGCGTCGGTGAGGAGCGTCTCGTAGCTGGGTGAACCGTCCGGGAAAGTTGCGGCACCGTCGGCGGGCGGGTTGAGGGCCAGGTCGATCGCGGCGACCGGACCGAGGCCGGACGCAGCCCAGACGATGACCAGCGGGAACAGCAGCCGCATGCCGAACACGGCGATGATGATGCCGATGGTGAGGAAGATCTTCTGCCAGAACTCGCTCATGCGTCGCAACACGGTGGCGTTGATGACGGCATTGTCGAAGGACAGCGACACCTCGAGTACACCGAGGATGAGGACGAGGATCATCGCCTCGATCCCGCCGTACAGAAAAGCCACGATGACGGACACGATGGTGACCGCGATCGACCATCCGAAGATCTTGACAACCACAGTCGTGGCCCTTCTCGAGACAAAGACGGAAAAACCCCCGCCCATCATGGATGACGAGGCGGGGGTACTCCCAATCTTGAGGAGGCCTTTACTACACGTTTACTCCGAAATCGCGAGCGATTCCTGCGAGTCCCGAGGCGTAGCCCTGACCGACCGCGCGGAACTTCCACTCCGCGCCGTTGCGGTACAGCTCACCGAAGACCATGGCGGTCTCGGTGGAGGCGTCCTCGCTGAGGTCGTAGCGTGCGAGCTCGGAGTTGTCGGCCTGGTTGATGACGCGGATGAACGCGTTGCGCACCTGACCGAACGACTGCGAGCGTGCGTCCGCATCGTAGATGGACACGGGGAAGACGATGGTCTCGATCTCCGGCGGTACTGCGGCGAGATCGACCTTGATCTGCTCGTCGTCTCCGTCGCCCTCACCCGTGGTGTTGTCCCCGGTGTGCTCGATGGAGCCGTCGGGAGACTTCAGGTTGTTGAAGAACACGAAGTGCCCGTCGCTCAAGGCCTTCTTCGTCGAGTTCAGAGCGATGGCGCTGGCGTCGAGATCGAAGTCGGTGCCGGTCGTCGTGCGGATGTCCCATCCGAGACCGACCACGACCGCGGTCAGGTTCGGAGCTGCCTTGGTGAGCGAGACATTGCCACCCTTGCTGAGGCTGACGCCCATTGAGAGGTCCTTTCGCAATTGGTTTCCCGTTACGGGGTCAACCGTAGTGGGAATGTCCGGTTCTTGGACGTACTCAGCCAACGACTGCGACATCGCCAGGGTTCCCGTCAGTACTATCGAGCAGGTGACAAGTCGCTGGCCTGGGGTGTTCCGCCGGGGTGCCGAATCGGACGCCGCCGCGCGTCGATCCCAGGACAACGCTGTCGCCGCGTTCCTCGACATGGACAAGCGTCAGTCCATCGCGTCGGCCGGCGTCGAGGCCTCCACCGCACTGCGCCCTCAGGATCGACTCGCAGGCCGATGGTCCGACACCGAGAAGCAATGTTTCGACGCCGGAGCCGCCTACCTCGCCGCCGTCGAGCAGTTCGACGGAATCACCACCCCTGCCGCCAGATCGGCCTTCGACCGAGCAACCGCGCTTCTGCACGATGCCAGCACTGCCGTCGATCGGTTCTACGACGCCCATCGAGGCACGCTCGAGCAGGCATCTGCTCAGTTCGCCGCGACCCCGCGCCTGGTCCAGGACGCGTTGGCCGAGGCAGACGCAGCCCGCTCCACCGTCGACGAGCAGTTCGCCGCCTACCCCTCACTTCGCCAGGCGTGGCGCGAACTCGATTCGGCAACAACACAATTGCAGGCCGATCAGCGCGACCCTCTGCGCGCCCGAGAGCACGCCGCCCAAGTCCGCGACCGTGCGGCCGCGCTGCGTGCTGCCGTGGACTCGGCCCCGGGACGCCTTCAGGAGGCCCGAACCGCGCTGGCCTCCGTGCGCACCCGAATCGAGGCGGTGCGAACCAGATCCGAAGGTATTGCGCCTGCCTTCTCGAGCTTGCTTCGTGAATTCAACGCCAAGAGCTCGGCAGATCTGTCCCGAAACGAACGATCCAGTGCGCGCCACATCGAGCAGGCCGACGAGGACCTGCGCGCGGCGCGTTCGGCGCTCGATTCGGGCAATCCCGAGCAGTCACTGGATCTGGTCACCCAGGCGCGCCAACACCTGAGCGATGCCGAGCAACTGGTCGACGCGGTCACCGACCGAGTTCGACTGCTGCGCGCGGTCAGGGCCGATCCGAAAGAGACCGAGAACAAGGTGCGGTTCAAACTTCGTGACGCTCAACAACTCGCGATCAATCGTGGTCTGGTTGCCGAATGGGGCTCGGTGTTGGATGCTCAGCTCGCCCGGATCGACAGGGCGAGCACGGCGCTGACGGGTACCCACCCGGACTACTGGTCATATCTGCAGGATCTGGATACCATTTCGGACTTCATCGCAGGCGTGATCGACCGCATGCGAACCTCGCACTGACTACATTCACACGAAGGACAGTGGTGCAACACTTTCGCCATCTCGACGCAGACACTCGCCGACGAGTGTTCTTCATGCAACCGGAAGACATCGAGACGAGCGACGGAAACGACCTCGTGGCAACGGCTCTCGGCGCAACGCTGTACATCCCGGCCACGCGTCGGGACCTGACGGCAACGGTGAACAAACGCACCGACGAGGGTGTTCGGTCCATGGTCATCGATCTCGAAGACGCTGTCGCAGATCACGATCTGGACGAAGCGTTGGCCAACACCGTGCGAACTCTCAACGAACTCTCGGGTTCGGGATCGCTGGTGTTCGTTCGGGCTCGTACCGCCGCCCACATCCGCAGCATCTGCGACGGCCTCGACCACGGTGCCGCAGGGCTGGCCGGATTCGTCGTACCGAAGTTCACGGCAGCACGCGGAGCCGAGTTCCTCGACGAGATCGTCGCTGCGTCGAAGACACACGGCACCCGTCTGTTCGCCATGCCGGTCCTCGAATCACCGGAGGTGGTGCACCGGGAGACCCGCGACGCGGAACTGGTTGCCATTCGCGAACTGCTCGGTGAGTACCGCGACGTCGTACTGGCGGTGCGAATCGGTGCCACCGACATGTGCGGCACGTTCGGCATCCGCCGCGACCGGGACCTGACGATCTACGACGTCCGCGTCGTCGCCGACGTCATCAGCGCGATCGTCAATCACCTGGGCCGCTACGACGGTTCGGGCTTCGTCATCACCGGACCGGTGTGGGAGTACTTCGCAGACCACGAACGCATGTTCCGTCCCCTGCTGCGTCAGACGCCGTTCGTCGATCAACAGGCCGTACGCTTCCGCCAGCAACTGGTCAGCAGCGACCTCGACGCCCTGCTGCGCGAGGTGGCACTCGACCGCGCGAACGGCATTCAGGGCAAGACCGTCATCCACCCCTCGCACGTACCTGCCGTGCACGCACTGTCCGCGGTGACGCACGAGGAATACCACGATGCACTCGACATTCTCTCCTCCGACCAGGGCGGCGTCCAGGCGTCCGGCTACCGCAACAAGATGAACGAGCTCGGCCCGCACCGCAACTGGGCGAAGCAGACGGTGGTGCGGGCCAGGGCGTTCGGCGTCACCAACGAGGGAATCACGTTCGTGGATCTACTGACCGCACTGGCACAGCGATGAACGCGAACCCCGCCGACGGAATCGCGCTCACCGACACCGGTTCGTCGTCGTCCTGGTCGGCCACGCAGTTGGTGCGGCCAGGTCTGCGTCGCAATCCCCGCCGCGCCCATCTGTTGGTCTCGACGGTGCTCGGCAAACACATCCCTGTGGATCCGGACGTCGTGATCGCCGCAGGCACCGAACTGGCCGCCCTGGTCCACGCCGCGGTGGACGGTTCCGATGTCGATGTTCTCGGATTCGCCGAGACCGCAACGGGATTGGGCCACACTGTCGCAACGGCTCTGGGCGCGCACTGCTACCTGCACTCGACGCGCCGCGGTGTTCCCGGCATGACGGTGCACGGCGAGTTCGAGGAGGGTCACTCGCACGCCACCGACCACCTGCTGATGCCCACTTCGGCCGACCTTCTTGCCGGCGACCTGCCGTTGATACTCGTCGACGACGAGATCTCGACCGGAGCGACCGCATTGGATGCGGTGCGACAGATTCACTCCACGGCCGGGCGCGCGCACTACGTCATCGCATCCCTGGTGGACATGCGCACCGCCGAGCATCTCGCTGCGGCTGCCGCGGTGGCAACACAACTCGGCGTTCGGATCGACAACGTGAGCCTTGCACAGGGATCCGTCGAGCTGGAGCCGGGACTGACACAGACGGTGCTGGACCTGCCGGATCCGGTATTCAATCCCACTGCTGCACAGCCTGGTTCGGTTCATCGAGTCGACGCCCACTGGCCGGCCACCCTGCCCGACGGCGGACGCCACGGATTCCTCCGATCCGATTCGGCAGGTTTCGACTCCGCGATCGACGCCCTCGCAGCCACCGTGGATGCGTCGCTCTCCGAATCGACACCGGTGGTCGTCATCGGCCACGAGGAGCTCATGTATCTGCCGCTCCGGCTCGCGGCGGCCCTGCAGAAACTGGGGCACCGTGCGCTGTTCCAGACCACGACCCGGTCACCGGCGTACGTGCTGGACGTGCCCGACTACCCCCTGCGCCGTGGTTTCGAATTCGCTGCACCCGAGGACGAATCGGGACTGCGCTACCTCTACAACGCGTCCGCCCCGCACGAGACCACACTGGTGCTCGTCGCCGACGCCCCCGCCGACACCGACGCCCTTGCCGCCGCGGCGGAGACACTGGCAGCCTCGGGCACCGACGTACTCCTGGTGGTCGTGACGGGAGCCGACCCGGTGGCGCTCGAGGTTTCCCGGCGCGCACGCCCGCTCCGCGGACCCGAATTCGGCTCCTACGCGGCGGACGAAGTCACGTGGCTGCTCAAAGACCTCTCGTCGGTCTCCCTCGAAGCAGGAATCGAGGAGCGGGAGCAGCGTATTCAAGCCGGCGAGGCCCATTACGCCGAATCGCTTCCGGTCGAGTATCAGCCGGATCTGGCCTACCGCGAACTGTTCGAGAAGGTGCTACAGGAAAGCGCGTCACGGCTGGCGGTCGCGGTCGGAACCGTCACCGAGGTCGTGCTGGCCGAGCGCGGACACGACATCGCACTCGCGTCATTGGCTCGGGCGGGTACACCCGTCGGAATTCTGATGCGCCGCTGGGCATTCGCGGCCCACGGCATCGAGCTTCCCCACTACGCCGTCTCGATCGTGCGTGATCGAGGCATCGACGCCGTGGCACTGCGCTACCTCGCCGAACACCACGACTCGCGCTCGGTGGTGTTCGTCGACGGCTGGACCGGCAAGGGTGCGATCGCCCGCGAACTCACCGCCGCCCTCCGCGACTTTCCCGGTGCCGAGTTCGACGACGACCTCGCCGTGCTCGCCGATCCTGGCAACTGCGCGCGCACGTACGGCACCCGCGACGACTTCCTCATCGCGTCCGCCTGTCTCAATTCGACGGTCTCGGGCCTGGTTTCACGAACCGTGCTCAACGACAGTCTGATTCGTCCCGGGGACTTCCACGGCGCGAAGTACTACGCCGATCTCGCCCCCGACGACGTCTCGCGGCACCTGCTCGACACCGTCGCTGCGCGGTTCGACGATGTCCGCGGTGAGGTCGAAGCCTCGGTGGCTGCGGTGTTGGGCTCCGACCGAACCCCCACCTGGACCGGATGGGCATCGGTGGAGAAGGTGCGTGAAGAATACGGAATCTCGCACGTCAACTTCGTCAAACCGGGCGTCGGCGAGACCACCCGGGTGTTGCTGCGTCGTGTCCCGTGGCGGGTACTGGTGCGGGACGCCGATGCGCCCGAGCACGAACACATTCGGATGCTCGCCGCAGCCAGGGGCGTGCCGGTGGACGTGGTGCCCGACCTCGCCTATTCGTGCATGGGGCTGATCAAGAACGTCTCGAACGGGGACCCGTCGTGAGCGCTCTGGTCGCGGTGGATCTCGACCGTACGATGATCTTCTCCGAGGGCGCACTCGGGGTTCCCCTGGACGATTCGTTCGAGTGCGTCGAGATGTACGAGGGAAAACCACTGTCCTACATGAGCTCTCGCGCGGTGTCTTTGCTTCGGGAGTTGAGCGAGACCACGGTCGTGGTGCCGACCACCACGCGAACCATCGAGCAGTTTCGGCGGATCGCGTTGCCCGGGGCACCCTGGCGATATGCCATCACCAGCAACGGGGGCAACATCCTCGTCGACGGTGTGCCGGATATGCAGTGGCGCAGCAGGTTCGAGTTGGATCTGGTGGGTATCGGCGCAGAGTTGAGATCACGGGTCTCCGAGGACTGGGTCCTCAAGTACCGCGAGGCGGACGGGCTGTTCTGCTACCTGGTGGTGAACACGTCCGCCGTGCCCGAGGGCTTCGTCGCGCAGTGGTCGCAGTGGTGCGCCGCTCGGGACTGGAACGTCTCGCAGCAGGGTCGAAAGATCTACACGATGCCCAACGCGGTGTGCAAGAGCTCTGCGGTGGCCGAGGTACGGTCTCGGCTGATCCAGGACGGCACGCTGGAGGCCGACGCTCGACTCTTCGCCGCCGGTGACGGCGCACTCGATGCGGAGATGCTCATGGCCGCCGACTCGGCCGTTCGACCACGGCACGGCGAACTCGAGCTGCTCGGATTCGCCCGGCCGGGCTTGACCGTCACCGACTCCTCCGGCGTCCGGGCCAGCGAGGAGATTCTCGAGTGGCTGCGGAACCGAAGTGCCGTGCGCCGCGTCTAACTGTTCGTCGGGGAGACAGGCAGTGGGGCAAGGGGTGGGCATGACGGATCCGTACGAGGAACTCGCAGCGACGATCGACAACATCGTCACCAGTGCGTTCGTGACGCCGGTCGGCCCCGAATTTCTCGGCTCCGTTCTGCAAGCGGCATTCGAGAAGGCGAACGTGGCCCTCGACTACCGCGGCGAGTTCGAGCCGACCGAAGTGGTCATCACCGAGGCGTTCGAGGTGATGCCGCACGAGGAGATCGTGGCCATGGTCGGATCGCTGGGAACCGACACCATCGGGAACTCGTCCAAGAACTGGAACGACTTGTCCGCTGCCGCTACCACCGGATCCGACGCCTTCCGGTCCGGCATCGAGGCGGCCATGACGTCGGGCTGGTCGGGACCGACAGCCGACGCCGTCCGTGGCGGCGTGGCCGACTACGTGTCGTCTGCGACCGCGCTGTCCACCTCGATGAGCCTGATCAGCAACAAATTACTCGAGGCGCACTCCGGATTCACGCAGACGCAATCGAGGATGCCGCCGGTGGTTGCGGCGCCCGTGAGCAGCATGATCGATTCCCTTCTGCCCATTCCCTTCGCCGCGAAGGACGCAGCGTCCGCCCGCGAGGAGCAGCAGGAAGAAGCTCGTCGAATCATGCGCTCGGTCTACGTACCAGGGGTGTTGCAGTCCGATTCCGAGGTGCCGGTGCTACCGGCAGCGCACAACCCGGTCGCAGACAGTGCCCCCTCCAACGGAGGCTGGGGACTCGGGAACTCCGCGGGGGACGGCAGCCTCGGTTCGAGTTCCGGAAACCGGAGCGCGAACGGAACAGATTCGGCGGCCCCGACGGCTGCAGGACAGGCACCACCCGGCGGCACCGAAGGTGCCGATACGGGTCGGACCGGTACGCCGTCGAAACAGGCGGGGGCCGGCGGTTCGGGTTCCTTGCCTCCTGCCGACAACTCCGGTGACACTCGGGCCGCATCGGCCACCGGGCCCGGCACTTCCGGTGGTGCGGGTTCCGGGCTGGGCGCAGGTCCCGGCGGCGGCTACGGCGGAACAGGACCGGGCAGTGGCGGCTTCGCAGGATCCAATGGTTCGGGCTACGGCGGCGCGGGATACGCGGGTGGATCCGGAAACGGTTCCGGTGCCGGATCAGGTTATGGCAGCTCGGTTCTCGGCCCTCCGATCGGCGGCGGGACGGGCGGCGGCGGGGCAGGCAGCAATGGGGCGGGCGGCGGACTCGGCAGCGCAGCAGCGGCCGGCCGCGCGGGAGCGCACGGTATGCCGGGAATGGGTGCCGTGGGCGCACCGGGCACACGGGGAGCGGGCGACAACGACGGCGAGCACGCGACTCCCGGTTACCTGGTGGACGTGAGCAACGGCAGCGAACTGATCGGCGATCTGCCCCTCGTCGCACCTCCGGTACTCGGCGGCTGACGATGACGACCTGGACCATGCCCGGCATCGATTTCATGATGCTGTGCAGTCGATTCGGACGCGACCGACTGCCGTACCCCCTGGCGGTCACCATCGACGTCGATACCGTGGACGAACTGCGACAACTGCGGCTCGAGGCGTCGGCAAGGATCGACGCGATGATGGACGAGGAGCTCGGCGCAGCTGTTCGGAGCGTCGTCGACCCGATGGTTCGTATCGAATGTCGCGGCGAGACAACCGATTCCCCCTATGCAATCGTGCGCAGCCACGCAGCGATTCGCCACGACACGGCCGCGGTGCTGACTCAGCAACCGGGGCCCGACGCCTCCTCCGGTGGTGCCGTGACCATCGAACTGACCGGCCCGGCCCGTGCCCCCGCCCTGATTCTCGGGCCCGTGCCGAGTATCACGGCCGGCCACCGACCGGCCGAGCGACTCGAACGTGCCACTGCCGCAGCGACATCGGGTGGCACGCATCTGTCCACCGCAACGCGAGGCGCGACGGCGGACGAGCAGTTCCGGTCGTTCTTCGACCGCCCACGGTCGGCAGTCGGCGAGATCATCGTCGCGCGCGGCAAGACCTACGACAACCGCCGCGACACCGACGCCGTCTCGTTCTTCTGGATGGACTTCGATCGGGACGGCCGGTACATCGTGCACTCCGGAGAGTCGATCGAGATAGCGCCCATCGATACCGCCGGCTTGGCGTCGGAGATCGAAGGGCACCTGGCGGTCGCGCTGAGGCAATGACTGCGCGCCCTTGACACCGTATCGATTTTCGATAGGTTATCGATACTCGTTGTTATCGACTATCGATATGGAGGCGGCGGGATGGCATACGGACTGGGCTCGGCACGAGCCAACAAATGGGCGATGGCGTTCTACGCGGCTGCGGCTGTGGTGTGGTCGGGCTGGAGGTTGTGGCAATACCACTCATCGGACTACGTCAGCGCTACGGTCACTCCGCGGGACAACTCTCCGACTCTCGACCTGTTCGGCGGACAGATACAGCCGGGGAACGTCATCGAGCTCAGTGTCGCGAAGAGTGACGTCCAGCGTCTCATCGGAATGATCGACGTCATGAGGTACGGCGAGATCGTGACCGGCGGAATTGTGATCCTGGTGGGAATCTTCTTCGCATACCGATTCTTCGACAACGTCATCGCAAAAACCCCCTTCAGCTCCGGTGCCGGCATCGACCTGGCCGTGGTCGCCGTCTGCGTGGTGCTGTACCCGGTCGTCACCGGCGGTCTTCGGGTCATGAGCACCAATGCCGTTCAGAGCGCGCTGGAGACGACAGAACTCACCGATACCGCACGTGGCCTCGGCGCGTTCTGGCTGGCCGTGATCACCGCCGTCGTTCTGCAGTTCGTCTACGCGGTTCTCCGCCAGGGGTCCGAGCTCGCCCGCGACACCGATGGCCTGGTCTGATGGTGGAGGAGTTCGTCGACCATCTGGTCGTCTGCCATCTGGGCGAGATTCTCGACGCCCGCGGG
The DNA here is from genome assembly GCF_002258285.1 of Rhodococcus sp. 06-418-5. NCBI lineage: Bacteria > Bacillati > Actinomycetota > Actinomycetes > Mycobacteriales > Nocardiaceae > Rhodococcus > Rhodococcus sp. 06-418-5. The sequence continues at coordinate 194,494 of NZ_NOYE01000008.1, forward strand.
ATGACGCTCGCCGAGCTCTCGCGTCTGGCCGGAGTCAGCGTCGTCAATCTGTCGGTGCTCAAGAACGACCGCGCCAAGGCGATCCGGTTCTCGACCCTCACCGCCGTGTGCCGCGCCCTCGACTGCACACCCGGCGACCTGTTCACCCTGCGGCAGATCTGACGGCCGCCGAATCCCAGTGACGCCAGTCGGACAAATCGAACAAGTACATTGGATGGCGGTAACCAGCACTACGAGAGAGAGTCCATCACATTGTCTGCTCCGGCCGGTCAACCGTTGTCCAAGGGTCAGAACGGCCCACTCACCGTCGGTGACGTCGTCGTCTCCATCTCGCTGGCCGTACCCGCGGACCTGTCCGCGCTACTGGTCACCGACGCCGGAAAAGTGCGCACCGACGCCGATTTCGTGTTTTTCAACCAGCCCACCGGCCCCGGTGTACGCCTCGAGCCCGGCCAGGGCGGACCGGCCCGGCTCGCCGTATCGCTCGCCGCAGTTCCCGCCGACATCGAGCAGATCCGCGCTGTCATCACCCTCGACGACGCGTCGAGCAACTTCGGTCGATCCGCCGCTCCCGTCGCCCGAGTGAGCGACGCGGCCGGAAATGTGTTGTACGAGTACACGATCGACGGCTTGAGCTCGGAGTCGATCGTGATCGCACTGGAGATCTACCGACGTCAGGGAAGTTGGAAGGTGCGAGCCGTCGGGCAGGGTTACGCAGGTGGCTTCGCCGCACTGGTGACCGACCACGGTGTGTCCGTGGACGACGCCCCCGCACCCGCACCGACGCCTGCTCCCGCACCCGCGACTCCACCGCCGCCTGCTGCGCCTCCCGCACCACCCGCCGCCCCGGTCCGTTCCGAGGCTCCGGAAGTCAGCCTCACCAAGTCCAAGCCCGTCAGCCTCACCAAGGGTCAGAAAGTCACCCTGCGCAAGGACGGCGGGGTGGCTCTGACGGTCATCCGCATGGGCCTCGGCTGGGATCCGGTGACCACTCCGAAGAAGGGCGGACTGTTCGGTGGCGGAGGCCGAGCCGCGAACATCGACCTGGACGCGTCAGCGATCATGCTCGCCGACCGCAACGTCAACGATGTCGTCTACTACGGGCAGCTCAAGGCCAAGGACGGCTCGATCGTGCACCAGGGCGACAACCTCACCGGCGAAGGCGAGGGCGATGACGAGGTGATCGTGGTCGACCTGACGCGGGTACCCAAGCACGTGACCGGCATCGTCTTCACCGTCACCTCGTACCGCGGTCAGACGTTCGAGCAGGTGGCGAACGCATTCTGCCGTCTGGTCGACAACACCACCAACACCGAACTCGCCCGCTTCACCCTGCAGGGCGGCATGCCGTTCACCGGTCTGGTGATGGCCAAGGTGTATCGCCAGGGCAGTGAGTGGAAGCTCCAGGCGATCGGCGACGGCATCCAGGCCAAGCACGCCGGTGAAGCCGTCAAACAGCTCGGCCGCTATATGTGACCTTTCGGGCCCCGGTCCGATCCGAGATGGTCCGATCTGCAGCGCCGTCGAGCACGCCACCGAGCGGGTCGACGGCGCTGCCGTTTCTGATGAGGTCTTCGGACGGTCGGTAGATCTGCCGAACGATCAACGCGCACAATCCGATCACGGCGACATCGCGCACCACGACGGTCGCGGTGAACCACTGTTCGGGTAGGCCCTTGTTCTCCACACCCAGGTAGTAGTACATCCGCGGGAACCAGACGAATGCGTCGATCGTCATCCACGCCAACAGAATTCGCCGATGCGGCAGCGCCAGCACGGCCAACGGAACCAGCCACAGCGAATACTGCGGGCTCCATACCTTGTTGGTGAGCAGGAACCCGGCCACCACCAGGAACACCAGTTGCGCGAGACGCGGCCGCGTCGGTGCCGTCGTACCGATGTATGCGATCAGCGCGCACACGATGGCGAACAACACCAGTGTCACGGCGTTGAGGACCAACGGTTTGTCGCCCGGGTAGAGGGGGCCGTCGAAACCGGTCCAGCCGGTGAACGAGGTGACGACGTTGTACAGCGAATCCGGGTCGGCACCGCGCTCGGAATTGAGCCGGAAGAATTCGTACCATCCCGACGGATACAGCAGCGCGAGAGGGAGATTGACCGCCAGCCAGGCACCGAGCGCCGCGCAGGCGGTGATGCCCCACTCGCGCATCTTTCCGGTGCGCCAGCACAGCACCAGCAGGGGTCCGAGGAACAGCAGGGGATAGAGCTTGGTGGCACCGCCGAGACCGATCAGAACTCCGGCCAGAACCGGCCGTTTCTTGGCCCACGCCAGCAATCCGGTGAGAGCGAAAGCCGTTGCGAGAGCGTCGAAATTGGTGAATCCGTGCACGATCACCAGCGGCGAGGCCGCCACGAGCGCGGCATCCCAGATGCGGCGTCCGGCGGCTATCGCGGTGGCCCACACGGTGACCAGCCAGGCGACCGCCAATCCCAGGGCAACCACGTTGAAGTAGACCACGACCGGTAGCGCCTGCGGCAGGAAACTCAGTGAGTTCCAGGCTTTTCCGACGACCATCGAGCCGTACTGGTATAACCCCGCGAGCACCGGGTACTCCATGTACCTGATCTGACTGGACCCGTCGGCCTTGGTTTCTTCCCAGGACTTCTTGTACGGGAAAGCACCTTGATCGAGTCGCTCCGCCCCGTAGAGCGGCACGGTGTCGGAATAGCACATCGCCACGTACTGACGACTGCCACTCCAGTCGAGTCCGAGCTCGCCGCCCGGTCCCACCGGTGCCTGCTGGATACAGGCTGCCTTGGCGAACCAACCGAAGCACAGGAAGACCACCGCCAGCAGCAGAATCACCCGTAGTGCGGTGAACCAGCGCTGCCGACCGATCAGCGCGTGCTTGCCGACCGGCCCGCCGATGACCGAGGACAGTTCCTCGGTCATCGGATCGGTACGACTGGGCAGATCGCGGTCTGCTGCGCTCGCGGGGTCGAGCCGACCGGGGCTGGCCACTGCTCGACCCTTGCGCTCGGGTTCGGTCGTCACCGCTGGAGTCGTTACTGCCCGGGTGCCACTGGTTCGGGCGCGGCGGGTTCGGGTGCCGCCGGTTCGGGTTCCGCGGGCTGCGCCGGTGCCAGCCCTGGCAGCGGGATGGTGACGCCGGGCAGAATCTCGACCTGCCGCGGAGTGATGACCACCGGCGGCGAGATCTCCGTCGGAATCGGCAAGGTCACCTGCGGCGGAGCTGTCGACGGTGCCACCGTCGCCGTCGGGGCCGGTGCCGAGTACTGCGGCACCCCGGCCTGACCTGCGATGGCCTCCGGCGTCGGGAAGGTCTCGTTCGAGGTGCCCTCCAACGTGCCGTCCATCGTGTCTTTCCAGATGTCCGACGGTATGCCCGATCCGTAGATCGGTCCGCCGTAACTGTTCTCGAGCGGCAGACCCTGCTCGGTGCCGACCCACACGGCCGTGGACAGTGACGGCGTGTAACCGACCATCCAGGCGTCCTTGTTCTGCCCGGTGTCTCCGAGCTGAGCGGTACCGGTCTTGGCCGCCGACTGACGACCGCCGGCGAGGTTGTGACCGTTGGAGTAGCCGGCGATCGGACGCATCGCCGAGGTCACGTTGTCCGCGACCGCGGCCGAGACGACCTGCTGGCCCGCTTCGGGAGCGCGGTCGAGAAGGACTGTGCCGTCGGCCGTGACGACCTTCTGCACGAAGTGCGGGGTGTGATAAACGCCCGACGCAGCCAAGGTCGCGTAGGCCGAAGCCATGTCGATGACGCGAGACTGGTACTGGCCGAGCACGACTCCGTAGTTGGGGCCTGCGTTGTCGGGCTCGGTGAGGGTGGGTCCGACGCCGTCGATCTCCTGCGGGATGCCGAGCTTGTGCGCCATGTCCGCGATGGCCTGCGGACCGTTGTCCATGCCGAGCATCATGCGATAGAAGCTCGTGTTGAGCGACCGCTTGAGCGCTTCGGCGATGGTGCACGTTCCACAGGAGGCACCCTCGACGTTGCTGATCTCGATGCCGTTGACGTCGAGCGGCGAGCTGTCGTACATCTTCGAGAGCGGAATGCCCTGATCCAGCGCAGCGGCCAGACCGAACACCTTGAACGAGGACCCGGTCTGCAAGCCGGACTGCGCGAAGTCGAATCCTCGTCCGTCCGCGCCGCCGTAGTACGAGCGGACCGCACCGGTACGGGGATCGATCGACACCGAAGCCGTGCGCAGCTCGGACGGTTCGTTCTCGAGATTGCTGTTCACGGCATCGACCGCAGCCGCCTGGGCTTTCGGATCGATGGTCGTCGTGATCTGCAGTCCCTCGGTGTTGAGGTCCTGCTCACTGACCCCGGCAGCGGACAGCTCGCGCAGCACCTGGGCCTTGATCAGACCGTTCGGACCGGCGTCGTCGGCGTCACCGGAGTCCACCTGTGACGTAGGGACCACCACTGGGAACATCATCGCGGCCCGCTGGGTCGCGTCGAGCTGACCCTGCGAGACCATGCCGTCGAGCACGTAGTCCCAACGAGCTTGCGCGCCGGTGGGGTTGGTTTCGGGATCGAGATTGGAAGGCTGCTGAATGACCGCCGCGAGGACGGCACCCTCCTCGACGGAGAGCTGATCGACGGACTTACCGAAGTACGCCGTCGACGCGGCAGCGATACCGTACGCACCACGGCCGAAGTAGATGGTGTTGAGATACGCAGCGAGGATGTCGTCCTTCGACCACTGACGCGCCATCTTCGAGGAGATGACGAGCTCACGCATCTTGCGGGTCAGCGTCCGATCGTTTCCGACCAACGCGTTCTTCACGTACTGCTGGGTGATGGTCGAACCGCCGCCTGCGCTGTCGCGTCCGAGCACGTTGTCACGGAGCGCTCGACCGAAGCCGGTCACCGAGAATCCGGGATTGGAGTAGAAATCGCGATCCTCGGCCGAGAGCACGGCATTGCGTACATGCTCCGGAATCTGGTCGATCGTCACGTCGGTGCGGTTGCCCTCGGGCGGCACCACCTTGCCGAGCACACTCGCGCCGTCCGCGGCGAAGATCGTGGCGACCTGGTTGGTCCTGATGTCGCCGGGACGCGGCACGTCCTCGACGGTGTACGCCACCATGAAGGCCAGGATCGGCACGATCAGACCCAGGGCGATCAACGCGTACATCGTGCGTCGAACGACCCGCCACTTGGACTTCTTCTTCGTTTTCGCGGCGGGACCTCTTTCGGGCGGCTCGGGCGGTTCGCTACCCGAGGAGAGAACTGATGGATCGTTCGGTTCGTAGGGCGGTGGCACGGAGCCGGACCGAGTGACGGCCGTCGGGGCAGCAGACCGAACAGGAGGCGCGATGGGCGGCTCTCCGTAGCGACGTTCTCCGTAAGGACGCTCACCTGCGGGACGTCCACTGACCGGATCGACCGGCGGCCTGCCCTGAAAGGGTCGGCTCTGCGGCGGCATCGGTCGCTGGCCCGGAGGGGGTCCGGGTCGCTGCCCGGGAGGAGGTCCAGGACGTTGGCCGGGAGGAGGCATCGGGGGACGACCCTGCGGCGGCATCGGACGCTGCCCGGGAGGAGGTACCGGACGCTGACCGGCAGGGGGCATCGGGGGACGACCCTGCGGCGGCATCGGACGCGGGCCGGGAGGAGGCACCGGGCGACGACCGGGAGGATCGGAATGTCGACTGCCGCGCGGCGGCCCGGGCACGTCGGGACGCCGTCCGGAGTCGCTACGGCCCGGTTCGTTGCTACCCGGGTTGTTGTCGTAGGGGGAACTCACGTACGAATCTCCAGTAATTTCGGCGGCCGCGTCGAACTCTCGGTGGATGGGATCAGCGGAGCGATTGTGTCACTCACTCGCTGTTCGACGGTTCGGTTGTCGGGAACCCGATCGCGGACGACGGGGTTGTTTGGGCGCGGGAACGGCCCCGAGGACATAGGACTGGACGAGGTGGTTCCAACTGCACGACCTACACACCTCGACCACATGGACCGAGAACTCCTCCTGGGTCGCCGCGAGGCGGACGAGTTCGTCCGCAGTTCTCGCCGACCCGGACAGCGCCCCGAGCTTCTCGCCGAACACCCAGGACACCAGCGTGAGCTGCTCCTTGCGGCAGATGGGGCACACCACGTCGCTGCCGCGCCCGTGGAACTTGGCAGCGCGCAGCAGGTACGGATCTGCATCACAGACCGCTGCGACACCCGTCTTACCGGAGTAGACCTCGGCCAGCAGCGACCGACGCTGAAGGGCGTAGTCCACCACCTGTCGCTGAAGTCGCACGAGGACCAGAGTACGTGCGGCCCCTCCGATGCGGACCTGCGAACCCCGCCTCGGCGACGAGCAGGTCCCATTTCGGCCTCGAGACACAGTGCTCCACCTGTTGCGACGCGATGATCCGTCGTTGGTGATCATGGACACTGTGCCGATCCTCGCCGTGGGCATCACCGTCCGGTCCCTACACTCGCCCACATGTTCGCCACATCGGGAATACACGTGCGGCCCCGACGGGACGGCGACCTGAGCACCCTCCTACCCATCCTGCAACGTACGCACGAAACACAGCGCTATCCCATGCGCGCAGCGGCGGTGCGAGCCGACTGGCTTGCCGCACCCAACGAACTCGCAGCCTGGGTCGCCGAGCACGAGGGCACCGTCGTCGGACACATAGCGCTGCATCCGACGGCGTCACCGGAACAGGATCCCGGTGCGGACGATGCGAGCGCGCAGTGGCAGCGAGCAACCGGGGTGGCTGCCGATCGACTCGCCGTCGTGTCGCGGTTGATGACCGACGGCTCCGTGCCGGGCAGCGGAACGGCGTTGCTCGCACACGCAGTGAATGCGGCACGGAGCGAGGGACGGGCACCGGTGCTGCTCGTCGATCCGAGTAGCGCCGCTCTCGGCTTCTACCGCCGGCGAGGCTGGCACCGAATCGGGACGGCTGCGCAGCAGTGGGGCGAGTACCGAGTCGACGCGGTGCTGATGGTCGCACCGGTTCACTGAACCGATAAGCCACTCCACGTTCACCCGCGCTCGGTCACGCCAACAGAGCAAACAGGGCACACACCACTGCACCGCAGAGACGTACGCGGTCTGCTGATCGCAGTCGACTCATCAAGTGTCCGTTGCGTCCCGCACGCCCTAGTTCGCCATGGACTGGAGCAGCCACGAATGCAGTCGCGAGCGCGGAGATCACTGCGCCGGCAACGCTGATCAGGGCAGCAGGGTGGGTCGAACCGGACACCAACACCCACAGACACGCAGCAGCGAGTAGTCCGTAGACCAGCCCGACTACGAGGGTGATGCGCCGCGTGTGAGCGTCATGGGCACGCTGCCAGTCGTCGTCCGGCACCTCCGCCAACGCCGGGTAGACGACGGCGGTCACCACCAACTGAAAGCCCAGGTGGAGGGCGGCAGCGGCGGCGAGCGCGTCGACCGGGGTCATAAGTCGCAGGATACGTTCACGGCCGAGTTGTCAGAATATGTATCGGCGCGATACATTCTTCGATAGTGCGGTCAATCGCATCGCCATGATGTGATCGTTGGATTCGAGAAGGGGGAGTTGCATGCTCGAGCTCGCAATTCTCGGACTGCTTCTCGAATCACCCATGCACGGTTACGAGCTCCGCAAGCGGCTGACCGGCCTGCTCGGAGCTTTTCGAGCGTTTTCGTACGGATCGCTGTACCCGGCACTCCGTCGACTTCAAACCGACGGACTCATCGCCGAGGACGCCGGTCCCGACTTGCTCGTGAAGAGACGAGCGAAACGGGTGTATCAGCTCACCCCGCTCGGCAGGGAACGATTTGCCGAACTGGTGGCCGACACCGGACCGCAGAACTACACCGACGACGGTTTCGGCGTACATCTTGCCTTCTTCAGTCGGACTCCCGCGGAAGCTCGAGTCCGCATTCTCGAAGGCAGACGTCGCCAGGTCGAGGAGCGCCGAGAAGGGCTCCGCGACGCTGTGGCCAAGGCGAACGGGACACTCGACCGCTACACCAGGCAGCTACACCAGCTCGGACTCGAATCGAGCGAACGCGAGGTGCGCTGGCTCAACGAAGTCATCGCAGCCGAGCAGGCCGACCCCAACCCAGCACCGTCCCACACAGCACCAAACAGGACAGTCAAGACAGAAGGAGAACCCGACCATGGGTGAGAACAACAACGCAATCCGCGTGGCCATTGTGGGTGTGGGCAACTGCGCCTCATCCCTGGTCCAGGGTGTCGAGTACTACAAGGACGCGGACGAGAACGCCACCGTCCCCGGCCTCATGCACGTCATGTTCGGCAAGTACCACGTCCGCGACGTCGAATTCGTCGCCGCGTTCGACGTGGACGCCAAGAAGGTCGGCTTCGACCTCTCCGAAGCCATCTTCTCCAGCGAGAACAACACCATCAAGATCGCCGACGTACCCCCGAAGGACGTCCACGTCCTGCGCGGACCGACGCTCGACGGCCTCGGCAAGTACTACCGCGAGACCATCACCGAGGCCGACGGCGACGCCGTCGACGTAGCGCAGGCCCTGCGCGACGCCAAGGTGGACGTGCTCGTGTCCTACCTCCCCGTCGGATCCGAAGAAGCCGACAAGTTCTACGCACAGGCCGCCATCGACGCAGGCGTCGCCTTCGTCAACGCACTGCCCGTCTTCATCGCCAGCGATCCCGTCTGGGCCAAGAAGTTCGAGGACGCAGGCGTCCCCATCGTCGGCGACGACATCAAGAGCCAGGTCGGTGCCACCATCACCCACCGCGTCATGGCGAAGCTCTTCGAAGACCGCGGCGTGCAGCTCGACCGCACCATGCAGCTCAACGTCGGCGGCAACATGGACTTCCTCAACATGCTCGAGCGCACCCGCCTCGAGTCGAAGAAGATCTCCAAGACCCAGGCCGTCACGTCGAACCTGCAGAAGGAATTCAACGCCAAGGACGTCCACATCGGACCGTCCGACCACGTCGGCTGGCTCGACGACCGCAAGTGGGCCTACGTCCGCCTCGAAGGCCGCGCCTTCGGTGACGTTCCCCTGAGCCTCGAGTACAAGCTCGAAGTGTGGGACTCGCCCAACTCCGCAGGCGTCATCATCGACGCAGTCCGCGCTGCGAAAATCGCCAAGGACCGCGGCATCGGTGGACCCGTCATCCCCGCTTCGGCCTACCTGATGAAGAGCCCGCCGAAGCAACTCGCCGACGACGTCGCTCGCGAACAACTCGAAGCGTTCATCATCGACGCGTAGGGCCCGCAGCTAGACGCGAACTTCCGCCCGCCGGTCCACTCGATGTGACATTGACCCCCGAAAAGGCCACTGAATGTCACATTGAGTACCAGCGGGCGTTCGTCTATCCGGCCGCGGTGATTTCTCGTGGATCGAAGGTCACCTTGATATCCATGATTTTTCCGTTCTCGATTCGCTGCCAATTGGCGGTGCTCGCCGGAGATGCGATGGACGTATGCAGGTCGAACCACGTCAGGACGTTCGGGCCGTCCACGAAGACGTGGGCGATGTCGATATCGGTGACGATTTCCGACATTCCTTTCAATCCGGCCACACATTCCGCACCGTTGTCTGCTGTGCCGAGTGGTCCCCGGAACGTCGCGTCCTCGTGCAGGATCGACGCCAGCGTGTCGAAATCCTTCGCCTTCCAGGCCTCGAAGTAGGTTGCTGCAACTTCTTTCGGTGTCCGCGTCATGACAACGAGTCTCGAACGCACCGGACCAGAAGTCCAACAGTTGATAGCGATGATCGTCAGAAGTTCTACTCATAGCCGCAGCTGGAGTTCGCGCGCTATCGTGTGCTCGTGGCCATCGACCCCACTTCGAAGCATCCGGTCCTCGAACGTGTTCGCACGATGGCGTTCGCCTATCCCGAGGTGTCCGAGAAGATCTCCCATGGCCGGCCGACCTTCCGCACCGCCTCGGTGTTCGTCTACTTCGGCGGCGGTGTCAAAGGCGGCGACCAATACGACCTCTCGATCCTGGTCAAATGCGAGAGTGCCGAGGAGCAGCGCGCCTGCGAACTCGAACCCCGCTACTTCCACCCCGCGTACCTCGGCCCGGCCGGCTGGGTGGGCTTCGACCTGAGCGACGCCGACGACGACGTCTGGGCCGAGGCAGCCGAATTGATCGACTGCAGCTACCGCGTCACGGCCCCGAAGCGGAATATCGCCAGACTCGACGCCGGTGAGGGCCCGAATCTGGGAGTGCAGCAGTGGAATTGAGACAGTTGGAGTACTTCGTCGCAGTGGCCGAGGAAGCGAACTTCACTCGCGCCGCAGCCAGAGTGCACATCAGCCAATCAGGCGTCAGCGCACAGATCCGCGCGCTCGAACGCGAACTCGGTGCCGAATTGATCGACAGATCCGGTGGCACAGCAACATTGACCACCGCAGGTCAGGCCGCGCTGACACAAGCCCGCGCGACGCTGGCCGCCGCCGGCTCGGTCAGACAATCCGTCGACGACATCGCCGGACTCCTGCGTGGTTCGCTTCGCGTCGGGATGGTCACCGCCTGCACCGTCCCACAACTGTTCGACGCGTTGGCCCGCTTCCATTCGGCGCACCCCGGCGTCGAACTTGCTCTGCAGGAGGGTAATTCCGATCGTCTGGTGGCCGATGTGCGCGCAGGAGAACTCGACATCGCACTCGTAGGAATTGCAGCTCGGGCCCCGGACGGATTGGAATCGATGGTGGTGATCGACGAACGTATCGTCGCAGCCGTTCCACCGCAGCATCCTCTGGCAGCACAGGGCGAGGCGACGTTGGCGCAGGTGTGCGAGCACCCGATCATCGCCCTTCCTCCCGGCACCGGAATCCGTGCGGTCTTCGACCGGGACTGTGCCGGAGTAGGACTCGCGCCGACGATCGCGTTGCAGGCCACCGCCCCCGACGCCGTGGCCGACCTCGCTGCCCGCGGCCTGGGGGTGGCGATCCTCAGCGCATCGATGACGACGTCCTACGACGACACACTCGTTGCCGTGGAGCTCACGGACTCGCACACCGCCGCACTCCTGGCCCTGGTCTGGCGGCCCAGGACGAATGCGGCACTGACCGAATTGGTTTCGGTGGCAACGCGCAGCTTCAACGAATCTTTTTGACGCAGAACCACAGTGCGATCAACAGACCCAGCAGGGCCACCGACGGCAGCACGCCGGGATTGCCCCCGATGATCCCGGCTACCGCAAAGATCAGCGCCACGAGTGCGAAGAATCCCAGAATGCCCGCCAGCAACTGAAGATGGTCCTGAGCGGTCACGATTTGACGCCGCCCGCCGTCAGTCCGGAGATGATGCGACGCTGGAACAGCAGCACCATGATCACCAGTGGAATCGCCACGATGGTGCCCGCGGCCATGATCGCGGCATACGGCACCACCAACGGATCGTTGCCGGTGAACCGCGCGATGGCCACGGTGACCGGTTCGGTCCTGTCACTCGAGAGCTGACTGGCCAGCAGGTACTCGTTCACGGCTGCGATGAACGCGAGGATCGCGGTGGTGAACAGGGCAGGTGCGGCAAGTGGGAGCATCACCAGGCGGAATGCTTGGAAACGCCCGGCACCGTCGATCCGCGCGGCTTCTTCGAGCTCCCAGGGCAATTCGGCGAAGAACGCGGCCAAGGTGTAGATCGTCAACGGCAGCACGAACGAGATGTTGGGGATGACCATCGCCTGGTAGCTGCCGATCCACCCGATATTGGTGAAGAATTGGAACAGCGGGGTCACCAATGCGACGACGGGAAACATCGACGCACCCAGGATGATGCCAGTCACCACGTACTTGAAGCGGAAGTCGATGCGGGACAGCGCGTATGCCGTGAAGACGCCGATGACCAACGCGATCAGCGTGGTCGCGCCGCCCACGATCAGACTGTTCCCTACCGCACGCAGGAAATTGTTGCCGTTCGCCGTCGACAACGCGTTCTCGAAATTCTCCCACGTGACGTGCGTCGGCCACGGCGTCGTATCGAAGGTGTAACGCGGGTCGCGGAATGCGGTGACGACCATCCAATAGAACGGTGCCAGTCCCCAGACGAGGATGACGACGACACCGATATAGATGCGGGCCTGTTTCATCGCCCGGCCCCCTTGCGCTGATTCTCCTGGGTGGCAACGGCATTCGCACCGAGAAACTTCACCAGGATGAAGGCCACGATGAAGATCATGACGAACGAGATGGTCGACAGCGACGCAGCGCTGTTGAACCCCTGCCGGATCTGCTCCACCACCAGGATGGAGATGGTTCGCGTGGCGGGGTTGCCCTCGGTGAGGATGGCCGGCAAATCGTACATGCGCAGTGCGTCCATCGTGCGGAACAGAATTGCCACCATGAGCGCCGGCTTGACCAGCGGCAGTGTGATCTTGGTGAACCGCTGCCACGCCGACGCCCCGTCGACGCGAGCAGCCTCGTAGACGTCGGCGGGAATCATCTGCAGCCCGGCCAGAATCAACAGCGCCATGAACGGCGTCGTCTTCCACACGTCGGCGATGATCACTGCAAAACGAGCGGGCCAGGCGTCGCCGGTCCACAGAATGTTCGTTCCCAGAATGCGATTGGCGATGCCGTCGTACGCGAAGATGAAGTACCAGAGCTTGGCGGTGACAGCCGTCGGGATCGCCCAGGGGATCAGGATCGCGGCGCGGAGCAGGGCGCGTCCGGCGAAGGTCTTGCCCATGATCACGGCCATCGCGAAGCCGATGACGACCTCGATGGACACCGTCACGACGGTGAAGAACGCCGTGTTACCGACCGCGCCCCAGAACTGAGACCCGAGCGTCCCCGGCGGGCAGGGCACCGACGTGCCCGAGGCCGAGGTGCACTGCTGCAGAATCCAATGCGTGTAGTTGTCGAAGCCGGCAGATCCACCGGTGACGAACATACCGGTGGCGGGATCGAGACCTGGGTCCTTGGAGAAGGACATCACCAGGGCTCGGATCACCGGGTAGACGATGACGATCGCGAGGATCACCATCGTCGGTGCGATCAGCAGCCAGGCCCGACCCTGCGTCAGGCCGAAGCGCTTGTTCTTGGACCGCACATGCCGACCGCGGCCGGGGGACGAGCCCCCGGCCGCGGTGGTTGCGCCGGCCCCACTGGTCACACCAGCAGGTACAGCCATTGGTTCTCCCGAAATCAGTTGGCGCCGGCGGTTTCGATACCGGCCTGCATGTCGGTGATCGCCTGGTCCACGCTCTTCTCGCCCTTGATGGCGGCAGACACGTTGTCCTGCACGGCCTTCGAGACGGCCGGGTAGAACGGGGTGACAGGGCGCGGGACGGCATTCTCGATGGATGCCTTCAATGCGGGAAGGTACGGCATCGCGGCGATCAGTGCGGGATCGTCGTACAGCGACGAGAGCACGGGCGGCAGAGCGCCCTCGGCGATGATGCGCTGCGCCTTCTCGCCCTGCATGAAGCGCAGGAAGTCGGCAGCCGTGGCCTTGTTCTCGGAGTACGCGCTGATCGCGGCGTTGTATCCACCGAGCGTCGACGTGCCGACGCCGGTGACCCCGGGAAGCGGTGCGACCGCGTACTTGCCGGCCACAGCCGAACCCTCCTCTGCGGCGGTGCCGTAAACGTACGGCCAGTTGCGCAGGAACAGTGTCTTTCCGTCCTGGAACGCCTGCTGGCTCTCGGACTCCTTGAATGTGGTGTCCTGGGCCGGGATGACGCCGGTCTCGAACGCGGTGACCAGGGTCTGCAGTCCGGCCTTGGCCTCCGGGCTGTCGACGGTGGGGGTCTTGCCGTCTTCGCCGACAATCGATCCGCCGTGCGCGTTGATGATCTCCGACGCGTTGGCCGTCAGACCCTCGTAGGGGGCGAATTGCCCTGCGTAGCAGTCGATGTTGTTGTCGCGCGCGACCTGGCAATCCTCGGTGAGCTCGGCCCAGGTGGTGGGTGCCTCGGGGAGCAGATCACTGCGGTAGTAGAGCAGTCCGCCGTTGGTGTTCTTCGGTGCGGCGTACTGCTTGCCGTTGTAGGTCGCGCTCGCGACGGTCGCGGGCAGAACGCCTGCGTTGTCGAGTGCGAATTCACCCTCGAGCGGCACGAGCCAGCCCTTGGCTGCGAACTCGGCGGTCCAGACGACGTCGAGTGCCATCACGTCGTAGTCGCTCTGCTGGGCCTGGAGCTGTTGAACGAAGTCGTCGTGGGCCTGATCGGCGTCGGCGGACTGTTCCTTGAAGGTGACCTGCTCATCGGGGTTGGCGGCGTTCCACTCCGAGATGATCTGCTGGACGACACCGGTCTCGGTGGTGTCCTGTCCCTCTACATAGGTGATAGGTCCACGGCCGTCGGCATTTTCGGACGCAGCGCCCGAATCGCCGCTCGATCCGCTGTCGCTCGAACATCCGGTGAGCGTCAGCAGCGTAGCTGCTGTCGCAACCACTGCCACCTTCGTGATCAAAGACGCCATTGTTCTCTCCACTTACTTCTACGCGGTGGTATGTGCCCGGAGTTGGGCACGCAGAATCTCGCTGTGATGCTCCCCCTGACACATATGTCGATGGGTACTGTGGCACACATCGCACCGCGCAGTGGTCATTTTTGCCTTCCTGAATCGGTCAACCCGGGGGTGTCGGAGAGGGCCGGTAGCCTCTCGCTCATGAGTTCGGACAAGATGCTGACGCGGATCGGTGGGCTGCTTCGCCAAGCCGAGTCCACCGACAACCCACACGAGGCCGAGGCCTTCATGGAGGCCGCTCAGCGTTTGGCGACGTCGGCATCGGTCGATCTGGCGGTGGCGCGCTCGCACAGTGCGTCCAGGGAGCGACAGGCGACGCCGAGCCAGAAGGTCATCCCCATCGGAGAACCGGGCAAGCGTGGACTCAAGACCTACGTGCATCTGTTCGTGGCCATCGCGCACGCCAACGATGTTCAGTGCGATGTGTCTCGATCGTCGACGCAGGTGTTCGCCTACGGTTTCGACTCCGACATCGAGACCACCGAGGCGCTGTATTCCTCACTGTTGATCCAGATGGTGCGAGCATCGGACGCGTACATCAAATCCGGCGCGTACCGGTCGGAGACGGCCATCCGCACCGTCACCGAGATCAAGAATCGCCGACGCTACACCCGACGCGAGGAAGTGCCGGTCGCTGCGGTGACGGCTCGGCTGAACTTCCAGACCGCATTCGCGTCGCGCATCGGTCAACGGCTCGGCGACGTGAAGAAGGAGACCGAGGCCAAAGCCATCGAACAAGAACGACAGGGCGCGGGCACAGCACTGGTGTTGCGCAACAAGGAGATCGAGCTCCGGGACTACTACCGGCAGACCTCGACTGCTCGGGGACACTGGCGCGGCCAGAGCGCGAACGCCGGGTACTCCGAGGGCGCACGAAAGGCCGGCGACCGCGCGGGGCGAAACGCAAAGATCGGCGGTCATGCCGAAATAGACGCAGCAAGCAGGCAGCTGGGACGCTGACCACTGCGTTCGCGGTGAAGCACCGAGCAGTACCTTGCCCGGCGGTCCGGTGGTGTCGGTAACGGTCGCATCGATCTCGGCTATCGACGTACCGAACAATCGGAGCACCGCGGCTGTATCGACCGGTTCGGAAACCGCTACGACCGAACCATGTTCGGTGAGTACAGCAGCACAGTCGAGTTCTGCGCGTCCCCAGCTTCCGCCCCGCTGCCACCGAGCTTCGGGTCTCGCGGGTCGCCGGTCGTTCGCGCAAACGCGCGCGCATTCGCCAGGTGCGCACGGATTCGCGTCGCATTGAGGGCGAATCTGCTCGCGGATGACAAACGCGCGCGTTTGCGGGAAACCGGGGGCGCGGCGGGAAATTGGGGGCGAATCTGCGCGCGGATGACAAACGCGCGCGCGTTTGCGGGAGACTGGGGGCGCGGCGCGCGGCGGAACTCGGGCGGAGCGGCGGGGTCAGTCGAGGCGGGAGAGCACCACGCGCAGGCCGATGACACTGGCGATGGGGAACAGGGCCGCGACCAGCCACGGGATGGCTGCGCCCCAACCGGTGGCGGGGGATGCGTCGATCACCACGCCGAGTGCGGTCGATCCGATGAGCACTCCGATGCCCCCGAGCGAGGCCATGAAACCGTAGTATGAACCGAGTCGACGTTCGGCGGCCATGCGCGGCACCAGATCTCGCGCTTGGGGCATGGCGATCATCTGCCCCAGCGCGAGCAGCAGGACGAAGAGCGCAGCCGGGATCAGCCCGAGCAGGCCTTTCAACTCCAGAGGACTGAATACCGCCACGAGCGCGAACGATGCTGCCATGACGGCGAATCCGATCGGCAGCGTGATTCGCGGTGATACCCCGGCGACGCGTCGGGTGATGGGCAGTTGTGCCGCCACCACGAGAACTGCCGAGATCGCGAAGAACCAGCCCAGCACGGTCTGCGAGTCCCAGGCGCGTTCGACCTCGAGTGGCAACAGCAGGTACAGCTGGTTGTAGGCCACCAACTGCGCGCTCATCGCCACCGCGAACAGCACGAAGGTCCGGTTGCGCACCACGTCGGTCCAACCCGAGAGCCATGGGTCGTCGCGATGTTCGCCGCGCTCACGCGGCAGCCACCGCACGTGAGCGGCGATGACCAGAACGAAGATGGCCGCAGCCACGAGGCACGCGATCCTGAAATCGACGAGCAACAGTACCGATCCGACGAGCGGGCCGGTGAAGGAGCCGATCTGGCTGCACACCGACATCAGCGCGAAGCTCTCGACGCGCGTGGCTCCGCCGTCGCGTTCGCTCTTGCCCGCTTCGATCGCCACTGCGGATTCGACTGCAGGGGAGAACAATGCGGCTGCGAATCCCACCAGCACCGTGGCGATCAGCACAGCAGGCAGCGAATCGGCGAAGGCGAGACCGACGAATCCCAGCACCCGCAACACACACCCGACGAGTACGACCGGCTTGATGCCCCACCGATCGGCGAGGGTGCCACCGACGAAGAACAGTCCCTGTTGCGAGAAGGTCCTGATCCCGAGGACCACACCGACGAGCGCGGCCCCGAGCCCGAGATCGGCCGTCAGATGCACCGACAGATACGGCAACACCATGAAAAAGCCGATGTTGAAGGTCATTTGAGTCAGGACGAGCAAGCGGACGGTAGGCGTGGCTCGCCGCAGATCGACCAGAAACGACCACCGCCACCGCGTCGGAGATCCGTCGGTCCTCGTGCTCACGTACTGCGTCCTCCTGCGTCGACTTTCTCGATGACGCTACCGGTCTTGCGCACCCGCCCCGAGGTGGCACCGGCGAGCGAGACTGCGAGAACGGCGAGTGCGATCAAGGACGCGAGTGGAGCAGCAGTGACCCACGGTGCCCGCTCGACGGCGGCGACCCCGTCGGACAGTATCAATCCCCAATCCGC
Source organism: Rhodococcus sp. 06-418-5 (assembly GCF_002258285.1). Taxonomy (NCBI): domain Bacteria; kingdom Bacillati; phylum Actinomycetota; class Actinomycetes; order Mycobacteriales; family Nocardiaceae; genus Rhodococcus; species Rhodococcus sp. 06-418-5. The sequence continues at coordinate 211,777 of NZ_NOYE01000008.1, forward strand.
AGTGGGGGGTTGCGGACCGAGGCCGAGGAATCCGAGAGCGGCCAGAGCGAGGGCGACACCGGGGAGCCGAATCATGGCGTGTCGCAGCACTACCGGAACGACGCTGGGCACGATGGACCCGAACAGGATTCGCGCAGTGCCTGCCCCGAGCGTCGGCAGGATGGAAATGTAGGGCCGAGCGCGGGTCTCCTCGACGAGAGCGGCTGTGTGCGCGGCCAGCGGAGCCCACGTGACGATGAGAACGGCAACGGCCGCCCCGCCTGCACTCGGACCCCAGATCGCTGCGATCAGAATGCCGGTGACGACGGGTGGTGCCGCATTGGTCACCTCGACCAGCCCACGGGAGGCCCGCGGAACCAGTCCCATCAGCACCCCGACCACCAGCGCCGCGAGCGTCACGGCAAGCGAGAGACCGATGGAACGCAGTGCGCCGTCGGCGACACGGGCCAACAGATCTCGACCCGAGGCGTCAGTTCCGAACGGGTGGGCCGGCGATGGAGCCGCGAACTTCTCCCGCGTCGTCGCCTGGCCGTCGCGGGGGAGTCCGGCAAGCACCATGACCAGCAGGACCGACGCCGCAGCTATCGGCACCAGCCACCGTCGCGGCGACGGGTGGAAGACGCCGGACGGGATGGGCATCGCCTTCTCGTGCAGTGCGCTACCGAGCAGCAACCGTCGGGCCAGTTCGGCGGAAATCCCCAGAACGGCACTGACGGCCAGCAGTAACAGGATGTCGATCTGCAGGGCGGGAAGATCCTGCGATTGTGCATCGCCGAGGGTGGTGCGACCCAATCCCGGTATGGCGAAGACCTTTTCGACGGCCACAGCCCCGCCGGTCATCGCGACCATGATCAGACCGATCTGCGATGCGAGGCCGGGAAGGGCCCGTCGCAGAACCGCACCGGCGATCTGTGGCCGCGAGAAGCCTGCCACCGTCCACGTGATGACCCATCCCTCGGTGAAGGTGACGGCGATCGCGTCGGCCAGCAGTCGCCCGATCAGCCCGCCCGCAGGCAAACCGAGTGCGAGCGCGGGCAGCACCGCGTACTCGGGACCGTTCCAGCCGTAGGCCGGAAACGACAACCACACGGCACCGAGAACGACGAGTACCGACGCGAGCAGAAACTCCGGCATCGACGTGAGTGCGGCCGCGACGCCGCCCCCGGTCCGTCTCGGTGTACCGCGGAGCCCGGCCCGAACGCTGGGAACGACCACGAGGGCGGCGGCTGCGATCGCGACGACCATCGCGAACCCCATCAGGGTCAGCGACACCAGCAGCGCATCGAGGGCCCCCGGTAGCACCGGTTCACCTGTGTTCCAGGATGTTCCGGGATTGCCCGACGCGATGCCGGTGAGCCAGTCCCAGAACATTCGCAGCGGTCCGGCATCGAGGCCGAGGTCGCGGCGAATGGCTGCCAGGGCCTCGGGGGTTGGTTCCTGCTCGGCCGAGCGGGCCCGCAGAATGCTCAGTGCCGGATCGCGATCGGACAGCCACGGCAGCATTCCGACGAGGAGGACGACACCGGCGACGGCAACCAGCCGCGAGGCGGTTGTTCTCACTGCTTACCCGAAGGCGGTCTGGTTGGTGATGAGCGTGCGTTCCCTCGGATCGCGGGCGACGCCGGTGATGCCTTCGGATTCGCCCTGGATGACGCGTTCGTGCAGCATCGGCACGGCCGCATCCTTCTCCAGGATCAGCTTCTCGGCGTCCAGGATCGCGGCGCGGCGGTAGTCTCCGGGTTCGGTGGCCGAGGCGTCTGCCAACGCCGCGTCGACCTGCAGGTCGCAGAACTGGGAGATGTTGAACGATCCCTCACAAGCGAAGTCGGAGAACATGTATGCCACGGGGTCACCGGAATCGAGCACGGTGGCGCGGGAGAGAATGAAGGCGTCGAATGCGCCACTGAGCGCGTCGGTTTCGATGAACTGGTATTCGCGCACCACCTGCTCGACGACGAAGCCCTTCGCCTCGAGTTCCTGCTGCAGCAGCACGGCGACCTCGGGAAGTTCGGCACGGTCGGTGAACGTGGCGAGCGTGATCTTCTTGTCGGTGGCATCACCCGCCGGTGTGTCGGTGCGGGCGGGACGGCCCGCCGCCCACGGCAGCGCGGGGCCGAGCAGCCCGTTCGCGGCGTCCGCGCGGCCCTCGTAGACCTGCTCGACCAGACGATCCTTGTCCACCGACTCCCGTGCGGCGGCGCGCATGGCCGGATCGGCGAACACGCCGGACGACGTGTTCAGGTACAGGGTGTTGGTACGCGGCATCGGAACCTCGTGCACCAGCGACGGGTCGATGTTGGCGGCCTGCGATACCGGAATCGCCTCCACCACATCGGCGGTGCCGTTGCGGAGCGCCGCTGCGCGGGCCGTACCGTCGGGCACGAAGTCGACGTCGATGCCGGCGAGCGTCGCGGTCTCACCCCAGTAGTTCTCGTTGCGATCCAGCGTGGCACTGGATGTGCCGTTCACAGCGGTCAACACGAACGGTCCGGTGCCGGTTCCGACGGGGTCGCTGCCGCCTGCGGAGTACGCCGCGGGTGCCAGGATGGCGAGCTGAGGGCTCGAGAGTCGTTGCGGCACCAGTGGATCGACGTCCTCGGTGGTCACCTCCACCGAATCGTCGTCGGTGGCGGTCACCGTCAGCTCGACGCCGTCGAGGATGCGCGGTTTCGGCGCGGCGGTGGTGGCAGCGGTCAGTGCGGTGACGACGGCGGCGGAGTCGAGCGGCGCACCGTTGTGGAACCTCACGTCGGGTCGGAGGTCGAAACTCCAGGTGCGCTCGTCGACGCGGTTCCAGGCGGTGGCCAGAGCCGGCTGCGCGTCACCGAGATCATCGAGCGTGACCAGGGTTTCGGCGGTGGACCAGCGCGAGAGTTTGAAGGCATCGTCGCTGAACTGCGAGAGCCCCGAGCGTGGCGGCTGCAGCATTGCAACGCGGGCCCTGTCCGTGGTGCCGTCGGAAGGGGCCGAAGAAAAGCAGCCGGTCAGCGTGAGGGTTCCTACCGCTGCCAGGGTGCCGAGGCGGAAGGCTTTGGTGGTCAATGGATCTCCTGTGGTGGTGCGAGCCGGGGTACGGCGTCGATCAGGTCTCGGGTGTACGGGTGCTGTGGGTCGGTGAGAAGGTCTCGTACACTGCCGGTTTCGACGATCCGGCCGTCGTGCATCACCGATACCTCGCGGCAGAGTCGTACGACCGCAGACAGGTCGTGGCTCACGATCAGCAGGGCGCTCGGTAGGCCGGCCAGCACTGAGAGGACCTGCTCACGCAGTTCGGGGTCCAGTCCGCTGACCGGCTCGTCCGCCAGCAGGTACCGCGGTTCGCATGCCACCGCACGCGCAATGGCGACGCGTTGATTCTGGCCACCGGACAGTTCCGTCGGGCGGCGCTGCAGATAACGCTGGTCCAGCCCGACGGCAGCGAGTGCGGCACCTGCCTTGGCTCGATGATCGCCGTCGATGCCGAGCAGTCGCAGCGGCGTAGCCACCAGATCCAGGACACTGCGGCGTGGGTCGAGACTGGTGGCGGGGTCCTGGGGTACGTACTGCACCAATCGGCGAAACCACCGCAGCGATCTCGCGGAACCCGGACGGACGTTGCGCCCCTCCAGTTCCACGGTGCCCGCATCAGGGGAGTCCAGTGCCAGCAGCATGCGCAGCACAGTGGTTTTCCCCGAACCGGATTCGCCGACAACGGCGACGCGACCGGCAGGCGGTAGCGAAAGCGAGACAGCGTCCAGCGCGGTACGAGACGATCCGTGCCGAACGTAGGTGCGCGTGATGTTCGTCGCCGCCAATCCCGCAGTCATCGCGCTACCAGCTGACGAAACGGATCGGCGGCGCGAGCTCGATCGAGCATGCGCACCACGAGATCGGACCTGGGACTGTCGAGAATCTCTGCCGTGGAACCTGATTCGACGATGCGTCCCGAGTCGAGAACCATCAGGTGATCGCACAGCTGTGCGGCGACGGCGATGTCGTGCGTGATCAGCAGCAGCGAGGCCACCTCACGAAGAGCGTCGAGTACCCGCGCCTGGCTGACCACATCGAGGGCCGTCGTCGGTTCGTCCGCGATCACCAGCGGGCTCTCGCGCGCCAATGCGACTGCGATACAGACGCGTTGACGCTGACCACCGGACAGCTCGAGCGGGTGCGCGGCCAGGATGCGTTCGGTGTCGCGCAGACCCACACGCTCGAGCAGCGCGGAGGCGTCGCGCGCGCGGAGTTGCCTGCCGACGGTGACCATCGGGTTCAGCGCGGTGGCCGAATCCTGGAACACCATCGCCGGACGGGCGGTGCGCGGTCGCCGGGGCGTCGGAACCCCGGTGACGTCGTGGCCGTCGACGAGAATGCTGCCGCTGCAGGTGATGCCCGGCGGCAGCGCTCCGACCAACGCCGAAGCGATCATCGACTTTCCCGATCCCGACGCACCCAGAAGGCCGAGGCGTCGACCGGCGGGGATCTCGAAGGACACGTGCCGGACGATGCGCGAGTGTCCGGCGTCGATGCAGAGGTCATCGACGGCGAGCACGGTTTCTCCTGGGCTTGAAGGTGTTTATGAATGCGACAATCGTTGTCGATAGAGGACTGTAGGCGAATCGGGAAGGCGACACAAATTAGGCTGATCCGATGAGCAGGGCGAGGGACGCGCAGCGAGCGGCCGTCTACGACGCCGAGCAACTGGTCCGCACCATGTTCGATCGCGCCGAGGAGCGAGGTCTTCGCATGGTGGAGGTGATGGGTTCACAGATCACGCTGCCGATCGAGCGCAAATTCGCCTCCATCGAGTCGGTGCAGGCGTACGTCGATGCGGTGCTCGGGCTGGATTGGGTCGCCGCCACCTGGCCCGAGGCCGGTCTTGTGATCACCGTCCGGGCCCGTTCGGGTTCGGCTGCGGCGCATTACGAATCGGACACCGCCACCATTGCCGTGCCCCTGCATCGGGGCAACAGGGCCTGGGCGCTGCGGGAGCTGGTGGTGTTGCACGAGCTCGCGCACCATTTCGCTGAGGAGAACGAGCAGCAACACGGCGGCGCATTCGTCGACCGCTACATCACCCTCGTCGGCGAGATCGTCGGCTCCGAGGCCGGGTTCGTACTGCGCGCGATGATGGCCGAGAGCGGCGTCCGCATCGGCTGATCGCATTCGGGTGCATCATGGGAGACGCAGCCCACACGACGAGGAGATGTACATGACCGTCAAGATCGGTGTTCAGCTTCAGCCCCAGCACGCTCCCGACTATCAGTTGATCCGCGACGCGGTGTTGCGATCGGAGGATGCGGGCGTCGACATCGTCTTCAACTGGGATCACTTCTATCCGCTGTACGGCGACCTCGACGGCGCGCACTTCGAGTGCTGGACGATGCTCGGTGCCTGGGCCGAGCAGACGTCGAACGTCGAGATCGGCGCGCTCGTCACCGGCGGCGGCTACCGCAATCCGGACCTGTTGGCCGACATGGCGCGCACCGTCGACCACATCAGCGGCGGCCGGCTGATTCTCGGCATCGGCGCCGGGTGGAACGAGAAGGACTACGACAACTTCGGCTACGAATTCGGCACGGCCGGTTCGCGTCTGGCCTTGCTGAAGGAGAGCCTGGCCAGAATCCGACACCGACTCGACGTCGGAAACCCGGCTCCCACCCGCGACATTCCGATTCTCATCGGCGGTGGTGGTGAGAAGAAGACCCTGAAGATGGTCGCCGAGTACGCGCACATCTGGCACAGCTTCGCCGACCTCGAGGCGTTGAAGCGCAAGTCCGAGATCCTCGCCGAGCACGGCACCACCGTCGGGCGCGACGTCTCGGGCATCACTCGATCGGTCTCGTGGCCGGGCGCGGACACCGCTCAGGACTTCGTCGACGCCGGAGCCACCCTGTTCACCGTGGGTACCGGAGGCCCCGAATACGACCTCACGGAACTGGGCGAAGCCATCGCGTGGCGGGACGCGCACCGGTAGTCACACGTCACGGCAGTTCGTTGAGCGAAACCCTTGCGCGTCGGCCGTTTGGGTGAGTGGGCCCTGGTCCGCTTAGGGTTTTGTCCATGGTTGCCGTACGCGCTTCACGCGCGCTCGTGGTTCTCGTTCTCGGACTGTTGATGGCCCTCACGCTCGCCGCGTGTGGAACCTCGAACTCCGATGATCAGGCGGCCGCAGGTCCCACCGACCTGTGCGCCCCTCCCGGAGTCGACAGTGCGTCGTCCACGCCGACGAACTTCGACGCTGCCGCAGCGGCCGCGACAGAGGACAGATACACGACGGACAACGTCACCCCGCTGGACCGCATCGACACGAATGCCCTGGGATTGGCGACGCCGGGAGTGTTGACCGTCGGCACTCTCTCCGACGCCCCGCCGAGCATCTGCCTCGACTCGGCCGGCCAGTACACCGGCTACGACAACGAACTGCTGAAGGCCGTCGCGGACAAGCTCGGGCTGCAGATCAACTTCTCGGGCACCGAGTTCTCGGGCCTGCTCGCCCAGGTTGCGGGCCGCCGCTTCGACGTCGGGTCGTCCTCGATCACGACGACGGACGAGCGACGCAACACCGTCGGATTCACCAACGGATACGACTTCGGCTACTTCTCCCTCGTCGCTCAGACCGGCGGTCCGATCAGCCGCTTCGAGGACCTGAACGCGAGCACCAGGATCGGCGTGGTGCAGGGCACCGTGCAGGACGACTACGTGATGAACACGCTCGGCCTCGATCCGGTGAAGTTCCCGGACTACAACACCGCCTACGCGAACCTGCGGACCGGTCAGATCGACGCCTGGGTGGCCCCGTCGCAGCAGGCCGAGGGCTTGGTCAAGCCCGAGGACGGCACCGCGATCACACAGAACACGTTCTCGCTGAACAACTTCGTCGGCTGGGCCGTCGCCCGTGACAATCAACCACTGATCGATGCGCTGAACTCCGGGCTCGACGCGGTGATCGCCGACGGCACCTGGGCCACGCTCTACTCCGACTGGGTTCCTCGCGAGCTGCCCGACGGCTTCAAGCCCGGCAGCAAGGCAGCACCGGAGCCGGAGCTACCCGACTTCGCCGCCATCGCCGCGCAGAACGACGCGAACGCTCCCGAAGCGGTTGCGGTCCAGCCGAAGTCCACGCTGGCGCAGTTGGGCGACACGTTCTTCGACTGGTCGCTGTACAAGTCCGCCATCCCCGACTTGTTCAAGGTGGGCCTGCCCAACACGCTGATTCTGGCATTGGCGTCGGGCATCATCGGTACGGTCCTGGGCATGTTGCTGGCTCTGGCCGGCCTCTCCCGCACGCGCTGGTTGCGCTGGCCCGCCCGCGTCTACACCGACATCTTCCGCGGACTGCCCGCCGTGGTCATCATTCTGATCATCGGACTGGGCATCGGACCGGTGGTGCAAGGTGTGACCGGCGGCAATCCGTACTGGCTCGGCGCTGCCGCCCTCTCGCTGCTCGCCGCCGCGTACATCGGCGAGATCTTCCGATCCGGCATCCAGAGCGTCGAAGCCGGTCAGATGGAAGCAGCCCGGGCACTCGGATTCAGCCGTCGTCGTTCGATGAACCTGGTGGTCGTCCCGCAGGGTGTCCGACGCGTCCTGCCGGCGCTGATGAATCAGTTCATCTCGCTGATCAAGGACTCGTCGCTGATCTACTTCCTCGGACTGCTCGCCACCCAACGTGAGCTGTTCGCGGTCGGTCGAGATCTCAACGCACAGACCGGAAATCTGTCTCCGCTCGTCGCGGCCGGATTGTTCTACCTGGTGCTGACCGTGCCGCTCACCCATCTCGTGAACTACATCGACAAGCGACTGCGCACCGGCAAGGCCGAGCAGACGCTGGACCCGGTCGAGCAGGCCGTCGTCGTGGAAAGAGGCTGACATGACTTCTGTTTCGCTCGTAGGCAAGGACATCCACCTGTCCTTCGGCACCAACAAGGTGCTGCGCGGGGTGAGCATCGACGTCCCGGCCGGCACGACCACCACGGTCATCGGCCCGTCGGGCTCGGGCAAGTCGACGCTGCTGCGTGCTCTCAATCGACTGCACGAACCCGAACAGGGCGACATCCTGCTCGACGGCAAGTCGGTGCTGAACGACAACCCCGACCAGTTGCGTCAACGTATCGGCATGGTGTTCCAGCAGTTCAACCTGTTCCCGCACAAGAGCGTTGCCGACAACATCGCGCTCGGCCCGCAGAAGCTGCTCGGCCTGTCCAAGGAGGCTGCTCGCGCGGCCGCGATGGATCAGCTCGAGTTGGTCGGCCTGGCCAACAAGGCGGATTCGCGTCCGGGCAATCTCTCCGGCGGACAGCAGCAGCGCGTCGCCATCGCGCGAGCACTGGCCATGAAGCCGGAGGTGATGTTCTTCGACGAGGCCACCTCCGCTCTCGACCCCGAGTTGGTCAAGGGCGTGCTGGCGCTGATGGCAGACCTCGCGAAGGGCGGCATGACGATGGTGGTGGTGACCCACGAGATGGGCTTCGCGCGATCGGTGTCCAACAGGGTGCTGTTCATGGATCACGGCAGCGCCGTCGAAACCGGAACGCCGGAGCAGTTGTTCGACGATCCGCACACCGATCGACTGAAAGCGTTTCTGTCGCAGGTGCTGTAGCACGTTAGGGCAACCTCGTTGTCCGCGACTTCACCTGAACGTTCCTTTACTTTCGCTTTTGGGTGACAGCGTGCCCACTCATGAAGCCACTACCCTTGTTCGCGGTTCACGACGGAAGCTCCAAGCGATCGGCATTGACGTGCAAATACAAGTGCGGCGATGCGTGTTTCCACGAGGTTCCCAACACCTCGAAGGGTGAATACTTCGGCGACATCGTCAAGACCGCGATGTCGCGGCGCGGAGTGATCAAGGGCGGTGCCATGGCGGTGCTCGCCGTCGGCGCCGGTAGCGCTCTCGCCGCGTGCTCGACCGACGAGCCCGCCACCACCGGAAGCGGAACCTTGAGCACGTCGGGTGCTGACACCCCGCCAGTCGACGGCGTGGATTTCGTAGCGGTGGAACCGAACACCGAGGACGCCGTCGTGATACCCGAGGGCCACGAGCAGGCTGTCGTGATCCGCTGGGGCGATCCGGTCGTCGAGGGCGCTCCCGCGTTCGACTTCGACAACCAGACCGCTGCCGCGCAGGCGATGCAGTTCGGCTTCAACAACGACTTCGCCGGTCTGCTTCCGGTGGAGGGCACACCGAACGCGTTCCTGCTGGCGGTCAATCACGAGTACACCACCGAGCCGGCGATGTTCAAGGGCTACGACGCGGGGAAGCCGACGCGCGAGCAGTTCGACATTGCACTCGCCGCACACGGCCTGACGGTGGTTCAGGTTCAGGGCGAGGCTGATTCGGGCAAGCTGACGCCGACGATGGGCCGATACAACCGTCGCATCACCGGGACGACGGAGTTCGTCGTCACCGGCCCGGCCGCGGGCAGTGACTTCCTCAAGACCAGCGCCGACCCGACGGGTACCCGCGTGCTCGGCACGTTCAACAACTGCTCGGGCGGTCTGACGCCGTGGGGCACGGTGCTTTCCGGTGAGGAGAACTTCAACCAGTACTTCGGCAACGCGGAGTCGGTCACCGAGACCGTCGCCGCCGATCGCCTCGCCCGCTACGGCATCGAGGGCGCCGCCAGCGATCGCAAGTGGGAAACCTTCGACAAGCGCTTCGATCTCGCTCAGGAGCCCAACGAGGCCAACCGATTCGGGTACATCGTCGAGGTCAACCCGTGGGATCCGCAATCGGCTCCGATCAAGCACACCGCGCTGGGACGCTTCAAGCACGAGGCCGCCACCATCCACGTCACCGACGACGGCACCGTCGTCGCCTACAGCGGTGACGACGAGCGCTTCGACTACATGTACAAGTTCGTCTCGAGCCGCACGATGATGCCCGGCACCGGTGCGGCCGCGATGCGCAACAACCTGACGCTGCTGGACGCGGGCACGCTGTACGTCGCGACCCTCACCGGCGACACTCCCGACGAGATCGACGGCTCGGGCACCCTGCCCGCCAACGGCGAGTTCCGCGGCACCGGAACGTGGATCCCTCTGCTCGAGACCGGCGAGGACGGCCGCGGCACGTCACTCGTCGACGGCATGTCGGCCGAGGAGGTCGCGGTGTTCACCCGCCAGGCGGGCGACAAGGTGGGCGCAACCAAGATGGACCGTCCGGAGGACTTCGAGCCCAACCCGGTGACCGGCAAGGTCTACGTCGCGCTGACCAACAACACCAACCGAGGCACCGAGGGCAAGGCCGCGGCCGACGAGGCCAACCCTCGCAACGCCAACAAGAACGGCCAGGTGCTCGAGCTCGACGACGACCACGCGGGCACGTCGTTCACCTGGAACCTGTTGCTGGTGTGCGGTGACCCGAACGAGGCCGACACGTACTTCGGCGGCTTCGACAAGAGTCAGGTCAGCCCCATCTCGTGCCCCGACAACCTCGCGTTCGACTCGAAGGGCAACCTGTGGGTCTCCACCGACGGCAACGCTCTCGACTCCAACGACGGCCTGTTCGCCGTGGTGCTCGACGGCCCACGTCGTGGTGAGACTCGCCAGTTCCTGACGGTTCCCGCGGGCGGCGAGACCTGTGGTCCCATCGTCTCCGACGAGCGGGTCGTGGTGTGCGTGCAGCACCCGGGCGAAAGCGACGACGCCACCGCCGACGCACCGATCTCGCATTGGCCCGACGGCGGCGACACCCAGCCGCGGCCCTCCGTCGTCGCAGTGTGGAAGTCGGCGTAGCAGTTCGGATCGACAGTGAACCGAAGGGGCCCGCAGTCGAGACAATCGACTGCGGGCTCTTTCGCACTACCGGTGTGGTTGCGAAGCCGACAGGTGGACGGGCGTCACCACCGAGCGAGTGCCCGCAGCGATTCCGGTGTGCCCGCGTAGTGATTGATGTCGGTACGTCCGTCGATTCCGGGAATGGTGCCGCGGTCGGTGAACTGCCAGAACAGCCAGTTCGTCCAGCCGCCGGGCAGCGGCCCCAGCTCGTCGTTGTAGTCGGCGATCCACAGCGGATAGTCGGCGAACTCGTGGGTGTCGGCCATCGCCGTCCGCCAGAAGTTCGGATACGTGTAGATGATCGGCTGACGGCCGGTCAGCGTCTGGACGGTATCGAGGTACCGGTGCGTCCAGTCGATGACCTCGGCAGGCGACCTCCCCTTCGCGTCTTCGAGGTCGAGCACCGGCGGCAGATCACCCGGGCCGTTGATGCCCAGCACCAGTGCCGAGTAGTACGCGCCCTGCAACTCGGGTGAGAGCGTCACATCGGCGTAGTGGTATGCCCCGCGCGCCACGTTCGCCGTGCGCATGACGATGGAATCCTCGACGAAGTACGGGTTGACGTAGTCCAGACCCTCGGTGGCCTTGACCATCGCGAATCCGTGGCCCGCCGCCTTGACGGCATGCCAATCGATCGCGGTGCCGTCGATGTGTTGCCACGACGAGACGTCCAGGCCCTGCGGAACGGCCGACGCGATCCCGGGAGCAGCACAGGCGATGACACCGGCCGAGAACAATCCGAACAGAGCACGTGAGGTGCGAGAGAAGACCACCCGGGTGAGATTAGGGGGCCGGGACCTGGGCACTCAATGGTGAACAGTCACTAATGCGATCGGTCCACAGACATGGTTGAGTCCTCGGTAATGAGACGTGGGTAACACTCACGCCGCCGACAGCGACATACCCAGAGTCGGCACGAACAAACCAATGCAAACACGAACTACATCTCTTGGCTCGGAGGCGCACCCATGACTGTCGTGAACGATCTATCGCATCTGGCTCTCACGGATCTCGACCCGTCCGACTATGCGGTGCCGACCATCGCGCCGATCCGAACCACCGGACACCTCGACCCTGTGTTCTGCATCCACCCGCTGGTGGGTCTGGTCGATTGCTACGCAGGCCTGGCACCTCACGTCGACGACGACCGCCCCATCTACGGCGTCCAGGTACCAGCGTCCGGTGAGCGCGCCGAATCCCTCGCGGCACTGGCGGCGCAGTACGCCGACGACATCGTTCGCATCCAGACCGACGGCACCGTCCACCTCCTCGGCATGTCGTTCGGTGGCGTTCTCGCCCACGCCATCGCCGTCGAACTGCAGAACCGGGGCGTCACCGTCGGCGCACTGACGCTGCTGGACAGCGACCCTGTCCGGGCCCGCGCCGAGGGCGCAGATCTGCTCGGAGCCATGGGTGACGAGATCGATCGCAGCCACGTCGAGGAACTGCTCGCCGTCGCGTCGCACAACGACGAACTCGTCCAGCGCCACCTGCCCGGCATCTACTTCGGCAACGTCCTGGCCGTCTCGTCCCTCGGTACCGACTCCGGTTCCGCGTGGCACCCCTTCGTCTGCGGCACCGTCGCCAAGTACCTCGTGCCCGACGCCACCTCGTTCGACGTCGTCGGCCCTCTCGTCGACAGCTACCTCGGCTGATCCTTCTCGCTACCCCAGCCAGTCCAGCACGGCCGCCGCCGTCCAGGATTGCTGCATGCTGCCGAGCGGCTTGCCGGTGAACGGCTCGTAGTACTCGGCGAAGCTGCCGTCGCTGGCCTGACGCAACCCTTCGTCTCGCAACGACAGTGACCGCTCCGACCAACCACGACGCGCGAACGCCCACGAGAACAGCCACGTCATCACCGGCCACACCGGTCCGCGCCAGTACTCACGGGCACGGAAATCCTTCGACACCGGGGACGTGGACGGTGGAACGGCATAGCGCAGATCCGGATGTCCGCAGAACCGCGTGCCCTCGAAGATGCGGATCAAGTTTCGTTCCTGTTCGCGGGGCAGTCCGCCGCACAGCAACGGGGCGAACATCGCGATCGTCTCGGTACCGATCCACTGGCCCGTTCGCAGATCGAAGTCACGGGCCCCACCGGAGCGCGCATCCGTCGTCGCGATGACTCCCTTGCGGAACTTCTCTGCCCACGACCGCAACTCCCGAACATCGGAGTGGGGACGTGAATGGTCCTCGCCGATGGTCGCGAGCACATCGCATGCCACTGCGAAGATGGCGCTGACGAACACGTCCTCGACGGCGAAGCTCATCTTCGTCTTCAATGCATCGTCGTCGTACCCGACCTGCTTCATCTCCTCCACCAGCCAGATGTAGCGGTCGTACTCGAGATTGCTCGGCCGCTGGGAGGCGTCGGAGATCACCGCCTTGTCCTCTCGGAAGTACGGATCCATCTCTCCGGGAACCACATTCGCATAGGCCGAATCCCAACGAGGCGAATTGTCCATCCCCGACTCCCAGCCGTGGAAGACCGCGATCCGTCCGTTGTCGTCGACATCGCGGGCCTGAGCGAGCCAGCGATGCCACCGCACCAGATCACCCCAGCGGCGGTCGAGGAACTCCTCGGCGACGGCACGCGTCGTACGTCCGTGGCGCTTGGAATGATCGAGGATGCGCTGCACCGCGATCGCGTGCACCGGCGGTTGGGTGATCCCCGAGGTCTGCGGGCTCATCGGTGCGTGCGACGCGAGCGTGCCCGTCGCCCACCGCGCAGGACCGGGGAAGTAGCCGTCGACACCGTTGGCGAAGACGATGTGCGGGATCATCCCGTTCTTCCACTGTGCGGAGAGCAAGGTGTCCATCTCCACCACGGCCCGCTCTACGCTCAGCGGAGCCAGCCCGACCGAGACGAACGCCGCATCCCAGCTCCACATGTGCGGATACAGTCGCGGGGCCGCGCTGGTCATGGTGCCCAGGTCGTTGCCCCTGAGCAGATATGCCGCGCGCGCCGCCAACTGCGTGGAAGTGAAACCTCGATCGCCCATGCAGACAGTTTGCGTCCGCGCGCGTGATTCCGCTCGTTTGAAATCGAGGACCGAATATGTCCTCGATTGTTTCTAGTGTGGGATTCACCAGCCCATCCAGGAGGAAACGATGACCACCGAGAACACCGACATCACCAGAATGCTCGACGAACAGCGCGCGAACTTTCTCATCACCGTGCGCGGCATCAGCGACGAGCAGGCGCGTACCCGCACGACCGCCAGCGAACTCACCCTCGGCGGACTGCTGCATCACGTGATCAGCAACGAACGGCACTGGATGAAGGTGATCGCCGAACTCGACGACACGGCCGAGTTCGACATGGAGTTCGCCGGCGGCGAATACGTCATGGCGGACGACGAGACTGTCGCAGGGCTCATCACCGAGTGGGAAGAGGTGGCGCGCTCCACCACCGATGCCTTGGCGACGTTGGATCTGAATCTGTCCGTCCCGGTCCCGACGGCACCCTGGGCACCCGAACGCATCTGGCAGAGCGCACGATTCACGGTGCTGCACATCCTGCGCGAAATCTCGCAGCATGCAGGGCACGCGGACATCATTCGCGAGGAACTCGACGGAGCGAACACCACCCGGACCTGGGCATCCGAGGCGGGGATGAGCTTCTAGATAGTCTGGCTTCATGACTCGTACTGCGCTGGTGACCGGGGCAAGCCGTGGCCTCGGGGCCCACATCGCCCGATTGCTCGCCCCGGATCACCACGTCCTGCTCGGCGGACGATCGGCCGAGTCTCTCGAGGCCGTCTCGTCGGAACTGTCGGGAGCCACCCCGTGGCCGGTGGAACTGACCGATCCCGACGCGGTGGCCGCAGCCGCGTCGGGCATCGATTCTCTCGACGTGTTGGTGCACAACGCCGGAGTCGCAGCACTGGGGACCGTCGAGGAGTCGACGGCGGAGGACTGGCGGCGACAGTACGAGGTGAACGTCATCGCCGTCGTCGAGCTGACTCGGCTGCTCCTACCGGCGCTGCGGAAGGCCAACGGCCATGTGGTGCTGATCAATTCGGGTGCCGGCATTCGCGCGAACCCGGGGTGGGGCGGCTACGCGGCGAGCAAGTTCGCGTTGCGCGCATTCGGTGATGCACTGCGACAGGAGGAGCCGACGCTTCGTGTGACCTCGGTTCATCCCGGACGTATCGACACCGAGATGCAGCGCGAGATCGTCGCACACGAGGGTGGGGAGTACGACGGCTCGAAATTCCTGCAGCCCAGCACCGTTGCCCTCGCGGTGCGCAACGCCATCGATACCCCCGCCGATGCTCACCCCACGGAGCTGGTGCTGCGCACCAGGTGAGCAGAAGTGCCCTCGGCCGTTGCGCAGGCTCCACTCCGGCCTCGTAGGAGGGGATGGAATCTCCGATCGCGTTCAGAGGTCGTCGAGCGTCACGATGCCGTCCTGCAGTGCCCGGGCGACCAGTGCAGCCTTCGTCGGAGCCGCTCTACCCACGCGGGAGTACTTGTCGCGGATTCGCGTCAGGTGCGTGTTGACGGTTCCCAGTGCGATGTGAAGACGGGCCCCGACGTCGACTTTGGAGTCGCAGTCCAGCCAAGCCTTCAGGACGGTGACCTCACGCTCGGTCAATCCGGGAGATGCGTACACCGGCACCGCCTGCGGCGGTGTCCTCTGCACTCGCACCGGAGGGTGCGTGGAACGTGTCAGGGGCTGCCTGGTGCCGAGTGGTGCCAGAGCTCGCGGCTGTGTGGGGGGTCGATGACCGATCACCACCATGTGTGCCTCCTTGCGATATCGGCCGTCACACGAACTCTCGGCCCGTGTGCATCTGATCACGGCGCGTGAATCCCCTGCAACACAAACCAATTCGACTCAGGTCTCTATCAGAGTGTTCCAACTAACCCCACGTGTAGTTGGTTGTAAACCAAGCGGGCGACACACTCGGATTGCTATGGTTCGAGGTCCATTCCGGAGCTGTGCAGTCTGTAGAGGCGGTAGTCGTTGAACACCAGGCCGACCCCGCGCGAGCAGTTCCTTCGGACCGGCTACCGGCTTCTGGACGAACTCGACACCACCGATCTGGCGCGATCGCTCTCCATCGCGGCCGTCGTGGACGGTGCCGGTCTGTCCCATCAGACCTTCCACAACGCCTACCCAGGCAACTCACGCAGCGGTGGCTCCGGCGGCAAAGAGGCGTTCGTCGCGGATCTGCTGGACAACCTGACCGTGAATTACAGCGGAACCGTCTCACCCACCGACCCGCCGACGGGATGGCGCGACGCGGCTGCGCCGGTGTCGGCCCTGTTCGACGACCTGACGTCGGGATTGATGCGGCGCCGACTCATCGCCGTCCTGTTCGCAGCCGACCACGACGGAGCCCGCAAGGCAGTCACCCCGGAATTCGAACGGCTCGATGCAGACCTCCGCACAGTGGTCGGTCAGGCGATCCAAGCCCAGGGTGGGTCCGTGCGTCGGCCGTTGTCCTTGACGTCCCTGTCCACTGCCCTGGGCGCACTCCTCGACGGCTACGCGCTCCGTGAGATGCTCACGCCCGGTTCGGTTGCCACGGACGAGGTATCCGACGCAGTCACCTCGATCCTGCGGTGGGCCATCGACCCGGTGCACTCCGATCGAATTGCACCCGAACCCGACCCCGTCGATGCGCTCGAGGGTGCCGCTTCCCTTCGCCCGGATCTGGAGGCCGACGTCATCGCGGCTACGGAAACGCTCTTCCTCGACAACGGCTACTTCCTGGTCACGCTCGCCGACATCGCCGCAGCGGCGAAGATCCGGGTCGAGGATCTTCGCCGCCTGTTTCCCAGCAAGGTCGACATCATCGTCGCCGCACTGAAACCCGAGTTCGATCGCGTCCTACGGTTGCGCCGCGCCGACGAACGCCTCGGAATCGAGCCCGCAGTCGCACTGCAACGAACCCTGATCTCGCTGGGGGACTTCGTGATCGAAAACCGGGCGATGAGCTCGGGGATGCTCCTCGCCCTGAGCTTCGAGCAGTTCCAGCATCCGAGCACGATCACGACCGTGATCGAGAACCTCTACCTCCCCGCTGCCGTCGTCCCCATCCTCGAACGCGGACGCGAAACCGGTGTGTTCAGCGACGAGGCACCCGCACCCGAGGTGGCGATCATGCTGACCAACAACGTTCTCTTCCGATGCCTGACGCGTCCCACCGAAACGGCGTCGGACGTCGTCGCCGGTGTGCTGCGAGTACTGATGCCGGGCGTCTCGACCAGGACGCCCTGACATCACCCGGCCCGAGGGTGCGTCGTAGGTCTGGAACTCGGTCTGCGAAAGTCCTACGGTTGTGTCATGGCACTGTCGAAGGCAGAACGCGAAGAATTTCTGGCCGAGTCTCACGTCGCCGCGCTGTCCGTCTCCGCGGGCCCGGATCGTGGTCCGCTGACCGTCCCCATCTGGTACGACTACACACCTGGTGGCCAGGCCTGGGTTCTCACCGGAAAGACGTCCAGGAAAGCCGAATCGATCCGGGCTGCACAGCGTTTCACGCTCATGATCGAGCAGACGAATCCGACCATCAAATACGTGTCCGTCGAGGGACCGGTTGCGCGGGAAGAGCCGAGTACGCCGGAGCTACTACGCGCCATGGCTGCGCGCTACCTACCGCCGGAGAAGGTCGACGGCTATCTCGAAATGGCCGACAGCGAGCACGAAGAGAACGTGGTGTTCTACCTGCAGCCGGAGCACTGGCTGTCGGCCGATCTGGGCGCGATCTGAGGTAGCGCGCCGGTAGCGCCTTCCCGAATCAGGTGGTCGGTGTCAGGGCGTTGCCGGGCGGGACGGTCGCACAGTTGCTGCGCGTCGGCCCACCGGCGAATCGCTCGGTCAGGAACTGCAGGCTCTGCGCCTCGAACACCGGGAACGCATCACTGTGCGTCAGGCCGTCGTACTGTGCGTACTGCACATCGACGCCCCGCCCGCAGTATGCGTACGCCAGCCCCTGCACGTCGCCGGTGATCATGATCGTGTCGCCGATCGGATCGGCGTGCCCGACAGCGAGGAACATCGGCGTTCGCGGAGTGCCCTGACTGCCCATGATGTTGTCGTCGATCGCCGCCACGACCTCGGGTACGTCCAGCAGTGAGGTGTACGGGGCCTTGACCATCGACGCGTCGGTGAGCGTCGGATAGTCGTCGGCGAACTGCGCGATGCACTCCTGATCGACCTGATCGATGACATCGAGGCCGTAGTCGGAGATGAAACTGTTCAGGTCGAGGCCGTATGCACGTTCGTAGGCGACCACCAGTGCCGGGATGACACCCGCCCACTGCTTGTTTCCGCTGACGTACGGCAGGTTGTGAGCCAGGTCGACCGGCAGCCCGCCGGCCGCCGCACCGACGAGGTTCAGCTCGGGGGCGTACTCGGGAGCGATCTCGGCACCCCACTGCGTCGGCACGGATCCACCGGAGTACCCGACCATGCCGACGGGCGTGCTCGACGGAAGCCCCAGAAAGGACTGGGCCGCACGAACGCCGTCCAGCGCTGCGTAGCCCGACTGCCGCCCGATCGTCCACTCGAGCTCCTCACCCTCGTAATCCGGTACGACGACGGTGTAGCCGGCTGCGAGGTAGCCGGCAATGACTGCCTGTTCCGCGCCGGCAATGGGACTCGTCGACCCGCCGCTGAGCGTGTACGAGGGATTGCACTGAGAGCCGAGCGCGTCGTAGGCCATGTGGTACGAGACGATCCGCGTCGGCCCGGGAACCAACGGCCGCAGCACAGTTGCGACCGTGACGACGCCGTCACCCTGCTGGTCGGTGGTTCGGTACAGAACCTGGCTACCCGTGATCGGCGTCGGGTGGCTGGGGGTACGGAACGTCATGGGCCTCGACCGAAGGACCGTTCCCGGGGAGACGTCCAGCCCGCCGTCCCACTCGTAGAACGGATCGTCGGCGGGAATCGGTGAGCCCGGCCCCGGATCTGCTTGTGCCACAGGGACACTGACGAATGATGCGGACCCGAGAAGTAGAACGACCGAGGCCATCAGCCTCATTGCAAAGCTTCTACCAGCCAGTGACATGGAACAATTAAACCCCCGCGAACTCGAAGTCATGGACGGAAATCGCCAGATTTTCATCCATGACTTCGAGTTCGGCGGAGGCTGGGTTACTTCAGGACGATGTTCACCATTCGACCCGGGATCACGATGATCTTGGTCGGGGCCTTGCCGTCGAGCAGGGCCACGATTTTCTCGTCGGCCAGCGCAGTCTTCTCGACGTCGTCCTTCGTCGCATCTGCGGGGACGGTGATGCGGCTGCGGACCTTGCCGTTGACCTGGATGGGGTAGTCGACGGTGTCGGCGACGAGCCACTTCTTCTCCACGCGCGGGAAAGGCCCGTGCGCCAACGACTTCTCGTGACCGAGCTTGCTCCACAGTTCCTCGGACAGGTGCGGTGCCAACGGAGCGAGCATCAGGATCAGCGGCTCCACCACCCCACGCGGGGCACCGTCGGGGTACGCCTTGGTGATGTGGTTGGTCAGCTCGATCAGCTTGGCGCCGGCCGTATTGTCGCGCAGCGCAGCGTAATCCGCGTGCACACCGTCGATAACGCGGTTGAGTACACGCAGCGTGTCCTCGGTGGGCTTGGCGTCGGTGACGCGGATCTCGCCGGTCACCTCGTCGAGCACCAGTCGCCACACCCGCTGCAGGAAGCGCTGCGCGCCGACGACATCCTTGGTCGCCCACGGCCGCGAGGTGTCCAGCGGTCCCATCGACATCTCGTAGAAGCGCAGGGTGTCGGCACCGTACTCGGCGAAGATCTCGTCGGGGGAGACCGAGTTCTTCAGCGACTTACCCATCTTTCCGTACTCACGGTTGACGGGCTGATCCTGGTGGAAGTAGCCACCGTCGCGCTCGATCACCTCGGCCGCGGGCACGTAGACGCCGCGAGCGTCGGTGAAAGCGTAGGCCTGGATGTAGCCCTGGTTGTAGAGGCGGCGGTACGGCTCGCTCGAGCTGACGTGGCCCAGATCGAACAGCACCTTGTGCCAGAAGCGCGAGTACAGCAGGTGCAGCACCGCATGCTCGACGCCACCGACGTAGAGATCGACTCCGCCGGGATCGTGGGGTCCGTGGATCTCCGGACGCGGTCCGACCCAGTACTTCTCGTTCTCCGGGTCGGCGAAGGCCTCGGAGTTGGTGGGGTCGATGTAGCGCAGCTGGTACCAGGAGCTACCGGCCCACTGCGGCATCACGTTGGTGTCGCGGGTGTAGGTCTGCAGCCCGTCGCCCAGATCCAGTTCGACGTTGACCCACTCGGAGGCCTTGGCCAGCGGCGGAGACGGCTCGGAGCCCGCGTCGTCGGGATCGAACGAGACGGGTGCGTAGTTCTCGACCTCCGGAAGTTCCACCGGCAGAGCAGAATCCGGCAGCCCGTGCGGGTTGCCCTCGGCGTCCCAGACGATCGGGAAGGGCTCGCCCCAGTAACGCTGACGAGCGAACAGCCAATCGCGCAGCTTGTACTGAATGGTGCCGCGGCCGGTGCCGTCGGCTTCCAGTCGCGTGATGACGGCGGCCTTGGCCTCGTCCACCGGCAGACCGTCGAGGAAGTCGGAGTTCACCAGCTCACCGTCGCCGACGTATGCGGCCTCGGTGACGTCTCCGCCCGAGATGACCTCGCGCACAGGCAGATCGAACGCGGTCGCGAACTCCCAGTCGCGTGCGTCGTGTCCGGGGACGGCCATGATCGCGCCGGTTCCGTAGCCGGTCAGCACGTAGTCGGCGATGAACACCGGCACCTGCTCACCGTTGACCGGGTTCTTCACGTAGGCACCGATGAAGACGCCGGTCTTCTCCTTGTTCTCCTGCCGCTCCAGATCGGACTTGGCGGCGATCGAACCGCGATATGCCGCAACGGCTTCCGCGGGGGTTGCGGCTCCGCCGGTCCACTTCTCGGAGACGTCCGCCGGCCACTGTTCGGCCACCATGCCGTCGACCAGCTCGTGCTCGGGGGCCAGCACCACGTAGGTGGCACCGAACAGCGTGTCCGGACGAGTGGTGAACACCTCGATGTTCGAGAAGGAGACCTGCGCACCGCGGGAGCGCCCGATCCAGTTGCGCTGCATGGTCTTGACCTTCTCGGGCCAATCCAGGTACTCGAGGTCGTCGACCAAGCGGTCCGAGTACGCGGTGATCCGCATCATCCACTGCCGCAGGTTCTTTCGGAACACCGGGAAGTTTCCACGATCGCTGCGTCCGTCAGCGGTGACCTCCTCGTTGGCGAGCACCGTACCCAGACCGGGGCACCAGTTGACCATCGAGTTGGACTCGTACACCAGACGGAAGCCGTCGATCACCTCGCGGCGTTCACCGACGGTCAGCGACTCCCAGGAGCGGCCGTCGTCGAGGGTCCGCTCGCCCGAGGCGAAGGCCGCCTCCAGCTCGGAGATCGGACGCGCCTTGTTCTGATCGACGTCGAACCAGGCATTGAAGATCTGCAGGAAGATCCACTGCGTCCAGTGGTAGAAGTCGACGTCCGTCGTCGCCAGGGACCGTCGGCGATCGTGCCCGAGACCCAGCCGACGCAGTTGGCGTCGCATGTTGGTGATGTTGTCCTCGGTGGTGCTGCGCGGGTGCGTGCCCGTCTGCACGGCGTACTGCTCGGCCGGCAGACCGAATGCGTCGTAACCCAGCGCGTGCAATACGTTGCGGCCCTGCATGCGGTGATAGCGCGCGAAGACGTCGGTGGCGATGTAGCCGAGGGGGTGACCGACATGCAGCCCACTGCCCGAGGGGTACGGGAACATGTCCTGGACGAACAGCTTGTCCTTCGGGACGTCTCCGGCGAGGCTTCCGACCGGATTGGGCGCGTCGAAAGTGCCCTGCGTCTCCCACAGGTCCTGCCACTGCTCCTCGATGTGCCCGGCGAGTTCGGCTGTGTAGCGGTACTCGGGGGCGGACTCGGTGGGTGCTTCAACGGAATCGGTCACACCTACCAGCCTAAAGTGTGACGCGGCCCGCCTGGTACCAGGACCTTGCTGCGCCGTATCCTGGCCAGGTGGTCATCGTCTCGGTTGTGTTGTTCGTGCTCGCCCTCGTCGTCGGCGCTGTCGCTGTCGCGTCACTGCTGGGCCGGCTGCCACGCAACCGTTTCGCGGGTGTCCGCACCGCCGAGGCCATGCGTGACGACGACACGTTCACCCTCGCCAACCGCGTCGCAGGCCCAACCACCGCCGCATCGGCCCTGGTACTGGCCATCGGCGCCGTGGCCGCTCTCGCACTGAGCGGCATCGCCGCTGTCGTCGGCGTCGTCGTTGCCCTCGTGGCCGCGCTGTTCATCGCCGCAGCCGGCGGGACCATCGGGGCCCGCGCAGCAGCGGCCGTTCCGCCACCCGCCGAGGCGGACGGATGCGGAAGCTCGTGCATCTCGTGCAGCCTCAAGGACGCCTGCCAGCCGAGCTGAGCCGAGCAGATGAAATCGAGGGCTGCCCGCACGTTCGATCCCGCCGGGGTCGTTTTCGGTGTTCTCGGACCTCTGGTCGTCGCTGCTCTCGGGCTCGTCCTCGCGTACCTGTGGCAGGACCGTCTGCCGGAGCAGGTCGCCACGCACTTCAGCGGCACCGAACCGGACGACTTCGCCGACCCGCTCTCCAACGCCTGGACCCTCGCCATCGTGATCGTGCTGGTGGGCGGCGGGTGCAGTGCCGTCGCATCATTGGCTCGGGTGCTGCTGATCATGCGTCGCACGATGCTGATCATCGGGCTCACGGTCGTCGGGACCATCGGTGTTCTGCAGATCGCGACCCTCGTCCGTGAACTCGACATGGCCACCGCGCAGAGCGTCACCATCCCCGGTTGGGCCATGGCGGTGGGAACCGTCGCCGGCTTCGCGGCCGGACTGTTCGGCGCATCGCGGCTGCGCGACCACCGCGAGCGCGTTCTCGCCACCTCGCCGCCGCACTCCGATCTGCCGCGGTGCAGTCCCGAATTGCCCCTGGTCGTCCATGTCGGCGCCAGTCGAATCGCCGGCACGACCGTCGCGGCGGTATCTCTGGCAGGCGCTGCTCTGACGTGCTACCTGTCCAGCTCGCTGTGGCCGATCTTCCTGTTCGCCCCGCTGACGATTCTCATCCTGTCTCTGCTGCGCTTCACCGTGCACGTCGACAGCGACGGCCTGTACGTATCGAGTTTGGGAATGGCCGCGTTCGACTACGACATCGACGAGATCACCGGCTCGTCCGTTCGGACGGTGGACCCGTCGAAGGAGTTCGGTGGTTGGGGTCTACGGGCCAAGGGACGCGGCAACTACGCCGTCGCCACCGAAGCCGGGCCCGCGGCCTTCGTCACGTTCGCGAACGGGGACCGGCTCACCATCGGGTCTGCCGACGCGGCGATCATCGCGGGAACCCTCAACACCCTCACCGATCGGACCCGCAGCACCACGATGGATTAAGTTAGCCGAGTGAAGTTGTTGCGGGATACCGTGCTGGATCCCTTCCTGCTGGGCATCTTCGCGGTCGCCGCGCTGGCAAGCCTCTTCCCTGCCACCGGCACGGCGGAGGACGTCCTCGGCTGGATCACGCGCATCGCCATCGCACTGCTGTTCCTCATCTACGGAGCGCGGCTCTCGCCGCGCGACGCCTGGGACGGCGTCAAACACTGGCGGCTGCACTCGGTGATCCTGGCGTGCACGTACCTGCTGTTCCCCGCGCTCGGGCTTGCGCTGCGGATTCTCGTTCCCGGCGTGATCAGTGACGACCTCTACACCGGAATCCTGTTTCTGTGTCTGGTCCCCTCGACCGTCCAATCCTCGATCGCCTTCACCTCCATCGCCCGCGGCAACGTCGCCGGAGCTGTCGTGAGTGCATCGTTCTCCAACATCATCGGCGTGTTCGTCACCCCACTGCTGGTGATCGCCTTGATGACCACCACGGGTTCCGTGACCATCGACCCCGGCTCGGTACTCGATATCGCTCTTCAACTGCTGCTTCCGTTCGCCGTCGGTCAGCTGATCCGGCCCTGGGTGACCGGATGGCTCACCCGACACAGCGCGCCGACAAAACTCGTCGACCGCGGTTCGATCCTGCTGGTGGTCTTCGCCGCATTCAGCGAATCGATGAACCAGAACGTGTGGTCGTCGGTAGCGGTGTGGCGCATCGGCGTCGTCGTCGCCGTGTGCGCCGCGTTGCTCGCCCTGGTGCTCACGATCACCTGGTACGGAGGCAAGTGGTTGGGCTTCACGTTCGAGGATCGATTGGTGCTGCTGTTCTGCGGATCCAAGAAGAGTCTGGCCAGCGGGCTACCGATGGCGGCGGTGCTGTTCGTCGGCCAACCCGTCGGACTGATCGTGCTGCCGCTGTTGATCTTCCACCAGATCCAGCTGATGGTGTGCACCGTGATCGCGCAGCATTTCGCGCGACGGCCGGAATCGGAACTGGGCCCCGTGGCCCGCGTCGCGGACTAGATTGAAAACCAGTCGAGAACTCGGGAGAAGACGATGACCAGGAAACTGCACACCGACGGCGTCGTCTCTGCCGCCTACACCGGCCGCCTCGCCACCAATCCCGTACCCGCACTGCGACTTCCCGAGGACCAACTCGATCCGGAAGCCGCATACCGCTACATCCACGACGAACTGATGCTCGACGGCAGCTCGCGCCTGAATCTGGCGACGTTCGTCACCACGTGGATGGATCCGCAGGCCGAGAAGCTCATGGCGGAGACGTTCGACAAGAACATGATCGACAAGGACGAATACCCGTCCACCGCGGCCATCGAAGAGCGCTGCGTCAACATCGTCGCCGATCTGTTCCACGCGCCCGGACTCGACCGAAAGGACCCGTCGTCGGCCACCGGCGTGTCGACCATCGGGTCCAGTGAGGCCGTGATGCTGGCCGGGTTGGCACTCAAGTGGCGCTGGCGAGCCAAGGGCACCGGAACGGCCGCGCCGAATCTGGTGTTGGGCAGCAACGTTCAGGTGGTGTGGGAGAAGTTCTGCCGCTACTTCGACGTCGAGCCCAAGTATCTGCCCGTCGAACGTGGACGCTACGTCATCACCCCCGAGCAGGTTCGGGATGCAGTGGACGAGAACACCATCGGCGTCGTCGCGATTCTCGGCACCACGTTCACCGGAGAACTCGAACCGGTGCAGGAGATCTGCGCGGAACTGGACAGGATCGCGTCGAGCGGAGGCCCGGACGTCCCGGTCCATGTCGATGCGGCCAGCGGCGGCTTCGTCGTTCCGTTTCTCGACCCGGATCTCGAATGGGACTTCCGGCTGCCGCGGGTCAAGTCGATCAATGCCAGCGGCCACAAGTACGGATTGACCTATCCGGGAATCGGATTCGCAGTCTGGCGCACCAAGGAAGATCTTCCCGAGGACCTCGTGTTCCGGGTCAACTATCTCGGCGGAGACATGCCCACCTTCACCCTGAATTTCTCCAGGCCGGGTAATCAGGTGATCGGGCAGTACTACAACTTCCTGCGACTCGGCAGATCCGGATACACCGACATCATGAAAGCACTGCGCGACACGGCCGTTCGTGTGAGCAGGCATCTCGACGAACATCCCGACGTCGAGGTCGTCACCGACGGATCTGCGATCCCGGTGCTGTCGTTCATGCTGAAGGATCACTGCGACTTCACGGTCTTCGACGTCTCCCACGAACTACGCGCCCGTGGATGGCAGGTGCCGGCATACACGATGCCCGACGACGCCACCGACGTCGCAGTTCTCAGAGTCGTTGTCCGAGAGGGTTTCAGCGCGGATCTGGGCCGAATGCTGTGCAGCGCCATCGACGAAGTGATCGACGGACTGAAATCAGGCGGGCACTCGAACGCGAGGGCCTTCTCCCACTGAGTGCCTGCGGCAGTGGTGCGCTTGAGTGCCCTGGGTGGCACCTGACCGCACCACTGCGTAGCACTCAGTTCCGGTCGACGTCGATCGGATGGGATGCCAGCAGCGCCAACGGCATCGGCTGCCGACGCAACACATGGGCCCACAGGTCGATGCGTGGTGGACCGATCACATCGGATGGCAAGGCAGACAACACCATCCAGTCTTCCCGGTCCAGTTCACCTTCGAGCTGGCCGAACGTCCACCCCGAGTACCCGGCGAAGATGCGGACACCTTCGACCAGTGGGGCGATATCGGCAGGATCGGAATCGAGATCGACCATCACCACTCGGCCGTCGACGCGTCGCAGACCGGCAACACCGTCGAGCGACACGCCGGTCCGCAGCGTCGCCAGGCACAGCGCCGAATCGCGCTTGACCGGGCCACCGACGTACAGCGCCTGCGGCTTGGCGGCCAGCTCGGACCAGTTGGGCAGCACGTTCTGCACCGCGGTATCGCTGGGACGGTTGATCACGACACCGAGGCTGCCCGCATCGTTGTGTTCGATGATGTAGATGACGGTGCGCCGAAACGTGGGCTCCACCAGTTCGATGGACGACACCAACAGGCTGCCTGGGCGGACATCGCGCAAGGCCGATGTCGTCTGGTCCTCGGGTTCCTCCGCATGCGATGCCACGCTAGCCATTGTGGCACCGCGCACCCGCCGATGTGGCGCAAGCACCGCGGCCAGTTTCCATGGGTCGTTCCGCGGGCTCCACTCCCGCCTCGGCCCTACCGGAGCCCGGCGATCTCGGTGAGAAGTCCCAACTGATACTCGAACAGGTCGTCCCTGTTGGCGAACGTCGTGGCACCGTACTGATCGAACACGTCGAAGCTGATGGCCCCGAACAGTGACGCCCACACCATGACTCCCAGTGCGATCAGCCCGTCGGGCAGATCCGTCTCCATCTGCGCACGGATGTCCTCGAAGCTTCCGTGCAGTGACGCCAGCTCCGGCGGATCGGCCTCGACGTCCGGTCGACGTGTCTGCCACGCCGAGTGGAGGACGGCCACCAACGTGGTGATCACGCGCGTGCCCGGCCCGGTGGTCTGCTCCGCGGGCGCGTGATAGCCGGGCACCGGACTGCCGAACAGCAACGCGTAGCGCGCCGGCTCCCGCAGTCCCCACTGTCGAACCGTCCGGCCGAGCGCGAGGAACTTCTCCCTGGGACTGTTTACCGCGTCCACCGCCGCGTCGACAGCGTCCCCGAGCTCGGTGTATCCGTCGACGACGAGCAGGGTCAGCAGCTCGTCGCGGCTGGCGACGTACCGGTAGACGGCGGAGGACACGACGCCGAGGTCCCGGGCGACTGCCCGCAGCGACAGGGCCGCGGCACCGTCGGCGGCCAGGTGCTCGCGTCCGATCCGCGTGATGTCGGCCAAGGTCTGCGCACGGGCTCGGGTGCGGGGGGTGCTCGCCATGGCTCTCACAGTAACTGCCGCTCTTTTTGGAGAGCACTGCTCTTGCTTTATTGCGGCCACGGGTGCACACTCGATACATCAGAGAGCACCGCTCTCGTTTACCGAATTGGAGCAGTCATGACCGAACTACACGTCGTCACCGGAGCCGGGCCCGTCGGCTGGACCGTCGCCGAACAACTTGCTGCACAGGGCCACTCGGTGCGCGTCCTCACCCGGTCGGGTAGCGGACCGGATCATCCGATGATCGAACGCCGCGCCGTCGACATCGAATCCGACGATCTTCGACCCCATCTGAGCGGTGCCACCGCGATCTACCACTGCACCCACGTCGCCTACGAGGACAAGGTGTGGCGGGACAAACTCGAAGCGATGGAAAAGCGGGTGCTCGACGCGGCCGCGGGCACCGTCGTCGCGTTCCCCGAAAGTCTCTACGCATACGGCCGGGTCGACGGACCGATCCGCGAGGACTCGCCCCGAGACGCGACGTTCCGGAAATTGGGAGTACGTACCGAGCTCCTCGCTGCGCGTGATGCGCACGCGACCCCCACCGTCAGCGTCGCCGCCTCGGATTTCTACGGACCACGCGTGCTGGCCTCGCACATGGGGGAGCGGGTGATTGCGCCGATCCTGGCCGGCAAGCCGATCCGCGTCGTCGCCTCCGCCGATCTACCCCACTCGTTCACCTACGTCCCGGATCTGGCAGCCGCGATGATCACCGCCGCGGCGTCGCCATCGCTGTGGAACACCGTCCTGCATGCCCCGACAGCTCCCGCGGTATCGCAGCGATCCATGATCGAGATGTTCTCCGCTGCAGCTGGACTCACCGCACCGAAGGTCGGCGTCATTCCGGCCTGGGTGATGCGCGCACTGAGGCTGGTGCCCGGCCCGATGAAGGAACTCGGCGACACGCTGTATCAGTTCCGCTACCCCTATGTCCTCGACTCGAGCCGCAGCGAGAGCATCCTGGGGCAGCAGCCCACCTCACTCGTCGACGGTACGGCCGCCACGATGGCGTGGTGGGCCTCGACTCCCGCTGTCTCCGTATGACGCGCGGGGGCTAGAGTCCCGTCGGTGAGCGACGCGTCCTTCCGTACCCGACTGCGCCGGTCTCCGGGAGTCGGCAAGCTGACCACAGTTCGGTTCGCCGGTCAGTTCGGCGACGGGTTGTTCCAGGCCGCGCTCAGCGGTGCCATTCTGTTCAACCCGGAGCGTGCGACGAACCCGGCCGAGATCGCGGCGGGATTCGCGGTGTTGCTCGTCCCGTATTCAGTGGTCGGACCGTTCGCCGGGGCATTGCTCGACCGCTGGGATCGCCGCTCGGTCCTGCTGTGGGCCAACTTGATTCGCATCGTTCTGATCATGGCCACGGCAGGACTGCTGTGCAGTGGGGTCGATTCCACACCACTGCTTCTGCTGGCGTTGGCCACCGTGGGGCTCAGCCGGTTCGTGCTCGCCGGAGCGTCGGCATCGCTTCCTCACGTGGTTCGGCAGTCGTGGCTGGTGCCGATGAACTCGGTCCTTGCAACCGTCGGCTCCGGTTTCGCCGCCGCGGGTGCCGGCCTGGCTGTCGCGGTGATCGGCATCGTCGGTGCCGGCGATGTCGGCTCGGGGATCGCCGTGGGTCTGGCGGCCACCGGCTCGGTCGCAGGCGCTCTCGCGGCGGCACGGTTTCGGCCCCGATCACTGGGACCGGGAACCCCGAGCCGAACCGACAGTACTGTGAAAGACGTTGCGACAGGATTGAAATCGGGCGCACAGGCCGTCTGGCGCTCGGCCGGCGTCACGACCGCGATGATCGGCATCGGCGCACACCGCATCGTGTTCGGCATCAACACCCTGATCATGGTGTTGATTCTTCGCGAGACGACAGCGAGCAGCTTGCCCGGAGGACTCGCCGGCTTCGGCATAGCCGTGGGTGCCACCGCCACCGGCATGTTCCTCGCTGCCGTCATCACCCCCTTCGTCGTTCCCCGGTTGGGGCGCACCCGCACGATTGCCTCCGCTCTCGTGCTCGCCATCGCGGCGCAGCTCGGAGCCGTCTCCGCCCTGACGCAGACCAGCTTGCTGATCGGAGCCTTCCTCCTGGGCATCGCCGGGCAGACCGTCAAGCTCAGCGGGGACGCCGCCATGCAGATCGAGATCGACGACGCCCACCGCGGACGCGTCTTCGCGTTGCAGGACACCGTGTTCAACGTGGCATTCGTCTCTGCCCTCGCCGCTGCGGCCTTCGCCGTCGGCCCCGACACGACCGATCTGAGCCAGGACCCCAGCGCACACACGCTGGTGTTCGTCGGGGCGGGAATCTATACCCTCGGCCTGGCCGCAGCGGTGATCGACACCAGGCGCGCACGCCTCTGACGTGGTGTATCTTCTCGTACCGGACCGATGAGTATCGTCGGAGATCACGGGGGCAACACATGCAGGGCCGTACGACATCGCTCGGCTGCATACTGGCAGTTGCCGCTGGTACGGCCGTCCTTGCTGCGCCCCCGGCGTTCGCAGCCCCGCCGCCGCCGGTGAACTCTTGTGGGGAAACCGGTTTCGACCCCAAGGACTACCCACCCGAGCCCATCGGACCCGGCAATCCACCGCAGTTGCCGCCGTTGCCGGACCGCGTGGTGATCCCCGTGCCGTACCCGTCGATCGAACTCGTGCCGGTGCCCGACCCGGCCCCGAACAACACCCGCGTACAGGCCGATGTGCTGACCGACCCGTGTGCGGACCCGTGCCCCGATCTCACCGACGACACCGATTCACCGGCATCGGGCTCCGCAGACCATCTGCCGTTCCCCCGCATCGAGATCGACCCGCAACCCGAAACCATTCCCATCCCGATCCCCGGCCCCGGCGGTACCCCGGGAACCCCGCCGCCCGCTCCCGCCGTCACCCCAGCAGAGCCCGGACCCACGACGATGCCACCCGCGGCACCTGCCGTCGGACACGTCGAGGTCGTCTCGCAGGTGACCGGACCGGGATCGGAGAACCGCACCGACAAGCGCTGGCAGGTCGACGGCACCGATCTCGGCATCATGTGGGAGAGCAAGCCCGGCGAGATCGCAGTGGCATTCGGCGATTCGTTCGGCAAAGGGTGGGAATTCGGCGTCGTCGGCGGCGACGACTGGCGATCCAACGCACTGGGACACAGCACCGACACCGACCTGTCCGACGGCATGACCCTGGACTCGATGGTGCAGGACTCGCGTTGCCACGCAGCCGAACTGCTGCCCTCGCGCAAGATCGAGAACTGGGAGACCACGGTCATCCCCACCTCCGGGTTCGCGATCGATGATCGACAGTACATGTCCTACATGTCCATTCGACGCTGGAGCACGATCCCCGGCATGTGGTGGACCAACTACGGCGGTATCGCCTACTCGGACGACAACGGGTCAACCTGGGTCAAGGACGAGCATGCCAAGTGGGACAACGTCTTCGGCTTCTCGAAGTTCCAGGTGTCGACGATGGTCCCGGCGGGGGAGTACGTGTACATGTTCGGCACCGTCAACGGTCGCGTCGGACAGGTCGGGCTCGCGCGCGTCCCGAAGGCGGACGTGCTGAACAAGACGGCCTACCAGTACTGGGTGAACGGCACCTGGGCTCCCGTCGGCTCGAACGAGGCCACCCCCATCGCCGACGGTATGGCCGGGGAACTGTCGGTCCATCACGACGAGGCCCGTGACCTCTGGCGGATGACGTATCTCGATCCACTGCGCGGCGATATCGTTCTGCGCGAGGCGAATTCGCCGCAGGGGCAGTGGACCGCGCCGGCGACCCTGATCGACACCGCCGAGTACCCGAAGACCTACGGCGGCTTCGTTCACCCGTGGTCGACGGCGGACGAGCTGTACTTCACCGTCTCGGAGTGGGACAGCTACAACGTCTATCTGGTCAAGGCCGAGCTGCGCTCGTCGTGAGCGGAAATTCGTAGTGGGCTACGAACGTTCGCGCACGTGCGCGGGACGCGCCTAGTGGGTGGGCCACCACTCGAGCAACGCGGCCTCGGCCTCCTCGCGAGAGAGCGGTCCCCGATCCAGGCGCAGTTCTTTCAGGTACTTCCAGGCCTTGCCCACATCGGGTCCGGCCGGGATGTTCAGCAGCTCCATGATCGCGTTGCCGTCGAGGTCGGGCCGCACCCGAGCCAGGTCCTCCTGCTCGGCAATACGGGCGATGCGCTCTTCCAGGTCGTCGTAGGTGGCCTGGAGCGCCGCAGCTCGTCGCTTGTTTCTCGTCGTCGAATCCGCGCGAACCAGCTTGTGCAGCTTGGGAAGTAGCTCGCCGGCATCGGTGGCGTAGCGGCGGACAGCAGAGTCGGTCCATTGACCCTTGCCGTAGCCGTGGAACCGCAGATGCAGGAACACCAGATGCGAGACGTCCTCGATCATCTTCTTCGAATACTTCAACGCGCGCATACGCTTTCGCACCAGCTTGGCACCCACGACCTCGTGGTGATGGAAGCTGACTCCGCCGCCCGGCTCATTGCGTTTGGTGTCGGGCTTGCCGATGTCGTGCAGCAGTGCAGCCCAACGCAATACGAGATCCGGATCGCCGTCCTCCAGATCGATCGCCTGCTTCAACACGGTCAACGAGTGCGAGTACACGTCCTTGTGCTGGTGGTGCTCGTCGATCTCGAGCTTCATGTTGGGCACCTCGGGAAGGATGCGCTGCGCCAGACCCGTCTCGCACATCACGTCGATGCCGTCGATCGGGTGCGCACCGAGGATCAGCTTGTCCAGCTCCACCTGGATTCGCTCGGCGGTGATGCGATCGATCTGATCCGCCATGTCCTCGATGGCTCGGTGCACCCGAGGCATCAGCGAGAAGCCCAGCTGGGAGACGAACCGCGCAGCCCGCAGCATCCGCAACGGATCGTCGCCGAACGAGACCTCCGGTGCCGACGGGGTATCGAGAACGCCCTCGAGCAGCGCATCCATCCCGCCGAGCGGATCGACGAATTCCTGGGCGCCGTCGGCTCCGAGACGCACAGCCATGGCGTTGACCGTGAAATCGCGGCGCACGAGATCCTCTTCGAGGCTGTTGCCGTACTGCACCTCGGGATTACGGGAGACCTGATCGTAGGAGTCGGTGCGATAGGTGGTGATCTCGATCGTCTGGCCGTCCTTGGCCGCACTGATCGTCCCGAACGCGATGCCGGTGTCCCACTGATGGTCCGCCCAGCCTGACAGCAACGACTGAACGTCCTCGGGCCTGGCGTCGGTGGTGAAATCCAGATCGGTTCCGAGTCGTCCGAGAACTGCGTCGCGCACCGTGCCGCCCACGAGGTACAGCTCGTGCCCGGCTGCGGCGAACAAGGTACCGAGCGGAGTCAACACCGGAGCGAGTTCGCGCAACGTCACAGCAGCTCCCGCCAGCAACCTCTCCCGGCGGGCATCGGTGTGCTCGGCGGAAACGGAGGACAGGGACTGATCGGCCACGGTGGAAGAGCCTACTTGCGCCGAGACCAACGATTGTCCCGGCCTTCACCGCGCGGTGCGGCACGGTAGAAGAGTGCGCACAGGCAACTAGTATGGATTGGGTGTCTGCTGCCGAACGTGCGAACAGGAGCCGCCGCAACCCGCGGCGGCGTCAGGCACGCGCCGACACCGAAGCACCCAAGCTGAGGACCGTCCGCGAAACCTCGGCAGGAGGCCTGGTGGTCGACGGCCTCGACGGGCCGCCCGCCAAACGCTGCGCCGCCCTGATCGGCCGCACCGACCGTCGCGGACGCCTCCTCTGGTCCCTGCCCAAGGGACACATCGAGCAGGGCGAAACGGCCGAACAGACCGCCATGCGCGAGGTCGCCGAGGAAACCGGCATCCGCGGTACCGTCCTGGCCTCGCTGGGCAGCATCGACTACTGGTTCGTCACCGAGGGCCGACGCGTCCACAAGACCGTCCACCACTACCTGCTCCGATTCCTGGGCGGCGAACTCTCGGACGAGGACCTCGAAGTGACCGAGGTCGCGTGGGTTCCGCTGACCGAACTACCGTCCAGGCTCGCCTACGCCGACGAACGCAAACTCGCCGCCATCGCCACCCGCCTGATCGACGACATGAGCAGCGGCAACTCGGGCGCATCCATCCCCGGCGGGAAGTGATCGTGCGGGCCCGGAAGGTCGCTGCCGCCGCATTGACCACGTTCGTTCTCGCGGTGGCACCGTCGGTCGGCACCGCGGCACTGATCCCGGCACAACTTCCCGACGCCGGAGCCCAACCCGACTCCTCCGTCGGCGATACGAGCGGTACCACCAGCGCCGTTCCGGACACCCCGATGACGCAGGACGGCAACCCCTTCCTGACGCTGAGTATCGAAACCGTCGCCCCCTCCACCGTCACCACCAGCAGCGATCCGTTCGTGACGGTGCGCGCCACCGTGAAGAACACCGGGGACCGCCGCGTCGACGACGTCAGTGTCCGGATGCAGGCCGCGGATGCCGTCGACACCACGGCCGGACTGCGGACCTCGCTGACCCTCGACCAGGACCGCTTCGAGCGTGTCGGCGATTTCGTCACCGTGGCCGAGTCCCTGGAGAAGGACGAGAGCCGCCAGTTCGACATGTCGATGCAGCTGCGCAGCACCACCGAACCCTCCCTGGGAATCGAGGCCCCTGGCGTCTACCCGCTTCTGCTCAACGTCAACGGCACTCCCGAATACGGCGGAACCGCACGACTCGACGACGCCCGCTTTCTGCTCCCGGTCGTCGGACTGCCCCGCAACCCCGGTGAGATGGACCCCACCGCTCCCGACGCGATGCCACTGCCTCCCAACACCCGCAACCCCGTCGCCATGACGGTTCTGTGGCCGCTGGCCGACATTCCGCGACTCGCTGCCGGGATACCCGGTTCGGTCGACGAGCGCGTTCGGCTGATCGACGACGAACTCGCCGGCGAGCTGGCCACCGGTGGCCGACTCGACACCCTCCTCAAGGCCGTCGAGTTCGCGACACAACCCGGCCTCGATCCCGACGGCCGACTGGCGTCGAGCCTGTGTATCGGCCTCGACCCCGACCTGCTCGTCACCGTCTCGAACATGACCCGCGGCTACCTCGTCGTCGACAACCCGGCCGACCCTGCCGGCACGACCCGCGAGGGCACCGGAAGCGCAGCCGCAGCTCAGTGGCTGTCCCGACTGGAAACGATCGCATCGAGCACCTGCGTGACGGCGATGCCGTTCGCCCAGACCGATCTGGGGGCGGTGGCCGACATCGGCGATCCCACGCTGCTCAGCAGTGCCGTCAGCGCCCCGGCCGACATCGTCGACGGCATCCTCGGCATCACCTCGACACGCGGCTTCACCTGGAGCACCACCGGTGGGGTCGACGCGAACACCGCCGACGCCCTGCGAGCGGCAGGCACCGGCACCGTCCTGGTCGCCGACAACAGCATCAGCCCACCGACCTCGGCACCGACCTCCCTGCTGGCGACGACCGACAGTTCATCGACCGGAACCGAGCAGACCCAACCGCTGGCCGCCACCCACTACGACGCCGCCACCGCAGCGGCATTGGCCGGGGTCGGGGCCACGCCGTCCACGCCTGCCCTCACTCCCTCCGAGCAACGCTTCGATCTCGCCACGGACTCGCGCACCGCACGCCTGCAGGACGCGCTCGGAGCCGTCAACTTCCACGCCCTCGTCGGTGCCGATCGGCCCGGACGCACCGTCACCGTCGCGCCCCCGCAGTACTGGACCGCGGGCGGAGACGAACCGTCGGCGATTCTGTCGACGGTGTCCTCGCTGCTGCGGTCCGGACTGGCGACGCCGCGGCCTCTGGCCGAGTTGCTCACCGAGCCCACGACCGGAACTCCGGTGACCGGCATCGACGCGGCCACCGAACTCGATGCCGGCACCATCGACCTGGTGCGATCGCAGAGCGCCCGAGTCGACACCCTGATGCAATCGCTCGTCGAGGATCCGCAGTCGGCGCTGACTCCACGCCTGTACACCGCTCCGCTCCGCGAGGACATGCTCCGCGCGCTGTCGACGGCAGGTCGCGCGAGCGCCGCCAGCGAACGAACCGGCACCATGGCGCGCGACCGACTCGCGGCAATCCGCATCGGACTGGACACCATCTACGGATCGGTGACCGTGCTGGCCCCCGGCGGCGTCTACACCCTCGCCTCGGAACAGAGCCCGCTGCTGCTCGTCGCCCGCAACGACCTCCCCGTCCCGGTCAACGTGCTGCTCCAGGTCGACGCACCACCGGAGATGACGATCAGTGACGTCGGCGTCACCCAACTTCCGGCCCGGGGATCACGGACCATCACCGTTCCGGCCGAGGTCGACGACACGCGCAACCTGTCCGTCGACTTCTCCGTCACCACGCTCGACGGCTCCCGGCTCGGCGAAGTGTCCACGGTGTCCGTGCGATCGAACGCATACGGCCAGGCACTGGCGATAATTACCGCCTGCGCCGGAGCTCTCCTACTGTTACTTGCAGGTCGACGCCTCTGGCATCGATTCAGAGGTCAACCAGACCCGGCCGACGAAGGGTACGAGAGACCATGACTGGCAACGTCCCGTACGACGGCGACCTGCCGCGGTCACGCCTGCCCGCGTCGCAGGTGTTCCGACGTACGACGCCACCGCGGTCCGCGCCCTGGGAGCGGCAGGCGCGGCCGGAGCTGCGCTCGTACCCGGCACCGCCGTCGCTCGACGGGCAGCCCGCCGCCGACGACACCGTCACCCAACTCATCCCACGCTTCCGCGAGGAGGATTACCCGCAGGCACCCTCCGGAACGGTCCCGCCGACAGAGCTTCCGCCGAAGGGGTCCGACTCGGCACCGCAACCCGAGCCGAAACCGCAGAAGTCACTGCTGGCTGCGTCGGGTTCGATCGCGGTGGCGACCCTGGTCAGCCGCATCACCGGATTCGCCAAGCAGGTCGCCATGACGGCCACCCTCGGCCCAGCGCTGGCCAGTGCGTTCACCGTCTCGACGATCCTGCCGAACATGATCTCCGAGCTGGTCCTCGGTGCGGTGCTCGGAGCGATCGTCGTTCCGGTGTTGGTCCGGGCCGAGCAGGAGGACGCCGATGGCGGGCGAGCATTCGTTCGACGGCTGTTCACCATCGCGGTGGCGCTGCTCGGAACCGTGGCGCTGGCCGCAACGATCGCGGCCCCGCTGCTGGCGCGGCTGATGCTCGACGGCGATCCGAAGGTCAACGAGGACCTGACCATCGCATTCACCTACCTGGTGTTGCCCGCGCTGATGTTCTACGGATTGTCCGGCCTGCTCACGGCGGTGCTCAACACCCGGCAGAACTTCAAGCCCGGGGCCTGGGCACCGGTGTACAACAACCTGATCGTGCTCGGCGTCTTCGCGCTGTACTTCTTCATGCCGGGCGAGATCAGCGTGAACCCGGTCGAGATGGGCAACCCCAAACTCCTCGTTCTCGGCCTCGGAGTCACTGCCGGTGTCATCACCCAGGTCGTCGCGCTGATCCCGGCACTGCGCCGTGAACGCATCGACCTGCGCCCGCTCTGGGGATTCGACGAGCGCCTGAAGAAGTTCGGCGCGATGGCCGCCGCGATCGTGCTCTACGTCGTCATCAGCCAGATCGGGCTGATCGTGGCCACCAGGATCGCGTCGGGCACCGACGACGCGAGCAACGTGATCTACTCGCAGGCCTGGATCGTCCTGCAGCTGCCTTACGGCATCCTCGGCGTGACGGTTCTGACGGCCATCATGCCCAGACTCAGCCGCAACGCCGCCAACGGTGACACCCCGTCCGTCGTCGACGACCTCTCGGTCGCCACCCGCCTGACGATGGTCGCGCTGGTGCCCATCGTGGTGTTCCTGACCTTCGCGGGCCCGTGGGTGGGCGAGGCGCTGTACGGCTTCGGCCGGTTTGCCGATGTCGCACCCCGACTCGGCGAGGCCGTGAGCTGGTCGGCGTTCTCCCTCATCCCGTACGCCCTCGTCCTGATCCATCTCCGCGTGTTCTACGCCCGCGAGAAGGCCTGGACGCCGACGTGGATCATCCTCGGCATCACCGCCGTCAAGATCGGACTGTCTCTGCTCGCCCCGATCGTCGCGTCCGACCCGGATCAGGTGGTGCTGCTCCTCGGCGCAGCGACCGGCCTCGGGTACACGGTCGGCGCGATCATCGGCGGATACCTGCTACACAAGAGCCTGGGCCGCCTGCGGATGGCCAACGTCGGCAAGACGGTCTGGCTGGTCCTCATCGCCTCACTGGCCGGCGGTGCGGCCATGCTCGCGATCGACCGGATCCTGGGTCTCGACGCCATGACGAACGGCTGGATCGGCAACTTCGTCCGCGTCGCGATCGACGCCGTCATCATGCTCGGCATCACCTTCTCGATACTCTGGTTCGGCAAGATTCCCGAAGTCCTGGCAGTCACCGTGGCCCTGAGCCGCGTCGTTCGGAAATTGCGCGGCACAACCGCTCGGACGGACACCGATCCGGCCGCCGCAGAAACCGGCGTGATTCCGGTTATTCGAACCGAGCCCACATGGGACACTGCGCGGGATCGGCTCCCGTACCCTGGTCATCGGCACCCGGGGGCAGAAGCCAACGCAGGTCGACCTTTTGCAGGACAACACGGGGCATATTCGCCTGAAGGAGTGACAGTGACCGACGACGAAGTTGCTGGGGGGCCGGCACAATCTCCAGCAAGCGAAGCCGACCGAACGAGCGGCGGCGGCGTCGAGGTCGACACCCAGGACCGCACCGAGCCCGTGAAGGCCGACGCTGCCTCGCCATCGAAGAGTGCGAAGCCCGCCGAGACACCGGCCGAGCCGAAGGCTGCACCCGAAGCGAAGAAGTCGGCCGCAGCTCCCGAGCCGGACGCCGAGAAGGCAGCCGACAAGCCTGCCCCGAAGCCGGCCGACAAGACGGTCTCCATCTCCAAGGCCGCTCTCGCGGCCCGTCCGACCGACAAGACCATCTCCATCTCGAAGGCCGATCTCCCGGTCGAAGCCGACAGCGACAAGAAGGCCACACAGGAGTCGAAGCCTGCGGCCGACGCTGATTCCACAGCGGATGCGGATTCCGAGAAGACCGAAGCGGCACCGGCCACACCCGACGCCTCCGACTCGAACAGCACCGACGAGGGTGCCACTGCAGCAGCCCCGGCGAGCGCTCCCGAGCGCACGCTCCGCGGCCCGACGCTCATTCCCGGTGCCTCCGTTGCCGGTGGCCGCTACCGACTGCTGGCACCCCACGGCGGAGCACGTGGACTCAAGTTCTGGCAGGCACACGACGTCAAGCTCGATCGCGAGGTCGCCTTGACGTTCGTCGACGCCGATCAGCAATCGACCGCCTCGACCGACGACCGCACGCAGGGACCGCAGGCGATTCTCTCGCGCACGCTGCGTCTGGGTCGGATCAATTCGCCCGGCCTCGCCCGCGTGCTCGACGTGGTACGCGGCAGCTCCGGCGGCATCGTCGTTGCGGAGTGGACTCCCGGCCGCTCACTGCGTGAGATGGCCGACACCGTGCCCTCACCGACCGGCGCTGCGCGTGCGATCAAGGTCCTCGCCGCAGCGGCCGAGGCAGCGCACCGCAGCGGAGGCGCCCTGTCGATCGACCACCCCGATCGGGTGCGTATCAGCTCGAGCGGCAACGCCGTCCTCGCATTCCCCGCGACACTGGCCGACGCCGACCCGAGTTCGGACGTCCGCGGACTCGGCGCGATGCTCTACGCCCTGATCACCGCCAAGTGGCCGCTGTCCGACACCACCGGCGATGCCGTCGTGTCCGGTGATGCAGCTCCGGCACGCAGCGTCGGTGGCATGCGTCCGGCCGACCGTGACGACAAGGGTGCCCCGCTCGAGCCGAGGCAGGTTCGTCCGGACGTTCCGTTCGAGATCTCCGCCGTCGCCGTGCGGGCATTGGAACAGAACAGCGGCATCAGGACCGCTGCCACCGTGCAGCACGTTCTCGATCAAGCAGCAGTGGTCAACGACAAGACGGATCTGATGCCGGCGCTGCGACTGGGCCAACGAGCGCCCGGTGCCAGTGGGCACTCGCTCGCCGATCCCGAGGAGATCGCTGCCGAGAAGGCCAAGTCGATGCGCACCAACATCGCCATCGCGGTGCTCGGTGCCCTGACGGTGGTGGTTCTCGCATTCGCCGGCTTCTGGCTGTTCACCTCGATTGCCGGCAACGACACCGACACTCCGCTCGACACCCAGGACTTCGGTCTCACCACTCCTGCCACGGCACCACCGGCGGGCGATGCGGCCGCTGCGCCGCCGGCCGAGACCGGTGGACCCGTGGCGATGGAGGACGTCAGCGTGTTCTCACCTCAGGGTTCCGCCGACAACCCCAGCACCGCGTCCAACGCGATCGACAACGACCCCACCACAGCGTGGACGACCGACTCGTACTTCCAGCAGTTCCCGGCCCTCAAGAACGGCGTCGGGCTGCTCGTGTCCATTCCGTCCTCGACGCTGCAGAACGCGTGGATCGAGTCGACATCTCCCGGAACTGTCGTCGAGATCCGGTCGGCCCCGAACGGCTCGCCCAGTCTCAGCGACACCACGCTCCTCGGTGAAGCCACACTGCAGAACGGCCGCACCGACATCGCCCTGAGCGACGCGGAGCCGACCGGGAACGTGCTCGTCTGGATCACCCGACTCGGCGAGCAGGGCGGCCGCATCGCCACCTCGATCTCCGGGATCGGTTTCGACTCCTAGATCGGGCTTTCGGTAGCCGATACCGACTTGTTTCGTACTTCGCGGTCTCGATGGCTTAGGCTCCCCCCAATGCGTTAACACGGGGGGAGCCGTTTTCGTATGACCGAACGTTTCGATTCGGCGCCAGGGGAGCGCACGGATGCGGAGCTTCTTGCTGCCCATGCGGCCGGGGAGCCGAATGCCTTCGCCACGCTGATCTACCGACATCACGAACATCTGTGGCTGACGGCTCGACGCACCAGCTACACGCCCGAGGACGCCTCCGATGCTCTGCAGGAGGCACTGCTCTCCGCTCACCGCACGGCCGGGTCGTTTCGCGCCGACGCCGCGGTGCGAAGTTGGTTACACAAAATCGTCGTCAATGCCTGCCTGGACCGCATCCGAAGAAACAAGGCTCGGCCGTCGGTTCCGTTGAGCGAGAACGAAAGTCACGAGCCCGTTTCGCCCAGGGACCGGATCTCCGAGACGGAGACGAGCATTCTCGTTCGACAGGCTCTGATGACGTTGCCACCCGACCAACGCGCAGCCGTCGTCATCGTGGACATGGAGGGCTATTCGGTGGCCGACGCTGCCGTGTTGCTCGGTGTTCCCACCGGTACCGTCAAGAGTCGATGCGCCCGCGGCCGGCTCAAACTCTCGACACAGCTCGCGTATCTGAAAGATGCAGGGAACCGAATCTGACCCTCTCGCGTCTATACCGTGTGAGAAGGAAAGCAGATTCGGCGGAGGGAGGGCAGGAACGTGTCGTCGAGCACCGACGCTCCACAAGCCCCGTTCTCGCCGGAACTACTCGCCGATCTGCATGCGGATGCACTTCCCGAGGACGTCAGCAGACGACTGTGGCCACTGGTTCGTCTCGACGAGGATTCGATGCGGATCCTCGCCGGTCTCGACGCCGTCTCGGCTCGACTCCACGAGATGGGTGAGGACCCCACCGGAACGTTGTCGATTCCGCCCGAGGTCGCCCGGCAGATCGACCGCACTGTCCAGACGGTCGAGCGATCGGCATCCACGCCGGGGGTCGTCGTTCCGCTCCGTCCCCGAAGACGACGTGTCGTCCTCGGAACTGCCGCTGCCGCAGCACTTCTGGTGGCCGGGTCGGTTGCCGTCGTGGCACTGTTGTACACCCCGAACGAACCCGAATCGATCGCCGCCGACCCGTCGCAGGCTCCGGATTCGTCTCTGGTGCTCGATTCCGCCGACCTCGATTCCGGTTTCGCCTTCAGCATCATCGGCAAGCGCGATCCCGGAGCACTCGCCGATCCCGCCGATCTCGCTGCCTGCCTTCGGTCCAACGGTGTGGATCCGGCCACCACCGTTCTCGGTTCGAGTCGAGTGCGCGTCGACGGCCGAGACGGAACCCTGCTCGTCCTCGCCGGAGCACAGCCCTCACAGTTCATCGCCCTCGCGGTGGGCAACGACTGCGGCACCGCCAACCCCGACGTGCTCACGCGTCGCGATATCGGCTGACGGATCTCTCACCGGGGAACAACTGCCTCTAGGGTGGTGTTGACCAGATGTACGTCGAGAGCCGTGTGCGCTGAGCACTCGCTTGTCGACGACACGTACACGCCGCACAAGATCGGAAGGTCTGCATTGAGTACCCCCAAGGTTCACGATCTCATCATCGTCGGCTCGGGACCGGCCGGTTACACCGCCGGCGTCTACGCCGCACGCGCGGAACTGGAACCGATCCTGTTCGAGGGAACGCAGTTCGGTGGTGCGCTGATGACCACGACCGAGGTCGAGAATTTCCCCGGGTTCCGCGAGGGCATCATGGGCCCCGATCTGATGGAACAGATGCGCGAGCAAGCGCAGCGATTCGGTGCCGACATCCGAACCGAGGATGTCGAGGAGCTCGACCTGACCGGTCCGATCAAGACCGTCTCTGCCGGCGGCGAGACCTACCGGGCTCGCGCGATCATCCTCGCGATGGGCGCAGCAGCTCGCTACCTGTCCATCCCGGGTGAGGAGAAGCTGCTCGGACGCGGTGTCAGCGCCTGCGCCACCTGTGACGGCTTCTTCTTCCGCGATCAGGACATCGCCGTCATCGGTGGTGGCGACTCGGCCATGGAGGAAGCGACCTTCCTCACCCGCTTCGCACGCAGTGTCACCATCGTGCACCGCCGCAGCGAGTTCCGGGCGTCGCGCATCATGCTCGAGCGCGCCAAGAACAACGACAAGATCCGCTTCCTGACCGACACCAAGGTGCTCGAGGTCCTCGGCGACACGAGCGTGACCGGACTGTCGCTCGAACACGCCGACACCGGCGAGAAGACCACCCTGGACGTGACCGGAATGTTCGTGGCGATCGGTCACGATCCCCGCAACGAACTGGTCAAGGGCCAGGTCGAGCTCGACGACGCCGGCTACGTCAAGGTCGCGTCGCCCACTTCGGCCACGTCCGTCGAAGGCGTGTTCGCTGCCGGAGACCTCGTCGATCACGTGTACCAGCAGGCCATCACCGCTGCGGGTACGGGCTGCACCGCGTCGATCGACGCTGAGCGTTGGTTGGCCGAGCAGGGCGATATCACCACCAACACACTCGAACACGCCGACCAACCGGTCGACGCCGTCAACGCCTGACAGGCACCGAGCTTCCAATATCGAGGAGATAGACATGTCCGACGACAAGAGCACTGTCACCATCACCGACGCATCGTTCGTCGACGATGTTCTGACCAGTGAGAAGCCCGTCCTGGTCGACTTCTGGGCCACCTGGTGCGGCCCGTGCAAGATGGTCGCCCCGGTTCTCGAGGAGATCGCGGCCGAGCACAAGGACAAGCTCACCATCGCCAAGCTCGACATCGACGCCAACCCGCAGGCCGCCCGCGACTTCAAGGTCATGTCGATTCCGACGCTGATCCTCTTCCAGGGCGGCAAGCCGGTCAAGCAAATTGTCGGCGCAAAGGGCAAGGCCGCGCTGCTCAAGGACCTCGAAGGCGTTATCTGACTCACCCGCACACCGTGTGGATTGCAGCGGAAGCCAGTCTTTCTGCGACAATCATCTGATGTGCCGATGCTTCGGCATCGGCACATCGGCACATCGGCCGCGAGGTGCGAGTGCCGTCGGAACGATCGAGAGGCTTTGTCGAGGATGCAGGAACTCAGTCACGGCGATTCCGGACCCGCCGTCGCCGAGGTCCGCGGCACCCTGTCGGCACTCGGCTTTCTCCACGAAGCAGTCGTTCCCCCAGGTCCGATGGCCGACGGCCACTGGACCGCTCCCGGATCCGTGTTCGACGGTGCCCTCGGAGGTGCCGTGCGCGCCTTCCAACAACACCGCGGCCTGCTGGTCGACGGCGTGGTGGGCCCGGCCACGTATCGCGCGTTGAAAGAGGCGTCGTATCGCCTCGGCGCTCGAACCCTCATCTATCAGCTGTCCGCTCCGCTGTACGGCGACGACGTCGCCTCGTTGCAAACGAGACTTCAGGATCTCGGCTTCTACAGCGAACGCGTCGACGGCTTCTTCGGTCCGCGCACACACGAGGGTCTGTCCTCGTTCCAGCGCGAGATCGGGCTTTCCCCCGACGGCATCTGTGGGCCTGCGACTCTGCGCTCTCTGGACCTTCTCGGAACTCGTGTCACCGGTGGATCCCCTCACGCCATGAGCGAGGAAGAACTCGTTCGTAAGTCCGGCCCCCAGTTGACCGGCAAGCGCATCGTCATCGACCCCGATCTCGGCGGAGCAGACACCGGACACATCGTCGACGGAGCGTTCGGCCGAGTCTCCGAATCGGAGATTCTGTGGGATCTGGCCAGTCGGCTCGAGGGCCGCATGGCCGCGACCGGCATGGAGACGTTCCTCTCCCGTGCGCGCGGAACCAATCCTTCGGTTGCCGACCGCGCCGAGACCGCAAATGCCTGGGGTGCCGATCTGATGATCTCGTTGCGCTGCGCATCGAGCACCAGCCCCATGGCCAACGGTGTCGCAAGCTTCCACTTCGGTAACTCGCACGGATCCACCTCGATGATCGGCCAGGTACTGACCAGCTACGTACAGCGTGAAATCGTCGCTCGCACACCGCTTCTG
The DNA here is from genome assembly GCF_002258285.1 of Rhodococcus sp. 06-418-5. Lineage (NCBI taxonomy): Bacteria > Bacillati > Actinomycetota > Actinomycetes > Mycobacteriales > Nocardiaceae > Rhodococcus > Rhodococcus sp. 06-418-5. The sequence continues at coordinate 255,487 of NZ_NOYE01000008.1, forward strand.
GACTGCCGTAGCCACGGCCGCACGTGGGATCTGTTGCGTCTGACCAACATGCCGACCATCCAGATCGACCTCGGCTACCTCACCAACGAATCCGATGTCGAAGTGCTCAGCGACCCGAAGTTTCGCGACATCATCGCCGAAGCAATTCTGATCGCCGTCAAACGTCTGTATCTACTCGGGCAGGACGATCAGCCGACCGGAACGTTCACCTTCGCGGAGTTGCTCGCCGAAGAACTCGCCGCCTCCGATCGCCCCTGACCGACCGCGCACGAACGTGTCGATCGGTGAGTACTCAGCGCGCCCCGACCGTCGACTTCTGCTCGATGTCGACGACGGAGATACTCGCCGCGATCAGTAGCTGCTCGAGTGCGGATTCGACGTCCTGCTTCCACCCGTGATCACGATCGAGCTCGAGCCGTAGTCTCGGGAATCTGTGGTGGGGAGCGATGACCTCGAACCCGACCTTCTCGAGGAAATCCGCTTCGATCATGCACGTCGATGCCGAACACGTCAGTTGTGCGGTGGCGTTGGGAACCACCGGCGCAGCATCGTCGGCGTTGCGTCGAATGCCGAACGCTTCCAGAGCGCGAACGCCACGATTGACCAGATCACCCACGACTGCCTGGATCAGGGTCGCCGAATGCAGATCCGCGTCGTCGGGCGAATCGATGCGGAGTTGGGTCAGTAGAACCGCATCGTGGCTGACGGGCGAAGTCGGGAACGTCGCCGCGCGTGGAACTGCTCGGGGTGGGCAGTAGAGCGCGCAGCCGATCGTCCTACCATCGATGGACAGCAACTGCCCACACGATCCCCACTCGAGCATGATGGTCGACAGCCATACTTCGTTCTCGAATTCGAGATCGACCGACGAACTCTCCGACGCGGGATCGAGTACCCAGAAGCTGCACCGCCGCGAATGCGTCGGCAAGTGCTCGAACGAACCGAGCGTCACTCCGGTCACCATCGCCGACACCGCTTACCTCAGCCTTCGTGCACTCGTTCAACGCGAGAATTCTCCGTCGGAGTCGATCCGCTCCTCGACAAGGATGTCACATGGGTTGTTCCGCAGGCGTCACCCCCGCCATTCCATCGTCGAACCCGTCGAGCGGAGCGAATCATTCAAATGCGTTGTATGACAATATCTTTCGACCCTTTTGCGAACATTCGTGACCACCTCCGACCGAGCTACGTCACAGTGACGTTTCGACCGCGTATGACTGGTCCTGAAAATTCGCGACTACATTTTCTTCTGTGCTTCCATCATCTCGACGATCCTCTGAAGGTCATCGACCGAGCCGAATTCGACCACGATCTTGCCTTTCCGCTTGCCGAGACTGACCGTCACCCGAGTATCGAACGAATCCGAGAGGCGATCGGCGACGTCCTGGAGGCCCGGCATCTGAATCGGCTTGCGACGGGGTGCCGGATCCGGGCTCTTTCCGTCCTCCCGATTGGCGAGAGTGACGGCCTCCTCCGTCGCGCGTACGGAGAGACCCTCGGCGACGATTCGCGCAGCCAACGACTCCTGCGCATCGGAACCCGCGTCCAAGGACAACAAGGCGCGGGCGTGTCCGGCCGAGAGAACTCCGGCCGCCACTCGTCGTTGTACGGGAATCGGCAGCTTCAACAGACGAATCATGTTGGTGACGACCGGACGTGATCGACCGATTTTCGCAGCCAGTTCCTCGTGCGTGACGTCGAATTCCTCGAGCAACTGTTGGTAGGCCGCCGCTTCTTCGAGCGGATTGAGCTGTACCCGATGGATGTTCTCGAGCAAAGCATCGCGCAACATCGCATCGTCGGCGGTCTCCCGAACGATCGCAGGGATCGACTCGAGGCCGGCTTCCTGGCTCGCACGCCACCGACGCTCGCCCATGACGAGCTGATATTTCGCGTCACCGGCACCAGCAGATCCCGATACGAGGCGCACAACGATGGGCTGCATGAGTCCGAATTCACGGATCGAGTGCACCAGTTCGGCCAACGACTCGTCGTCGAAGACGTGCCTCGGTTGCTTCGGGTTGGCTTCGATCCGGTCCGGTGCGATCTCGCGATAGACGGCACCGACGGGGGAGAGGTCGTCTCCACTGAGCACCGGCGGTGTCGGAGTGGGCGCCGTGGCTGTCTCGGTGAGATCGTCTGCGGGTGCGGTTCGCTTCGGCTTGGTGGACGTATCGGGACGGTCCTTGGCGTTGCGATCCGCGCCGATGATCACGTCTGCCGCGGCGTTACCGAGGCGTGGTCCGGCGTCAGGTCCGGTAGGGATCAGTGAGGCCAGGCCGCGACCCAGACCACCCTTACGTGTCGAACTCATCTGGTTACTTCTTTCGTGCTTCGTCGATGCCGGCCGATCGGGCAGCGAGCTCTCGTCCGGCGTCCAGGTAGCTCATCGCACCTCGCGAACCGGGGTCGTAATCCAACACCGTCATGCCGTACCCGGGAGCCTCGGATACCTTCACGCTGCGGGGGATGACGGCGCGCAAGACGGCGTCCCCGAAGTGCTTGCGTACTTCTTCTGCTACCTGGTCCGCCAACTTGGTCCGGCCGTCGTACATCGTCAGGATGACGGTCGAGACGTGCAGTTCGGGATTCAGATGAGACTGCACCAGCTCGATGTTGCGGAGGAGCTGACCCACGCCTTCGAGCGCGTAGTACTCGCACTGGATGGGAATCAGTACCTCGGTCGCGGCCACGAGCGCGTTGACGGTCAGCAGACCGAGCGACGGCGGGCAGTCGATCAGGATGAAGTCCGCGTCGATGCCTGCGAGCTCCTCCACGGACAGCGCCGTCTTGAGGCGCCCTTCGCGAGCGACCATCGACACCAACTCGATCTCGGCTCCGGCGAGGTCGATGGTTGCCGGGATGCAGAACAACCGGTCGCTGTGCGGACTCTTCTGCACCGCGTCCTTGGCGCTCACCTCACCGATGAGGACCTCGTAGCTCGACGGCACACCTGAGTGGTGCTCGACGCCCAACGCGGTGCTGGCGTTGCCCTGAGGGTCCAGATCGACCACGAGAACCGTCAGGCCTTGGAGCGCGAGCGCGGCAGCCAGGTTCACGGCGGTCGTCGTCTTCCCGACGCCACCCTTCTGGTTGGCAATGGTCAGCATGCGTCGCTTCGCCGGTTTCGGCAGCGACACCGATCCGGGATGCAGAACCTGGCTGGCTCGATGTGCCGCGGCACCGATGGGGGTGTCGTTCGGTGAGATCGCGTTGGTGTACTCGAACCCTGAGCCGGCCGTCACCCCCGACTTGTTCTCCGAGTTGCTCGAGGCGTTCTTCTTGGGCGCTGTTTCACGTGAAACAGCGGGATCGGACCCACCCGACATATGTGCTCCTTAGTGCGGAACTGACTGTGTTCAATACGATCGATCGGGTCGAGCGCGCGGCGTGTGAGCCCGCAATCGACTTCAGTGACGACTCAGTCTCCGCGGCTCACGCACCGCTCTGACGACAATGGTGGGAGTGGGCAACAGCCCCACTCCGCACTCCACTACCTCCAGCTTGCCAGCACCCATCCGAGCGAGGGAAGCCCGGTCACGTTCGATCTCTTCAGCGGCGCTCGAACCCTTCAGAGCCAGCATTCGACCGTGCTCGTGAACGAGCGGCAGCGACCACTTTGCAAGCTTTTCCAAAGGTGCCACCGCCCTCGACGTCACCACGTCGGCGCCGCCGGCTTCCTTCTTGACGCCGGGCTGCTCCGCGCGGCCGCGCACGACCAAGATGTTCAGATCGTGTTCCTCGATGAACTCGGCGAGATACACGGTCCGCCGGAGGAGGGGCTCGACGAGTGTCACGCGCAGATCGGGTCGCGCGATCGCCAGCGGGATCCCGGGCAAGCCCGCGCCGCTGCCGATGTCCACGACGGTCTCGCCTTCATCGATGAGCTCACCGATCGCCGCACAGTTGAGGATGTGTCGCTCCCAGAGCCGTGGAACTTCACGCGGTCCGATGAGTCCTCGTTCGACGCCTGCCGTTGCCAACGAGTCGTGATACCTCCGTGCCAACTCGAGCCGGTCACCGAAGATCTGCTCTGCCACGGCCATCACTTGGTTGCTGTCCGAGCCTTCTTGTTCCACGTGAAACATCTTCCCGTGCCCGAGCGCGGAACGCCAAACGACATCGCTGTAACTCGGCGGATTGCGACATCGACACCGGAATTGGCGACAGCACGTGCGCCGTGCGGGCGCCCTTCGGACCGAGCCGCAGCAAGTCACGATTGGCGAGCCAGCCGGTTTTCGGCCAGGTCCGTCCGAGCAAACCGATCCGCCCGTGCGCTCGAATCGATGACCTCCAGCCCAGCCCGAATCAGAATCGCGCTGATCGATCCAAACCCGACGGACTCGGTCCTGTCGACGACTCGAGGTCTACCGGCCCCACATCACGTTTCACGTGAAACTTCACCTCCCATCGATGGCACTCAATCGCCTACCGCGCACCGACTCGATAGGGCACACGTTCGTCGGCTGAGCAACAAGTCGATGGGAGAAGAGCCGACGCAATCGATCGGTTCGTCCGCACCTGGCAGCAGCCTCCAGAATCCAACCGAATGGGCCCGGTGCGATCCCACCAACGTCGCCGTACCGATACCGCGGGACGGGTCCATCCCGTCGGCGAACGAACACAGTCGGTGGCGCTACGCCTTGACGGCACGGATCCTCGAGAACAACGTTTCACGTGAAACCGACCCACCGTTGCTCAGCCCCGCGTCAAACGTCATCGCAGAACGACCGCGGGTAGCCGATGCACACCGCAGACATTCTCGGCCGCAATGGCGTCCCGGAGATCCTCGATCTCGCGGCCGGGCACGGACGGGGGAGAGTCCACAGTTTCGATCTCGATCACATCGCGATCGCCTCGAGCACCCAGCCGCTGCACCCGAACTCCAGACGCACCCACACTGCATGTGGATCAGCCGGATGGGTCAGCAGTCGTACACAGTCGTTCGCTGGACGAGTGCTCCCGTGCAACTGTCTCGAGCACATCGTCGGCCCTCGCTCATGTCCCCGAATCGAGCCCGCGGAGATTTCGACGGGCACCCTCTCGAAGATCGACAACGCCGCGAGTATCGCCTCATCGTCGGCTTCGCGGTACGGGCACTTCGTATCGCGCTGGAGTTCCCGCCGCGGCTACAGCAATCGAACGATTCTCTCGACCTTCACAACGATCGATGCGCGACTGTCCAAGGTGAGTCGCATCGTCGTCGGAAGGATCGTCCATGAGCCCGGGCCCGCTGTTGTCTATCTCCGAATCCCGGCAACGCCGATCTTTGCCGACATCGAATCCCACAGCGACGGCCCGATGTCCTGTCCCACGTATATGCCCTCGGCCGGATCGTCGGCACACACCCTGCGCGATCGATGCCCGTCGCTATTTCTTCGCTGAGTGTCTCGAACTCAGTTTCACTGCTGCGCCGAACTCGATCCGGACACCCAACTGGCATCGGACTGTTTCACGTGAAACCGCCCCGGCTCCGGACCGTCTCGAATAGCAGTCGAAATGTCTCAACTTCATCAGAGAACGAACGTCACGACGGCCCAGTGTGCGCGGTGCCTAGAACCAGCGTCCGCGAGAACAGCACTGCGACGGACGCAACATGCTTGGACGATGACGACATCGATGTCACACGTCTCACGTGAAACAATTCCGCGCAATGTGCGCTCGATACCGACGCGTCACACCGCCATAGTTGCCGTCACAGTGACGAAAGCGCACTGGATGCCTGGATCTGGTAATTCGGCGAGGAAATCGATCGAACCGGCAACATAGTCGTCTGCTCGGCACACAAATTACATCGATGATATTCGCCAGGATGTGCGGCTACATCCGGATACGACGATGGCCCCCACCGAAGTGGGGGCCATCGACTGGGAGGCTCAGTTACGCCTTGACGACGACTACTCGTCGGGCCGGCTCGACGCCGGTGCTTTCGCTCGCTACGCCGTCGATCTTCGCGACCGCGTCGTGCACGATCTTTCGCTCGAACGGAGTCATCGGGGTCAGTTCTTCGCGTTCACCGGATTCGAGAACGCGACGGGCTGCTTCGGCACCGAGGTTGCCGAGTTCCGTACGCCGGTTGGCGCGCCAGCCGGCGACGTCGAGCATCAGCTTGCTGCGCTCACCCGTCGACTGCTGAACGGCGAGACGAGTCAGCTCCTGCAGTGCATCGAGAACTTCGCCCTTGCGACCGACGAGCTTGGCGAGATCGTCGCCGCCGTCGATGCTGACGATCGCGCGATCACCCTCCACGTCGAGATCGATGTCGCCGTCGAAGTCCAGGACGTCCAGAAGTTGCTCGAGGTAGTCGCCGGCAATCTCGCCTTCCTCGACCAGATAATCTTCGTCGTCCTCGTCATCCTCGTCGATCTTGTCCTCGACCACTCCCGAGTCATCGGATTCCTCGACCACAGGAGTCCGATCTGCCTCCGCGTCGACTGCACCCACCTGATCGGCCTCGACCACCACGTCACTCGCTCCATCCCCGGATACCGCGCCGGTTGTCCGTACTTCGTCGTTCTGTGCTTCTTCTACGTCCGCTGCCATGTTCGTCCTTCTCTCGACGTGTCGGTCAGCGCCGCTTGCGCTTGGTCGACTTGTTCCGGTTCGCCTGCGGTCTCGGTTTCGCCGGCGTTGCGGCACCGGTCGTCGAACCGGAACTGCCCTCGCCGGTCTCCGCCACGGACGAATCGCTCGTCGGCGTCATCTTCGAGAGCTTGGGACGAGCACCTGGCTTCGGCTTGGTGGTCGATACCGGCTTCACACCGGGCTTGGGCGCGTTCTCGGAACGCTTCTCCACTGCGGCAGCGACCTTCGCGGCTTCTTCTTTGTCGATCTTTCCGAACACCAGGTGCTGCTGCGCGTAGGTCCAGGTGTTGTTGCTGACCCAGTACAGCAGGATCGCGACGGGCAGCAGGGCACCGAACACGAGAACACCGAGCGGGAAGACGTACAGCGCGAGCTTGTTCATGATCGCGGACTGCGGGTTCGCTGCGGCCGCCGCGCTCTGACGCGCGACCGATGCGCGCGAGTTCAGGTGCGTCATGATGGCCGCGATGATCATCAGCGGGATGGAGACTGCTGCGATGACCCAGGTGGACGGAATGGTCGCATCCGGTCCTACGGCGAAGGCATTGAGCTGGTCCTGCGGCATCGTGATCCACGCCGAGATCGGTGCACCGAACAGGCGGGCGTCCAGGAAGGACTGCACGTCCGCCACGTTGAACGCGTAGTTCGACAGCTCGCGGTTCTCCTCGGGAGTCAACCCGAGCTGACCGAAACCGGTACCGGTGCGGTTGAACGAGCGCAGTACGTGGAACAGGCCGATGAACACAGGCGCCTGCGCCAGCACCGGCAAGCAGCCCATCAGCGGATTGAAGCCGTGCTCCTTCTGGAGCTTCTGCATCTCGACGGCCATCTTCTGCTTGTCTTTGCCGTACTTCTTCTGCAGCGCTTTGATCTGCGGCTGTAGCTCCTGCATCTGCCGCGTGGTGCGAACCTGCTTGACGAAGGGCTTGTACAGAATCAGGCGGAGGGTGAAGACCAGGAAGACGACGGACAGTGCCCAGGCGAACCCATTGCTGGGATCCTGGAACACAAAGCCGAACACCTTGTGCCACACCCAGAGAATCCAGGCAACCGGGTAGTAAATGAAGTCGAGCACGGCTCTATGTACTCCTCTGTTCTTCCACTCGCACGAGATCGTGGTGTTCTTCGGTTTCGGTAGGTTCGGTGACGATCGCGCGCCACCTACCGGGTTCGGGTACCGGGTCCCACCCTCCAGAGTGCCAGGGAGCACATTTGAGGAGGCGGACGACTGCCAGCAACGAGCCCTTCGTCATTCCGTGCACCTGGAGGGCCTCGATGGCGTACTCGCTGCAGGTGGGGGAGAAGCGACAGGTGGGAGGTCTCATCGGGGACACGTATGTCCGGTACAACCCGATGACGTAGACGAGTGTTCGAGCAGGAATGGAACGAAGGTTGCCCATGAATGTCATGACGGCGGACCCTTCGGAGCTTCGAGAAGACCGAGCTTCTTCAATCCTGAACGCAGTTGAATCGATAGATCTGCCGAGGACGCGCGCGCGGCTCCGGGCAGTGCACGGATCACCACGTCGGTGGTCTCGGGGAGCTCACCGATGACGTCGGTACAGATATGCCGAAGCCGGCGCGCAACTCGATGACGAGTTACGGCCGGCCCGACTGCCTTGCTGACGATCAATCCGAATCGTGGCCCGCGAACGGTCGATGCGATGTCCTGTTCGTCACGCACGACGGCGTGAACCACAAGATCCGATCTACCCATTCGGCGTCCTCGACGCACCGCTACGGAGAAATCACGTGCTCGGTGTAGTCGATTCGGCTCAGGAAGCATCCCGAGCTCCAAGCTTCGGACGAACAGATATCAGGCTGTGAGTTCTTTACGGCCCTTGCCGCGACGTGCGGAAACGATTGCACGACCCGCACGGGTACGCATACGAAGACGGAAGCCATGAACGCGCGCGCGGCGGCGATTGTTCGGCTGGAACGTCCGCTTGCCCTTGGCCACGGTCAACACTCCTCGAGATTCGACGACGCCGATCTGTCGGCGCCTGCTGTAAAGGTTCTCAGCGAGTTCGGATGAAGTCGCTAGCCTCCCGAGCGAGAAATCCGAGTGAAGACAGACTGTGAGCAGCCAGCAAGCATCGGCCACCTCGCTATTGGGTGACTGTTCGAGAGTACTGATCGAGTCACTGCCGGTCAAACTCGCTCCCGAGTGCACCGTGCCGTCGTTCATGCACAGGCAGCGCCGGTCCGGGGCCACAGATGGTGTGACGGTGCTCGACATCGCCGCCGAACGAGCAGGCACTGCGACACAATTCGTCCGATCGCACGACAGACAGTCGGCATCGATGCAGGTCAGACTGGCGCAAACGCCATACCACGAACCGAAACGCGTTCTGGGGTCACATCGGTGTCGTTTATCCACACCTGTGGATAATTGTGTGGAAACACAGTTCAGGTGGCATATTCGTACCTTGCGGGGTCCACCCACGGACCCTGGTCTCGGCCGCAGCGACGCACGAACGACGACGCTATCCGACGCTGTTGCTGCGCGGGTACGAAACGACGCACGAATTCACGCGTCGAACACCGCCCGAGACCAATGCTCGACGACGGAGGGCCCAACGTGAACGACGATCCGGATGCGCTCGCGCGCATCTGGCCCGAGGTGGTCGCGGAGCTCACATCCGACCGACACAGTGGGTCGCCGCTGACCAAAGGCCAGAAGGCCTGGCTCGCGCTGGTCAAACCGCTGACCTTGACGCAGGGGTTCGCACTGCTCGCAGTTCCGTCGACCTTCGCGCAGGAAGCGATCGAGCGAGATCTTCGCGAACCCATCCTCGGCGCCCTCGGGCGTCACCTGGGACAGGGTGTCGAGGGACTCGGTGTGCGTATCTCGGCTCCCGAGGACGAGAAGATCGAAGCCGAGCGATCCACGTACCCCGATGCAGTCAGTTCTCCTACCTACCGGCGCCGAATCCTGACCAGCAGAGACGACGAGCCGTCGGACTCCGAAACCGCCGACTACGAAGAGGTCGACGACGAACGCGAGGCCTTGGCCAGCGTCCAGAACTCCTGGCCGACGTATTTCACCAAGCCTCCCGACTCGACGCCACCGTCCTCGGGCGCCAACAGCCTCAACTCGAAGTACACCTTCGACACGTTCGTCATCGGTGCCTCCAATCGATTCGCACACGCAGCCGCGGTGGCCATCGCCGAGGCACCTGCTCGCGCCTACAACCCGCTGTTCGTCTGGGGGGCGTCGGGTCTGGGCAAGACGCATCTGCTGCACGCGGCCGGCCACTACGCGCAGCGGCTGTTCCCGGGCATGCGCGTCAAGTACGTCTCGACCGAGGAATTCACCAACGACTTCATCAACAGTCTTCGTGACGACCGGAAGGTGGCGTTCAAGCGCCGCTACCGGGAGACCGACGTGCTGCTCGTCGACGACATCCAGTTCATCGAAGGCAAGGAAGGCATCCAGGAGGAGTTCTTCCACACCTTCAACACCTTGCACAACGCGAACAAACAGATCGTCGTCTCGTCCGACCGGCCACCGAAGCAACTGGCCACGCTCGAGGAGCGACTTCGTACCCGCTTCGAGTGGGGCCTGATCACCGATGTGCAGCCACCCGAGCTCGAGACGCGAATCGCAATTCTGAGCAAGAAGGCTCGGATGGATCGGCTCGATGTGCCACACGACGTGCTCGAGCTCATCGCCAGCCGGATCGAACGCAACATTCGTGAGCTCGAAGGTGCCCTCATTCGAGTGACGGCCTTCGCATCGCTGAACGGACAGGCACTCGACCTCACCCTGGCCGAGGTGGTCCTGCGCGATCTCATCCCCGATTCGTCGAGTCTGGAGATCAACGCGGCCACGATCATGGCCGTGACCGCGGAGTACTTCAACACGTCCATCGAGGACCTCTGTGGTCCGGGTAAGGCCCGAGCATTGGCCATGGCCAGGCAGATCGCGATGTATCTCTGCCGTGAGCTCACCGATCTGTCGCTGCCCAAGATCGGCCAGACGTTCGGTCGCGACCACACGACGGTGATGTACGCGGACAAGAAGATCCGCAAGGAGATGACCGAGCGTCGCAAGGTCTACGACCAGGTTCAGGAGCTGACGGCGCGGATCAAGCAGCGCTCGAAGAGGTAGACGACCCGGCATGGACCGACTCGTCGGACGGCACCGAATCCCATCGCGGGTTCGGTGCCGTCGTGCTTTTCTCGTCGTTCGGCGGACCGATTCCCGACGCGGATTCGGTGATTTTTCGAGGCGTCGACCATTGATTCACACCTGTGGATAACCATGTGGACAACATCGAAGTTCTGGGGATGGAGTGTGGGCGCCTGTGCACCGATGTGATTCGTCCACAGGCAGCGGTTCGTCAACCACGAATTGGTCCCGAGTTCATCCCCACGACACCACGCTCGGCCACCAGCGGATCGAGTGGTCCGTGCACAGATTCCACAGGACCTATTAATACTTCTGTTTTCTCCTTGAAAGAACTTCTTTGAAAACAGGTGTTGGGGAACGATCCGTTCACAGGCCCCTCGGGGACACCCGAATCCCGAGTTCGGCGAGACCCTCGCGCTTCCGTCTCCGGTTCGGAGGGCATACGGTGTGCTTGCGCTGGATGTGCCACACTCGTCGTTGCATCGGTTCGAGCGGCAACCATCGTGGTTGCACCGCCGGATCGTGAAGACGAACGCCACCGAACGAGAGGAAATGCCGAGCGATGGAGCTTGGAAGTTTGAAGTTTCGCGTTGCTCGTGAAGATTTTTCCGATTCCGTCGCGTGGGTGGCTCGTAGCCTGCCGTCCCGGCCGCCCGTTCCCGTTCTCGGTGGAGTTCTTCTTGCCGCCGACGAGCAGGGTCTGACGGTCTCCGGATTCGACTACGAGGTCTCCGCTCAGGTCAAGGTCTCCGCCGAAGTTGCCACTGCCGGCCGAGTTCTGGTGTCGGGCAAGCTACTTGCCGATATCACCAAGTCGTTGCCGAACAAGCCGGTCGACGTCACCGTCGACGGAACCCGCGTTCTGGTCAACTGCGGCAGCGCCAAGTTCTCGCTGCCCACGATGCCGGTGGAGGACTACCCGCAGCTCCCCGAGCTGCCCAACAACACCGGTTCGCTGGCCGGCGATGTCTTCTCCGAGGCAATTGCCCAGGTCGCAGTGGCGGCGGGCAAGGACGACACACTGCCGATGCTCACCGGCATCCGCGTCGAGATCGACGGCACCAACGTCGTTCTCGCGGCCACCGACCGTTTCCGGTTGGCTGTTCGAGAGGTGGAGTGGACTCCCGCCGGCGCCGATACCACCACCGCGGTGCTCATCCCGGCCAAGACCCTGTCAGAGTCGGCCAAAACCCTCGGCGGTAACTCCGGCTCACCCGTCGAACTGGCCCTCGGTTCCGGTTCGACCATCGGTAGTGACGGGCTGCTCGGCATCGTCAGCGATGGGCGCCGCACCACGACGCGTCTGCTCGACGCCGAATTCCCGAAGTTCCGTCAGTTGCTGCCGGCCGAACACACTGCGGTGGCGACCCTCGAGATCGCGTCGCTGATCGAAGCGATCAAGCGTGTGGCTCTCGTCGCCGAGCGTGGCGCGCAGGTTCGACTGGAGTTCAACGGCGAGGGTGTGTTGCTCTCCGCAGGTGGAGACGATGCAGGTCGCGCCGAGGAGGCGCTGCCTGCCGATTTCCAGGGCGAGGCTCTGACCATCGCGTTCAACCCCGGTTACCTCATCGACGGCCTGTCGTCGCTGCACAGCGAGAAGGTCACGTTCGGATTCACGACGCCGAGCCGACCCGCAGTGCTGCGGCCGACCTCGGACGAGGAATTGGTGCCCGACGACGCGGGCAAGTTCGCGGCGCCGCAGTCCGAGTACACGTACTTGCTGATGCCGGTCAGGCTGCCGGGCTGATCCGGTCTGGTTACTGTTGAACCCGCGCGAACTTTCGCACCTGACACAGACAAGGACGCCTCATCATGCAGCTGGGCTTGGTCGGTCTCGGAAAAATGGGCTTCAACATGCGCGAGAGACTGCGTGAGCACGGTCACGAGGTGGTCGGCTACGACCCCCGACCGGAGGTGACCGATACTCCGTCACTGGCCGGTCTGGCCCAGGCGCTGACGGCGCCTCGTGTGGTGTGGGTGATGGTTCCGTCGGGCAAGATCACCCGCGACACCATCACCGGTCTGGCCGATGTGCTCGAGCCGGGCGATCTGGTGATCGACGGCGGAAATTCTCGATTCACCGACGACAAGCCCAACGCAGAGCTGTTGGACGCCAAGGGAATCGGCTACATCGACGCCGGAGTATCCGGTGGCGTCTGGGGCCTGAAGAACGGCTACGGCCTGATGGTCGGCGGTCAGGACGAGCACGTCGCTCGGGCGATGCCGATCTTCGACGCCTTGCGTCCCGAAGGCGAGCGTGCGGACGGTTTCGTGCACGCCGGTCCGGTCGGTGCAGGCCACTACTCGAAGATGGTGCACAACGGCATCGAGTACGGGTTGATGCAGGCGTACGCCGAGGGTTACGAGATCCTCGAGGCCGAAGAACTCGTGCAGGATGTCCAGGGCGTACTGCGAGCCTGGAGCAAGGGAACGGTCGTGCGATCGTGGCTGCTCGACCTGTTGGTCGAAGCGCTGGGCCAGGATCCGGAATTCAGTGCGATCTCCGGCTACACCGAGGATTCCGGTGAGGGTCGTTGGACCGTCGAGGAGGCCATTCGTCACGCGGTCCCCGCGCCGGTCATCTCCGCGGCCCTGTTTGCGAGATTTGCGTCGCGGCAAGAGGATTCACCGGCAATGAAGGCTGTTTCCGCACTGCGCAACCAGTTCGGCGGGCACGCGGTGAAGAAGGCCGATGCCGACGAGACCCTGCGCGCCCCGGCGCCGAAGAACACCGAGTAAGTGTTCGTTCGGTCTCTGCAGCTGCACGATTTTCGATCCTGGGACGATCTCACCGTCGACCTCGGACCGGGCTCGACCGTGTTCGTAGGGCCCAACGGACACGGCAAGACCAATCTGCTCGAGTCGCTCAACTATCTGTCGACGTTGTCCTCGCATCGTGTGTCGTCGGACGCTCCCATGATTCGAGCCGGTGCTGCCAAGGCCTTCGTGGGCAGTGCCGTGGTCAATCACGGTCGCGAACTGATCATCGATGTCGAGCTCCTCGAAGGCAGAGCCAACAAGGCTCGGATGAACAGGTCTCCGCTGCGGCGCCCCCGTGAGATTCTGGGGGTGTTGCAGAGTGTGCTGTTCGCTCCCGAGGATCTTTCGCTCGTGCGCGGCGATCCCGGCGAGCGACGCCGCTATCTCGACGAGCTACTGACCACTCGGATTCCTCGAATGGCCACCGTCCGTGCCGATTACGACAAGGTGCTGCGGCAACGATCGGCTCTGCTCAAGACGGCGAGTGGATCGCTGCGTCGCGGATCGTCCTCGGGCGACGGCGCGAGTGCGCTCGCCACCCTGGACGTCTGGGATGGTCATCTGGCAGCGCACGGAGCTCGATTGCTCGCTGCCAGAATAGCGTTGGTGCACGAGCTGATGCCGTTCGTGCAACAGGCCTACAGTTCGATCGCACCCGAGTCGCGGTTGGCTGCCGTCGCCTATCGCTGCAGTCTGGCCGAGGCGCTCCCACCGGAGTTCTCCGATGCCGACCGTGCACCCGAGCCCGACGACACAGAAGTTCTCGAAGCTGCCTTCCTCCATCAACTTTCGGTGATGAGACAGCGTGAAATCGAACGCGGGGTCTGCCTGGTCGGACCGCACCGCGACGACCTGGAACTGATGCTCGGTGACCAACCGACGAAAGGCTTTGCCAGCCATGGTGAATCGTGGTCGTACGCATTGTCTTTGAGGCTCGGCTCCTTTGCCTTGTTGCGGGAGGACGGTACCGATCCGGTACTGATGCTCGACGACGTCTTCGCCGAACTCGACCGCAAACGGCGTGCCGCGCTGGCGACGGTGGCGGCCGGTGCCGAGCAGGTGCTCATCACGGCCGCGGTACCGGAAGACGTACCACCCGAGCTGGACGCTCGTCGTTACGGAGTGGAAGCGAAGCAGAGCGCGGATTCCGGTGCAGCAGGACGTATCTCGCGTATCTCGGACTTGTCGAACGATATCGATATCGCACGTTCGGAAGGTGAGGATCGATGACCGACGACGACGCGACTCCCACGGACAACGGTGACGTACCGGAACTGAAAGGCGTGGATCTGGCGCGTCGAGCACTCGAGGACGCCCGAGCCGCAGCCAAGGCCAGCGGCAAATCGGTGGGACAGGGACGGTCGTCACCGACAGGCGGAGTCAGAGCACTGCGGGGGCGTCGTCGCCGGGGCTGGTCGGGAGCGGGGCCGGACGACCGTGATCCCCAGGCGTTCGGGGCGCTGGCGAACTCGATCGCGTCCAAGCGCGGATGGTCGGCGAAGGTGTCGGAGGGCGCGGTGCTCGGCCGGTGGCCGAGCGTGGTCGGCGAGGACATCTCGGCTCATGCGGACCCCACCGGTCTCAAGGACGGAGTGTTGAGTATTTCCGCCGAGTCCACGGCGTGGGCGACCCAGTTGAGGCTGATGCAGTCGCAGATTCTGGCCAAGATCGCTGCCGCCGTCGGTCACGGCGTGGTGACCTCGCTACGCATCACCGGTCCGACGACCCAGAGTTGGAGAAAAGGCGAACGGCACGTCCGGGGACGAGGTCCGCGGGACACGTACGGATAGTGAGAGGTCCCAACCTTCGCTTTCGGAATCTCCTGGTCCAGGTGATTCTCAACAGATGTTGGGGCCAGTGTTGCTGTGACATGGTCGATGTGCGTAGCGTGATTCGGGACACGCAACGGTCGGGGGACCGATTTACTGTTCTGTGCGCATCGGACGAGGAGAAGTTGTGTCTGCACCAACGAAGAAGACATCGACAGCAGCCGTCGATGTGGACGGAACCCCCGAAGATCGCGTCATCCTGCACGCGCGGAACGTGGAGTTCGATTGGAACTCGCTGCCGCTGCATTACATGGATGGCAACCCACTCGCGACGCACCTGATCAACGTGATGCACCTGCTCCTGCCCGAGGGTGAGGAGTGGTTCGTGCGCACGTTCAAGGAGGCGCTGCCACTCATCCACGACGATCAGCTGCGCGACGACGTGATCGGATTCATCGGTCAGGAAGCGATGCACGCGCAGGCGCACACCGATGTGCACGATCAGCTTCGGGCCCACGGCATCGACGTCGATCCGTACGTCGATCAGATGAAGTTCCTGTTCGGCCGTGCTCTCGGCAACCGGACCGGCCACGGCCAGAACAGCCTTGTCGAACGTCTCGCCCTGATCGCCGCCGCCGAGCACTTGACCGCTTTTCTCGGCGATTGGGTTCTCAATGCCACGGCGTTGGACGAGGCGGACATCGATCCGATCATGCTGGACCTGCTGCGGTGGCACGGAGCCGAAGAAGTCGAGCATCGATCGGTGGCCTACGAGGTGATGCGGTACTTCGACGTCCGCCCGGCCCGCCGGATCCGAACCTACGTCGTCATCGCGCCCACGCTCGTGTGGTTCTGGACCCGCGGTGTTCGCTTTCTCATGAGCCAGGATCCGACGCTGGCGCACCTTCCCGCAAAGCAGCGCACACCGTCGTTCCGAGAGTTTCGCCGAGTGGCCGCTGCGGGTCTGTTCCCGACCCCGATGTCGATGGTGAAAGCGTCGCTGCGCTACTTCAAGCGCACGTACCACCCTTCGCAGGAAGGGTCGACGGCGCAGGCAGTGCAGTATCTGGCCACCTCACCGGCAGCTCGGTCCGCCGATCGATGACCAAACGCACGTTGCGGAGCAAGCTCGGCGCAATGGCACAGAAGGTGGACTCGTTCCGACTGGGACGCACGATTCCGAAGAATCTGTACGGCCGCGACGAGCCCGATCAGACCGTGTCACTGGTGACCGACGCGCTCGACAAATGGTTCGCTCTGCTCGACGGTGACGACTACGACGCGTCGTTCGCGGCACCGCCCGTCGTCCGGACCCGGGTACTGACCTTGGTCTCACGCGAAGTGCTCTGCGTGGACGAGCAAGTGATCCGACTGACGTTCGCCGCGGCCGACGGAGCGGTGTTGCCTGCGTGGGCACCGGGAATGCATCTGGACTTCTATCTCCCGTCCGGCCGCCGTCGGCAGTACTCGTTGTGTGGCGATCCGGATGCCGACTCGTACTCCATCGCGGTGCGCCTGGTGCCCGACGGCGGCGGCGGGTCGCGCGAGATGCACGATCTCCCGGTCGGCACCGAAGTCTCGATTCGGGGGCCGCGCAACGGTTTTCCGTTCGTACAGTCCGAGCATGCACTGTTCGTGGCCGGAGGAATCGGTATCACTGCCATCATCTCGATGGTCCGTCGCGCTCGCCGGACGGGAATGGACTGGCACCTGGTCTACTGTGGCCGTTCGCGTGAATCGATGCCGTTCCTCGACGAGATCGCCGGCTGGGAGGCCGAGCGTGTCACGGTGCGGACCGATGATGTGGACGGCATGCCGTCGAGCATGGATCTGCTCGGTGCCGCGGCACCGGGTGGTTCGGTCTACGTGTGCGGGCCGCCGCCGATGATCGACCTGGTTCGGGCCTCGTTCGACTCCTTGCCCGCAACGCATCTGCACTTCGAGCGGTTCTCGCCGCCACCGGTGAAGAACGGTGCCGAATTCGAGGTCCAACTCGTCGACTCCGGTGACATCGTCACGGTCGGCCCGGAAGAGACTGCGCTGCATGCCATTCGGCGGCTGCGCCCGGATGTGGCGTACTCCTGTCAGCAGGGTTTCTGCGGGACGTGTCGCGTTCGAGTACTGAGCGGAACACCGCAGCATCGGGAGAATCGGCTTACGGCCGAGGAGCAGCAGCGTGAGATGTTGATCTGCGTGTCGCGTTCCGAGGGCGAACGGATCGTGCTCGATCTGTAGCCGAATCGCCGGTTTTACCCTTCATCTTTGCCGTCCGGTATCGAAAAAATGCGTCTGTGAAGCAATCAGGGGCCTTTTAGGGGTGTCATCGTGCCCATGCTGTCGCAGGCAACCAGTACTATGGACCGGTACGACATCAAGCCCGGAAAAAACGCATGGACTCGGGCGCGGCCGGAACCGACTGCGCCCATCCCTGCGGTAGCACCCTGCGGGGTGTGAGCGGGGTAGTGGACGCGTAGAAGGAGAACCAGCTAACCGTGGCTGCCCAGAAGTCAGGTACCAACGACAACAGCAAGGATTACGGCGCTTCGTCCATCACGGTCCTCGAGGGCCTGGAAGCGGTTCGTAAGAGGCCCGGTATGTACATCGGCTCCACCGGTGAACGAGGCCTGCATCACCTGATCTGGGAGGTCGTCGACAACTCCGTCGACGAGGCCATGGCCGGCTATGCGTCCACCGTCGACGTCACCATCCACGAGGACGGCAGCGTCGAGGTCAAGGACGACGGTCGAGGAATTCCCGTCGCCATGCACGCCTCCGGTGTTCCCACCGTCGAGGTCGTCATGACACAGCTGCACGCAGGCGGCAAGTTCGACTCCGACTCCTATGCCGTCTCCGGTGGACTGCACGGCGTCGGCATCTCGGTGGTGAACGCACTCTCCACCAAGGTGGAACTGCAGATCGCGCGCGACGGTCATCGCTACAAGCAGACCTACGACTACGCCAAGCCCAGCCCGCTCGAGACCGTCGGCGATACCGACGAGACCGGCACCACCGTACGATTCTGGGCCGACGGCAAGATCTTCGAGACCCTCGACTACAGCTTCGAGACCGTACATCGTCGCCTGCAGGAGATGGCGTTCCTGAACAAGGGCCTGACCATCAACTTCACCGACGAGCGGGTGGCAGCCACCGACGCCACCGAGGAAGAACTCGGTGAGACGGCCGAGGCACCCAAGACCGCCGAGGAAGAACAGGCCGACGCGGCCGTCGCCAAGCCGGCCAAGGTGCGCAAGCGGACCTATCACTACCCGGACGGCCTGGTCGACTTCGTCAAGCACATCAACAGGACCAAGACCGCGATCCACAATTCGGTCGTCGGCTTCACCGGTAAGGGTGAGGGCCACGAGGTCGAGATCGCCATGCAGTGGAACGCCGGGTACTCCGAGTCGGTACACACCTTCGCCAACACCATCAACACGCACGAGGGCGGCACCCACGAAGAGGGCTTCCGAACCGCGCTCACCTCGACGGTGAACAAGTACGCACTCGAGAAGAAGCTGGTCAAGGAGAAGGACGTCAAGCTCACCGGCGACGACATCCGTGAGGGTCTGGCCGCAGTCATCTCGGTACGGGTCGGCGAGCCGCAGTTCGAGGGACAGACCAAGACCAAGCTCGGCAACACCGAGATCAGGTCGTTCGTGCAGAAGGCATGCAACGAGCACCTGGCGCACTGGTTCGAATCGAACCCCGCCGACGCCAAGACCATCATCAACAAGGCGGTCTCCTCCGCGCAGGCCCGGATGGCTGCACGCAAGGCGCGAGAATTGGTGCGCCGCAAGAGCGCAACCGACATCGGAGGCCTGCCGGGCAAGCTCGCCGACTGCCGCTCGAACGATCCGAGCAAGTCCGAGATCTACATCGTGGAGGGCGACTCCGCCGGCGGCTCGGCCAAATCGGGACGAGATTCGATGTTCCAGGCGATCCTGCCGCTGCGCGGAAAGATCATCAACGTCGAGAAGGCTCGCATCGACCGCGTCCTCAAGAACAACGAGGTCCAGTCGATCATCACCGCCTTCGGCACTGGCATCCACGACGAGTTCGACATCACCAAGCTTCGCTATCACAAGATCGTGCTGATGGCCGACGCCGACGTCGACGGCCAGCACATCTCGACCCTGCTGATGACGCTGCTGTTCCGCTTCATGCGACCGTTGATCGAGCACGGCCACGTCTACCTGGCCATGCCGCCGCTGTACAAGTTGAAGTGGAGCCGGGGTGAACCCGACTTCGCCTACTCCGACCGCGAGCGCGACGGTCTGCTCGAGGCCGGTATCGCCAACAAGCGCAAGATCAACGTCGAGGACGGCGTCCAGCGCTACAAGGGCCTCGGCGAGATGAACGCCAAGGAACTGTGGGAGACCACCATGGATCCGTCGGTGCGCGTCCTGCGTCTGGTGACACTGGACGACGCGGCGGCAGCCGACGAGCTGTTCAGCGTGCTGATGGGCGAGGACGTGTCCGCGCGTCGTAGCTTCATCGCCCGCAACGCGAAAGATGTTCGCTTTCTTGACGTTTAGTCACTTCCCTTCACGCACCGATGAGTTCTCTCGGTGCGTGACGGTGACCGTTTCTTGAGGAGATTTGCATGTCTGACATCACCGAACCGCCGGTAGGACCCCCGCCGGGTTCGACCACCAACGCCGAGGGCGGCGACCGGATCGATCCGGTCGACATCCAGCAGGAAATGCAGCGCAGCTACATCGATTACGCGATGAGCGTCATCGTCGGGCGCGCGCTGCCCGAGGTGCGTGACGGACTCAAGCCGGTGCACCGCCGCGTGCTGTACGCGATGTACGACTCCGGCTTCCGGCCCGACCGCAGCTACGTCAAATCCGCACGCCCCGTTGCCGAGACGATGGGTAACTACCACCCCCACGGCGACACCTCGATCTACGACGCACTGGTGCGTCTGGCTCAGCCGTGGTCGATGCGGTACCCGCTGGTCGACGGCCAGGGCAACTTCGGCTCCCGCGGCAACGACGGCGCCGCAGCCATGCGTTACACCGAGGCCCGGCTGACTCCGCTCGCGATGGAGATGTTGCGCGACATCGACGAGGAAACCGTCGACTTCATCCCCAACTACGACGGCAAAACCCAAGAGCCGACGGTCCTTCCGTCCCGCGTGCCGAACCTGTTGATGAACGGCTCCAACGGCATCGCCGTCGGTATGGCCACCAACATTCCGCCGCACAACCTGCGTGAACTGGGCGACGCGGTGTTCTGGGCCCTCGACAACTTCGAGGCCGACGAAGAAGCGACGCTCGCGGCCTGCATGGAACGCGTCAAGGGCCCCGACTTCCCGACCCACGGCCTCATCGTCGGTGGCCAGGGCATCCAGGATGCGTACTCCACCGGCCGTGGCTCGATCCGCATGCGCGGCGTCGTCGAGATCGAAGAAGATTCCAACGGTCGCACCACGATCGTCATCACCGAGCTGCCCTACCAGGTCAACCCGGACAACCTGATCACCTCGATCGCCGAGCAGGTCCGAGACGGCAAGCTCTCGGGCATCTCCAAGATCGACGACGAGTCCTCCGACCGTGTCGGCATGCGCATCGTCGTCACGATCAAGCGCGACGCCGTCGCGAAGGTCGTGCTCAACAATCTCTACAAGCACTCGCAGCTGCAGACGAGCTTCGGCGCGAACATGCTCTCGATCGTCGACGGCGTTCCGCGGACGCTGCGCCTGGATCAGATGATCCGCTTCTACGTCACTCACCAACTCGACGTGATCGTCCGACGTACGCGGTATCGCCTGCGCAAGGCCGAAGAGCGTGCCCACATTCTGCGCGGCCTGGTCAAGGCTCTCGATGCGCTCGACGAGGTCATCGCCCTGATCCGGGCATCTCCGACGGTCGACGACGCGCGGCAGGGCCTGATCTCGCTGCTCGACATCGACGACATTCAGGCCCAGGCCATCCTCGACATGCAGCTGCGACGCCTCGCAGCCCTCGAGCGTCAGAAGATCATCGACGAGCTGGCCGAACTCGAACGCACCATTGCCGACCTGCAGGACATTCTGGCCAAGCCGGAGCGGCAGCGACAGATCGTGCGCGACGAGCTCGCCGAGATCGTCGAGAAGTTCGGCGACGACCGTCGCACGCGCATCATCGCCGCCGACGGGGACGTCAACGACGAGGATCTGATCGCCCGGGAGAACGTGGTCGTCACGATCACCGAGACCGGTTACGCCAAGCGCACCAAGACCGACCTCTACCGATCGCAGAAGCGCGGCGGCAAGGGTGTGATGGGAGCGGGGCTCAAGCAGGACGACATCGTCAGCAAGTTCTTCGTCTGCTCGACTCACGACTGGATCCTGTTCTTCACCACCAAGGGGCGCGTCTACCGGGCCAAGGCCTACGAACTGCCCGAGGCCAATCGGACCGCCCGCGGTCAGCACGTCGCGAACCTGCTCGCCTTCCAGCCGGACGAACGCATCGCCCAGGTCATCCAGATCAAGACCTACGAGGATGCGCCGTACCTGGTGCTAGCCACCAAGGGCGGTCTGGTCAAGAAGTCACGACTGACCGACTTCGACTCCAACCGCAGCGGCGGCATCGTGGCCGTCAACCTGCGCGGCGAGGACGAGTTGGTCGGGGCCGTTCTCGCGTCCTCGGACGACGATCTGCTGCTGGTCTCGGCGCAGGGACAGTCCATCCGGTTCTCTGCCACCGACGAGGTGTTGCGCCCGATGGGCCGCGCCACCTCGGGCGTGCAGGGCATGCGCTTCAACGGCGAGGACGCGTTGCTCTCGCTCAACGTCGTCAGCGAGAACAAGTTCCTGCTGGTCGCGACCTCGGGTGGATACTCCAAGCGCACCGCGATGGAGGACTACCCCCAGCAGGGCCGCGGCGGAAAGGGAGTGCTGACAATCCAGTACGACCCGAAGCGTGGCACGCTGGTGGGAGCTCTCATCGTCGACGACGAGGACGAGCTGTACGCCATCACGTCCAGTGGTGGCGTGATCCGGACCGCTGCCAAGCAGGTTCGGAAGGCCGGCCGACAGACCAAGGGCGTGCGGTTGATGAATCTCGGTGAAGGCGACACACTGCTCGCGATCGCGCGCAACGCCGACGAGATCGAACCGGATTCTCTGGGCACCGAAGACGATGCAGCGAAGGAGTCGTAAGTGAGCACTCCCAACCGGCCTGGTAGCAGGCCCGGCCCCAGCGGTGGACCGGACAGCCGGGATGCCGCGCGGGCCGAGCAGCCCGCGCGTCCCGCGCCGCCCGAGGGAGCTCGCCCGGGCAACCGCCCGCAGCCGGCCACTCGTCCCGCGCCCGCCGCAGGCCGTGGTCCGGCCCCACAGGGGGGTGCACGCCCACCGATGCGACCCGCACCGGGTGCTCCGAACGGTCCGGCACGTCCGGCTCAGGGACCCCCGCCGCAGCGGCCGCCTGCACCTCAGGGACCGCCGCCTCAGGCTCCTCCGGGGGCCACCGAGCAGGGTGCGCCTCGGCAGGGACAGGCTCCTGCCGGTCCGGCGCAGGCCCAGCCGCCCCAGGCTCCCGGCCGTCCGCCCGGACCCGGTCAGCAACCGGCCGGTCGACCCAACGCTGGTCCGCCGCAGAACGGCCAGCCGCCACAGCGGCAGGCACCGGGCGGTCAACCTCCACGACAGCAGGCTCCACAGCTCTCGACTCCACAGCGATCGGCACCCGGCGAGACCGTGCGCACTCCGGAGGTCTCCGCCGAGTCGACGGCCACCGGCGAGGCGTCACGCGCGCCGGAAGCCGCTCGGGGTCAGGACCAGGCCGGTCCGGCAGCAACTCAGGCGATGCCGGCCCAGCAGAACGACGGTCCGCAAGGTGGCTCGGGAACCCCGCCCTGGCAGCGCGGTCAGCGTCCCGCATCGCAGGGAACCGACGATCGGCAGCAGCCGCAGAATCAGCCGCAGACCAACCTCTCCGGACGCGGTGCGGCACTGCCTCCGACCGGTGAGTTCGATCGATCGGCTCGCACGTCCGCCGAGCCGATCCAGCGCGAATCGACCGAGGACAAGACCGAACGGCGAGAAGCCGCCAGGTCGAAGGCCGCGGTCATCGACGGACCGACACGGCACATCGAACGCAAGGATCTGGCGAAGGACATGCCGGATCTGTCCGCGGTGCGGCACCCGGAGCCGTCCCTGTCCGAGCGTGCGGCACCTGCATCGATCACGGCCGTGCCCAGTGCCGACGGCGATCCCCTGCGGGCGACCATCCAGATCCGCAAGATCGATCCGTGGTCGACGCTCAAGATCGCCCTCGTGATCGCAGTGTCGCTGTTCTTCGTGTGGATGGTGTCGGTCGGCCTGCTGTACGCAGTGCTCGACGGCATGGGCGTCTGGGAACGGCTCAACAGTGCGTTCACCGAGATCGTCAACGAATCCGGCGACGGCGGACTCGTCAGCGCCGGGCAGGTATTCGGCTACGCGGCGGTGATCGGTGTGATAAATGTCGTACTCTTCACCGCTCTGACGACCATCGGCGCCTTCATCTACAACCTGTCGTCGGACCTGGTCGGCGGCGTCGAAGTGACATTGGCAGACCGCGACTGACCTGCATCATCGACAGCCGTATCGGGCCGTTTTGGAAGACAGCGGCCCGATACGGTAATCTCATCCCTCGGTTCGAGGAGAGGTTTTCTTCGGTCCGAAGTAGTGATGAGGGCCTATAGCTCAGGCGGTTAGAGCGCTTCCCTGATAAGGAAGAGGTCGGAGGTTCAAGTCCTCCTAGGCCCACACCGAACGAACGAAAAGAGGCAGGACGTGAAAATCCTTCTTCTGGTCGCATCGGCGGTGATTGCAGTGCTGACACTATCGAAGGTGCGCTCGCAGCGCAGCGCAGACGGCGTCTGGCACAGAATCCCCACCGCGTGACAATCGCTCGGAGTGGACGTGTAAGGTTCGTCTACGATTACCGGCAACACCCGGGGCCTTAGCTCAGTTGGTAGAGCGCTGCCTTTGCAAGGCAGATGTCAGGAGTTCGAATCTCCTAGGCTCCACAAGAAATAGGACGTCCACTTCGGTGGGCGTCCTTTTTCGTTTCTCCACCCGGCCCCACGTCCACTCGATGTGACATCGACCCCCCAAAAGTCCACTGAATGTGACATCGAGTGCCCGCGAGTGCCGAGAGGTTCGAAGCGGATTCGGCGGCCCGGTTGTGATCGGACCCAAGGCGGTCTGTGCTTCGGCGCCCACATGTCCAGACAGTCGTCGGTTCTGTGTCGTATCCGTATTTCGATCCTTAGCGTGGTCGCTGTGCAAAGCACGTCGGTTCTCGGATCGATGTGGATGGTCGCGACGGCGCACCGCAGGGGGGTGTGCCGTCGTCCGATCTCGGCGGACGCTGTTCGCCACTGTCTCGAATCGGTTGGCGGTTCGGGCATCTCGAATCTCTAAGGAGTCCCGCAGATGACGCGTGTTCTCGATCATGAAGAGCTGTTGACGGAACTCGACGGCACTCTGGAAGCCAATTTGAATCGCCATCTGTCGATGGCGAAAGAATGGCATCCGCATGATTACGTTCCGTGGGATCTGGGTCGGAACTTCGCGGCGATGGGTGGGCAGGACTGGTCTCTGGAGCAGTCGTCGTTGTCGGAACTGGCTCGCACGGCGATGATCACCAATTTGCTCACCGAGGACAATCTGCCGTCGTATCACCGGGGGTTGGCAGACAACTTCTCGTTGGACGGTGCCTGGGGGACGTGGGTGGGGCGTTGGACTGCGGAAGAGAATCGCCACGGCATTGTCATGCGCGACTATCTGGTCGTGACCCGAGCGGTCGACCCGGTGGAGCTGGAGCGGGCGCGAATGCATCACATGACGGTGGGCGTCGATGCGCCGATGGATGGCGCGAATTTTCTCCATTCGGTGGCGTATGTGACGTTTCAGGAGTTGGCGACGCGGGTGTCGCACCGGAACACGGGTCTGGCGTGCGGAGATCCGGTGGCGGATCGAATGTTGGCTCGTGTTGCCGCGGACGAGAACCTGCACATGATCTTCTATCGGAACCTCGGTGAGGCGTCGCTGGATCTGGTGCCCGATCAGATGGTCCGCGCCATCACCGATGTCGCGACCGACTTCCAGATGCCCGGTCTGAACATGCCCAATTTCCGCAAGAATGCGATGACGTTGGCCAAGCACGGGATCTACGATCTGCGGCAGCATCTGGACGAGGTGTTGATGCCTGTCTTGCGCAAGTGGAAGATCTTCGAGCGCAACGATTTCACGGGTGAGGGCGAGCGGGATCGTGATCGGCTGGCAGCCTTCGTCGAAGACCTGGCAGTCAAGGCGACCAAGTTCGAGGAGTCTCGCGATCGTCTGCTTGCCAGGGAGGCGGCACGCGCCGAGAAGGCGTCCTGACCTGCTACGTCTTCGCCGGCCAGAGTCGTGATCACGTCTCGGAGGTGTTAGAGTCCGGGCATCGTTGGGTCATGTGAGGCGATGGCCGTAGTGCGTGGGGAGGGCCGATGGTGCCTGGGGGGTATCGGGTGAGTGGTGGTGTTTCTTTCGGTGAATGCTGCCTCCAGTCGGCCGAATCATGGTCTTGCACGGTTGGAATCGACTGGTGAGCAGGCCCAGGTTCGACGAGTCCGGACGCATGCTCGCCGTGTTCGCGGCGGTCACCACGGTTCTGTACGCCGCCAGCGCGATAGCGTCGTGGTCGAATCTGACCGGTGCGCAGCAGGTTCTGGCCGCCTTGGCTCTGATACTCGGTCCGACGGCGATCGTGGTGCTGGCAAGGGCGGGTGTGCCGAGCCCCAAGCAGGCGGTGGGATTGGCGACCGCATTGTCGGTGATGGCACTCGCCTGTGCGCTGGGGAGCAGCGACACCATGCCGGCGTTCTTGATCTGCGTCCAGGCGGCCATGTTCCTCGGCATGCACATCGGTGCGTTCTGGTCCGAACGCAGTGCAGGCATTTGGGTTGCAGTGCTTGCTGTTTCGGCGGTCATCGGAGCCGCGATCGCGCCGTACGGAACGCCGTTCATCAGTTACATCCTCGTGGCGCTCGGCATCGTCGGTGCCACGGAGGTGTTCGGTGTCTTCGCGCGCCGAATGCGCTATTCCGCGACGCACGACGCTCTGACCGGCCTGCTCAACAGATTCGGGTTCGAGTCCAAGATCGAGAAGATGTTGCCGGCATGTGCCGCTCGCGGATTGTCGGTCAGCCTCGCCGTGCTCGACCTGGACAATTTCAAGGAGATCAACGACGAGTACGGCCACATTGCCGGTGACGTCCTGCTCGCCCGGGTCTCGAAGGCATGGAAGGGGCAGTTGACCCGACGTGACGTTCTCGGTCGGCTCGGCGGAGACGAGTTCGTGCTGTTCATGCCGGGGGTTCTCGAAACGGAGGCCTGGCAGATCATCGAGCGACTGCGCCGCGCTCATCGTGCGGAGTGGAGCGTCGGATTGGCCTGCATGCCCGCGGGTCGCCGCTGGGGTGAGATCTATCGGGCAGCCGACGCCGATCTGTACCGGGCGAAGCGAAGCCGGCCGCCGAGGACGAGTCGGCCGTCCGATCCCGACGCCGGGTACAGCGGCCCGATTCGCAGGATCGCGCAGTAGCGCTCCGTCGACGCAGCATTGATCCCCAGATTTCATCCACAGGCTGGGGATAGATTTTCCCGCGCTGTGCACTTCTCGCGTTGACTCGTCGACAACGACGATGCTGCGGGGGATGCGCGATGGTCACTCTCGACGAGTTCAGGACATGGGACAGCCGAGTGCTGGCAGCCGCGTCCGAAGCCCTGATGCGGCGCTGGCGTGAAGTGACTGCCGTGCACGATTCGGTAGCGGACGCGGCCATGGGCACAGGGTGGGACGGTCCTGCGGCCGAGGCGGCGCGTGAGGCGATGAGCCGCATCCGATCCGATCTGGCAGACGTCGCAGCCGAGTTGCTTCGGATCGCGACCTGTACCGCGGATGCCTCGATCGACATGCAGAGTCTGGTCGCTGCCCTCCGCTCGGTGGAGCAGACAGCGGCGGACGAGCGATTCGCGGTCGAATCCGATGGCTCGGTGTCCGACGCTGCAGCGTCGTATTCGGTTGCGCTCGCGGATCTGTGGTCGACGATGCGAGAGCGGCGGCGGTGCCGTGACGAGCTCGCCGAGCGAATCGCGCAGCTGATCCGTACGGCCACGGACTTCGACGACTTCCTTGCCCGACGCCTCGCCGGGGAAACGTCCGCAGCCTCCGTCGCGACGGTAGTTGCGGCTTCGGTGCCGCGCGACGGGTCACCGGCGGCCAATGCTGCCTTCTGGAGCGCGCTCTCGTCCGCGGCACGGACCAGGTTGCTCGTCGAACAGCCCACGCTGATCGGCAATCTCGACGGCCTGCCTGGACGGGTACGGGACAGCGCCAACCGCCGAGTGTTGGCCGCCGAGCGTATCCGCCTCCGCGCCGTCGAGGCCGAACTGCAGAAAGAGTTGGACGACAATGTGTTCGGCGGAATCTTCAGTGACGCCGATGCCGGACTCGAGCAGACTCGCACACGGCTGGCATCACTCGATGCGATCGACGCGACGCTGGCGCAAGGAGCTCGACAGCTTCTTGTCCTCGACAATTCCTCGTACGAGGAGACGATGGCGGCCGTGGCGGTCGGCGATGTCGATACCGCAACCCATGTCGCCGTCTTCGTGCCCGGTCTCGGCTCGACGGTGCACGGTCATCTTCCCCGCTACGACGGCGACATGGAGAACCTCGAAAGCACTGTGCAGCAACTTGTTTCGCAAGACGGACCACAATCTGCGGCTGCCGTGACCTGGCTGGACTACCAAGCCCCTCAGGTGGGGTGGAGTTTGCTCGATCCGAATCGGACCGTGGTCTCGGGTGCGGCTGCGCAGGCGGGAGCCGATCGACTGGTTCCGTTTCTGAACGGCCTCGACGCCGCGCGTGCGAGCGATCCGCATCTGTCGGTCTTGGCCCACTCCTACGGATCCCTCACGGCAGCATCTGCGCTCCGAGGTGACACGGGAGTCGACGAGTTCGTGGCTCTCGGGTCACCGGGGCTCGGCACCCACAGCGTCGCGGACCTTCAGCTTCCCGTCGGACACACCTTCGCAGCGGAGGCCCAAGGCGATATCGTCGCCGATCTCGCCGCGTTCGGCCGCGATCCGGGCGCACTCGACGGAGTCACCTTGCTGTCCACCGAGCCGTCCGACGGGGCCGGCGGCTCGAGCGGGCACAGCGACTATCTCACCGAGGGCACCACCAGCGGACACAACACTGCACTGGTCGTCGCCGACCGCGGCGCTGAGGCCGTGATCAGAACGAGGCCGGGTCTGCTCGACCTGCTGCAGAAAGCTCTGTACCTATGACGGCGTGTCGTCGTAGTCGGCCAGACTCGGCGGAACGTCGGCAGGCGGGGGCACCTCGTTGCGACGACGACCGAGGAAGAACACGACACCTCCGACGACGGCAGCAGCGGCACCGAACACCAGGATTCGGCGGGTCCGACGTGATCCGGCGTCGGCCGTGACCAGCGCCGGGGTGCGATTCGCTTCGGCAATACGTTCCGCGGTCACCGCTCGCCGCTGCGCGGCCTGCTTGCGTGCCAGCCCGTAACCCTGTCTGGCCAACAGCAGGCCCACTCCGGCCGGACCCTTGCTAGCGGCAGATGCGGCTCCGAGCAGCGCGGACGCTGCGGTACCGGTGGTCGACCGACCCTGGTCGGGCTTCGTTGTGCTCGTCATACCCTCACTGTTCCACAACACACCCCCGCTGAACCCTCCCGATACACCCGACTCGATGCCCGTTGTGAACTGCCCGATCACCCGAGATGGCACGATGGAGGGCGTGACTTCACCAAACAAGACCCAAACGGCCACGCTGCACACCAACCGCGGCGATATCGTCATCGAACTGTTCGGCAATCACGCCCCCAAGACCGTCGCGAACTTCGTCGGTCTCGCGGACGGATCCAAGGAGTACACGACGCAGAACGCATCGGGTGCCAAGACCGGACCGTTCTACGACGGCGCGGTCTTCCACCGCGTCATCGACGGCTTCATGATCCAGGGCGGCGACCCGACCGGCACCGGTGCAGGCGGACCGGGCTACAAGTTCGAGGACGAGTTCCACCCGGAGCTCTCCTTCGATCGCCCGTACCTGCTGGCCATGGCGAACGCCGGCCCCGGCACCAACGGCTCGCAGTTCTTCATCACCACCGGCAAGACCCCGCACCTCAACCGCAAGCACTCCATCTTCGGTGAGGTCACCGACGAGGCGTCGAAGAAGGTCGTCGACGCGATCTCGAGCACGCCGGTCGGCCGCGGAGATCGCCCGGTGGACGAGGTCGTCATCAACAACGTCACCATCTCTTGATCTGACCGAAGGACTCTCGACAAGATGACGAACCCCGGCTGGGGTGGCGCCTACGGCGACCAGCCCAACCCACCCCAGTCGGTGTGCGTCCGACATCCCGATCGCCCCACCGGCCTGGCCTGTTCGCGCTGCGGCCGGCCGGCATGTCCGCAGTGTCTGCAGGCCGCCGCCGTCGGACAGCACTGCGTCGATTGCGTGCGCGAGGGCAACAAGAACATCCGCACTGCGCAGACCGTCGCCGGTGCACCCATGGCACGATCGGCCAAAACCCCACTGACGTACGCCCTCATCGCCGTCAACGTGATCGTCTACGGCATCACCGTGGCACAGTCCGGCGATCCGATGAACAACACCTCCGGATCCGCGCTCGCGCGCAGCTGGGCTCTCAACAGCCTGCTCGTCTCCGACGGCGACGTGTTCCGGTTGATCGGCAGCGGCTTCGTCCACTACGGGCCGATCCACCTGCTCGTGAACATGTTCGCGCTGTACATCATCGGTCGCGACGTCGAACTCGTGCTCGGCCGAACCCGCTACCTGGTCGTCTACTTCCTCTCGCTCCTCGGCGGAAGCGCGTCGGTGATGCTGCTGGAGAACCCACTGGCGCTCACCGTCGGCGCGTCCGGTGCCGTCTTCGGCCTCCTCGGCGCGCAGGCCGTCATCCTGCTGCGGCTCAAGCGAAGCCCGGCACCCATCCTCATCGTCATCGCAGTGAACATCTTCATCAGCATCTCGATCCCCAGCATCTCGCTGTGGGGACACATGGGCGGACTCGTCGCCGGAGCCGCCGCAACCGCCGGTCTGGTGTTCCTCTCCCGACGAACCCCGGACACGGGTCGACAACGAACCATGGCCGGCGTGTCCATGGCCTGGCTCTCGGTCATCGCCGTCGCTCTGGTGTCACTGGGCATCATCGCCATCCGTGTACTCGACCTGCGCGCCCATATGGGCCTCTAGCCAGTCCACTCGATGTGACATCGACCCCCCAAAAGGCCACTGAATGTCACATCGAGTGACCCCTGGGGGCCGGGCGGTCAGGAGTTGCGTGGCACCAGACCATGTATTTCGAGTGCGTCGTACACATCTCGGGGGTCGGTTCCGAGGTCCCATCTGCCGAAGATGATGAGTCGGTCGTCGTCTTCGCCGGGTGGGCGGACGTCGAGTTCGAGCATCGGGACGCGTCGGCCCAGTCGTGGGTATTTCACGATTTTGATGCGGACGATGTCATTGCGGGTGTACGTGTGTTTGCCGCCGAGGCGTTTCATCACCAGTGATCCGTCGTGGGTGATGGCCAGTCGGGGGCGTTGTGCGGCGGCGAGTGCGGCGATGATCCACATTCCGACGGCGGCGAGGCCGACGAGGAATGTTCCGGCTGCGTCGGTGGATGAGAGTGCAGCTCCGATTCCGAGCGCAATTCCGCCCACGACCAGGGCTGCGACGGCGACGAGGGGCGTCGCCCACTGCTGTTCGTACACACCCTGTGGATCGTTCGTAGAGTTATCCACAGGGTTTATCCACATTGGGGATGAATGACATCGATGTAACTCGGTCGGCTCTCAGCGCCACCGCATGGTCATCACGAGTCCGACGACCATGAACCCGAAGCCGATCAGGAAGTTGTAGGCACCGAGGTTCCCGATGAAGGCGATGTCCTCGGAAGCCAGGTAGTAGACGATCAGCCACAGCAGCCCGACCAGCATGAATCCCAGCATCAGCACCACATACCAGACCGGTGACGGCCCGGCGTTGACCTTGACCGGCGTACGGTTCGCCGGGTTGATCGTGTAGTCGTTCTTCTTCCGTACCTTCGACTTCGGCATTGCTTCCTCTTCGTGTTCGTGACGGCCGGTGGCACTGCGGCCGTACCTGTGGACAACTTACGGTCGGAACCTGTGGATCGGCGGGTGCCGCGCATCCCCAGGCTATTGTCACCTCGAGGACCGTGACGGTCACCGAACCGGTTGCTGTACACGCTAACGCAGGTGAGCCCAGCACCGACCCACCGGACAAATTGCGAGCACCCGTGAGACGACGATCGACTGCCCCCGCCGACACGCGCTGGTGGGTGCTCGCCGTGGTGGTCTGCTCTGTCGTGGGTCTGCTGCTCGGCACCACCAGGCATGTCTCGGACGGCTCCGAGCTGCGCGGCGGCGACACCACTCGGCTCGCGGATCTGGTCGATGCGGCCCGACTCAGCAGTGACGATGCCCAGCGGAGCCGGGACGCGCTCGAGCAGCAGGTCGAGTCCATCCAGCAACGCACTGCGACGGGGGACACCGAGGTTGCCGATGCGTTGGTGCGTATCGATTCCCTGGCCGACGCGGCGGGACGCGAGCCCGCGTCCGGTGGGGGTGTGACCGTCACGATGGCCGACGCTCCCCGTGGACCGGACGGCTCGTATGCGTCCGACGCGTCCGTCGACGATCTGGTGGTTCATCAGGTCGATGTCCAGAGCGTGCTCAACGCGTTGTGGGCCGGCGGCGCGTCGGCGATCGCGATGCAGGATCAACGCCTGGTGGCCTCGTCGGCTCCGCGGTGCATCGGAAACACCCTTCTGCTCGGCGGGCGGACGTACAGTCCGCCGTACGTGATGACGGCGATCGGAGATTCGGATCGGTTGCGCGCGGCCTTGAAGAACGAGCCGGGTGTGCGGTTGTACGAGCAGTACGCGCTTCGATACGGCCTCCGTTACGACGTCGCTGCGTCCGAGAACCTCTCGGTGCCCGCGTACTCCGAATCGGTGCGCATGCGGTATGCACAGCCTCGCTGAGTACGCTGTCCACATGCGTATTCTCGTCGTCGACAACTACGACAGCTTCGTCTTCAACCTCGTCCAGTACCTGGGCCAGTTGAATGCCGATGTCGAGGTCTGGCGCAACGACGACGAGCGCCTCACCGACCGTGACGCCGCTGCTGGCCGGTTCGACGGCATTCTGCTCAGCCCCGGGCCGGGCACGCCGCAGCGCGCGGGTGCCACGATGGATCTCGTCTCGGCCAGCGCTCGCGCGAAGACGCCCCTGCTCGGGGTC
This sequence comes from Rhodococcus sp. 06-418-5, assembly GCF_002258285.1. Taxonomy (NCBI): domain Bacteria; kingdom Bacillati; phylum Actinomycetota; class Actinomycetes; order Mycobacteriales; family Nocardiaceae; genus Rhodococcus; species Rhodococcus sp. 06-418-5. The sequence continues at coordinate 288,086 of NZ_NOYE01000008.1, forward strand.
TGTCTGGGCCATCAGGCGATCGGTGCAGCCTTCGGTGCGACGGTGGAGAAGGCCCCGGAACTGCTGCACGGTAAGACCAGCCTGGTGCACCATTCGGGCGTCGGAGTTCTCGAGGGGATGAACGAGCCGTTCACGGCCACTCGCTACCACTCGCTGACCGTCCGGGAGGACACGATCCCGGACGAACTCGAGATCATCGGGCGCACCGAATCCGGTCTGGTGATGGCGATGAGGCACACCGAACTACCGATTCACGGCGTCCAGTTCCATCCGGAGTCCATCCTCACCGAGGGCGGCCACCGAATGCTGGCGAACTGGCTGACCGTCTGTGGGATGCCCACCGACCAGGGTCTCGTCGCCAAGCTCGAAGCCCAGGTCGCCGAGGCGTTCGCCTGACCCGGCCTCGACGCGGCTAGTTGCCGCTGGGGATTCCCAGCGCCCCGATGCTCACAGTGATGGTGTCGGTCTTGCTGATCTCCGAGCCTGCCGGTTGCGTCTGGTTGACGATTCGCCCGACCATCAGTGGGTCGAGTGTCGACTGCCTCGACGTCGACAGGTTCGATGCAGTTCCGGTCCACCCCGCCGATTCCAGCGCTGTCAGGGCCTGAGCCTCGGTGAGGCCGGACAGGTCCGGCATCGGGATCTTGTCTCCGTTGGAGACCCTCAATGTCACGACGGTGTTCTCGGCGACGTTGGCACCACCGGTCGGGTCCGTCGAGACGACCTGTCCCACCGGCTGACTCGAGTCGATGTTCTGTATCTGGACACGGAGCCCAGCACCCTCGACGTTCGGCTGCGCGACGTCGACGAGCTGGCCGACGACGTTGGGCATCCGGACCTGTGCAGGCCCCGAACCGAGCGTGATGCGAACCTGCGAGTCGGCGTTCATGCTCACGCCCGAGGACGGGTTTTGCTCGATGACCTTGTCGAGGTTCTCCGGCGTCGACGGCGCACGGGCGACGGTGGGATCGAGTTCGAGGCCCACCTCGTTCAAGGCGTCTGCCGCCTCCTGTTGCGTTCGTCCGGTCAGCCGCGGCACCTGCACCTGCTGCGGGCCCGAGGAGACATCGAGCTGAATGTCTCCCGGTGATTCGGTCTGCGACCCTGCGGCCGGGTTGGTGCCTATCGCCGAACCCTCGGGGACCGACGCATCCGGCCTCTCCTGCACGGTGACGCGTAGTCCGACGTTCTCGAGTTCCCGCTGGGCCTCGTCCGCGACGAGTCCGGCGACGGACGGCACGGTGACGGACGTGGGCTCCGCTCCGGGACCGAGGGACCACAGGAATGCTCCGACGATCGCGACGACGATGATCGACGCCGCGGAAACGAGGGCGATCTTGAGGCCGCGACGGCTCCTGGGTTCGTCCTCGCGTTCGGCGTGCCTCGACGCACGGGGTGCGGCGGCTGCGGCCGGTTTGTCCGCGCCGGAGAAGTCTGCCTGCCGTGAGTCGACCGATCCGAGGATCGTGGTGCGGTCCTCGTCGTTCATGACCATCGGGGCGCTCGGGCGTTGACCTCCGAGGACACGGACCAGGTCGGTACGCATCTCGGCGGCGCTCTGGTAGCGGTTGGCGGGGTTCTTGGCCATCGCCTTGAGGATGATCGAGTCGAGTTCGCGCGGCACGGTGTCGTTGACCAGCGACGGCAGCTGAGGATCCTCGCGCACGTGCTGGTAGGCGACGGCGACCGGTGAATCACCCTTGAACGGCGGTTCGCCGGTGAGGATCTCGAACAGCACACATCCGAGCGAGTAGACGTCCGATCGAGCGTCGACCTGTTCGCCGCGGGCCTGCTCGGGTGAGAGATATTGAGCGGTCCCGATGACGGCGGCGGTCTGGGTCATCGGCGACGACGAATCGGCGATGGCACGCGCGATGCCGAAGTCCATCACCTTCACGGCGCCCGCGTTGTTGATCATGATGTTCGCGGGTTTGACGTCGCGGTGCACGATTCCGTTGCGGTGGCTGAAATCGAGTGCAGCACAGACGTCGGCGATGACCTCCATGGCCCGACGCGGCGCCATGGGTCCCTCGGCGCGCACGATGTCGCGCAGGGTGTCGCCGTCGACGTACTCCATGACGATGAACGGGAGCGGTCCGGCCTCGGTCTCGGCCTCGCCGGTGTCGTACACGGCGACGATGGCGGGGTGGTTCAGGGCGGCCGCGTTCTGGGCTTCGCGTCGGAAGCGCAGGTAGAACGTGGGGTCGCGAGCGAGATCGGCGCGCAGGACCTTGATGGCGACGTCGCGATCCAGCCGAGTGTCACGTGCCAGATGAACCTCGGACATGCCGCCGAAACCGAGTATCTCGCCCAGCTCGTAGCGAGAGGACAGCGTACGGGGAGTCGTCATTGTTGTCCTCGAGGATCTTGCTGGAATGGAATCTCGATCAGCGGCCGTCTCGTCGTCGTCTGCGTCGGCTCGGCCGTGGTCGTCGTGGTTTCCTCGGTGGTCGTCGGCGCCTCGGTTGTGGTCGTCGTCGTGGTCGTCGTGGTTTCTTCGGTGGTGGTTTCTTCCGTGGTCGTCGTGGGTTCGGTGGTTGTGGTCGTGGTGGTGGTCGGCTGCGTGGTCGTGGTGGTCGGCGGCACGAACGGAGTCGGCGTGTCGTCCCTGCCCCCGGTCAACAGCACGTAACCGCCGATGAGGATGGCCAGCAGCAGCAGTCCGGCGCCGCCCCAGGCCAGGGCCTTCTGCGCCGACGACATTCCGGTGGACTCGGGGACTGCGGCGGCTGCCGTTCCGGTGACCGGTCCGCGGTACTCGCGCTGCGATGTCGGCATCATCTGGGTGCTCGACGGCGCCGCAGGGCTGGGTACGACGCCCGGCATCATGACCCGGCCGGTGCCCGTACCGCGGGAGTTTCCGGGTGCGGGCGGGCGACGGCCTGCACGGACCGCGGCGACGGCGTCGGCGAACTCGCCACCGTTGGCGTAGCGCGCGGCGGGGTCCTTGACCATCGTGATCTCGATGAGTTCGCGTACGGCAGGCGGCAGGTCGAGCGGCATGGGTGCCGGCGTCTCGCGGACGTGCTTCATGGCCACGGTCAGGGCGCCGTCGCCCACGAACGGCCGCGTGCCCGCGAGTACTTCGTATCCGACGACTCCGAGCGAATAGACGTCGGAAGCCGAGGTGGCCTCTTCGCCGAGTGCCTGTTCGGGGGCGATGTACTGCGCTGTGCCCATGACCATTCCGGTCTTGGTGACCGGCGACGCGTCCACCGCTTTCGCGATTCCGAAGTCGGTGATCTTGACCTGCCCGGTGGGGGTGATCAGGATGTTGCCCGGCTTGACGTCGCGGTGGACGACGCCTGCAGTGTGCGCGATCTGCAGGGAGCGGCCGGTCTGTTCGAGCATGTCGAGGGCATGGCCGAGCGGCAACCGGGACATCCGGCCCAACACCGCGTTCAGCGGCTCACCGTTGACCAGTTCCATCACCAGGTAGGCCAGTGATTCGCCCGCGCCGTCACGGGTCTCGCCGTAGTCGTAGACCCCGGCGATTCCGGGGTAGTTCAGCTGTGCGGTGGTGCGCGCCTCGAACCTGAAGCGCTGCAGGAATTCCGGGTCCTCGGAGAACTCCGCCTTCAGTACCTTGACCGCCACGCGGCGATCCAGGCGGTTGTCCATCGCCTCCCACACCTGACCCATACCGCCGGTGGCGATCAGGCGCAGCAGTCGGTAGCGCTGGGCGATGACAGCCCCGTTGCTCAATGGCACCGTACGTTCACCTCCCCTGCAATGCGGCTGCGATGACGGCTCGCCCGATGGGGGCGGCCACGGATCCACCGGTTGCGGCGAGAGCTCGGTCGCCACCGTCCTCGACGATGACGGCGATGGCGACCTTGGGGTCGTCGGCGGGTGCGAATCCGATGTACCACGCGTGCGGTGGGGTGTTGCGCGGGTCGGAACCATGTTCTGCGGTACCGGTTTTCGACGCGATCTGGACGCCGGGGATCTTGCCTTCGCCGCTGGTGTTGTTCTCGGAGCCGATCATCAGATCGGTCAGCGTCGCCGCGGTCGCCGAGCTGATCGCCTCGCCCATGGCCTTGGGCTGGTAGCTCGACAGGTCCGACAGGTCGGGAGATTGCAGCTGCTGCACCAGGTTCGGGGCCATTCGCACGCCGCCGTTGGCTACGGTGGCGGCGATGACGGCGTCCTGCAGCGGGGTCAGCGCCACGTCGCGCTGGCCGATGCTGGATTGGCCGAGCGCGGCGTCGTCGTCGATGGGCCCGATGGTGCTGTCGGCGACGGTGAGCGGAATGGTCGAGTCCTCACCGATGCCGAATGCCGCGGAGGTCTCACGCATCCTGTCGACCCCGGTGTCGATGCCGAGCTCGACGAAGGCGGTGTTGCACGAGCGTGCGAACGCTTCGCGCAGGGTTGCCGTCTGGCCACCGCCGCACGTCGACCCGTTGTAGTTCTCCAGTGTCGTCGATGTCCCCGGCAACGTGATGTTCGACGCGGCCGTGAGTTGATCGTCCGGTGTCGCGCCCGCTTCGAGTGCGGCTGCGGTGGTGATCACCTTGAACGTCGATCCGGGTGGGTAGGTCTGCGAGATCGCCCGGTTGACCATCGGCTTCTCGGGATCGTTGCTCAGGTTCTCCCACGCTTCGGTGGTGGTGCTGCCGTCGTGGCTGGCCAACAGGTTCGGGTCGTAGCTGGGGGTGCTGGCCATGGCCAGGATGTTGCCGGTGGCGGGGTCGAGGGCCACTACCGAACCGGTGTATCCCTTGGCGGTCAGCTGGTCGTACGCGACCTGCTGAACGACGGGGTCGATGGTGGTGACGACGTTGCCGCCGCGGGGATCTCGGCCCGAGATGAGGTCGAACAGGCGTCCGCCGAAGAGCCGGTCGTCGGATCCGTTGAGGACGGGATCCTCGGCGCGTTCGAGGCCACTGCTCGAGTACAGCATCGAGTAGTAGCCGGTGATCGGCGCGTTGGCCTGCGGGCTGGCGGGGGAGATCGAATTCTGCGGGTAGGTGCGCAGGTACTTGTAGCGGTCGTCGGTCGGGACCGAGGACGCGAGTACCTGGCCGCCTGCCGAGATCTGACCGCGCTGGCGCGAGTACTCGTCGAGCAGTACTCGCGAATTCCTGGGGTCGGTGCGCAGATCGTCGGCCTTGATGACCTGGAGGTAGGTGGCGTTTGCGAGCAACGCAACGACCATGACCATCACGGCGATGGAGACGCGGCGCAGGGGAGTGTTCATGCGCGCTTCACCATCTCGGTGGGTGCCTCCGCGATGGGCGCTGCGGGAGCGGGCTTCTTCTTGGGCGTTGCCGGCTCACGGGCTGCGTCGGAGATCTTGATCAGCAGCGCGAGGAGCAGGTAGTTGGCGAGAAGCGACGATCCTCCGTAGGACAGATACGGCGTGGTGAGGCCGGTCAGTGGGATGAGTTTGGTGACGCCGCCGACGACGACGAACAGCTGGATGGCAATGGTGAACGACAGACCTGCGGCCAGCAGTTTGCCGAAGCTGTCGCGGACGGCCAGCGCGGTACGCAAGCCGCGAATGATGAACAGCAAGTACAGGATCAGGACCGCGGTCAGGCCGATGAGGCCGAGTTCCTCTCCGACCGTCGCGATGATGAAGTCGGTCTTGGCGAACGGGACCTGGGACGGGCGACCGCTGCCGAGCCCGGTGCCGGCCAACCCGCCCGTGGCGAAGCTGAACATGGACTGGACGATCTGGTAGCCGGTGTCGTTGTAGTCGTCGAACGGGTGCAGCCAGGTGTCGGTGCGGATCTTGACGTGGCCGAAGACCTGATACGCGAACAGGAATCCGACGAGCAACAGCCCGAATCCGATGATCAACCAGCCGACGCGTTCGGTGGCGATGTAGATCATCACCAGGACGGTTCCGAAGATCAGCAACGACGTACCGAGGTCCTTCTCGAACACGAGTACACCGACCGAGACGATCCAGACGACCAGGATCGGCCCCAGATCGCGTGCCCGTGGGAAGTCCATTCCGAGGAAGTGCTTGCCGGCGACGGTGAACAGTTCGCGCTTGGCCACCAGCAGTGAAGCGAAGAAGATGAGCAGCAGGATCTTCGCGAACTCACCGGGCTGAATACTGAAGCCGGGGAGTCGGATCCAGATCTTCGATCCGTTGACCTCGGAGAATGCCGACGGCAGCATGGCCGGGATGGCCAGGAGCACCAGTCCGGCGAGTCCGACGGTGTAGCCGTAGCGAGCCAGGGTGCGGTAATCGCGTAGCAGCACCAGCAGAGCGACGAACCCGGCGATGGCCAGCGTCGTCCACAGCACCTGCTGGTTGGCATCGGGGGACGGAATGGGGTTGCCGAGATACTGGGCCTGCTGCTCGTCGGCCAGATCGAGGCGATGAATGAGCACCAGACCGAGTCCGTTGAGCAACGCCACGATCGGCAACAGCAACGGATCCGCGTAGGGCGCGAAACGGCGTACCGCCAGGTGCGCCACCGTCATCAGCGCGAGATACGCCACCGCGTACTTCGCCAGATCCCAGGTGATGGTCTGTTCCTGACTGGCTTCGACCAGAACCAAGGAGATCGTGGTGATCAGAACGGCAGCGCCGAGCAACAGCAGTTCGATGCCGCGCCGGTTGGATTGAACCGGCGCGGGCGCGAACCCTTCGGGCGGACTCGGAAAGGATCCTCCCGCGGACGGATTGGAACTCATCGAGTACCGGTCCTGCAGTTCTGGCCGGGAATTTGCGGAACCGTCGGTGTCGGCACCGCTGTGGTGGTCGGTGCTGCCTCAGGAGTGGGTTCGACCGTGGGCGGCAGCGGGGCGGCGGGCGGCGGGATGATCGCCGTCGGAGTCGGTTCGACGGTCGTGGTCACGACCGGCTCGGTCTCGCAGACCTGAAGCAGGTCCCCGGAGGCCAACCGCTCGACCTGTCCGCGCGCATCGTCGAGAGATCCCGACGGCAACCCGGCCGTGACCTGCTCACGTGCAGCAGGCAGAAGATCGTCGATCTCGAACGGAACACAGTCCGCCGGGGCGGCATCCGGCGCGGTCAACGTGACGGCTCCGTCGTCGTCGAGGCAGCCGATCAGTTCGACGCTCTGCAGCGAGTACCCCAGCACCGAGCCGGGCAGCCCGCGCAGCACGGTCACCTTGCTGTTGTCGGCACCGACGTAGTAATTGCCCTTGATGATCGAATTGGCCACCACCGCACCGATTCCGGCGAGAACGATGAGCGTCAGGGCAATGAGTGTCCAGCGCAGCTTGTGCGATTTCTTCTCCGGTGCGACAACCGGAGCGGTGACGCGCTTGGGCGTCGTACGGGGGGGACGCATCGCTGCGGCGCGCCCTGCTGCGGTGTTGGGCGGAGGGGCGTCCTCCTCGTCTTCGGTGCTGGCGGCACCGCCGAGGATGGGGTGGCTCTGTCCGTAGTCGAGGTCGATCACATCGGCGACGACGACCGTCACGTTGTCCGGCCCGCCACTGCGAAGCGCGAGTTCGATCAGTCGGTCGGCGCAGGGTCCCGTCTCGCCCTCGTTCAGCGTGTTCTCGATGGTTTCGTCGCTCACGACGTCCGAGAGGCCGTCGGAGCACAGCAGATATCGATCGCCTGCGCGCACTTCCCGAACGGTGAGCGTCGGCTCGATCTCGTTGCCGGTGAGGGCACGCATGATCAAGGACCGTTGCGGATGTGTGTGCGCCTGCTCGGCGGTGATGCGGCCTTCGTCGACGAGAGACTGAACGAAGGTGTCGTCTCGGGTGATCTGGGTGAGCGAGCCGTCGCGCAGCATGTACGCACGCGAATCGCCGATGTGTACCAGTCCGATTCGCTTGCCCGCGAACAGGATTGCGGTCAGTGTGGTCCCCATGCCGTCGAGCTCGGGTTCGTCCTCGACCTGATCTGCGATGGACGCGTTGCCTTCGCGGGTGGCCGCCTCGAGCTTGCCCAGCAGATCCTCGCCGGGCTCGTCGTCGTCGAGATGAGCCAATGCCGCGATCATCAACTGCGAGGCCACTTCACCGGCGGCGTGACCGCCCATGCCGTCGGCCAACGCCAGTAGGCGAGCCCCGGCGTACACGGAGTCCTCGTTGTTGGATCGAACCAGACCGCGATCACTGCGGGCGGCATAGCGAAGGACGAGGGTCACGGGCGCAACTCGATCACGGTCTTGCCGACGCGGACAGGGGTTCCCAGGGGGACGCGAACGGCGGTGGTCACCTTCGCGCGGTCGAGGTAGGTGCCGTTGGTCGAGCCGAGGTCTTCGACGTACCAATCTCCGCCGCGGGGCGAGATGCGCGCATGCCGCGTCGACGAGTAGTCGTCTGTCAGAACGAGAGTGGAGTCGTCCGCTCGCCCGATGAGGACGGGCTGCGTGCCGAGCGATATGCGCGTTCCGGCGAGACCGCCCTGGGTCACCACGAGGTACTTGGCCACCTTCTGCTTGTTGAACGACGGGAGAACTTTCGAGCCGCCGGAGTAGCGAGGAGGCACTCGCATGCCTGCGGCCGCATAGATGTCACTGCGCAAGGTGCGAAGGACGGCCCAGACGAAGAACCACAGCAAGAGCAGGAAGCCCGCCCTTGTCAGTTGCAGAATCAATCCCTGCACGACGATTCACCTCCTCCTTCGCAATCGACCCGTGTTCCGCACACGCGCAAAGTCGCGGCGCGGCAGACATGGTTGCCTCGCAGCATCATAGGGTGAAGCAGCTCGTGTCGACGACATACGGGTGGACGAGAGTGCGAGTCGAACCCCCACCCGAGCCCACGTCGATCGTCAGACGATCCGAACCAGAATTTCGGAGTGACCGGCCCGAATGACGTCGCCGTCGGCCAACTGCCAGTCCTGCACCGGAGCGCCGTTGACGGTGGTGCCGTTGGTGGAACCGAGGTCGGAGAGCATGGCCACGCGGCCGTCCCACCGGATCTCGATGTGTCGACGCGAGACACCGGTGTCGGGGAGCCGGAACTGTGCATCCTGGCCACGGCCGATGATGTTCTGACCGTCACGGAGCTGGAAGTAGCGGCCGCTGCCGTCCTCCAGTTGCAGCGTGGCGGCGAGCGCCTGGCTCCGCCCTGCGTACGAGGCGGGCTGGTCGTAGCCGTAACCGTCCCCGCGGTCGCCCGCACCCTGCGGGTAGCCACGGCCGTAGGCGGCCGGTGCAGGCGGGTAGTCGTAGCCGGGCTGCTGGTAGCCGGGCTGTTGATATCCGGCGGCCTGAGGCTCGGCATACCGGCCGGCCGGGTCGTTGTACGCCTGCTCCTGGTAGGGGGCCTCGGAGTACGCGGCACCCTGCTCGGCGGCGTTGTAATCGTAGCCCTGGCCGTTGTAGCCCTGCGCGTTGTAGGCCTGCGCGTCGTAGGCCTGGCCGTCGTACCCCTGCGCGTCGTAACCCTGGGCACCGTAGCCCTGATCCTGGCCGCCGGGCGCGCCGTAGGCGTTGGGGTCGTAGCCCTGTTCCTGGCCGGCCGCGCTGTAGGCCTGACCCTGCTCGGGGTACGACTGCTCGTCGTAGCCACCGTTGTACGGCTGCTGGTCGTAGCGCGGATCGTGATCGGCAGGCGCGTAGGCCTGGGCGTCGTACCCGTTCTGCTCACGTGCGGGGTAGCGCGGATCCTGGCCACCGGCGTAACCGTTGCGCGTGCGCGGATCGGGACGATGGCCGTCCGCGGGATCGCGCTGCGGGTCGTAGCCTGGGTTCTGCGTCATGTGGCCGGCTCCTGGTATCGACATCGGTGGGGCAGACGGTCGCTGCGTAGCTGAAGGGACGGGACTGGGTGCCGGCGGAGCCGATACGTTCTTCGGGGCCGAGGCACCCTGCTGCGCGTTGCGGCCAGCAGTCGCCGATCGTCCCACATCGGGATCGACCGAGCCACTGGCACGGAACTGTCCGGTGTGCAGGGTGGGCGAGGGCTCGAATCGAACCACCACGTCGCCGTAGGTCTGCCAGCCTTGATCGCGGATGTAATCGTCGAGATGGCGTGAGAACGCCTTGACCGTGAGTTCTCGGTCGCCGGCGAGCTCGTCGTGGTCCGAGCTGTTGATGGTGATGACGTAGCTGTTGGGTGCCAGCAGATGCCCGCCGTCCAGGGGCCGAACCAGATCCGACGCTTCCTGCTGGAGCGCTGCCTCCACCTCCGCCGGTACGACGCCTCCGCCGAACACGCGGGCGAAGACGTCGCCGACAGCGCCTTGGAGCTTGCGTTCGAAACGTTGAACGATGCCCATCGTGACCCCTCCTCTCACTGTGTTCTTCCACCGTGTGGTGCCTGCTGGTGTGCAGGACGCGACGGCCGCGTGTCATCACGAAGTCGCGCTGCAAGCATGATATACGGTGCCGCCGACGGGGACTGCTCGCCGCGGTCGGCTCCCGGCTGCTCGACGCGGCGATTTTCGAGCGCGGCATGGTGCGTGTTAGTGTTCTCGCCGTTACCCGGGCGGGTGGCGGAATGGCAGACGCGCTGGCTTCAGGTGCCAGTGTCCTTCGGGACGTGGGGGTTCAAGTCCCCCTCCGCCCACCACACTGGCCGCAGCTGATTCGATCGCTGCGGCCAGTAGTTTCTTTCGGGTCGGTTTCTTCGCGGCCCGTTCCTCGAATCGTCCTACAGGCGTGTGATTCTCGGCCGATGTCGGCCGGGTGGTCCAGTACCCGGTCTCGATGGCGTCTCGTGTACGAGAATTCGCAGGTGAAAGCCCATAATAGGCTTACCTTATTTGCGGGGGCACCCAGGTGCTGACTTATCGTTCGTAGTTGGATCGGCCTCACCACGGCCGGATCCGTCGAGACCCTCACTTTTCTACCATGAGCTCACCCGCTCGTGCAGGGGAAAGCGTCGACGATCGACAGGTGCTGCTTCAACGGCGAGGACGCACCGCAGGCCGTTCGTGCAGCCGGTTACACCACACCGTCGCCGACGAGTATCAAGGCTGGACTTATCCGAAGGCTAGGTATGAAGCACACTCCGGGCCCGCAAGGCCTCTACGATCCCGTCAACGAACACGACTCCTGTGGTGTCGCGTTCGTGGTGGACATGCACGGTCGACGCAGTCGCGACATCGTCGAGAAGGCGATCACCGCACTGGTCAACCTCGAGCACCGCGGTGCTGCCGGCTCCGAACCGAACACCGGTGACGGTGCGGGCATTCTGATCCAGGTTCCGGACGCGTTCTTCCGCGCCGTCGTAGATTTCGAGCTCCCCGCTGCCGGCGCGTACGCGACCGGTGTCGCGTTCCTTCCCCAGGGCCGCAGCGATGCCGCGCGTGCCTGCGAGGGTGTCGAGCGCATCGTCGAGAGCGAGGGCCTGTCGGTTCTGGGTTGGCGTGAGGTCCCCACCGACGACTCCTCCCTCGGAGCTCTGGCGCGCGACGCGATGCCGACCTTCCGTCAGCTGTTCCTCGCGGCCCCCGACGCGTCGGTCACCGACCTCGACCTCGAGCGGCGCGCGTTCGTCATCCGCAAGCGCGTCGAGCACGAGCTGGGCGAAGAGGGCGCGGGCAAGGACGGCCCCGGCCGCGAAACCGTGTACTTCCCGTCGCTGTCCTCGCAGACGTTCGTCTACAAGGGCATGCTGACGACGCCTCAGCTCAAGGGCTTCTACTTGGACCTGCAGGACGAGCGTGTGGAAAGCGCACTGGGACTTGTGCATTCGCGCTTCTCCACCAACACGTTCCCGTCGTGGCCGCTGGCACATCCGTTCCGCCGCGTCGCCCACAACGGCGAGATCAACACCGCCACCGGCAACGAGAACTGGATGCGCGCCCGCGAGGCACTCATCACCTCCGACGTGTTCGGTGGCTCCGAGGCTCTCGAGAAGATCTTCCCCGTGGTCACCCACGGAGCAAGTGACACAGCACGTTTCGACGAGGTGCTCGAGCTGTTGCATCTCGGCGGCCGCAGCCTGCCCCACGCCGTACTGATGATGATTCCCGAGGCCTGGGAGCGGCACGAGTCCATGGACCCCGCACGTCGGGCGTTCTACAAGTACCACTCCTCGTTGATGGAGCCCTGGGACGGACCGGCCTCGGTGTGCTTCACCGACGGCACCGTCATCGGTGCGGTTCTCGACCGCAACGGCCTGCGCCCGAGCCGGCTGTGGGTCACCGACGACGGTCTGGTCGTCATGGCCTCCGAGGTCGGCGTGCTCGACATCGATCCGTCGAAGGTCGTCCGCAAGGTTCGCCTGCAGCCGGGCCGCATGTTCCTGGTGGACACCGCGCAGGGCCGCATCGTCTCCGACGACGAGATCAAGGACGAGCTCGCCGCCGAGCATCCGTACCAGCAGTGGCTCGACGAGGGCCTGACCTCGATCGACGACCTGCCCGAGCGTCCGCACGTGCACATGCCGCACGACCGCGTGCTCATCCGTCAGCAGATCTTCGGGTACACCACCGAGGAATTGAACGTGCTGGTCTCGCCGATGGCGAAGTCCGGTGCCGAGGCCATCGGTTCCATGGGTACCGATACCCCGATCGCCGTGCTGTCGGCTCGTCCGCGGATGCTGTTCGACTACTTCTCGCAGCTGTTCGCGCAGGTCACCAACCCGCCACTCGACGCCATCCGCGAGGAGATCGTCACCAGCCTCGGCGGCACCATCGGACCCGAGGGCGATCTGCTCAACCCGGGTGCCGAGAGCTGCAAGCAGATCGTGCTTCCGCAGCCGATTTTGCACAACGACGACCTCGCCAAGCTCGTTCACATCAACGACGAGGGCACGCAGGAAGAACTTCGCTCGGTGGTCGTGCGTGGTCTCTACCCCGTCTCCGAGGGCGGTGAAGGTCTGCGAAAGTCGTTGGAGGCCATCCGCGCTCAGGTTTCGGCCGCCATCTCCGGTGGCGCGCGGATCATCGTGCTCTCGGACCGCGAGTCCAGCGAGAAGCTCGCTCCGATCCCGTCGTTGCTTCTCACCTCCGCGGTGCACCATCACCTCGTCCGCGAGAAGACCCGCACCAAGGTCGGCCTCATCATCGAGGCCGGTGACGCCCGCGAGGTGCACCACATGGCTCTGCTCATCGGATTCGGTGCGGCAGCGGTCAACCCGTACATGGCGTTCGAGTCGATCGAGGACATGATCGAGCGCGGTGCCCTCACCGACATCGAGTTCGACAAGGCCGTCGCCAACTACATCAAGGCCGCGGGCAAGGGTGTGCTCAAGGTGATGTCCAAGATGGGCATCTCCACTCTCGCGTCGTACACCGGAGCTCAGCTGTTCCAGGTCATCGGCCTCTCGCAGGAACTGGTCGACGAGTACTTCACCGGCCTCAACAGCCACCTCGGCGGTATCGATCTCGATCAGGTCGCCGACGACGTCGCAGCGCGGCACGCGGTGGCGTACCTGGACAACCGTCAGGAGCGTGCGCACCGCGAGCTCGAAACCGGCGGCGAATACCAGTGGCGTCGCGAAGGGGAGTACCACCTCTTCAACCCGGACACGGTGTTCAAGCTGCAGCACTCCACTCGCACCGGTCAGTACGACATCTTCAAGGAATACACGAAGATGGTCGACGACCAGTCCGAGCGCCTCGCGTCGCTGCGCGGTCTGTTCCGCTTCAAGACCGAAGAGCGACAGGCTATTTCGATCGACGAGGTCGAGCCGGCCAGCGAGATCGTCAAGCGTTTCTCCACGGGCGCGATGAGCTACGGCTCCATCTCGGCCGAGGCGCACGAGACCCTCGCCATCGCGATGAACCGTCTCGGCGGGCGCTCGAACTCAGGTGAGGGCGGCGAGGACGTCTCGCGGTTCGAGCCGGACGAGAACGGGGATTGGCGACGCAGTGCCATCAAGCAGGTCGCGTCGGGACGTTTCGGCGTCACCTCGCACTACCTGACCAACTGCACCGACATCCAGATCAAGATGGCGCAGGGAGCCAAGCCCGGTGAGGGCGGCCAGCTTCCGGCGCACAAGGTGTACCCGTGGGTCGCCGAGGTTCGGCATTCGACGCCCGGCGTCGGCCTGATCTCGCCGCCGCCGCACCACGACATCTACTCCATCGAGGATCTCGCGCAGCTGATCCACGACCTCAAGAACGCCAACCCGCAGGCCCGCATTCACGTGAAGCTGGTCTCCGAGGTCGGCGTCGGAACGGTCGCCGCCGGTGTGTCCAAGGCGCACGCCGACGTGGTGCTCATCTCGGGCCACGACGGCGGCACCGGCGCGACGCCGCTGACGTCGGTCAAGCACGCGGGTGGACCGTGGGAGCTCGGGTTGGCCGAAACGCAGCAGACGTTGCTGCTCAACGGGCTTCGCGATCGGATCGTCGTGCAGGTGGACGGTCAGCTCAAGACCGGCCGCGACGTCATGGTGGCCGCTCTGCTCGGCGGCGAGGAGTTCGGTTTCGCCACCGCTCCGCTCGTCGTCTCGGGCTGCATCATGATGCGCGTGTGCCACCTCGACACCTGCCCCGTCGGTGTTGCAACTCAGAATCCGTTGCTGCGCAAGCGTTTCGCAGGCAAGCCGGAGTTCGTCGAGAACTTCTTCATGTTCATCGCCGAAGAGGTTCGCGAGCTCATGGCCGAGCTCGGGTTCCGCACGCTCGACGAGGCCGTCGGTCAGGTGGGTCTGCTGGACACCACCGCGGCCAAGGAGCATTGGAAGGCGTCGAAGCTGGATCTGGCGCCGATCCTCGAAGAGGTCGAGTCGGCGTTCATGAACCAGAATCTCTACAACACCGGCGTCCAGGATCACGGTCTCGACAAGGCTCTCGATCAGCAGCTCATCTCGGCCAGCCGCAATGCGTTGGACAGGGGTGAGAAGGTCGCGTTCGAGTCCAAGATCACCAACGTCAACCGCACCGTCGGCACGATGCTGGGGCACGAGGTCACCAAGGCGTACGGCGGCGTCGGCCTGCCGGACGACACCATCGAGATCACCTTCACCGGCTCGGCCGGCAACAGTTTCGGTGCGTTCGTGCCCTCCGGTATGACGCTCCGACTCAACGGCGATGCCAACGACTTCGTCGGCAAGGGACTCTCCGGTGGACATCTGGTGTTGCGTCCGTCGCTGAATGCTCCGAAGGGATTCGTCGCCGAGGACAACATCATCGGTGGCAACGTGTTCCTGTTCGGTGCCACCAGCGGTGAGGCTCTCATCCGAGGCGTCGTCGGCGAGCGTTTCGCCGTTCGTAACTCCGGTGCCGTTGCCGTCGTCGAAGGCGTCGGAGATCACGGCTGCGAGTACATGACCGGCGGCAAGGTCGTCATCCTGGGCTCGACGGGCCGCAACTTCGGTGCCGGTATGTCCGGCGGAGTCGCGTTCGTCTTCGATCCGAACAAGACCTTCGAGGCCAACCTCAATACCGAGCTGGTCGACATCGAGGAGCTCGAAGGTGACGAGTTCACCTGGCTGAAGGACATCGTCACCCGCCATCAGGAGCAGACCGGCTCCGAGGTGGCCGAGCGGATCCTCGCGGATTGGTCACAGCAGGTGAACCATTTCGTGAAGGTCATGCCTCGCGACTACAAGAAGGTACTGCTGGCCATTTCCGAAGCCGAGAAGAACGGCGCGGACGTGGACGAAGCGATCATGGAGGCAGCTCGTGGGTGACCCACAGGGATTTCTGAAGAACACGGTTCGCGAAGTGCCGAAGCGGCGCCCCGTCGACCTGCGCCTGATGGACTGGAAAGAGGTCTACGAGGACTTCTCGAAGGACACCCTGCGCACGCAGGCCAGTCGATGCATGGACTGTGGTATTCCGTTCTGCCACAACGGCTGCCCGCTGGGTAACCTGATTCCCGAGTGGAACGACCTGGTGTTCAAGGACCGCTGGCGCGACAGCATCGATCGACTGCACGCCACCAACAACTTCCCGGAGTTCACCGGTCGGTTGTGCCCCGCCCCGTGCGAGGCGGCGTGTGTCCTGGGCATCAATCAGGATCCGGTCACCATCAAGCAGGTCGAGGTCGAGATCATCGACAAGGCCTTCGAAGAGGGCTGGGTCACGCCGGTCTACCCGACGCATCTGACCGGCAAGACCGTCGCCGTCGTCGGCTCCGGACCCGCGGGACTCGCTGCAGCGCAGCAGCTCACCCGCGCCGGGCACACCGTCACGGTGTTCGAGCGGGCAGATCGCATCGGCGGATTGCTGCGCTACGGCATCCCCGAGTTCAAGATGGAGAAGCGCCACATCGACCGTCGCCTGGCGCAGATGGAGGCCGAGGGCACCGTCTTCCGCACCGGTGTCGATGTGGGCGTCGACATCTCGGCCGACGAACTGCGCGAGCAGTTCGATGCCGTGGTCCTCTCCGGCGGCGCCACCGCATGGCGCGACCTGCCCATCGAGGGCCGCGAGCTCGACGGCATCTACCAGGCCATGGAGTTCCTGCCGCACGCCAACCGCGTCCAGCAGGGCGACTTTGCCGCACCGCCGGTGAGCGCCGAGGGCAAGAAGGTCGTCATCATCGGCGGCGGCGACACCGGGGCCGACTGCCTCGGCACCTCGCACCGTCAGGGCGCAGAAAGCGTCCACCAGTTCGAGATCATGGCCCGCCCGCCCGAGGAGCGTGCGACGTCCACCCCGTGGCCGACGTACCCACTGATGTACCGGGTGGCCTCGGCCCACGAAGAGGGTGGCGAACGCGTCTTCTCCGTCAACACCGAGCGTTTCGTCGGCGAGGACGGCAAGGTCACCGCACTCGAGGCCTGCGAGGTCGAGTTCAAGGCGGGCAAGTTCGAGAAGGTCGAGGGCAGTGAATTCACCCTCGAAGCCGATCTGGTTCTGCTCGCCATGGGATTCGTCGGACCGGAGAAGGGCGGCCTGCTGACCGACCTGGGTGTCGACTTCAACCAGCGCGGCAACGTCGAGCGCACCAACGAGTGGGTCACCAACGTCCCCGGCGTGTTCGTGGCCGGCGACATGGGCCGCGGCCAATCGCTCATCGTGTGGGCCATCGCCGAGGGCCGGTCCTGCGCGGCCGCCGTCGACACCTTCCTGCAGGGAGCAACGGCGCTACCGGCGCCGATCGTGCCCACTCAGGCACCGCAGCGGTAAGTCGCGTTTCTCCGCCGAGCTCGAAGTTGTGGACGAATCGAGGTCCGATTCCGTCCACAACTTCGAGTTCGTCTGCTGTCCGCTGCCATTCGACACACGGTTACGTCCGTTAACCATGTAGGCATCTGATGGTCACAGGCCGCTGTCATTGTGGTGATCGAACAACGAAGCGCGTTCGACCACCAGTGAGGCCCCCTCCCATGAGTGTCAAGAAGATCTGCGCCGGTATCGGCGTCGCTGCAGCTGTTGCATCCGGAATCGTCGTCGGAACGGCTTCGCCCGCCGCCGCAGACCCGGCCGATTGTCCGGCGATGTACGTCGTGGCCATTCCTGGCACTTGGGAGACCAGCTCGGGTGCGGCCCCCAAGCCGGGCATGCTGACCGACGTCACCGATCGTCTCGGTGGCGACATCCGCACCGACTACGTCTCGTATCCCGCGACCGCGTTCCCATGGGAGGGCGAGGTGTACGGGCAATCGCGTGCCGAAGCCGTCGCCAACGCGGGCGGCATGCTCGAGGCCATGGCGGATCGTTGTGGCGCAACGAAATTGGGCATCATCGGGTACAGCCAGGGTGCCGACGCGGCGGGCGATCTCGCCGCGGCCATCGGCACCGGAGTGGGCGTGGTGCCCGCGGACAAGGTGGTCGCCGTGGGGCTGATCTCCGACCCGAAGCGCTCCGATACCGACGCTCTCGTGGGACCCGCCGTGGTCGGAACCGGGGTCGGTGGACCCCGCGTCGGTGGATTCGGCTACGTCAGCCCCGTGGTGCGGACGTTCTGTGCCGTCGGCGACCTGTACTGCTCGACGCCCAAGGACGATTACGTCGCGCGGCTGGCCGGCTTCTTGGCCGTCTCGTCCAACCCCGCGCCGAACGTCGCCGATCAGTACTCGCAGGAAGCACAGTCCCTGATCGCGGACCTCGCCGCGGCCGGTGGTCTGCCGGTGTTGCAGGGCCAGCTCACCGACCAGGCGAACGCTCAGCGTCAGCGTGAGATCGAGGCGTTCTACCGTTCGGGTATCCACCAGGAGTACCAGAGCTACGAGGTCGGGGGCGGCCAGTCCGCCACCCGGTGGTTGGCGCGCTACCTCGCCGACGCGGTCTGACGGCGTAGCAGCACGAAAACCGCCACAGCGCTGACGGCCATCAGACCGGCGCTCCAGCCGGCCGCGAGGTTGAAGCCGTCGACGAACGACGAGTTCGCGACGGTGGTCAGTTGCGAGGCGAACGGCTCGGGCAGGTAGTCCGCGACGGCGACGGCACCGCCTATGGTTTCTCGTGCGGGGTCCGCTATCTCGGCAGGGGTACCCGCGGGGATGGCGTCGTCCATGCGGTGCCGGTAGACGGTGCTGCCGATCGTGCCGAGGATCGCGATACCCACGGCACCGCCCAGTTCGGCTCCGGTCTCCGACAGTGCCGATGCGGCACCGGCCTTTTCGGGTGCCGCATCGGTCAGGACGATATCGGAGTTGAGCGTCGACGCCGCGCCGATGCCGAACGTCAGCAGAGCCATCCCGGTCAGGAGTAACGGTAGGCCCGAGTCGCTGGTGACGAAGACCATTGCCACACAACCGAATCCGATGAAAGCCAGGCCGCAGGCGATGATGGTGCCCGTATGGATGACCTTACTCATCGTCGGTGCCAACACAGCCCCGGTCGCTGCAGCCGCGGCGGGAATCAACAACCACAATCCGGCCTCGAGCGGCCCGAGCCCGACTACCAGCTGGAGATACTGCGCGGCGAACAGGCTGAAGCCGGTCATCGCGAAAATCACCAGGAACTGCACGACGACGGCTGCACTGAAGGCACGTTCGGCGAACAGCGTGACGTCGATCAAAGGGTGTGCTGCCTTCCGTTGCCGGACGACGAACACTGCACCGAGCGTCAGCCCGACGAGGGCGGTGACGATCGTTGCCGCGTCGATCCCCTCCTGCGCACCGTGTTTGATGGCGAACACGATCGAGAGCATCGAGGAGATAGCGAGAATCACGCTGATGGGATCGAACTTCCCGGGGTCGGAGTCCTTGAACTCGGGGACCAGAAACGGGGCGGCGACGAAAAGTACCACCATGATCGGAATGTTGATCAGGAACACCGAGCCCCACCAGAAGTGTTCGAGCAGAACACCGCCGATGACAGGGCCCACTGCTGCTCCACCGGCGAAGCCGGCAGTCCACAGGCCGATGGCTTCCTTTCGCTGAGTGGGGTCGTGAAACATGTTGCGGATCAACGACAATGTGCTCGGCGCAATGGTGGCTCCGCCGATTCCCAGCAGAGCGCGCGCCGCGAGCAGCATCTCGGGAGAGGTGGAGAACGTCGCGGCCAGAGACGCCACTCCGAACACGACGGCACCGATCATGAGCAGGGTGCGCCTGCCGATGCGATCGCCCAGCGAGCCCATGGTGATCAGGAGGCCGGCAAGCAGAAATCCGTAGATGTCGAGAATCCACAACGACTGATTGCTGGTGGGTTCGAGATCGGCCGTCATGAACGGCAGGGCCAGGTACAACACCGACATGTCCATCGACACGACGAGAATCGGCACCACCAGCACTGCGAGGCCGAGCCACTCCTTACCGGTGGCGCGCTGGTCGGTTGCCGTCTGGCTCACTGTGGTTTCCCTTCCCGAATGGACACCTCAGCTTAGGGGGATCGGGAGTACGTTCGGTGAAGAAACATGTCTCTCGCCGAACGAAGGAAAAATCACCTCATGACCAACGATCTGAAGGTAGTCGCGACGATCATCGCCAAGCCGGATGCCATCGACGCCGTGCGCGACGGCCTCTCCGCTCTCGTTGCCGAATCGCGGAAGGAAGACGGCAACCTCTCGTACGAGCTGTTCGAGTCCGCGATCGAGCCGGGAACCTTCATCACCGTCGAGGTGTGGAAGTCGCAGGAGGACCTCGACGGCCACATGCAAACTCCGCACCTGCAGCAGGCGCTAAGCGAGTTCGGGGCCCACCTCGCGGCTGCGCCCGCCATTCATCCCCTCCGGCCGGTCGGCTGACTCACCCCGCACGCTTGCGTACACGAGTGCCGACACGATGAGCAGAGCCATCGTGGCACCGATCGCGAGCCAGCCGGTCCCGCTCATCTCTCCCGACGCGATGACGCGGGCCCCGGCGGCGGTGTAGCTCATGGGCATGAAGGCGGCGAGATCGCCCCAGATCGGTGCCGTCGACGCGTATGCGAAGCCACAGACGACGACCTGCACCGCGAGCGCGGCGACGTTGACGATCTGGCCGATCACGGCACCGAGCACCCGTTGGATCGCTCCCGCTGCGGCGAGGTAGGCCGCAGCCGAGACGATCAGGAACGCACCCGCTCCCAGGACCGGCCCGAGGGCGGCGTCGGTGGCGAAGGCGAACGCAACGGCGGCGCTGATGCCCACTGCGGCGACCGCTGCGGCCACGGCGAGCCAGCGAGGCTTGCTGTCCCTGCCCAGAACCCGCACGAGACTGACACACCCGAGAGCACCGAGCGCGACCAGGGCAGCGATCAGATACGGGGTGGCACCGGTTCCGGTGCTCGACGACGTGGCCGCGATGTTCTGGTCCGACGCTGCGTCGTCGGTAGCGGCAGCGGTTCCCTGCGGAAGTGCTGCCGAGGCGTCGCGCACATTGGTGGCGATGCCGTTGACGATTCCCTCGACCGGTTCGACCGACGTCACGAGCTGATCGGTGCCGGCCTTGAGCTGCTGGCCGCCGTCGTCGAGTTGGCCCAGTCCGTCACGCAACTGCACGGTCGCGTCGCCGAGTTGGGCGGTGGCTCCGAGGAACTGACTGTTGGGGTCGTTGAGTTCGGAGGACAGCTGCTGAGCACCGCTCTTGAGGGTCTGCAGCTGGGCGAGGGTGTCGGGCCCGAAAGCCTGCGTGTTCAGAGTGTCGATGACCCCGCGGATCTCACCGGAGATGGCGTCCGATCCCGGGTGCGGGAAACGATCGACCTGGTCAGCGGTGGCGGCGAGTTTGGCGGTGAAATCGGCCTGCAGAGCGCCGAAGCCGGCGAGCTGATCGACGACCTGGTCGACGCCACCGCTGATCTGGGACGCGCCGTCCCCGAGCTGACCGATGCCGTCGCGGTACTGCCCGAATCCATCGGCGAGCTGAATGGTTCCGTCGTGTGCCTGGGTGATGCCGTCGGCGAGCTGCCCGACGCCGTCGTTGAGCTGCGTTCCGCCGTCGGTCAGCTGGCCGATACCGCTGGAGAGGAACGTGATGGGCAGCGATGCGCTGTTGAGGCTGCTCCTGGCCGCGGCCAGGGGATCGGCTGTCTGCTGGTCCGCTGCCGGTGCCTGCTCGGTGTCGGCGACGACGGTGGTGGTTGCTGCGGACTCGCCACCGAGGTCGTAGCCGGTGCCCAGTGCAAATGCACCTACCGCTACCAGAGGAAACGCCAGCGCAGTGAGAGCAACGGCAGGACGTCGGAAGATACGCAATTCACCCATGATGAGTTCGAGGCTAACCGCACGGTGCAGCGTCGCCGACCAGTCGACGACCGTCGACGCCCTATTTTGTGCCCTCGACCTGGGAGTTTAAGAGGTCTCTGTGGATTACCGATTGCGGGGCAGCAGGTCCCACACGTGCTCGGTTTCGTTCACCGAGGAGACCGACCTCGCGCCGCTGCGCGAGAACAGCACCCGCGTCACCGAGCAGTAGTCGATCGGGAAGCCGAGCACCTTCGGGGTCTGCAGAATGTCCTGCAGCAGGATGTTGATCACGCCGCCGTGAGCGAACAGCGCCACGGTGTCGGTGTGTGCGCTCGCCGAGACGACATCGGCGACACCGTCCAGAACTCGCCGGCGAAACGCCTGCTCGTCGACCTGCTCCGGGAGATGCCCGGCCTTGATGCGATCGAATGCCTCACGGAATTCGGTCTTGGCCGACTCGATCGGAACGTAGCCGCCGAAGTCGCGATCGTATTCGGTCAGGCGATCGTCGGGCTCGACGGTCAGACCGAGCCGATCGGCCAGAGGCTGCGCGGTCTGGACGGCGCGTAGCTGCGAGCTCGAGACGACTCGCGAGATCGGGAACCGGGCGACGGCACCCGGCACTCGCTGGGACTGTTCGACGCCGAGTTCGGCCAGAGCGGGATCGGCCGAGGTCTCCGACCGTTGCGGGAGGGCATGCCGCACCAGAACCAATTGCATCGACTCACCTAATCACGAGTGTTCTGCCGCTGCGCAGCACCATCGATCGAAATGCCGCCACCTGACGCGGCGAATCGGCCCGCGGATCCCACACCATGCCGATTCGCCTGCGCGCGGCCGGTTGGGTGAGTCCGATGTCCACGGTTCCGCCCTCACCGCCGTGCGCGCGTATTCGCGGCAGAATGGCGATACCGAGACCGGCTCCGACGAGTCCGCGCACCGTGTGGGTGTCCTGACCCTCGAAGGCGATACGCGGGCTGAAGCCGGCGTCCGCCCACAACTCGTCGCAGATCGAGCGCATCCCGAAGCCGTGGCCCATCGCGATGTAGTTCTCGTCGGCCGTGTCGGCCAGATCGACCGACCTGCGCGTGGCCAGCCGATGATCGGCCGGGACCACCAGCATCAGTCGCTCGTCGTAGAGCTGGAACGAATTGTGCTCGGTGTGTTCGGCGCTGAGAGAGACGAACGCCAGGTCGGAGACCCCGTCGGCGAGACGGTCGAGGCAGCGTGCCCGGGCACCCTGGTCCAGATCGAACGTGACGGCCGGGTGGTCGACGCGGAACTGGCGGATCAGCGCCGGTACGACGTCCTCGCCCAGGGTGTTCTGAAACGCCACCGCGATACGGCCGCGGGCTCTGGCGTCGTGCTCGGTCATGGCGTCGATGCCGGCGTCGATGTCGCTCAACGCCCGCTGGAGATAAGGAATGAGCACTCGGCCGGTGCTGGTGAGCACGATCCCGCGGCCGCGTCGTTCCACGATGTCGACGCCCAGAATTGCCGAGGCGCGGGCGACCTGCCGACTGACGGTGGGCTGTGGGACGCCCAGGACGTGCGCGGCGTCGGTGATGTGTTCGGTGTCGGCCACTGCGACGAGAGTCGGTAGCAGCGGCAGGAGTTCGATCGCTTCACGACGCATTCCCGAATCATATCGCTGGTGTATCGGTTTGCCCGGTCTCATGCATTGGACGAATATCGTGAGCGCTTCTAACGTGATCTGCATGACCACGACGCAGCCCGAGGTGCTCGGATGGGAGGGACACCCCAGGGGATCGCGCGAATACCGCAGGCTCGTGCTGGCACTGCTGTTCGCCGGAGTCGCAACGTTCGCTCAGCTCTACTCGGTGCAGGGCATCCTGCCCCTCATCGCCGCCAATCTCGACATCACGCCGTCGCAGTCCTCGCTCGCGGTCGGGCTCGCGACGGTCGGCGTTGCGGTGTCCGTCATTCCCTGGTCGGTGGCGGCCGACCGTACCGGTCGTGTTCGGGCCATGACGGCGTCGATCCTCACCGCCACGACGTTGGGTCTGCTGGTTCCGCTCGCGCCGTCGCTCGAAGTGCTCTTGGTGATTCGATTCTTCGAAGGTGCTGCACTGGGCGGTCTTCCGGCCATCGCCATCGCGTACCTCAGCGAAGAGATCCATCACAAGCACACAGCCCTGGCCGCGGCGACCTACGTGTCCGGTACGACGCTCGGCGGACTGCTCGGCCGCATCGTCGCGGGACCCGTTGCGGAATACACCAACTGGCGGATCGGCACGTTGACCGTGTCGATGATCGCTGCGTTGGCCGCAGCACTGTTCGTCTGGCTCGCACCGAAGCCGCGAACGACGCTCGTGGACAGCCAAATTCGTGACCTACCCGGACGGCTGTGGGTGAACCTGCGCGAGCCGGGGATGGCGGCACTCTACGGCCAGGGATTTCTGCTGATGGGCGGCTTCGTCGCGATCTACAACTACCTCGGATTTCGTTTGGAGGCCGTGCCTTTCGGACTCCCGCAGTCTCTGATCAGCCTGATCTTCGTGGCGTACCTCAGCGGTACCGTGTCCTCACGGGTAGCGGGCAATCTCGCGACGAAGCACGGCAGATCGGTGGTGCTCGCCGGATCCACCGCCACGATGATCGCCGGAGTTGCCCTGACGATGGCGTCGAATCTCGCCGTCATTCTGACCGGCTTGGTGATCCTGACCATGGGATTCTTTGCCGCCCACGCCATCGCGTCGGGATGGACCGGACAACGAGCCGTCCACGGCCGAGCCCAGGCGACATCGCTGTACAACCTCTTCTACTACGGCGGATCCTCCGTCGTCGGCTGGATCGGCGGCGTCGTCTTCCAATCCCAGGGATGGAACGCGTTGGCGCTGTTCGTCATTGCGTTGGCAGTGATCGCAGGCGTATGGGCCGCGTGCATGAACGGCCGATTGGCGAAGCCGGTATCAGTAGGTTGACGTGTTTGCGGCAGCGAGGGCAAAAATGACGATCGCACCCACGATGACGACGAAGAGCGCGATCGAGACGTAACCCACGATCAGGCCCGCCGTCGCAAAACCCGATCCGCCTTCGCCGGTGCGCTTGATCTGACCGCGCGAGATGTGGCCACACACCACCGCGCACACCGACGCAATCAACGGAATGAACGTCAGACCGAGAATCGCCAACACGAGTGACACGATCGCCAAGGTGTTGGTGGACGCCGGAGCGCGATACCCGCCGGCATACGGCGCATTCCCGTACTGCGAATACTGTTGCTGCGGGTTCGGGTACTGGGGGCTCTCTTGCGGGGGGTTCGGGTACTGGGGATTCGGGTTCTGATAGGGCGGGTACTGCTGCCCGCCGTACGGCTGATCCTTGTTCGCTGCGTCGAACGGATCGTTGCTCTCACCCTGCGGATAACCCATGGCGGGAGTGTGGCACCTGGAGACAGCAGTCCGCAACCGCTCTCCCTCGGCGCTACGTGCCGAGCTTGCCCCACCCCACATAGGCGTCGACAGTGACGTATCCGGTCACGCGCGGCTGATCCCGAACCGGATACGGATCGCCGGTGTAATGCGTCGAGATGCGGTCGATGTCGACCAGATCGGGATCGTCCTGCAACTCGATCGAACCGTGCACCGTCACATGGGTGTACCAACTGGCCTCGTCCAACACCGAAATCGAGACCTTCGGATTCGCCTTGATGTGCTCGAGACGCTTCCGCGACGCATCGAAATTGAGCACGACCTTCCCGTCCTCCCACAGATACCACGTGGGTGCGGTGATCGGCGTTCCATCTGCACGAACCACCGCCATGACCGCGGGATTGGCCTTCTTCAGCAATTCGACAGCGGCATCGGGCAACGGAGGCTTGGGCATACGACAACAGTACGACTCGACCCCCGCCTTGGGTCCCGAATCGCCCCACAGCGTCCCCCGGAGTCCACTCGATGTGCCATTGACTGCCGAAAAGGCCACTCAATGTCACATCGAGTGCACTGGGGTGAAGGGTGTGCACTCGGGAATCGGGTGCATCCGGTGTGGATCGGCGACTACAGGTTGGGGAGTTTGACTACCTGTCCGGCGTAGGAGAGTCCGGCACCGAAGGCGAGCAGCAGTGCTGTGTCTCCTGCTTTTGCTTTGCCGGTGCGCAGTAGTTCTTCCATGGCCAGGGGGATCGAGGCTGCCGAGGTGTTGCCGGTTTCGGCGATGTCGTTGGCGACGGGTGTGTCCTCGTTCAGGTTCAGGCTCTTGGCGAGGAGTTCGGTGATGCGGCTGTTGGCCTGGTGGGGGATGAAGGCGTGCAGTTCGTCGGTCTTGATGCCGGCGACGTCGAGGACGCGCTGCGCGGCCTTGCCCATCTCGAAGGCGGCCCAGCGGAAGACGGAGATTCCGTTCATCCGGATCCAGGGGCGCTCGAGGCCTTCTTCGGTGATGTAGTCGTACCAGTCGGTGGTCTGGACGATGGCGTCGGATTGCGAGCCGTCGGAGCCCCAGACGGCGGGTCCGATCTCGGTTTCGTCGCTCTGGCCGACGACCACGGCACCGGCGCCGTCGGCGAAGATGAAGCGGGTGGTGCGGTCGTAGGGGTCGGTGGTGACGCTGAGCTGTTCTGCACCGATGACGAGGACGTACTTGGACGTTCCGGCCTTGACCAGGTCCGATGCGACGGCGAGGGAGTAGCAGAAGCCTGCGCAGCCGGCGCAGATGTCGAATGCGGCCGGCCCCTTGGTGCCGAGTCCGTGCGCTACTTTTGCAGCTGCTTGGGGTGTGAGTTCGAGATGCGTCGAGGTGGCGACGATGACGGTGTCGACTTGGTCGGCGGTGATTCCACTGGCTTCGAGGGCCTTACGACCTGCCGCGATGGACATCTCGACGACGTTTTCCTTGGGATCGGCGAAGCGCCGGTTCTTGATTCCGGACCGCGTCTGGATCCACTCGTCGCTCGAGTCGATGAATTCACAGATCTCGTCGTTGGTCACGACTCTCTCGGGGCGGTGAACGCCGAGTCCGAGTAGTTTCGACTGTCGTCCCTGCGTCGTGCTGATCGCACCCATCTTCAATTTCCTCTCGTGCTACCGCGCCATCGCCGAGCTTCGGCTCGGGTCTTGGGCTACGGGCTCGGTGACACACGTTACGTGCGTCGCCTCGAGGAGTTCACACCAGTTCGGTGATGAGGGCTGCGACCTCGGCGGGCTTGTCGATCATGGCGTGGTGGTGGGCGGGCATGACGACAGTGAAGTCGGCCCGCAGATACGCGGCCAGCTTGCGTTGAGTCTTGATCCATCGCTTGCCCCACGGGGAGGGTCGTCCGGTGTGGGCTGCGGCGACGATGACCGGAACGACGAGGGGCGAACGCTTCCGCATTCTGTTCAGTTCGGCGGCGAGGTCCGGGTAGACGACGTCTTCCACCAGGGCGGCGGCGAGGTAGGTGGGTCGTCGATAGATGTCGTCGACCCAGTCGAACGTCTCCTGCGGTGTGCCGTCGGGCGGTGTCGCCTGATTGAGGACGCGTCGCACACGCGGTCCGACCAGCTTCTGCAGGCCGGTCTTGCTGAGCGCGGTGGCGATGACGTGGGCGGCCTCGACGCGCACGACGGTCGGGACGAAGCGTCTGGGGTCGGATTCGGCGCTGGAATCGAGCAACAGAATTCCGCGGGTGCGCGACGGGTACAGCCGGGCCACAGCTTCTGCGTAGAAGCCGGCTATCGAATGACCTACCACGACGGCCGGGTCGGTGACTCCGAGTGCGTCGAGGACACCGATGATTCGGTCTGCCTCCCCGCGGACGGTGGGTGTGGCACCGGCGGGCAAGGGGTCGCTGAGTCCGAAGCCGGGGCGGTCGAGAACGACCACGTGATGGTGGGCGCTCAGGATGTCGACGGTGTCGTTCCAGTCGAACCAGTTACTGCCGAGGCCTCCGCACAGGACGACCGTGGGGCCGGTTCCGCGTACGAACAGATGCAGACGTTGCCCGTCCACCTCGACGTACTGACCGGGAGGATGTTTCACGGGAAACAACGCACTGCGTTCGGCTCGATCCCCGCTGTCCATGTTTGGTACTCCACGATGCTCTACCGACCTGTCGACTGTTTCACGCTCCAGTTTCCATCATTTTCCCCGTTTTGCACACTCGTGTGCGTGGATCGGTCACGAGGGAAGGTCATTGACGCGGCTTGGCCAGGGGGAACGCGAGCGTTTCCCGAATGCTGCCACCGGTGATGAGCATGACGACCCGGTCGACTCCCATGCCGAGACCGCCGGTCGGCGGCATCCCGTGCTCGAGTGCTTGCAGAAAATCCTCGTCCAGGCTCATCGCTTCCTCGTCACCGCCGGCCGCCAACAGCGACTGTTCGGTCAGGCGCTGCCGCTGATCGACAGGGTCGGTCAGCTCGCTGTACGCGGTACCCAGCTCCACACCCCACGCGACGAGATCCCACTTCTCGGCGACGCCCGGAATGCTCCGATGCGGCCTCGTCAACGGCGACATCGACGTCGGGAAGTCCTTGTAGAAAGTGGGGAACTCGGTGTAGTCCTCGACGAGATGCTCGTACATTCCCTGCGCGACGGCCCCAGCATCCCAGGTCTTCTCGTACGGAATGTCGTTCTCGTCGCACAGGCGTTGTAGCTCCTCCAGAGGAGTCGCCGGTTCGACGGGCACTCCCAACTTCTCGGCGACGGCACCGTGCAACGTCTTGACCGGCCATTCACCGGAGATGTCGATCTCGATCATTTCCCCGTTCGGACCATCCGGGCGCAGGATGATCTCGCGTCCGTGCGCGGCGACGGCTGCTCGCTGGATCAGCTCGCGACACAACACCATTGCGCGTTCGTAGTCGCTGTGGGCCTCGTAGGCCTCGAGGATCGTGAACTCGGGGTTGTGCTTGAAGTCCGCGCCTTCGTTGCGGAACACGCGGCCGATCTCGAACACCTTCTCCATGCCGCCGACACACAGGCGCTTGAGATAGAGCTCCGGTGCGATCCGCAGGTAGAGGTCGAGGTTGTAGGCATTGATGTGGGTGACGAACGGTGCTGCGTTGGCACCGCCGTGAACCTGCTGCAGAATCGGTGTCTCGACCTCCATGTATCCGCGCTCGCCGAGCGAATCACGAAGTGACTTCACGACATTGGATCGGGCGATCATCAGTGCACGAGCATCGCGATTGATGGCCAGATCGACGTAGCGTTGCCGCACCCGAGCTTCCGGGTCGGTGAGTCCGCGATACTTGTCCGGCAGTGGATGCAAGCACTTGGCATTCATTCGCCAGTCCGTCGCGAGCAGCGACAGCTCCCCACGCTTGCTGCGGCCGATCGCGCCACTGACCTCGATGAGATCGCCGAGGTCGAAATCGGCGTCGAAGTTCTCGATCGAATCCCCGACGCGATCGCGGTCGAAGAGAACCTGGATATCGGCCGACCAGTCACGCACCACAGCGAATACGACACCGCCGTAGTCGCGAATCCGCAGGATGCGTCCGGCAATTCGTACCGTTGTGCCCTGCGGCGAGGCCACCGCCGCCTCGACCGTATGCGTCGGGGGATAGGCGACGGGATAGCCCTCTGTGCCCTCGCGTTCGAGACGATCGAGTTTCGACATGCGTACGCGCACCTGGTCGGGACGCTTACGGCCCGGTGTCGGCTCGTCCGGGACGCTGTCGGGGCCGCTGCCGTCGGGATGAATGTCGTCGGCGTCGGCCAGAGCCGCGGGCACCGCAACGTGAGAACCGGTGTGCTTCGAGGCGCGTCGGAAGGTCGGCAGGGTCAAGAAGCCCTCGGCGATGGCCGACGCGACGCCGACCTTGGGCAACACCCGATTGTCTGCGAAGCAGAGGTAGCGCGGCTCCCATTCCGGAAGGTACTTCACGTTCGAGCGATACAGGGCCTCGAGCTGCCACCACCGAGAGAAGAACACCAGCACGCTGCGCCAGATTCGCAACACCGGCCCGGCACCGATCCGGCTGCCCTCCTCGAACGCCGCGCGGAACACCGCGAAGTTCAGCGAGATCTTGCCGACGCCGAAATGATCGGCGCTGGTGGCGAGTTCGGTCACCATCAGTTCGATCACCCCGTTGGGCGACGCCGGATCACGACGCATCAGATCCAAGGACACTCCGGTGCGACCCCACGGCACCAGCGAGAGAACGCCGATCACCTTCTCGCCCTGAACTGCCTGCACCAGAAGACAATCGCCGTCGAGCGGATCACCCAGTCGACCCAACGCCATCGAGAAACCACGCTCGGTTTCGGTATCGCGCCACGCATCCGCGCAGGCAATGATCTCCGACATCTCCTCCGACGAAATGTCACGATGACGACGCACGGTGACCACGACACCCGCTTTACGAGCCCGGTTGACCGCCTGACGCACGGGGCGCATCTCGCGTCCATTGAGATTGAAATCCTTGGTTTTCAGGATTGCTTCGTCGCCGAGTTCGAGGACACTCAGTCCGGCCCGCTTGTACGCGGTCGCGCCGATCTCGCTGGCGCCCATGACAGCTGGGGTCCAGCCGTATTTCTCGGCCAGGTCCAACCATTCCGAGATCGCATGCGGCCACGCCTCGGGATTTCCGATCGGATCACCACTGGCCAGACACACGCCGACCTCGACGCGATACGTCACCGCCGCCTTACCGCTGGTGGCGAAGATGACGCCCTTGTCGCGGCGAGTGGCGAAGTAGCCGAGGGAATCGTCGGCACCCCATTTGTCGAGCAGGCCACGCAGCGCGGACTCGTCGCGACCGGTGAGCGCGTTGCTCGACCGCTGCGACCGAAACAACGTGACGACAGCCCCCAACAACGCCAACGCTCCGAACAGACCCAGGGCCGTGTTCACGATGCCGTTCGGCCTGCCGTCGAACTGCTCGTTGTCCACCGTCGCCAACGCCGTCACGCGATTGAACGCCCACAGGAACGTCTGACTCTCCGGTAACGACCCGGGGAACAGCGCAACCAGCGCCCACCCGATCACCGTCCCGACGGCCGCGCCGAGCACGAGCACCCCGAGCGCCTTCCACACCGCACCACGACGCACCCGCGTGTAGAACTCCTTGCGCGCGGCGATCAACACCCCCGTCACCACAACATGGACAGCCAGCGCAATCCACGAATTGACGCTCTTGTCCGTGATCCCCTCGACCACATTGGTGATCGCCAACAACACCAGATAGATCGTCAGCAACCACCACGCAATGCGCTTACGACTCGCCAACGCCGCCGCCAACAAACCGACCACCAGCGCCCACGACAAACTCGTATCGGGAGCATCGAAGTAATAGCTGTCGACGTACTCACGCGGAACGTGAATCAGGAAACGAAGAGTCGGCGACAGACTCCACAGAAACAACAACACCGCGAACACACCGAGCACCAGACCCGCGATATGCGGAACCTCACTCAAACGACCGCGCTCGGGTGGCACGAACGACCGCGGAACCATGGACCCGGACCGCTCCGAGGAAACTGCTGTCGCCGTCATATCTCACTCCCGAAGTCAGAATGCACTTGCACCGTAGACGGTATCCCCGCTGACACGAGTCAGTTGCCCATTGCCCGCACCCCCGCCCACTCAATGTGACGTTCAGTGGCCTTTTCGACAGTCGATGTCACATCGAGTGGACATCGGGTCGGTTGCGGGCGGCGGATCTTCGGGTGCGTTGGATCTCGATACGACGTCGCCTCGGCGCGCGTGGGTGAAGGGTTCGTCCACAGGGAGTGAGTTATCCACAGGGCAGTTCGTTTCCCGTCGTCGCGGCGGATTCGGGGTGCGCGGACTGTGCATCATCATGGCCATGAAGCGGGGTGGAGCACGAGTCGATGCGAAGGTGATCGCGGCTGCGTCGGATCGCGGCTTCATGAGGACAGCGCACTTACTCGAGCTCGGGGTGGCGTCGAAGACCATCGTTCGACGCACCCAGCCGGACGGCAGCTGGTCACGGGCGTTACCTGGGTTGGTGTTCTTGAAGAATCGTTCGCTGACGCCGATCGAACGCGCCACCGCGGTGGCGATCTACTGCGGCAAGGATGCTCTCATCAGCGGTCGGGCAGGGCTGGCGTTGCATGGATTGGGCCCGTCGGGTTCGTTGGAGGAGACGTTCGCACTGATTCCCGAGCCGCAACATCGCAAGTCCGTGGGCTTCGCTGTCGTGGAGCGGACGTGGCGAATGCCGACGGCGGAAATCAAGTCGGGACTTCGCGTCGCCCCGATCGTTCGGTGTCTGTGCGATGCAGTTCGACGGATGAAGAATGCCGAGCAGTGCATGGCGTTGATTGCCGGTGTCGTGCAGCGAGGTGCGGCTACCGTGGCCGCGATCATGAAGAAACTGAACGCCGGTAGTACGCGGGGAACTGCGATGCCACGTCGAGTTCTGAGGGAACTGGCTGCAGGTGCGCACTCGGTGGCGGAGGCTCAGGCCCAGAAGCTGTACGCGCGCAGCGGACTTCCGACGATGCAGCACAACGTGGCTGTCCACGACGAGCAGGGCAGGTTCCTGCTGATAGCCGACAACTGGCTCGACGATGTCGCGTTGGATTGGGAGATCGATTCGCTCGAATACCATCTCTCGCCCGCGGCGCACAGGGCGACGGTGGCGCGTCGGGAACGAGCGCAGAATGCCGGCCTCATCGTGGTGACACATCTGCCGAGCGATATTCGGGAGGACCCGGAACGCGTTCTGTCCGACCTTCGTGCGCGTTACGAGCAGGCCAAGGCGCGACCGCGACCGAATGTCACGGTCCGGCCGCGAGCGGATCAGGCTCGTAGTCGCTCGGGTTGATACACCCACACCATGTGCTTGCCGGTCTCGGACGTAGCTGCGATCGGCCGATGCTCGATCCTGTCCAGCACGAATCCAAGCCTCTTGGGTACGGCCTGGCTCCGGAGATTCGCTGCGTCACAATGAATTTCGACTCGATTGATTCCGTCCAGCCTCGAGGCCTCCCGTATGAGGGCGGCGACGGCCTCGCTGATCATCCCACGTCCCTCGGCCCGGGCGTCGAGCCAGTAACCCAATTCGATGCCGTGCGGGCCGATCCGGCGATGCATCCCGATCTTGCCCAGAAACGCACCGCCGTCGCGCTCGAAAATTCCGTAATCGAACATCTCCCCGGCATTCCACTGCTCGACGGCCTCCGCAATGCGAGCCGATTGCACCGAAGGCTGGGCAGCTTCTTCAGTCGCCCACCCCATCCACGGCGCAAGGCGCGCGAGATTGCGACCGATCACGTCGGCAACGGCGTCGGCATCGCCGGCCGACTCGCGACGAATGAGAAGTCGGCCGGTGACAATCCGATCGGGAGGTACATCCAGCATGGCCAGCAGTGTGTCAACAGTGCACCCGATCTGCCAACGAATTTCGTTGCACTGTCACCCGCTCGCAGTCCACTCGATGTGCCATCGACGGGCGAAAAGGCCACCGAAGGTCACATTGAGTGGACAAGGGGCAGCGGCAAGGGCGGGGTTCAGGAAGCCGACCAGGATCTCCAGGACAGTTTGTCGATGATGATGACCGGACCTCCGGGTCTGTTGTTTTTGTATTGACTGTATTTCGCGACCAGGGCGTCGGTGGCCGATGTGCCTTCGGCGCTGGAGGTTTCGACGATGTGGGCGGATCCGTCCGCGCGGATCCACCAGAGTTGGGACCAATCGTCGGTGTAGTGGTCGACGATGAGGCTGACGGCGGGGTCGGCGCGGATGTTGTCGAGTCGCTGGAGTTTCTGCGTTGTCTTGGGTTTCCAGTCGATGGCGGTGAAGATTCGGTCGCCGGTGGGGGCGACGGCGAAGACGATCGGGACCAGGTGTGGTGTGCCGTCGGGGTTGATGGTGGAGAGTTGGGCTCGGGGTGCGGCGGTGAAGCGTTGGACTTCGTTGTCGATCTTCACGTTCGGTTCCTCGGGTTATGCGGATTCGCTGTGGGTGCTGTGTCGGGTGATGAATTGTTCGAGTGCCGCAACGGACATGGGGCGTCCGAGTAGGTGTCCTTGGCCGAAGGTTACGCCCATGTCGGTGCAGATCTGGAGTTGTTCCGGTGTCTCGATTCCCTCGATGACGGTGTCTTTGCCGAGAGTGGTGGTGACGTCGACGAGGGCTGTGCAGAGCGTGGTCATGGCGCGGCGTCGGTGCAGGTTGTCGCTGTCGAGGTGTTGGGTGAGGGATTTGTCGATCTTGAGGGTGTCGACGGGGAGGGTGGCCAGTCGTTCGAGGGAGGAGAAGCCGGAGCCGAAGTCGTCGATGGCGATGAGGACGCCGTGGCGTTGGACGTCGCGGAGTTGGTAGTGGACTGCGTCGAGGTCGTGGAGTGTCTGTGATTCGGAGAGTTCGAGGGCGAGTCGTCCGGGTTCGATGCCGTAGGTGTCGACGGTGTCGATGACGTCGGTTGCGAGGGTTCCGGTGGCGAAGTGGGCTGGGCTGATGTTGACGCCCACTTGGAGGTGGATGTTGCGGGTCTGCCAGTCCGCGATCGTGTGTGCGACCTCGGCGAGAATCCACATGCTCAGCGGGACGATGAGGTCGGCGTCCTCGGCGAGGGGGATGAAGGTGTCGGGCATCAGCAGGCCGAGTTCGGGGTGGTTCCATCGGATGAGTGCTTCGGCCCCGACGACCGTTCCCGTCGCGAGTTCGACGATGGGTTGGTAGACCATCGTCAGTTCGCGCTCGACCATGGCGGTGCCGCGTAGTCGTTCGATGAGTTCGAGTCGGGTGCGGTTGGTGTGGTGGAGCTCGTCGGTGAAGACGTGGTGTTCGTTGCGTCCGACGGCTTTGGCGGCGTGCATGGCTGCGGTGGCGTTGTGGACCAGTTGGGTGGCGCTGATGTCGGTGGTGGTACTCGAGGCGACTCCGACGCTGGCGGTGAGGGTGAGTTGGCGGCCGGAGAGCTCGAAGGCGGGCTCGAAGATGCTCGCGAATCCGGCAGCCAGGGCGCGCGCGGCTATGGAGTGGCAGCCCCGTGCGATGACGACGAATTCGTCGCCGGTGAGTCGGCCGATGGTGTCGCCGGGGCGGGTGGAGGCGAGCAGTCGGTCGGCGACCATGCACAGCAGGCTGTCGCCCTGGGCGGGGCCGAGGGCGTCGTTGAACTCTCGGAATCCGTCGATGTCGACCAGCAGGACGCTGAACTGACGATCCGGGGTGCGTCGGTCGAGCTCGTCGGTGATGAGGGCAAGGATCTCGACGCGGTTCGGAAGACCGGTCAGCGCGTCGCGTTGGGCGGCTGTTCCGCCTACGGCGGCGGCTGAGGTGACCGCGGCGACATGACGGGGCGGCGCGTCGTGCTCTCGGCTCACTGTTCCCCCTCATGGCCGGACAGCCATGGATGATACTAGCCGAAGAGTCTGCTTGAACGCTATAAACAGGGAGCATCCCCTTTTTTAGGACTATTAGATCACGGTGTCCTTGGTTTGTGGGCCGTTTGCGCGTCCTGTCGATGCTCGTTCTTCGACGCTCCAGATCGCGTCGTCCACGCTGTCGCTGAGTCCGAGCACCCACCGAGCCGCCGACCGGCCCTGATCGAACAGCGACTGCGCAACGGTGGTCAATCCGGCCTCGGCCGCGGCAGGGGAGTCGTCCCACCCGGTCACGGCCAGTCGCCCCGGAACGTCGATTCCGGCCGTGGCCGCAGCATCGAGCACCCCGAGGGCAAGTTCGTCGCTCATCACGAGCAATGTGTCGATAGCGTTGTCCTGCAACAACACCTGCGCTGCCCGGTCCCCTTCGGGGCGGGCGTTGTTGGTGGTGAACAGTGTCGGTACCGTCGACCATTCGATCCCCGATTGCAGGCATGCGTCTCGGTAACCCTCGAGTCGAGCTCGGGTCACCGGCATCGAGATGTCCGACGCGTCCGCGCCACGCACGATCGTCGATTCGCGTCGGGTATCGGGCCTGAGAGCGACGATGGCAGGTCGAGATCGGCTGTGCAATGCGGCGGTGGCCACTGCGTCGGCTGCCGCCCTGTCGTCGATGGCGATCGAGTTCAGGCCGGGGTGGTCGGGCCCACCCTGGATGCACGTGGGGCGGCCGGTCTCGACGAGCACGTCGAGCAAGGGGTCGTCGATCTCCGTGGTCCACACCACGTACCCGTCGACCTGTGCGTCTCGGATGCGAGCGTTGTCGGTGTCGCGGTGCAGGTTCGGCAGCATCACCAGCGCGGTGTCGGCGTCGAGACACGCTTCGGCGATGCCGGACAGAAACCGTCGAGCCTGGGGATCCTCGAAGGCGTAGGTGAGCTTCTCGCCGAGGACGACGCCGATGCTGTCGTGCCTGCCGCTGCGCAACGACCGCGCGGTGCGGTTGGGACCGGCGTATCCGAGGGCCGCAGCTGCCTCGTGCACACGATCGCGGGTGGCCGCGGAAACTCGGCTCGGTCGGTTGTAGGTGTACGAGACGCTCATGGTGGAAACGCCTGCGGACGCTGCGACGTCGGCCATGGTCACCCGAGTGTTCACCGGCCCACTGTAGCGCGCGGTACCGATGATGTGTAACGATACACAGCATGTCGTCGCCGCTACCGAAGCTGCTGGTGCTCGCCGCAGCCGCATTCATCTACGTCACGGCGGAAACGCTGCCCGTGGGGTTGCTCCCCGAGATATCCGGGGACCTCGGCGTCGGCGAATCCGCCGTGGGTCTCCTGCTGACCTTCTACGCGTACGGCGTCGCCGTGATGACGATGCCGTTGATCCGGTTCGTGCGGCAGTGGCCCCGACGACGCGTCGTGGTCATCACCGTTGCCGCACTGGCACTCTCGCAACTCCTCTCGGCGGTATCGGTCGGATATCCGATGTTGGTGATCTCTCGAATGCTCTGCGCGGCAACGCACGGAGTCTTCTGGGCTGTCGTCGCTCCGGTCGCGGCATCGCTGGCTCTACCCGGTAAGCAGGGCAAGGCCATCGCGACGGTGTATGCCGGTACCTCGTTGGCGTTGGTTGCCGGCAACCCGCTCACGGCAGCACTGGGCCAGTGGCTCGGATGGCGTACCGCAGCAACGATTCTCGGCATCGTCGCCGCAGCCATCGCGGTGGCGCTGTACTTCGTCCTCCCAGCACTACCGGTCACCCGAGCGGTCTCGGAAACGAAGAAGACACCGCGGGTGCTCGACGGCTCCCTGGCCGTTCTGTGTGCAGTGACGTTCCTGGCCGTCCTCGGTCATTTCGCCGCGTACACCTACTTCTCGGTGATCGTCGACCGTGCCATCGGATCGGCGGGAACCACCCTGACCTTGATGCTGATGCTGTACGGACTGTTCGGGGTGGTCGGCATCTGGGTGATCGGGAGAACCTACGACCGGTGGCCCCGGCACTCGACCATCGCGGCCCTCGGTGCGGTCGCAGCGGCAGTGGCAATTCTCTGGTGCACTCTGAGCGGGGCTCCGGGCAGCTGGGCCGTGTTCGCCGTCGGTGCCATCGCGTTGTGGGGGCTGGCCTTCACCACGCTTCCGGTGTGTATTCAATCGGCCGTGGTCAGAGCCGCCCCGGCCGATGCGGACAAGGCGTCGGCGATCTACGTCGTTTCCTTCCAGTTGGCGATCGCGACGGGCGCACTGCTGGGCGGTGTGGTGATCGACCTGAGCGGCATCGGGGCCGTCACCGCTGCTGCAACAGCCCTGGTCGCCGCAGCGCTGGCCGTGGTCGTGGTGGCGCGCAGAACCTTTCCGAGTCGCTACGCACAGGAGCCGGTGACAGCAACGGCACGCTGACCGTTGAGGTACCCCGCACGATAGGGTCAGCACGCGACGAACGAGGGAATCCGGTGCAATTCCGGAGCTGGCGCGCAACGGTGACGAGTGAGAGCTCGAAGTCCGAATGCTCGGACGTCGCGATCCACCTCCAACCGCGGCTCCGCGACACGAGCCCTCAGCAGGAAGCTCTTCACGATGCGCACCACCCTCGCCGTACTAGGCGCTGTCTCGTTCCTCGTTCTCGCCGGCTGTTCGTCCACGGCGACGACCGACGC
This sequence comes from Rhodococcus sp. 06-418-5, assembly GCF_002258285.1. NCBI lineage: Bacteria > Bacillati > Actinomycetota > Actinomycetes > Mycobacteriales > Nocardiaceae > Rhodococcus > Rhodococcus sp. 06-418-5. The sequence goes on from NZ_NOYE01000008.1 coordinate 325,355, forward strand.
GGCCACCCCGACCACAGGAAACTATCCGCTGACCATCGACAATTGCGGTCGCGACGTCGTCGTCGACGCCCCACCGCAACGTGCGGTCTCGTTGAATCAGGGTTCGACGGAAATCCTTCTCTCGCTCGGCCTCGCCGACCGTATGGTCGGCACCGCCACCTGGACCGACCCCGTCCGTGCGAACCTCGAGTCGGAGAACGCGAAGGTGCCCAGGTTGGCGGACAACAAACCTTCCCTCGAGGTGGTGTTGGACGCCGAGCCCGACTTCGTCACCGCGTCGTTCGGCGGCACCCTCGGACCGGGAGGCGTCGCCGACAGAGACCAGTTCGAGCAGCTCGGTGTGCCGAGCTACCTCTCTCCCACCGACTGCAACGGCAAGACCGACGACAGCGTCAACTCCGACGGCGCGCGTACGTCGCCACTCGAGATCGAGACCGTCTACCAGGAGATTCGCGACCTCGCGGCCATCTTCGACGTGCGTGATCGCGGTGAACGCTTCATCGCCGAACTGCAGGATCGCTTCGCGAAGGCATCGGGAGCCGTCGACGCCTCCGGTGTGTCGCTGGCGTACTGGTTCGCCGACACCGACACCCCCTACATGGCCGGATGCTGTGGATCGTCGGGCATCATCACCGAATCCGTCGGTGCCGAGAACATCTACGCCGACACCACCGACGAATGGCCACAGGTCAATTGGGAGAGTGTTCTCGATCGTGATCCCACCGCACTCGTGCTCGCGGACCTGAGCCGACGGAGCATCGCCGGTGATGCTCTCGACAGCAAGATCGCTTTCCTGGAATCGAATCCCGTCACGAGTCGGCTCACCGCCGTCGAGAGCAAGCGGTACATCGTCGTCAACGGTGCCGACCTCAACCCGTCGATCCGTACGATCGACGGGGTCGAAAAAGTTGCTGCTGCTCTGCAGAACTGGGGATCGACCACCCCATGAGCCGGACCGATCGCGGGTTGCTGATCCCGCTTCTGCTCGGTGGCTTCGTGGTGTTGGTGCTTTCGATCGGCGTGGCCGTGACCATCGGTCCGGCCAGCGTGTCGGTATCCGATGTGTATCGAGTGATACTGGGGCACATCGGGATCGGTACGGCCGAAGTGAGCCGCATCGAGGACGGCATCGTCTGGCAGTTGCGATTGCCCCGAACGCTGCTCGCCGCCGTCTGCGGTGCAGGCCTCGCGCTGTGCGGAGCCATCATGCAATCGCTGCTGCGCAATCCCCTCGCCGACCCGTTCGTACTGGGTATCTCGTCGGGCGCATCCACCGGTGCCGTCGTCGTCGCGGTGCTCGGCGTCGGTGGCGGTGCACTGTCGCTGTCCACCGGAGCCTTCGCCGGAGCGCTGCTGTCGTTCGTGCTGGTCATGCTGCTCGCCGCAGGTGCGGGCGGCGGCAACGACCGCGTCGTGCTGGCGGGAGTGGCAGGTACACAACTGTTCTCGGCTCTGACGTCGTTCATCGTCATATCTTCGGCCGACGCCGAGCAAACCCGAGGAGTCTTGTTCTGGCTGCTCGGTTCCTTGAGCGGCGCCGACTGGACGGACGTGGCACTGTGCGGCACTGTGGCACTGCTGGGCATGGCGGTGTGCCTGTTCAACACCTCGGCCCTCGATGCCTTCACTTTCGGGCACGACGCGGCCGCATCCCTCGGCGTTCCGGTGAAGTACGTGCGAATCCTGTTGCTGGTCATCACCGCATTGATCACGGCCGCCCTCGTCAGCGCCGCCGGTGCCATCGGATTCGTAGGGCTGGTGCTACCGCACGCTGCTCGTTTCCTCGTGGGGTCGCGCCATCGAAGACTGCTTCCGACGACGGTGGTGATGGGGGCAATATTCATGGTCTGGGTCGACACCATCGCTCGAACGGTGTTCGCACCACAGGAAATTCCGGTCGGAGTGGTCACGGCCCTCATCGGCGTTCCGGCCTTCGCCCTGATTCTCTTTCGGCTCAGGAGATCTCGATGACACTGCACGCCAGAGACATTCGATGGACCCGGAGTGGACACCCGATCCTCGACGGCATCAGCTTCGCGCCCGAACCGGGAGAGACCATCGGCCTGATCGGCCCCAACGGCTCGGGCAAATCCTCCCTGTTGCGCATTCTTGCCGGCATCGTCGCACCCGACAGTGGCGACGTGCTGCTCGACGGAGACAACCTGCGAACACTGCGCCGACGTCGCGTCGCCAGACGGGTGGCCATGGTCGACCAACACTCCGACACCGACGTCGACATCAGCGTCCGCGACGTCGTCCGCCTCGGCCGCATCCCACATCACGGCATCCTCGGCGGCGACGCATCCGACGACGACGCCGCCATCGCACGAGCACTCACCGACACCGCCATGGCATCGAAAGCCACCCGACGCTGGCACACCCTCTCCGGCGGCGAACGCCAACGAGTCCAGATCGCCCGAGCCCTCGCCCAGCAACCCACCGAACTACTGCTCGACGAGCCGACCAATCACCTCGACATCCAACATCAACTCGACATCCTCACCCTCGTCGCAGGCCTACCCCTGAGCAGCTACATCGCCCTGCACGACCTCAACCTCGCCGCCATGTTCTGCGACCGAATCATCGTCCTCGATCACGGCACCATCGTTGCATCGGGAACCCCGAACGAAGTGATCACCGAACACCTCGTGCGCACGGTATACAACGTGAACGCCAGCGTCACGAATGCCGACAACTACCCCCAGGTGACCTATCGCCGCCCCACCCCCTCCGACCCTGGAGTCCACTCGATGTGACATTGACTGCCGAAAAGGCCACTGGATGTCACATTGAGTACCGGCGGATGGCACACAGTGTGACGCCGGGCCGGGGGATCTAGAGTTGCCGCAGTTTCTTCTCGAATGCGTCGATGCGTGTGGTGTCCTCGAAGAAGTCTTCTTGCGAGATGATTTTCCCCCAGCTCGTGCGGACCAGGAGCACGGTGCGGTTGGTGTAGATCTGGGTGCCGTCGGCTGCGTGGGCTCGGTCGTCGAACCGCACGAGCAGGGTCATTCGCCAGGGTGCGCCGCCACTGTAGATTTCGCTGATCTGTCCTTGTATCCCGGCTGCGACGAAGTCCTGGAAGAATCTTTCGATGGCTGCGCGGCCGCGATGGGTGCCCGACCAGCGGCTGTCTCCGTCGGCGAACTTGAGCACTGCGTCTCGGTGGAACGACGCGAGCAGGGGACGGTAGTCGCCGTTGTTCAGCGCTTCGATGTCTCGCTGCAGCTTGAGTGTCAGCGCTCGCATCAGCAGAAGCTTGAATGCGAAGGCCGTCGAGATGCCGGCCAGAAATCTCAGTTGCATGCCCATACGTTTGCCTACCGTTCATCGACGTGTCAATCGAGTCGGCGGTACGTTCTGTCGATGATTCATCATGTGCAGGTCGCGTGTCCGGCGGGCGGCGAGGATCTCGAGCGGGCGTTCTTCTCAGGAGCCTTGGGCTGGGAGGAGGTCCCGAAGCCGCCGTTGTTGGCCGTTCGCGGGGGCTGTTGGTTCCGGGTGCCGGGTGTGGGTGGTCCCGACGGTGAGTTGCATGTCGGCGTCGACGACGACTTTCGTCCGGCAGTGAAGGCGCACCCGGCTTTCGTTGCCGACGTCGAAGCAACCGCTGCGGCGTTGACGTCTGCCGGCTACCCGGTGAATTGGGCCGACCCCGAGGAGATCCAGGGTCGACGACGGTTCCATACCCGCGACGGAGTGGGCAATCGAATCGAATTCGTGGCAGCTCGATAGTTGTCGAGTGTCATCGCTACGCGGGAGAGTCGCTGTGCCGACTTCTCCGGGTGCATCGCTCGTGTATCGAGAGCCATGCATTCGCCGAAGAACGCAGCAGTGGCGGTAGGCCGTAGCATCGTGGACGATCGATTCCATGCTGAGTTGGGATGATCGAATGGCCGAATTCTGGAGCGCCGCGGACGACACAGATCCCGTTGGTATGAGGATTCAAATCGACCAATTGCTCTCCCCTGGAGCGTGTTCCGACGCACGTGCATCGTTCGAGCGAGCTTCCGTCGAAGACTTCCTGGGCAACGAATCCGCGGCCGTCCCGCTGTACGAGGCGTCGTTGTCCCAGGGACTCGATGTCGACAGAGAGAACCAGGCTCGGATTCAACTGGCGAGCTCGCTGCGCAACGTGGGCAGACAGGACGACGCGTTGGGAGTGCTCCTCGAGTTCGAGTTCTCCACCGAATACTTGCCTGCGCGAGATGCATTCGTGGCACTCGCACTGTGGGACAAGGGAGACGGTGTGCAGGCTTTGCGGAACGCATTGCATGCCGCAGACCCGGGCCTGGGGAGATACCGTCGAGCAATCGGGGCCTACGCGTCGGAGTTGTTCGATCACAGACACCCGTGAGCTCGGACCGGAACAACCGCGTCGTCGACGGCGTTCCCCGTTGAAATCGTGAACACTGTTTTCGACGACCGAGGGAAATCCATGACCGGTAGCTCCAACGATCCACATGTGCTCCTCGAGCAGAGCCGAATCGGCGTGCTCGCCACCATCAAGGCCAGCGGAATACCGCAGCTCTCGCCGGTGACGCCGTTCTACGACCGAGCAGCCGGCACCATCACGATCTCGGTCACCGAAGGACGAGCGAAAACGGCCAACTTGCGTCGAGACCCTCGCGCCGCACTCGAAGTGACCAGTCCCGACGGTAGGGCATGGGCGACGGCGGAGGGCACCGTCACCCTCACCGGTCCGGGATCGTCACCGAACAGCCCCGAAGTCGAGGCACTGGTCGACTACTACCGCGCTGCGGCCGGTGAGCACCCTGATTGGAACGAATACCGAGCAGTCATGGTCGCCGACCGACGAGTTCTGGTAACTATCTCGGTGACCCACGTCTACGGCCAATCGATGGCCTGACACCCCTCCCCGTCCACTCGACGTGACATTGACTGCCCGAAAGGCCACCGAATGTCACATTGTTTGCGCGGAATAACGTCGGTCAGGTGATCTGATAGATGTCCAGTTCGATCGAGTTCGGCAGTCGTCTGCCGGATCCGAGAAACAGTCGTTCGTTCATCCATGCGAGGCGGCTTGCGGCGGAGGACAGGCGCGGCTGGCTTCGGAAGTAGACGCGATCGGCGGGCACATCTTCGCCGCGGACAAGTGCGTCGATGTCCTCTTCGGCACCACTTCGTATGCCCATGTTGTGTACGGCGACTCGTTCGCCCGCATCGGTCTCGAGGGCGTATCGGGCGTCCAGTTCTGTGAGTGTGGGTGTGCGGAGAATCTGGTGATCCGCTCCGCCGGGCAGGACTCGGCCGCGCAGTAGGGGGCCCTCGACGGTCCCGCCGAGGATCGGCACAATTCGGCGGTGACCATCGACCACCTCGCCCAAGTCGATCGGTTCGCCCACGGTTACCGACAGATGTGCGACGAAGATCAGCTCGGGGCCCACGTCAGTTCGTTCGGTCGGCGAATCCGTCGGGCAGATCGCTGGGCGCGACCGACACGATGGTCTCGTCGTCGATGCCGACGTGCTCGAACAGAGTGATTCGGGCGAATTCGGGGACCACGTAAATGGGGTAGGTCGGTCCGGCATCACGGTAGGCGCGCATCTCGTCGAGATGGTCATTTTGGTACAGAACAGTTTTCGTACCGTCCAGCTCGATCCACTGAGGGAAGAAGATCGTGCCGTGCAGACGCCGCTTGCAGGGAATGACGTTGACGACGACGGATGTTCCGGTGGGCTCGTTCCATGAGATCTTGTAGACGTCGTCATCGAGTTGGACCAGATCGACTTCCTGGTCCTTGACCCATCGACCACCGACCATGCCGGTGTGGATGCGGTAGTCGATCGTCGTAGCGTTCTTGACGTACATCTCGTACTGCCAGCCGTTCGCGTACGTGTAGATGAAGCGGTGCCCGACGATGCCGCTGAGGTCCTGATTCGGGACCGGATTCTGAACCGAGGTCTCTATATCCATAAGGACATTTTGTCACAAAACTATGTTTGCGGCAAAACTACATGTGCGATCATCGAACGATGCACTCCTCCGCAATCGAACTCGGGCGACAACTGGGGCCGCTGCGACGCTCGCTGCTCCGCGCGACCCGCGAGGCCGCGGACTTGCCTGACCTCCCCGACTCGCACGTCGAGGTGATGAGGGCGCTGGTCGACAAGCCGTCGATGAGCCCCGGCGTCCTTGCGGCACATCTGAACCTCGCTCGCTCCACCGTGAGCAACCTGATCAAGGCAATGGTCGACGCGGGTCTCGTCGAACGATCGATCTCGTCGAACGACCTCCGGGGAGCGACCCTGACGGCGTCGACCAAGGCCCTCCGCCTCCTCACCGAATACGACGCAGTCAGCTCGCAGGTCCTTTCCGACGCACTCGACGAGCTGACCGTGGACAGCCGTCGAGCACTCTCTGCGGCAATCCCTGCTCTGGCCGACATCACGGAAATCCTGTCTCGTCGATCGTCCTGAACGTTTCGCCCAGTCGACCGCAGTCCACTCGATGTGACATTGACTGCCGAAAAGTCCACTGAATGTCACATCGAGTGTCTACCGGGAACGCCGTCGGCGGAGTCAGGCAACAGTGTTCATGTCGCGAACCAATCGAGGAGTGCGCAGCTGACGAACAGTCGACAGCCAATGGCGTACGGGATAGGAAAGCCGGACGACGAAGTAGTTGACGAACTCGATGACTCCGAAGAGCCATACCGCGACGACGGCGAGAGCCGCACCGATCCCGGCGGGAAGCCATACGATGATGCCCACCAACCCGGCAGCGAGCAACGCGACGTCGACGATTCGACACACCCGGTAGGTCCCGCGTAGGAAGACGGGCATCGGGTGGTTTTCGACCCAGGAACGCGCCAGCAGCCAGTAGACCCCCGCTTGTACGAGCACGACGAGCAACGGAACAAGGGCGGACCACAACGCGAGACGGTCTTGTCGGTCGTCGAGCCGCGGTATCGCCATGGTGAGGGCAAGCGTCAGGAAGACTACGGCTGCGACCAGCTCGCCGATCCCCAGCGACAGATATCGCCGACGCAACCCCTCTCGTCGGCAGGCCAACATGTCGTCAGACTACCGATCACGACGGCCGAGACCGATCGGCCGTGCGCTGGGCTCCCTCCAGCAGTCCACTCGATGTGACATTGACCCCCGAAAAGGCCACTGAACGTCACATTGAGTGGTCAAACGGGGGCAGCGCCGGGAGGGGAGGAGATGAGGACGGCTATGGATTTCGTTGGATGGGGAGCCATAGTTCTCCCGCTCCCGAGGACCAGTCGGGGGAGGCTTCGGTGACGGTCAGGATTTCCGGTCCCGGGATTGTTTCGTAGGGGTTGGAGGGGAACCATTCGCTGAAGGCGTCGGCCCAGAGTTGTTGGAGTGCGGGGGCGAGTGCGGTGTTGCTGCTCGTCTCGAATACCGCCCAGGTCGATGCGGGCACGGCGAGGGTGTCCCAGTCGGGTGTTCCGGCCGACGTGCTTGCAACTGCGAAGTAGTAGTCGAAGAGACTGCCGTCCTCGCGTTCGGGTTCGAAGCCGTCGCTGACGAAGAGAATGTCGGGGAGTTCGGGCAGGTCGGCAAGTAAGCGCAGTTCGTCGCCGGTTCCGGGGGCCAGGTTTCGGTGGAATTCGGTCATGGCGGTGTTCTCGCCGTGAAATCGGAGTGGGATTCGGGTGGTTTTGCCGACGATGTGGAATGCGGGCAGGTCGGTGATGCGGTATCGCATGGTGCTTCGTCCTTCGATGGTCAGGTGAAATGTCACTGCTTGTCTGGAACGAAGGATGGCTCCGGGGCGGCGTGCTCGAGATGGTGTGATGCCGTGCAGGTCTCGGAAGGCGCGGGTGAACGCGTCCGCGGTGTATCCGTATTTGGTCGCCACGTCGAGTACGCCCTGTCCGTCGAGAATGTCGGCTGCTGCCAGCGTCATTCGGCGTTGTCGGATGTAGTGCGACAGTGGTAGTCCGGCGAGCGCCGAGAACACGCGTCGAAAGTGATATTCCGATGTGAGGGTGATCCGAGCGAGTTCGGTCGGATCGATCTCGCGGTCGAGGTTCTTCTCGATGTAGTCGAGTGCTGCGTTCCATCGTTCGAGCATGTGCCGGTGACCTTCCTTCGTTCTGCCCGAAACGATAGGAGCACTGGACCGATGGAGTCTCGACTTTCGGTGCCGCGAAAGGTCGGATTCAGATCATGCGCAGGTGCCGCTGCTTTCGATGAGAGCGCAACCGGCCGAGTTCGTCCAGCGCAGAACGAGATTGCGCATCGACAGGCCGGTAGACGATCAAACGTAGATCAGGGTCGCCGAGTGGAGTGAGGACATCGAACGTCACGGTCACCGGTCCGACGAGCGGATGTCGCATCGGTTTGTCACCGCGGCTGCGCACCGACACTTCACGGGACTGCCAGTAGCGGGCGAATTCTGCGCTGCCTCGTTCGAGTTCGTCGATCGAGGCGGCGAGCTCCTGGTCGTGAGAGTGGTTCACCCATGCGGCACGCAGGTCTGCCACCGCGCCTCGGACGACGTCGTCGCGTGCCTCGTAGAATCCGTCGAATCGTCTGTCCAGGAAACACATTCGTAGAACATTGCGCTCCGACACCGGGCGTTCGTCGATGTCGAGGAGGAGTGCGGCCATGGTGTCGTTCGCGGCGAGGATGTCGAGTCGGTGGTTGAGTACCATCGCCGGCAGCGGACCGATGTCGTCGATCAACGCTCGGATGCCGTCGGGCACCTGCTGGACGGCGGGTCGGTCGGGTGCGCGATGGCCGGCGAGCGTGAACAGGTAGCCCGTCTGATCAGCAGACAACTTCAGCGCATTCGACAGTGACTGCACCACTTGGGCGGACGGCCTGACATCACGTGCCTGTTCGAGACAAACGAGGTAATCCACGCTCACACCGGCCAACGCAGCGACCTCCTCACGCCGCAGACCGGGCGTACGTGATGCCCCTATCCGAGGTGGTAGACCGACGTCCGACGGGATCAGCGCCTCGCGCCTGGCGCGCAGAAATGCCGCCAGTTCGTCTCGACCCAGGTGCCCGCTCACCCGATCCACGGTAGGGCACTCGGGCGCGATCGGCCTGGTACCGCTCTTCCCAGGATGATCTGGTCCTTTCCGTTCCCCCTCGGTTCCAGGACGGTGAGTGGGACCGGACACGAAGGAGACATGACCGATGACACGTTTGGACGACTACCGACTGCTGGGCCGCTCCGGTCTGCGAGTTTCACCGCTGTCGCTGGGAACCATGACATTCGGCGATGCGTGGGGTTGGGGTGCTGACGAGGAAAACTCGAGGAAAATCTTCGACGCCTACCTCGACGCCGGCGGAAACATGGTCGACACCGCCAACATCTACACCGACGGACAGTCGGAGCGGTACCTGGGTACATTTCTCCGGGGCCGCCGCGATTCGGTCGTCGTCGCGACGAAATACGCGGCGACGCGTGATCCGTCGGATCCGAACGCAGGTGGGGGCGGTAGAAAGAGTCTCCGCGGGTCCGTCGAAGCAAGCCTGAGGAATCTCGGTACCGACTACATCGACCTGCTGTATGTGCACGCGTGGGACCGTATGACGCCGAGTGACGAGATCATCGCTTCGCTCGGTGAGCTGGTCCGTTCGGGAAAGGTTCTGTACATAGGAATTTCGGACACACCGGCATGGGAAGTCGCGCGAATGCAGACCACCGCGGAATTGCGCGGGTGGCCGCCGTTCGCGGCACTTCAGGTGGAGTACAGCTTGATCGAGAGAACAACCGAGCGGGAATTGTTGCCGATGGCAGCGAGTTTGGGCCTCGGTGTGATTCCTTGGGCTCCCCTCGGCGGTGGCGTGTTGACGGGCAAATACTCTGCCGCAGACCTTGCGACGGCGGGCTCGGACAGCCCAGTGGGAACCCGTCGCGATCACGCCAAGGCGAACGGCACGCTGACCACGCGGGGGCTCGCAGTCGCGGACGCCGTCGTCGGTGTCGCACGCGAACTCGGGGCGTCCGCGGCTCAGGTGGCGCTGGCATGGACGCTCAGGCATCCGTCGGTCGTCAGCTCGCTGATCGGCGCGCGTACTCCGGAACAGTTGCAGGAGAACATCTCTGCGCTCGATGTCACCCTCGACGACTCCCACCTCGATGCGCTGCACGCAGCCAGCGTTATCGACCTGGGGTTTCCGCACGAATTCCTGATGCGACCGATGGTGAGCGGCGTCACCACCGGCCGCACCTCGGTTCGGCCCCGTCCCATCAGGACCTGGTGAACCGGAGAATCCTTACGTCGGAGGACATCGAAAGATCATGGGATCACCGTCGTCGACGAGTGTGAACCCGGCACGCTCGAGCACCCGACGTGAGGCACTGTTGGCCGGATACACCTGCGCCGCCATCGGGAGACCATCCGTGTGATCCCGCGCGAGGTCGATCAGTTCGCCGCCGTAGCCACGACCCCATTGGGTCGGATGCACCCAGTACCCGACTTCGATGTGATCCGACCGTCGAGTCAGGCTGAGCAAGCCGACGGGGTGTCGATCCTCGGCGGTGCCGATGAACCACCTCGGCACGTCCGGCGTTCGGGTGTCCTCGGCGTTCAGGGCACATGAGAAACGACCATCGAAATAGTCTCTACTCCAGGGTTTTCCATCACCGACCGATCGGACGACCTCCGGGTCCGACGCCATCGAGAAGAGAAAATCGGCGTCGGACGGGACAGCAGCGCGCAGCTTCAGTCGAGTCACAACTCGTGGACTTGCGAAGTCATCTCTCCGCCGACATCCCCGGTGTTGACGGTGCCCGCCCTCTCGAACAGCAGCGCCGACACCTCCTCGACGGCCTTGGGACAGTGCTCGACGCCTGCCGGGACGACGAAGACATCACCAGGTCCGAGAACGACGTCCCGGTCGCGCAGCTGGATGATCAGTTCCCCACTGTGGACGAAGAACATCTCGTCGGTGTCCGGGTGTGTGTGCCAGACGAATTCGCCGAGCAGCTTGACGACCTTCACGTCGTAGTCGTCGACGCTGACGAGTCGGTGAGGCTGCCAGGGCTTGTCGATCTTGTTCAGTGCGTCGTCGACATTGCGTTTGTTGCTGTCGGCACTGTCGCGGTCGATGCTCACAGGGCTGCCCTTCGTCGTCGATCGAGTCGGCTCGGTGAAATTCTACCTGCGTCGTGACCCGGCGACGGTCCGCACGGATCGCTGCGAACGAGCTCACCCCGCCCGACACTTTCCCGGACGGGACCACGGTGAACAACCCGATACATCTGCTGCGCAACACGTTTGATCTCGAATCGGTCGGCATCCGATCCGGCGGTCGCAGCGACGGTCGGACGCTCGAGAACAGACGAAGAGCAGTAGGCTGCTGGTGACCTGAACACGGTATCGGCACGAACAGTCGGCCGTCATCGAATTGTCGCAAGGAGGACCGGCCGCATGAATCTCGCCGACTACGACGTCCTGAGCTTCGATTGCTACGGAACGCTGATCGATTGGGAAGCGGGCATTCTCGAGGTGCTCAGACCATGGGCGCAGCAGGCCGGTTCGCCGCTGTCCGACGACGAGCTTCTCGAGATGCACGGCGTCAACGAATCTCAGGCGCAGCGGGATTCACCCTCTGCGCTGTACCCGCGGATACTCGCCGATGCTTTCGCGCAGACCGGGCGCGCATTGGGAATACCTGTATCGGCCGAGTGGGCGGACAAGCTCGGGGCCTCCGTTTCGGACTGGCCGGCATTCGAGGACTCCGCCGACGCCTTGGCGTCCCTCGGTGAGAGCTACAAGCTCGTCATACTGTCCAATGTGCACCGCGACGGTTTCGCAGGTAGCAACCGCCGGCTCGGCGTGCAGTTCGATGCCATCGTGACCGCGGAGGACGTCAAGGCCTACAAACCGGCCGACAACCACTTCGACGCGCTCGATGGAGTCCTCGAGACGCTGGGTGTTCCACGATCACGGCTACTCCATGTTGCACAGAGCCCGTTCCACGATCACGTACCGGCGAAACGGCACGGCATCGCCTCGGTGTGGATCGATCGGCGACACGATCGCCCCGGATGGGGCGCAACACCGGAGCCGTCCGAGCAATACAGCGTCGACATGAAATTCCCGAGCATGGCCGCATTCGCAGCAGCGGCCCGCGAGGCCCGCTCGAATGCGTAAGGTCTGCGCTTCGATCGGGTTCTCACTCGGTCTCTTGGCGTCTATCGGTATCGTCCTGTGGACGGGCGCACCGCGTCGAGTGAATTACGCGTTCGTCGGCGATGATTCGCAGTACTCGGAGTTCCTGGGTATGCCCGGGCTCATGGCCGCCCTTGTCGTCGGTTTGCCGGTTCTGGGTGCAGTCCTCGGCTTCGTTGTCGGCGCGCTGATGTCGAGGGCGCGAGGGTAACCCGGATCCCGTGCGAGGTGGCCCGCACCGCCTGATCGTCACCAATGCCAGGCGTTGCCTCCGACGTTCTCGATCGTTCGTTGCAGGACCTCGATGGTGGTCACGAAGTCGGCCTCACTGATGCCCCTCATGCGCTCCTCCTGCAGCAAGTTCTGGAGATCGGCTGCGCGCCGGAACACGTCGCGACCGTCCGGGGTGAACGTCAGACGTGAATTCGATTCCACGATCCAACCTTTGTACTCCGCGGAGTCGATGGCCTCGACGATGACCTCCGGGGTGTCGTTGTGACCGATCTTCTCGATCGTCTCGGCGCGATCGGCTCCCGCGGGATGCAGCGAGATCTGATGTAGGAGCCACCATTCGGGTTGTGTGACGCCTATGTCGTGCAGCGCGCCGCGGGTCCGCGCTCTAATGGCTTCCCCGGCTCGCGCGGTCCAGAACCCGATGGGCTGTCGCTCTGGCGGCTGCATCGGTCTGCTGGTTGTCGTTGTCATGAGGCTGACCCTAAAACCTGAACCGAGCTTGAGGTCAAGTGGCCCGTGGGTCGATGTTCAGGACTACACGAACGAGTCCGTACTTCAGCACGCCGGTAGTTCTCGGCCACAAGTTCACCCGGCCACTCCGCTCGGCCCGGGCTGCATGGTCGCGCCCTGAAGCCTTATTCGTCGGTGCGCAGTTGGTCGACCAGTGCGAAGAGTCGGCCCAGGTAGTCGCTGTGGAAGACCTCCGTCGCGCGGATTTTGGCGTCTCCGTCGAGACCGAATTGAAGATTGACGAGTTCGACCCCGATGGCGACGCGTCGAGCATCGAGTTGCTCGAGTTCGGCGGCGAGAGCGTCGACCTTGGCAACCGGAGACAGTTCGTCAGTCATCCCAGAATCGTAGAGGTCAGCCGACGGCGGCGAGGAACTCGCTGTAGAACAACCCGAGCCCCAGTGCCGACGCGATGGCAGCGAACAGCCACAGTCGGATGATGACCGTCGTTTCCGCCCAGCCGGCCAGCTCGAAATGGTGGTGGATGGGTGCCATGCGGAACGGTCGCTTTCCGGTGCTCTTGAACGACGCGACCTGGATGACGACGGAGGCACTCTCGGCGACGAACAGGGCTCCGAAGACGAGGGCGATCAGTTCGGTCTTGCTCACGATCGACAGGCCTGCGAGCAGTCCGCCGAGGGCGAGTGAGCCGGTGTCGCCCATGAAGATCTTCGCCGGAGCTGCGTTCCACCAGAGGAATCCGATGCAGGCACCCGCGGCAGCCGCGCAGACGACGGCGAGGTCGAGTGGATCGCGCACCTGGTAGCACCCGGCCACGGAGTTGGTTGCGCAGGATTGCCGGTACTGCCAGAACGTCATCACCGTGTACGCGCCGAGGACGAGTGTCATCGATCCTGCGGCCAAGCCGTCGAGACCGTCGGTGAGGTTGACCGCATTGGACCAGGCGACGACCAGGAAGACACAGAACAGCACGAAGACGATCGGGGCCATGGTGAAGAACGTGGACTGGCGTACCAGCGACAGTTCGACATTGCCCGGAGTCAGCCCGTTCCCATTGCGGAACTGCAGAGCCAGCACGGCGAAGATCACCGCTGCACTGATCTGCCCGACGTACTTGCCGGTCGCCTTGAGTCCGAGGCTCCGCTTCATGCGGAGCTTGATGTAGTCGTCTAGGAATCCGACGATTCCGAGTGCCGTCGCAAGAGCGAGTATCAACAGCGCCGAAGCCGACGGTCCGTCACCGCCCATCGTCACCAGGTGGGAGCCGAGGTAACCGGCCCACAGGCCGACGATGATCGCGACGCCGCCCATCGTCGGCGTTCCTCGCTTGGCGTGGTGACTTGCCGGACCCTCGACACGGATCTCCTGGCCGAATCCCTGCCGGGTGAACAGCGCGATGAGAAATGGAGTCAACAGAATCGAGACCGCCAACGCGATTCCACCGGCGATGAGAATGTTGATCATGCGTTGAAGCCCACTCTTCCTCTGTGCTGCTGTTCCTCACCGAGATGCTCGTCGAGCACCGCGGGATACTGTGCCAAACGAATCCGCAAAAGTCGCATTGCGTGACGAAGGCGTTACTCAGGGTTGGTAGGCGCTCGGCGGCATTCCGACCAGTTCGGTGAACTCCCGAGTGAAGTGAGCCTGGTCGAACCAGCCGTATCGCGCGGCCAGGTCTGCCAGCGGACCCGAGTAGCCGTTGTCGAGCTCACTGACAGCGTCGTGAATCCGATACCGCCCGAGCACCCACTTGGGCGTCGCACCGACGTAGCGCTCGAACAGCCGTTGCAATCGACGAGTGCCGATTGCGCACCGCTGTTCCACCTGTGCGACGCGAACCAGCGTCCGGTCGCGCAGCATCGTCGTGATGATGTCCAGGACGGTCCGGTACTCCGGTTCCACGTCACGGGCATAGGGCGCGAGAACCGAGTCGACGACGGTTCGGCAGTGGTCGGCATTGAGATGTCCTCCCAGCTCGGCCAGTGCAGCAACGGTCTCGGCTCGGAACGGGGTCGGCGGCGCGACCGAGACGTCGCGCAGATTTCGGGCCACGGTTCCGGTGAAACTCGCGTAGCCGCCGGGACGGAACTTGACCCCGAAAACCCAACCGGATTCGGCGAGCACGACGTCGAAGCGACGGGTGAGCACGCCCGTCACGACCACCGGTTCGACGACGCCTTCCCGGGTCCAGCCGTGCTCGACGCTCAACGTGCAGGCCGGGTGTGGGAGCGTCGAGCTGCGATACGAGATGTCCGACGGCAGATCCCATCGCAGCTGCCAGTAGTTCTCGACCCACGGTTCCAACGCCGCTGCACACGGCAGCCTTGTCAGATCGACATACCGAGCCAGCTGATCCGGCCGCAGGACGCCGGACTGGGTGGCTGTCGCGTTTTTCCTATCCGGCACGCGCGTCAGTGTAGGAGCCTGGTCCGACACGAAAAGGAGAACACCATGACCCAGACACCCGTTGCCACGCTGAAGATGGTCACCCTGGACTGTGCCGACCCTACGGCCAGCGCGGAATTCTGGTCGTCGTTGCTGGGCTGGAGCGTTGTGCACGCGGAGCAGGACTACGCGATGCTGCAGGGTCCGAGCAGCGCGCTCGGATTCGGTCGCGTCGACGATTACCAACCGCCGTCGTGGCCCAACGCCAACGGCAGCAAGCAGTTTCACTTCGATCTGGCGGTCGATGACCTCGATGTCGCGGCGTCGGCTGCGGTGGAGCTGGGTGCGACGCTGCCCGAGGACCAGCCGGGCGATACCTGGCGGGTGCTGCTGGATCCGGCCGGGCATCCGTTCTGTCTGACCAATGCCGCGAACTGGGGCTGACACGGCTAGCCTTGTCGTCGTGAAACCACGTCTGGCAGGAATCGAGATCGTCGTCGCCGATATGGCCGCAGCTCTGGCGTTCTATCGCGTTCTGGGACTGGACATTCCGGCCGACGCCGATGCCGAGCAGCACGTAGAGGTCGACCTCGGCGGCGTCAGGTTGCTGTTCGACCTGCCGTCCACCATCACGTCGTTCGATCCGACGTGGACGCCGCCCAGCGGGGGCCACCGCGTCGCGCTCGCGTTCGATTGCGGTTCCGCCGCCGGAGTGGACGCGGCGTGGGCAGCGGTGACCGAGGCGGGGTACACCGGACACCTGCAGCCGTGGGATGCGTTCTGGGGGCAGCGTTATGCCGTCGTACACGATCCCGACGGCACCACCGTCGATCTGTACGCGAACCTCTGAGGCGTCAGCTCGACGGAGCGATGATCTGAATCAGGTTGCCGCAGGTGTCGTCGAACACCGCAGTGATCACCGGGCCCATCTCGGTGGGCTGCTGAGTGAACCGAACGCCCAGGCCGATGAGCCGATCGTATTCTGCTGCAACACTGTCCACCGCGAACTGTGTGAACGGGATGCCGTCCGCGAACAGTGCGTCCTTGAACGGTGCGGTTGCGGGATGACCGCTGGGCTCGAGCAGCAACTCGGTGCCTTCAGGATCCTGCGGCGAGACGACCGTGAGCCAACGATCGGGGCCACCCATTGCTACGTCGTGCTTGACGACGAATCCCAGTACCTCGGTGTAGAACGTCAGCGCTTTGCTCTGATCGTCGACGAAGACGCTGGTGATGTTGATTCTCATGCCGGTCCCTCACCTCTCGGCCCGCCGGCCAGTTCGACTGCGACGTCGAGGTGGCCGAGGTGACGGGCGTATTCCTGGAGTACATGGAAGCAGATCCAGATCAGAGTCGGCCGCTCATCGGTGAATCTTCCACCGAGAGTTGCCAATTCGTCCATCCGATGTGTGCTCAGTACTTCTTCGGTGAGCCGGGCACCGTCGTCGAGCCTGGTCAGCAGGGTCTCGGCGTCCCCTTCGGCCGGCACATGCCAGGAGCCGTCTTTCTCGTCACCCCACGGCGCGTCGACTGCCCTGCCGAGAAATCCCCAGACGAACCAGCGCTGCTCCATGTGCACCAGATGGGTCAGCATTTGCACAGGGGTCCACTCGGACGGGACGGTTGTACTGGTCAGGGCATCGCTGCTCAGTGCAGTGATGCGCCGAACCAACTCGCCGCGATAGAAGCGCAGATAATCGCGAAACAGGTCGGCGGGATCGGAGAGGGCGGAGTTCGGTTCGGGAAACGTCGTCAGCTTGGCCATGGCTTCTCTAGTTGTCGGCTCATTCGCTCTTGCGCTGTTCGCGGGCGATGCGACGCTGCTCCTCGGCGCGGGCGCGGCAGCGGCGTAGGAACTCCTCGTCGCTTTCCTGCGACTGGGCGACGGCCCGTCCGGGTCTTGCGTCGTACTCGGGATAGGCCGACGCAGTACGCGGTGCACCGCTGCCACCCCAGATGCCGCCGTTCTCGGGCCGACCGACGATGAGCCACGCAATGGACCCGGCGAGTGGCAGAACGATGACGAGCAGCAGCCAGACGATCTTCGGGAGGTGCCGGATTCTCGAATCGTCGGCGGTGATGACGTCGATCAAACAGAAGATCGACAGCAGCATGATCAGCAGGCCGAGGTACGGCACGGAGAATCCTCCAGTCTTTTCGAGACCGTGCGGTCGGTCTTTCGCGACTATCAGATCACTCGTTGTACCACCGATCAAGTGCTGCGAACGTCTCGAGTGTCGTGGCTCAGCCGAAAACCAGCAGAGCAGCCAGGGTGAGCATCATCGTTCCGATGCCGAGGTCGAGTACTCGCCACGCCGCGGGCTTGGCGAACAGCGGACTGAGCACCCGTGATCCGTAGCCCAGGGCGGTGAACCACAGGACGCTGCCCAGCATCGCGCCGACGGCGAACCACCACCTCAAGTCCCCCGGCTGTCGGTTGCCGATCGACCCGAGAAACACCACGGTGTCGAGGTAGACATGCGGATTGAGCCAGGTCAGGGCCAGGCAGGTGGCAAGGGCGGCGATCAGCGAACCCGTTCCCTCCACCTGGGAGGTCATGGAAGCGGGCGTTCGGGCGCGGTTCAACGCCATCAGACCGTAGACGAGGAGAAACAGAGCACCCAGGACGGTCACGATCCGCAGAGCCACGGGAAATCGATCCACGAGGACGCCGATTCCAGCCACCCCGGCCAGGATGAGGACCGCATCGGACAGTGCGCACACCGCGACCACCGGTAAGACGTGGGCTCGTTGCAGCCCCTTGCGCAGCACGAAGGCGTTCTGCGCTCCGATGGCGACGATGAGGGAAAGTCCGACGCCCAGTCCGGTGAGGGTCGATTGTGCGGCCGCAAGGGAGGTCATGACGGCAACGTTAGGAGCGAGCCGTCATTAGGTCCAGCGAATGTATTTCAGGAACAATTAGCGTAGCTTCATCTGATGGAAATCGAGCAGCTCAGAGCCCTGAGGGCCGTGGTCGACAACGGAACGTTCGAAGCCGCGGCCCGCGCGCTGTACGTGACGCCCTCGGCGGTCAGTCAGCGCATCAAGTCACTGGAGCAATCACTCGGCCGGACTCTGGTCCAGCGGAGCAAGCCGGTGGTCGCAACTCAGTCGGGCGTCGCAGTGCTGCGTCTGGCGCGCCAGATCGACACTCTCACCGAGCAGACTCGTGCCGAACTGAGTGACGACGGCGTCGCCGCGCCGATTTCGCTCGCCGTCAATGCGGATTCGATGGCGACCTGGGTGTTGCCCGCGCTCTCTTCACTGGCGCGCAACACCACCTTCGATCTGCATCGACAGGATCAGGACCGGACGGCGCAGTTGCTGCACGACGGGATCGTCTCTGCCGCAATAACGTCCGTTGCCGATCCGGTTCGTGGCTGCACCGTCCGACGCCTCGGTGCGATGCGCTACCGGCCGTCGGCCACACCCGAGTTCATCGAACGGTGGTTCACCGCAGGAGTGACGGCAGAGGCCTTGCGCTCCGCGCCGGTGGTGGTGTTCGATGCCGACGACCGGTTGCAGGACAACTACTTACAGCGATTCGATGTCGAACCGCATGAGCCGCCGAGACATCTGGTGCCTGCGTCCTCGGATTACGCACGGGCCGTCGACCTCGGCTTCGGCTGGGGCATGATTCCCGATCTTCAGGCCCGCGAGACGCTGATGTGCTTCGACGACAACGGAATCGACGACGTGACGCTGTATTGGCAGCAGTGGTCGCTGTCGTCTGCCGCACTCCAACGAGCAGCCGATGCCGTGGCAGAGGGCGCAGAGCGAATGTTGTTGTGATTCAGGCCGGACTGTCGTTCGGCACGATCTCGGGCAGACCGTCGCCGACCGGATCGAGAATCGCCGCCGAGCGGGCACCCCACCGCTCGTGCGCGGATTGCCGCGACATGCCGACGGCCGTCCCGATCGTCGCCCACGTTGCACCCTGAACCCGGAGCACCACCACGGTTTCGATGCCGTCCAGGCCTGCCGCCAGTTGCACGCGCAGGCTGAGTAGATGCCACGCGAGACTCCGTCGTGCAGGCAGATCGGAAGATTGATCGGCCTCCCATTCCGGGGTGCCCGGCAGCGGACCGGTGCCGATGATCTCGTCTGCGATACGGCCCGCTTCGGTGGCTGCCGCTGTTACGACCGCCCGCGTTGCAGCGGTGATATCAGCCTCGGCTGCGAGGGTGATGGGATCCATGACCGACCTCCTGTGTCAGGAAAAGCCTGACAGCAGGCCGACCATGTTGTCAAGAGTTACCTGACAATGTCAGAGCATCCTCAGCACCCGGTCGATGGACTGGACGGCCTGGGTCAGCTCGGTTTCGGTGATCGTCAGTGCAGGGCGGAATCGCACTGCCGCGTCGCCGCAGCCGAGTGCCAGTACATGTTCCTCGGTGCGCAACAGCTCGATCACTCGGTCGCGGGTGGAGGCGTCGGGCAGGGAGAAGGCGCACATCAGCCCGCGTCCACGGACCTCGGATACAATCGTGTGTCGAGTTGCCAACTCCTGCAACATGTTCAACAGCACTGCTCCGAGCTCACCGGCGCGGTCGATGAGCTTCTCGGACTCGACCACTTCCAGAATTCGACGCGACCGCACCATGTCGGTGAGGTTGCCACCCCACGTCGAGTTGATGCGGGAGCTGACAGCGAAGACATTGTCGTCGATGTCGTCGACGCGACCGCCGGCCATGACGCCGCAGACTTGAACCTTCTTACCGAAGGCGACGACATCGGGGACGACGCCCAGCTGCTGGAATGCCCATGCGGTGCCGGTCATTCCGGCACCGGTCTGCACCTCGTCCATCACGAACAGCGCGTCGAACTCGTGGCACAGCTCGCGCAGCTTCTGCAGGAAGCGCGGCCGGAAGTGATGGTCTCCACCCTCGCCCTGGATGGGTTCGATGATGGCGCAAGCGATGTCGTGCGGATTGGCCTCGAACGCCATGCGGGCTGCCGCCAGCGATGTGTCCTCGAGTTCGTCCATGTTCGCGTCGGATCTGATGAAGGGGGACGGGATGCGCGGCCAGTCGAATTTCGGGAAGCGGGCGACCTTGTTCGGGTCGGTGTTGGTCAGCGACATCGTGTAGCCCGAGCGTCCGTGGAATGCGTGTTCGAAGTGCATCACCTGCGAGCCCAACGAGGGATCGATGCCGTTGCGCTCGTTCCACCGTGACTTCCAGTCGAAGGCGACCTTCAACGCGTTCTCCACCGCCAGTGCTCCGCCCTCGACGAAGAACAGGTGGGGTAGGCGAGCGTCACCGAGAACCCGCGCGAACGTGTCGACGAATCGGGCCATGGGCACGGTGTAGATGTCGGAGTTGCTGGGCTTGTTCATCGCCGCCTGCATGAGATCGGCCCGAAACTCCGGGTCGTTGATCAGAGCGGGATGGTTCATGCCCAGCGCATTGGACGCAAAGAAGGTGAACAGGTCCAGATAGCGGGTGCCGTCTCTGGCGTCGACCAGGGTGCACCCGGTCGAAGCATCGAGGTCCAGTACCAACTCGAAACCGTCGGCCAACAGGTGTTCGCCGATCACGTCGCGGACGTTGGAGGCATCGATGGTCACTCCGGTGCGCTGTAATACTTGCGTCATGAAGACGAAGATACGCGTTACAATTCCGTAAGCAAGTCCATATGACAGGAAATTATACTGTTGTGACCGTCGTCGGTAGGCTGATCTCCGACGGTTCGGTTCTCTTCACGGAAGGTGTACGCGCATGTCTGCATCCATCACCCACGACGAGTTGAGTGTGCGCACTCGCGCCATCCTCGACCGGCTGGGTGCCACGATCGCGCTCGACGCCCCCGCGGGACCCGACGCGATCATCGCGCGATCGCCGATCACCGGAGGGAACCTGGCGTCGCTGGCGTCGGCCTCGGCTACCGACGTCGAGGCCGTCGTCGCCGACGCGCGCACCGCGTTCGTGTCGTGGTCGCAGGTGCCCGCTCCGGTACGTGGTCAGGTGATTCGGGAACTCGGCGAACTGCTGCGCGTACACAAAGAGGATCTGGGCGCGCTGGTGTCCATCGAGGCCGGAAAGATCGTCTCCGAGGGCCTCGGTGAGGTGCAGGAGATGATCGACATCTGCGACTTCGCCGTCGGACTCTCGCGTCAGCTGTACGGCAACACGATCGCCACCGAACGGCCCGGGCATCGGATGATGGAGCAATGGCATCCGCTCGGTGTCGTCGGTGTCATCACCGCCTTCAATTTTCCTGTTGCGGTGTGGAGTTGGAATACCGCTCTTGCGCTGGTCGCAGGAGACACCGTCATCTGGAAGCCGTCGGAGAAGACTCCGCTGACCGCCGTCGGAGTGCAGGCGCTGTTCGAGCGTGCCGCCGCTGCCGCGGGCGTGGACCCCAAGATCGCACAGCTGGTGATCGGTGATCGCGCGTCCGGCGAAGCGCTGGTGGACGATTCGCGAGTTGCGTTGGTGTCGGCCACCGGCTCGACGAGAATGGGCCGTGCCGTCGCACCTCGGGTCGCCGAGCGATTCGGCCGGGTGTTGCTCGAACTCGGTGGGAACAATGCCGCGATCGTGACGCCGTCGGCCGATCTCGATCTGACGACGCGTGGACTGGTGTTCTCGGCCGCCGGGACGGCCGGTCAGCGCTGCACCTCGCTGCGACGCGTCATCGTGCATTCCTCGGTCGCGGAGCAACTGGTCGCAAAGCTGGTCGCGGCATACGAGACGCTCTCCATCGGATCTCCCTTGGCCACAGACACTCTGGTGGGCCCGCTCATCGACGCCGGTGCGTTCGCGGGGTACCAGAAGGCGCTCGAAGCCGCGGTATCCGACGGCGGAACAGTGGTGGTCGGCGGGGAGCGGGTGAACGTGGTCGACGAGTATTCGTTCTACGTTCAGCCCGCGATCGTGACGATGCCCGCGCAGACCGACATCGTCAAGCACGAGACGTTTGCCCCCATCATGTACGTGCTGACGTACGACACCCTCGACGAGGCCATCGCACTGCACAACGATGTGCCGCAGGGTCTTTCGTCATCGATCTTCACGACCGACCTGCGTGAAGCCGAGCGCTTCCTGTCCGCTGCCGGCTCCGACTGCGGCATCGCCAACGTCAACATCGGACCGTCCGGTGCCGAGATCGGCGGGGCATTCGGCGGAGAGAAGGAAACCGGCGGCGGACGTGAATCCGGTTCGGACGCATGGAAGGCATACATGCGCCGCGCAACCAACACCGTCAACTACTCCAACGAACTGCCCCTGGCGCAGGGAGTGAAATTCGGCTGACGGCATGATCGACAGTATGAAAGTACTGTCGATGATCCTGGCCGGCTTCGTCGTCGGCTATGCGGTCAGTGATATCCGACCCTTCGACTCCCTGCTGAGCAGCACGGCCGAATTCGGTTCACCGACAACGATCGTCAACGGGCTCACCGTCCTCGCGTTGACCGCCTGCCTGGTGAGCGTCGCGCTCGCGCGTTCGAGTGCGCGGGGTGTGCTCGTCGTGGCGATCGGAGCAGTACTCGTCGTCGTGTTCCGGACAGTCGGCATGGTGACCGGGATGTTCGGCGACTGGGCCGGCGCAGTGGGCGCAGGTGCCCTGCTCGGCGCCTCCGCCGTACTCGCGGGGCGACATCGCGCAGCGCAGGCATCGCTGGCCGTCGCCGCGATCGGAGCCGGTCTTCTCGGCACAGCGCTGGATGCCCTGTTGCAAGCCGACGACGGTCCCGTGTTCGTGTGGGATGTCGCCGGTGCCGAGGATGCGGTGGTTCCGGAGCGAGCGATCGTCATGGTGATTGCGGCACTGGGTACGGCGCTCTCGCTCTACCAGGCACACCGCGATGTGGCGTTGCAGTCGCACGAGACCCGACGGACTCTGCTGGTCGGACTTCCGCTGCCCATAGCTGCCGGTGTTGTGAGTTGGTTCGCCGGCGGCCACGACAGTGGGGATGCCGTCTGGCTCGGTGCACTTGCCGGTATGGCCGTGCTTGCTGTGGTGGCCGCGTTCGCATTGCCCGGGCGGGACGGGCGCGTACTGCTGGTGCTGTTCGCGTCGGCCACGATCGGGTCGATGGGATTCGCGGTCGAGGATTCGCTGCAACTCGCCGTGAGTGTCGCGTTGCTGGTCGTCGGAGCGGGGATCGGCTATCGGTGGCCGCAGCTGTACGTCGGACTGGGTGGGCTGCTCGTCGTCGCCGGTGCATCTCTGATCGAGGGCTACGTCGCTCTGCCGTCGTTGTCGCAGTTCGCTCTGCCATTCGTCGTCGCGTACGCGCTGGTGTCCGTGTTGTCGACGGCGCCGGGTTCGTTGGCCGTCGCGTTGCCTGCGTTGTTCACCATGTCGCTGCCGGTGACGGTGTTCGCCGCGAGCTACCAAGCGGGGCTGTCATTGTCTTCGGACAACGCGGTCGCCACCCGCACGAGCGAGCCCGACCACCTGGTGTTGTCGCTGGCCGGGCTCGTGGTCGTTGCGGTGGTGACGGTTGCCTGCGCGGTGTTGATGCGCAGACCCACCCAGAATCCGGCGGCGCGGTAGCTGCCGACAGCGGCCATTCCCGCGACGGCACCGTGGCCGTAGCCTGCATGGGATTGCCGATCACAACCGGAACAGAGATCTGCCCGACGACGTCTCCGATGTGACATTGGGTTTCTGCGTCGCCGTCGCGATGTTCTTGCCCTCGTATTTCGGTGCCACGCTCATCACCGACGCGCAGCTCGGCCGGGTTGGACTGCCGCTGTCCCCGCTGTTGTGGCTGGTCGTAGCGGTACCTCTGGCGATTGCCATGGTGCATGTCCAGGATCGTGGGCATCGTGATCCGAGGGAAGCTACGCGGCACGGCCTGAGTCCGGTGAATTCGACGGCGAATCGCTTGATGCGAAACCACACGAGCCCGCCCACCCGATGACTGCGGTGGACGGGGTCGTGAGCGTTCTGCAATGGACTACGGCGCAGGCACAACCTCGGTGGTCGTGGGAACCACGGACTCGGCAGCCGTCTCGGTTGCGGTGACGCAGACCGGCGGTGCTCCCTCGACGGGGGTTTCACCCTCGACGGGGATCGTGCACTCGGGGGTCGTCGCGACGACGGCGGGTGCCGGTGTCTCGGCGGTGGTGACGGGTGCAGGCACAACCGGAACGGTGGTGGTCACGATCGGCGACGGGGTTGCCGGGGTGGTCGTGGTGGCCTTCGGAGTCGTGGTTGCCGACGTGGTCACAGGTGCCACGATCGTCTCGACCGCTGCACGTCCGGCCTTCTCCTGCACCTCTTTGGTCTTCACCGGCTCGCCCCGGTTGGCCTGCTCGGCCAGCTGGGTCAGCCAGGCCGCTGCGTACTGCACCGAGGTCAGTGGCTTGCCGTTGGCGGCGTCGGCGTCGCGCCAGTAGTCGAAGTGGTGTCCCGATCCGGGTGCCAGGGTGAGGCCGTACGGGTCGTTCATCACGACGGGGATGGTGTTCTGGTTCGAGGAGATGAATCCGGTGATCTCCTTGAAGATCTTCTGCGGCAGGTACACCATGTCGACCATCTGACCGGTCTCGATGGGCTCCTGCTCGCCGTCGACCTTGGCCGAGACCGGAGTGGTCACAGTGCCGGGCTTGTAGCCGGGCTCCGACACCTTGATCAGCACGTCGAGGAACGTCTCGTCACTCTGCATCCAATTGGGCTGAGAAGCAATGTCGTTGAAGGCATTGACGGCGATGCGTCCCAGTGCCAGCGCCAGATCGGCACCGGTGGCGGGGTTGAGGTTCTCGTTCTGCAGCGCGTCGGCGTTGACCTGGCGACCGACGTTGGCGGCGAGGTGAATCAGTGACGTGTTGGCGGGCAGTGCGCAGGTGAGGTCGCCGTCGGAGCAGAAGGACGCCACTCGGCCGTCTAGCGCTCCGAATCCACCGGACGTACCGGGTAGTGCTCCTTGACCGGGAATTGCGTTGTTGCCGTTCTGGTACCGGGTGTCGAAGCCGTCCGGATTGCTGAACGGGTTCTCGGCGCCGGGGAACGGTCCTTCCCCGGCGACGCGGCCGGCGTCGGCGAAGATGACGACACCGACGACCTGGTTGGGGTCGACGATTCCGTAGGTGCCGTCGGCGGACGCAACCTGGTTACCGACCTCCATCGCGGTGCGGCGGGCAACGTCTGCGCCCTCGCTGTAGCCGACGATGGCGAAGCGGGTCTTGGGGCAGGACGCCGAGATCGTCCTCATGATGGTCTGCGAGTTGGTGACGCCGGTCTGTACGGCGTTCTCGTAGCTCGCCAGGTCTGCCGGGTATTCGACGTACACCGCGGCGTAGGAGTCCGGAACCACGTTGCCGTTGTTGGGCGCACGGACGGCCTGGTCGATCCAGTCGCTGGAGTAGTCGCCGGACATCGCTGCGGGGAGCCGCTCGCCCTCGGGGGTGGTGAGCCACTTGACGCCCTCGCGCGGGGTGTCGCCGCGGCCGCCGATAGCGATGCTCACCATGTCGTAGCAGGTTGCGGTCGAGACCAGTTCGATCGATGCCTCGGTGCTCGTGGACGGAGTCGACCACGGTGCGGCAACGACTACTCCGGCACCGAGGGCTCCGATCGCAAACGCGCTCAGCGCGACGCGCGCACGCTTCGACTTGCCAACATTCATGTCTTCGATCCCCATCATGTCCGCCCGAACCGATCCCCACTGCAGTTGCCAATGGGTTACCCGGGGTTTCGTCGGTCGGGTCGTTCGCGTTACAAACCGCATCATTTACCGTCGTACGCATGGCTTTTCGCAGACGAATGACATCGACGGAATTCGACCTGACCGATGGGTCGACCTGCGTCGTGCGCGAGGCGGTGGCGTCGGACCTCCAATCGATCGTGGCTCTGCTCGTCGACGACCCGCTGGGTCTCACGCGGGAGCGCGCCGATGACATGGATCGGTATCGCACCGCCTTCGACGACATCTCATCGGACCCGCGAAACCTGCAGGTCGTGGCGGTGCACGGTGACGAGGTGGTGGGAGCGCTGCAGTAGACCGTCCTGCCCGGGCTCGCCCACGTCGGATACAAGATGACACTCGGAACTACCGAATAGATACCCTGGGGGGGTAGGGTAGTGCCGTGAACACGGAACGGCAGGAGCTCGACGCACCCACCAAGCTCGTCGGATTTTTCGTCGGGATCGCGTTCCTGTTCCTGGCGGCGCTGTTCGTCGGGGACAAGATCGGACCCGACGCCCAGGCGACCGCAGCCGCGTCGCACACCGGCCACGACGCGCACGACGAGACGGCTGCCCCGGCCGCAGTGCCAGCCGGGCTCCAGGCCACCCAGGACGGCTACACACTCTCGCTCGAACGATCGGTCGTCGAATCGGGACCGGACGTACCGGTCGCCTTCACGATCAGCGGACCGGACGGGGCGGCACTGACCGACTACGACCTCATGCACACCGAGGAACTGCACCTCATCGTCGTTCGGCGCGATCTGACCGACTTCCAGCACGTCCATCCGACGCGCGACGCGTCGGGAACATGGTCGACGACTCTCGATCTCACCCGATCCGGGCCGTACCGCCTGTTCGCCGACTTCACCCCGGCCGGCGGGGAGAACATCACCCTCGGGGCAGAGTTGACCGTTCCCGGCGACTATCGGCCGGAGCCCCTGAGTACACCGAATGTGACATCGAGGGTCGACGGTTACGACGTGACGCTCACCGGAGCGGTCACCGCGGGCGAGGACTCCATCGTGTCCTTGTCGATCGCGCAGAACGGCCGCGAGGTCACCGATCTCGAGCCGTATCTCGGTGCCTACGGACACCTGGTGGCCCTCCGCGCCGACGACCTCGCCTATCTACACGTTCACCCCGAGGACGGCCCGCCGGGACCGACGGTCGACTTCACCGTCGACGCGCCGACCGCGGGAACATATGCGCTCTTCCTGGACTTTCAGCACGGGGGCGTCGTGCACACAGCCGAATTCACCATCGAAGCACGGGAGGAGCAGGCATGAGCCAGGAAACCGAACTGATCCTCGGCGGCATGACCTGTGCGTCGTGCGCCAACCGCATCGAGCGCAAGCTCAACAAGCTCGACGGGGTAACGGCGACGGTCAACTACGCCACCGAGAAGGCGCGCGTCACCAGTGACGGCGTGGCCACCGAAGACCTCATCGCGGCCGTCGAGGCGGCCGGCTACACCGCCTCTCTGCCTGCGGCCGAACCGGCCGACCAGCCTCCCGCCGACCCGTTGAAGCAGCGGCTGATCGTCTCGGCGGTGCTCAGCGTGCCGGTGATCGCGATGGCGATGATTCCGGCGTTGCAGTTCACCAACTGGCAGTGGCTGTCGTTGACTCTCGCCGCGCCGGTGGTCGTATGGGGCGCGCTGCCGTTCCACCGCGCCGCATGGACCAATCTGCGGCACGGCACCTCGACCATGGACACCCTCGTCAGCATGGGCACCCTCGCGGCGTTGGGGTGGTCGCTCTATGCACTGTTCTTCGGCACCGCAGGCACCCCGGGTATGACGCATCCGTTCGAGTTCACGATCGCGCGTACGGACGGGGCAAGCAACATCTACCTCGAGGCCGCAGCGGGCGTTACCACCTTCATCCTGGCCGGACGATGGTTCGAGAGCCGATCCAAGCGCCAGGCCGGCGCGGCGCTGCGCGCTCTGATGGACCTCGGTGCCAAGACGGTGGCCGTTCTGAAAGGCGATACGGAACAAAAGATTCCGATCGAGCAGTTGGCCGTCGGCGATCTGTTCGTCGTTCGTCCGGGCGAGAAGGTCGCCACCGACGGCACCGTCGAGAGCGGCTCCTCGGCCGTCGACCGATCGATGCTGACGGGCGAATCCGTGCCCAAGGAAGTCGGCGTCGGCGACGCAGTGGTCGGCGCGACGCTCAACGTCGGTGGCCGAATCACCGTCCGAGCCAGGCGAATCGGCTCCGAAACTCAGCTCGCACAGATGGCGAAGGCCGTCGAGGACGCGCAGACCGGCAAGGCGCAGGCGCAGCGATTGGCCGATCGTATCTCCGGGATATTCGTGCCGATCGTCATCGCGATCTCGGTCGCGACCCTCGGATTCTGGCTCGGTGCAGGCAGTTCCGCAGCGGGCGCGTTCACTGCTGCAGTCGCGGTGCTCATCATCGCGTGCCCGTGCGCGCTCGGCCTGGCCACACCGACTGCGCTGATGGTCGGCACCGGCCGGGCCGCTCAACTCGGGATCCTGATCAAGGGCCCGGAAATCCTCGAATCCACGCGCCGCATCGATACCGTCGTACTCGACAAGACCGGGACCGTCACCACCGGTGAGATGACGCTGCAGTCGGTGCACGTGGCCGACGGTGAGGACGAGACCGAGGTCCGTGCCGTGGCGGCAGCGTTGGAATCGGGTTCGGAACACCCCATCGCCCGCGCCATCGCGGGTTCGACCCAGTCCATGGCCGTCGAAGAATTCACCAGCCTCGACGGCCTCGGGGTGCAGGGCGTCGTGGACGGTCGCGCCGCGGTCCTCGGGCGTCGCTCGTTGTTGGCCGACTGGTCGATGCCTCTACCCACCGAACTCGCAGATGCATTCGAGGCCGCCGAACGGCAGGGACGCACCGCCGTCGCTCTCGGCTGGGACGGCAGGGCCCGCGGAGTGCTGGTGGTCGCCGACTCGGTCAAGCCGACTTCGAAGCAGGCCGTCGCGGAACTGCGGGCACTCGGCCTGACCCCGGTCATGCTGACCGGCGACAACGAGGCCACCGCTCGCACGATCGCCGCCGAGGTGGGAATCGACGAGGTCATCGCCGGTGTCCTGCCGACGGGCAAGGTCGATGCCGTTCGGGAACTGCAGGCGTCGGGCAAGGTGGTGGCGATGGTCGGCGACGGCATCAACGACGCGGCCGCCCTCGCCACGGCGGATCTGGGGCTTGCGATGGGTACGGGCACCGATGTGGCGATCGAGGCCAGCGACCTGACGTTGGTGCGCGGTGATCTACGGGCCGTGGGCGATGCCATCCGGCTCTCCCGGCGCACCCTGAGCACCATCAAGGGCAACCTGTTCTGGGCCTTCGCCTACAACGTCGCCGCTGTGCCGCTGGCCGCTGCGGGCCTGCTCAACCCGATGCTCGCCGGTGCCGCGATGGCGCTGTCGTCGGTGTTCGTGGTGAGCAACAGCCTGCGGTTGCGCCGGTTCCGTTCGTCGATGTGACCGGTTGGTAGCAGCGAACGGCTTGCTAGTACAGGATGGAGACATGTCCGACGCACACGATGTCCCCATCCGCGACGAATCGATCAGACTGGGTCAATTCCTCAAGCTCGCCAACCTCATCGAATCCGGTGCCGAGGCGAAGGGCGTGATCGCCGACGGTCTGGTCAGTGTCAACGGGGATGTGGATGTGCGGCGCGGACGGCAGTTGCAGCACGGTGATGTCGTATCGGTCCAGGGTGGGCCCTCGGCCCGCGTCAGCAAGGAAGAGGCACTGTGAAGGTCGGTAAGGGCGGACTGCCGCGCAACGAAGTTCCCGGGGCATTCGATGTCGGTGCCAAGGCGTACGACCGGCTCGTCGGAGCGAACCCCGGTTACCACGAACACCTGCTCAAGTCGGCCAAGCGGCTGCGGATCCCGAACCTGGGTGCAGGCCTGCGTCTGCTCGACATCGGTTGTGGCACCGGCGCATCCACTGCAGCGCTGCTCGAAGCCGCGCCGCATGCCGAGATCGTCGCCGCCGACGCGTCGGCCGAGATGCTCGAGGTCGCGCGGAGCAAGGACTGGCCGTCGAACGTGACGTTCGTGCACTCACGCGTCGAAGATCTGGCGATCAACGGGGTGGACGGTCCGTTCGACGCGATACTCGCCGCGTACCTCATCAGGAACGTCGACGATCCCGACACGGAGCTGAAATCGCTTCTGTCCCTGCTGCGTCCGGGCTCGACCATCGCATTCCACGAGTACTCGGTGCACGACTCGCTGCGGGCAAGGATCTCCTGGAACGTGGTGAGCTGGGGCATCATCATTCCTCTCGGCTGGCTGGCGACGCGCGACGCCACCCTGTACCGGCACCTGTGGCGCAGCGTCGTGACCTTCGACGGTGCCTCGGCCTTCATGCGGCGGATGCAGCGAGCCGGCTACACCGGGGTGGCCAAAGAGACCATGACCGGTTGGCAGAACGGTGTGGTGCACACGTTCCTCGGCTCTCGTCCCGCGGAGGAAGAGCGTTGACCGATTCCAAGAGAGTCACTCATGCTGCGGTGCAAGGGTATTCCGACGCCGCACAGCTGGCGGACGTCCCGCAGGTGGTGGTGGTCGGCGGTGGCATCGCGGGTCTGAGCGCTGCGACCGCACTGGCCGAGCGCGGCGTGAAAGTGCACGTGGTCGAACGCGAGAGCTACCTCGGCGGCCGCGTCGGCGGATGGGACACGACGCTCGAGGACGGCTCACCCGCCACCATGAGCCGCGGCTTCCATGCGTTCTTTCGGCAGTACTACAACCTGCGAAACCTGCTCCGCCGCACCGACCCCGACTTGGCTCGGCTGCGTCCGGTGGACGACTACCCACTGATCGACGGTGACGGCCGGATCGACGGATTCAAGGGCTTGCCCGAAACGCCGCCACTCAACGCCTTCGCGTTCGTCAAACGTAGTCCGACGTTCCGGTGGAAGGACCTCACCGACCTCAACGGTATTGCGGCACTACCGTTGATGACGGTCAGCGTGCCCAAGACCTTCGACGAGCTGGACACCACTCCCGCCGCAGAGTTCCTGCGCAACATCAACTTCCCCGAGGCCGCTCGGCACCTGGCGTTCGGAGTGTTCTCCCGCAGCTTCTTCGCCGACCCCGAGAAGATGTCTGCCGCCGAGCTCGCCATGATGTTCCACATCTACTTCCTCGGCTCCTCCGAGGGCCTGATCTTCGACGTTCCCCGTGACCCGTACCCGCAGGCTCTGTGGAACCCCTTGGGGGAGTACCTCACCGGACTCGGAGTCGACATCAGAACCTCCACACCGTGCGGCGAGATCAGCCGCGGCGGGTTGCGAAAGTTTCGCGTCGACGCAGGCGGCATCATCGACGCCGACGCGGTGGTACTGGCGACCGACATCGCCGGATTGCAGCGAGTGCTCGAGCAGTCACCCGAGCTGGGGACGCCCGATTGGCGCAAACAGGTTGCTGCGCTGCAGAACACACCGCCGTTCCTGGTGCACCGCGTGTGGTTGAGCAAGGCCGTCAACGCCGATCGCCCCGCCTTCATCGGCACCGGTGGCATGCCTCCGATCGACAACATCAGCGTGCTCGAGCGGTTCGAGGACGAGGCCGCACAGTGGGCTGCCCGCACCGGCGGCTCCGTCGTCGAACTGCACGCCTACGCCGCCGAGGAATCCGAGGAGGTGACGCGTCAGCAGCTGATGGATCGGATGCACGAGATCTATCCGGAAACCGCCGATGCAGAGGTGATCGCAGAACGATCCGAGTGGCGTGACGATTGCCCCATGTTCGGCCTCGGCGCGTTCGCCGAGCGCCCCACCGTCCGTACCCCCGAACCCGCACTGGTACTTGCCGGCGACGGAATCCGTATCGATCTGCCGGTGGCGCTGATGGAACGTGCGGCCACCACCGGGCTGCAGGCCGCGAACACACTGTTGGCGAGCTGGGGCGTCACCGGTCACGACATCGAAACAGTGCCGACGAGTGGACGATTCAAGATGTTCGACGCCATCGAGAGGCTCATGAACAGGTGAGTTCCGGCATGCGGATCGAGGTCGACGATCTGTCGCGTCCGCAGGTGCAGGCGCTGCTCACCGAGCATCTCGCGGACATGAACGCCACCTCGCCTGCCGAGAGTGTGCATGCCCTGGATCTGTCGGGTCTGCAGGGGTCCGACGTCTGCGTGTGGACGGCTTGGGATGCCGACACACTGTGCGGTATCGCAGCGCTGAAGGAGCTCACCCCGGATCATGGCGAGCTGAAGTCGATGCGGACCACGGGGGCGGCGAGGGGGCAGGGTGTCGCCTCGCGCCTGCTCGTGCATGTTCTCGACGATGCGCGTCGACGTGGGTACGGGCGGGTGAGCCTGGAAACGGGAACCCAAGACTACTTCGCTGCGGCCCGCAGGCTGTATGTGCGCCACGGATTCGTCGAGTGCCCACCGTTCGCGGACTACGTGCTCGATCCATCGAGCACGTTCTTCTCGTTGTCTCTGTAGAGGTCCCGATGACGGAGGGCCGGCACCGAGTATTCGGTACCGGCCTTTCTCGTCACGCTGCTTGCTGTGTGTGCGGGTAGAGATCGTCGTCGAGAGGCTCGGCTCGACACTGATCGAGCACATCCGCCGTCGAGCATTCCCTGATGCTCGTCTCGACACCCACCACTGTGCGCCACCACTGCTCACGGTCGGCCGATTCCGTCCACACCACCGCCTCGGATGGCATAGTGCATCACCCCAATGGTTTTCGTGATCTGTTCGGCTGTCCGTTTCGGGTCAGGTCGATTCGTGTTCGATGGACTTCTGCTCGGTGTGTGCGATGTCGATCTTGCGTGGTTTCGCGCGTTCGGCGAGGGGAATGGTGATGGACAGAACGCCGTTGTCGTACGCCGCGGAGATGCGCTCGGTATCGACGCCGTCACCCAGCGAGACCTGGCGGCGGAACGTGCCGGCGAATCGCTCCGAGGTAATCCACTGCACCCCAGTGTTTTCCGGAGCGGATCGATGAGCGGTGAGCGTCAACGTACCGCGGTCGACGTCGACATCGATCGATCCGGGGTCGATGCCGGGAAGATCGGCACTGAGCACGTAGTGGTCGTCGACTTTGTAGAGGTCCATCGGCATGAATCGCGGGGCGCGGTCCGAACCGGAAGAGGCACCCAGCATGGCCGAGGTGAAAGAATCGACATCACGGAACGGATCGAAACGAAGCACAGCAACCACCTCCTGTACCCAGATGCGCTCACCCCTGTGGCGAGTCGCTCCTCAACTGTGCAGATCAGAAATTAGCACTCTGACCCTTCGAGTGCCAAGTGGTTTTCTGGAGGTTCTCAGAAATTTTTCAGATCCAATAGTGCTGTGCCGCAGCATGGGTCGTGATCAGAGAAGTCGGTTTCGATACTTAGCTCTTGCGCTAAGTATGACTTGGGGATAGTGTGCCTTATGGCTCAGTATTCGACCGTTCTCGACGACGTGTTTCAGGCACTGGCCGACCCGACCCGGCGGGCAGTGTTGAGCCGGTTGAGCTCGGGACCGGCCACGGTGGGTGAACTGGCCGAACCGTTCGACATGACTCTGCCGTCGTTCATGAAACACATCCATCTGCTCGAGCGCAGTGGCTGGATTCGCACGCGCAAGGTGGGCCGTGTTCGTGCATGCACGATCGAGCGAGCCAACCTGGACGTGGCCGATCACTGGCTACGCGAGCAACGAGCCGTCTGGGAATCCCGCACCGATCGCCTCGAACAGTTCGTCACCGACACCGCGAAAGAAAGTGAAGCGCAATGACATCGATCGATCCTTCCCTCGACCTGACCATTTCACGCGTGATCAAGGCTCCACGCGCAGCAGTGTGGAGTGCGTGGATCGACCCGTCGAAATTCGAGAAGTGGTGGATCCCTGCGCCTGCTCTGTGCCGGGTGGACGGCTGGGACCCGCGACCGGGTGGCGCCTTCCGGACCCTCATCAGCGAATCCGGTGGCGACTTCGCTCCGCACATAGACGGCTGCTTCCTCGCCGTCGACGACGGTGAGCGCATCGTGTTCACCAACTCCCTCGTCGAAGGGTGGCGGCCGGCACCGCAGCTGTTCATGACCGCGGTGATCACCCTGTCCGACCACCCCGACGGAACCCAGTACAACGCCCACGTGATGCACCGCAACGAAGAAGACCGAAAGACGCACGAGGAGTACGGCTTCCACGACGGCTGGGGAACCGTCATCGCGCAACTCGCCCAGTTCGTCGAAGGCTAGATCAAGCCCGGCCCTGCGAACGCAACTCGTAGCGTCGCTCGGCGTAATCGAGATCGTCCTTCCACAACCGTGCAGCGGTGAAGTTCATCGCCGGTCGCAGGAGACCGGACGCCTTGCGCGCCATCTGGAATCCCGGTCGATCCGAACTTGCGATCGTGGCTTCGATGACGGCGGTACGCGGTGTGCCGTCGGGTGCGGGGGCCAACGGCGTCGCATGGGTTTCGACGACGCTGCCCGCTCCCTCACCGTCGAGGATGCGCATCACGATGGTGCGGGGACCGGGGCAGACGAACTCGGCCCGCACCGGAACACCGATGCCACGACTGACGCGGAAGGTCACATCGACGAGAAAGCGATCGTCCTCCTCGGGCACATCGATGTCGGTAGGTGCGCTGACCACCTTCAGCCGTGCGAACGAGTACGGGTGGAACCACGCACCGTGCCAGGGGTCGAGTCGATTGGCGATGATGTCGTCGGGCTCGCACTTGCCGACGAGAGTGACCACACCGGCGATGGCAGTCGAAGCAGGCGGGCGGATCGGAACCACAGGGACGGGTGTCGGCTCCTCACCACCGAGCTCGTCGAGCCGAACCCACACCAGAACCCCGTCGTCGAACGCGGGCACCGGACGCCAACCGGGCTTGCCCTTCGGCCCGAGCGCAAGACCGTGCCAGCGGCAGACCAATGTGTCGCATTCGATCTTCGCGGTATCCAACGCAGCGCCCAGATGCGGGCAGGCACCCGGCCCGATGTGCACCTTGCCCGCAGAGTCCCGCCAGGCCACCAATTCGGTGGTGCCGACATACCTGCCGAACGGTTTGTCGGCCTTGACGTCACGACTGGCAGCGAACACGAACCAGTTGCCCGAGGTCCGCGTCTTCGCACGCTTCAAAGCAGACTCGATGACCTGCGGATTCGCACCCTTCCAAGTGGGCTCCTGCTTGGCCCACGACTCCGACGGCAGCGGCTGCAGCGGCATCGTCTTCGGCCACCGTCGTCGTACTGCATCCAGCGCGGTCATTGCTGCTCCCAAAGTCGACAATCGATTCCCGTGTTCGATCACCATTGTTCCCGTTGGTGGGTACTCAATGTGACATTCGGTGGCCTTTTCGGGGGTCAATGTCACATCGAGTGGACCTGGGGGGTGCCGTCGGCGGAAGGAAACAGGGAACGGTCAGGTCATCAGGGTCGAGGTATCGACCACCTGACGGCGCCATTTGCCGAAGGATCGCGGCGAGGACACCGCGAGAACGGCGACCGGGCGGTCGTTGTGTCGGTAGAGAGCGACGAAGGGCCCGGTGGTGGGGTCGCCCTCGACGATGTCGGCGATGCAGTCGGGTCCGTGATGTCCGGCGAACTGGATTCGCGCGGCGTATTGGTCGGACCACACGTATGGCAGTCCGGTGAACCCCTTGGACCCACCGGTCAGCAGTGCCTCGACGGCGACGGCAGGGCGGGTTGCGGCGGAGGTCCAGTGTTCGTCGCGCCGAATCACCCCGGAGGCATCGCGCACTGCAGCGCAGTCCCCGACGGCGACGACGGCTGGGTTGGAGGTGATGCCGCGGTGATCGGTCACCACTCCGCCGTGGATGTCCAGGCCGGATCCGTCGAGCCAGCCGACGTTCGGCGTCGAACCGACGCCGAGGAGGACCACGTCGGACTCGATCATCGAACCGTCCGCCAATTCCACCGCACGTACCCGGCCCGCCTGGACGACGAATCCGGCTACCGATACTCCGGTCAGCAGTGCCGCACCGGCGTTGCGGTGCCACCCGGCGATGAGTGAGCCCAGCTCACTGCCGAACACGCGAGCGAGCGGAGTCTCCGAGGCTTCGACGACGGTCACCGAAGCGCCCATTCCTACTGCAGTGGATGCGACTTCGCTGCCGATGAACCCGGCTCCGACCACCGTGACCCGAACTCCCGACGACAGCGAAGACCGCAGCGCACGCGCATCGTCCAGGCTGCGCAGCACATGAATTCCGTCGATCCCGACGGTGCCGGGGAGCCGGCAGGCCGCAGCTCCGGTTGCGATCACCACCGCGTCGGCACCGATATCGCCGGATGCGGTCGAGACCGTGGTTCCCGACAGGCCGGTGGCCGCACAACCGAGACGCCACTCGACGTCCAGACCGTCGATGTCGAGTGACAATGCGGATTCGTCACCGAGAAGGAAACTCTTGGACAGTGGCGGTCGGTCGTACGGCAGGTGCACTTCGTCGCCGATCATCGTGATGCGGCCGTCGAAACCCTGATCGCGCAGTGCGCGGGCTGCGGCCACCCCGGCGAGCGAGGCTCCGACCACTGTCACCGACTTCACGGAGTGACCGCGATGCGGATGACTCCGTCCTCGACGTGTACGGCGTGCGTACGTACGGGGATCTTCGCGGGAGCACCCAGTGCCGCTCCGGTGCGTAGGTCGAAACATGCTGTGTGGAGCGGGCATTCGACGGCGCAATCCTCCACCCAGCCTTCGGACAATGAGGCGTCCTGGTGGGTGCAGGTGTCGTCGATGGCGAAGAACTCACCTTCGACGTTGAAGATCGCGATCGGCGGTGCTCCGGCCGGGGTGATGCGCAGGGCCTCGCCGTCGGGGAGATCCTCGGCGCGACCGACGTCGAGCAGGACGCGGGTGGAGAACGTTGCGGTCATGGTCGGGCCTCCGGGGACCTGAGGGTGTGCAGTGCTCGTGTTGTACCCAGCGTGGGATCACCCCGTTGCGGCGATGGAACGCTCGAGTTTCGATCGTGTGAATCTGTTGCGCTATACGAAGTGCAGTTCGTATTGTGCAACTAAATCAACTCGACGTACACCCCCTAGGAGCGTGTCATGTCCTCGAGCATCCCGAGGGTTGTGATCGTCGGTGCCGGAATCGTCGGCTGCAGCCTCGCCGACGAACTCACCGCACGTGGCTGGACGGACGTGACCGTCCTGGACAAGGGCCCGCTACCGCTCACCGGAGGTTCCACCTCGCATGCGCCGGGCCTGGTGTTCGCCACCAATTCGTCCCGATCGATGTCGCGCTTCGCGGCCTACACGGCCGCCAAGTTCAAGAGCCTCGATTGCTTCCTCGGCGTCGGTGGCCTCGAGGTGGCGACGACGCCCGAGCGCGTCGACGAACTGCATCGACGCCACGGTTTCGCCACGTCCTGGGGACTGCAGTCGGAGGTGGTGGACGCCGAACGGTGCCTCGAGCTCTACCCCCTGCTCGATCGCGGCTGCATACTCGCCGGCCTGCACACCCCCGACGACGGACTGGCCAAGGCCGTCAAGGCCAGCGCGACGCAGGCCGAGCAGGCCACCGCCCGCGGTGCGCGCTTCATCGGCGGCATGGACGTCACGTCGATCGACCGGAGCAACGGTCGAGTCACGGCCGTGCGGGCGGGCGAGCACACCTTCGAGGCCGATATCGTCGTCTGCTGCGCCGGATTCTGGGGGCCGGAGCTGGGCGAGCTTCTCGGTATGACGGTGCCGCTACAGCCCCTGGCGCATCAGTACGCGCACACGACCGAGTTGGACCTACCGTCGCGTCGAGCTCGTACCGAAGCGGTTCTGCCTATCCTCCGTCATCAGGACGAGCGGCTCTACTACCGCGAACACGGCGATCACCTGGGAATAGGCTCGTACCACCACCGTCCCATGCCCGTCGATTCTCGCGAACTCGGTTCCAGTGAGAACGTGACCGCGCAGAACATGCCGTCGTCGATGCCGTTCACCGAAGCCGATTTCGCCGACGCCTGGCAGCGCAGCACCGAGCTCCTTCCCACGCTCGAACACGCGAAAATACAACACGCGTTCAACGGCATCTTCTCCTTCACACCCGACGGCGCACCGATCGTAGGAGAATCACGAGAAGTGCAGGGGCTCTGGGTCTCCGAGGCGATCTGGGTGACGCATTCTGCCGGCGTCGCGAAATCGCTCGCCGAGCAGATGATCACCGGGCACAGCGAGATCGACATGCACGAGTGCGACCTCTACCGATTCGAGAAGACCGACCTGGTGCCGTCGAACGTGGCGCGCACCAGTGCGCAGAACTTCGTCGAGGTGTACGACATCATCCACCCACTGCAGCCCAAGGTGGAACCGCGACCGCTCCGCGTCAGCCCGTTCTACGGTCGTCAGCAGGAGCTCGGCGCGATGTTCCTCGACGGTGCCGGCTGGGAGCGACCGCACTGGTACGAGTCGAACAGCGTTCTGCTCGAACAACTTCCGGAACAGTGGCAGGCACCGAAGCGAGAGCCGTGGTCGGCGAAGTTCTGGTCACCGATCAGCGCCGTCGAGGCCTGGCGCACCCGCGAGGCGGTGGCGATGTACGACATGACGCCGCTGCGACGCCTCGAGGTCGGCGGACCCGGTGCGCTCGCGCTGCTGCAGAAGTTGACGACCAACCAGCTCGACAAGAAGGTCGGCAGCGTCACCTACGCACTGATGCTCGACGCGACCGGTGGTGTTCGCAGCGATGTGACCGTCGCCCGAGTTGCCGAGGATCGGTTCCAAGTGGGAGTGAACGGTCCGCTCGACGAAGACTGGATGCTGCGCCATGCCGGCAGTGATGTGTACGTTCGCGACATCACCGGTGCCACCGCCTGTATCGGTCTGTGGGGACCGTTGGCGCGGGAGGTGCTGGCTCCGCTCACCTCGGCCGACATCTCGCACACAGGGCTGAAGTATTTCAACGGTAGGACCATTCATGTCGGCGGGGTCGACGTCCTGGCGCTGCGACTGTCGTACGTGGGCGAGCTCGGCTGGGAGCTGTACACCGACGCCGATACCGCACTGCGCCTGTGGGACACGCTGTGGGAGGCCGGGCAGGCGCACGGCGTCGTGGCCGCAGGGCGCAGTGCGTTCAACAGTCTCCGACTGGAGAAGGGCTACCGGTCGTGGGGTACCGACATGACCACCGAACACGATCCGTATCAGGCGGGGCTCGGGTTTGCGGTACGAAAGGCCAAGGGCGACTTCATCGGAGCCTCGGCGCTGCAGGACGAACGCGGCGGACCGGTGTTGACCTGCCTGACGTTGGACGACCCGTCGCACGTGGTGATGGGCAAGGAACCGGTCTTGATCGACGGCACCGTGGTCGGGTACGTGACCAGCGCCGCGTACGGATACACGGTCGGCAGGACGGTGGCCTACGCCTGGCTACCGGCAGGGCTGCAACCCGGTGATCATGTTGCAGTGCAGTACTTCCGAGACATGCTCCCCGCGACGGTCATGGCCGAACCGCTGGTGGATCCCGACATGAACAAGATCAGGTGCTGACATGACGTATGACGTGATCGTCCTCGGTATCGGTGGCATGGGCAGCGCTGCCGCCTGTCACCTCGCCCGACGCGGGCAGCGTGTGCTGGGTATCGACCAATTCGGACCGGCGCATGCGCTGGGATCGAGTCACGGCGGCTCCCGCATCTACCGGCAGTCGTACTTCGAGGACCCGGCCTACGTGCCGTTGCTCCTGCGCGCGTACGAACTGTGGCACGACCTCGCCGCGGACAGTGGGCGCGATGTGTTCACCGAAACCGGTGGCCTCTATGTGGGAAGGCCCGACGGGCTCACGTTCGGCGGAAGCCTGCGGGCGTCGGAGAAGTGGGGTCTGAAGCACGACGTACTCGACCCTGCCGAGGCGCAGCGACGGTTCCCGACGGTCCGACTCAGGTCCGACGAGTTCGCCCTGTTCGAGGAGAAGGCGGGCATCGCGCGACCGGAGACGACGGTGGCCGCACATCTCGATCTCGCCGAGGCTGCCGGTGCCGAACTGCGCTACGACGAGAAGGTGCTCGGTTGGGAATCCACCGACTCCTCGGTGACCGTGACCACGGTGGCCGGAACGTACACTGCTGGAGCGCTGGTCATTTCACCGGGAGCGTGGGCACCGCAGCTGTTGGCCGAGATCGGCGTACCGCTGGTGGTCGAACGGCAGGTGATGCACTGGGTCACCCCGGAATCGGGCGAAGCGGCCTTCGACAGCTCGCACCACCCCGTCTATATCTGCGGGGACGGGCCGGATCAGATCTACGGCTTT
Organism: Rhodococcus sp. 06-418-5; assembly: GCF_002258285.1. Classification (NCBI taxonomy): domain Bacteria; kingdom Bacillati; phylum Actinomycetota; class Actinomycetes; order Mycobacteriales; family Nocardiaceae; genus Rhodococcus; species Rhodococcus sp. 06-418-5. The sequence continues at coordinate 365,450 of NZ_NOYE01000008.1, forward strand.
CCGGCCATCGACGGGGACGGCGGCGGTGTGAAGATCTCGTTCTTCCGCGCCGGGACACCGTGTGATCCCGACACCATCGACCGCACAGTGCATCCCGAAGAGATCGCTCGACTGCAGGAGCGCATCGTCACCACGTTCCCGGCACTGTCGGGACCACACCTGGATGCGAGGACCTGCATGTACACCACGACGCCGGACGAGCATTTCGTACTGGCGAAGCATCCGGACCACGCCAATGTCACCGTGGCGTGCGGGTTCTCGGGCCACGGGTTCAAGTTCGTTCCCGTCATCGGAGAGGTTCTGGCCGACCTCGCGATCGACGGGGCCACGTCACACCCGATAGCGCTGTTCGACCCGGCGAGATGCGCGGTGTCGGCATGACCATGGTCGATCCCGAACTGCAGCCCACTCTGCTCCCGACGTTGGGCGGCGAAACATACGTCGATCCAGCATATTTCGTTCGCGAGCAGGAGCAGATCTTCGAGCAGATGTGGTTCTGCGCCGTCAGATCGGACGACATCGCAGAGCCCGGAAAATTCCGCACGGTTCAGGTCGGTCGAGAGTCGATCCTGGTCAGCCGCAATCGGAAGGGCGGCGTGACCGCGTTCTTCAACATCTGCCGACATCGCGGCGCGACTCTGTGCACCGAGGCGTCGGGCACGGTGCGTCGAAACTTTCAATGTCCCTATCACGCATGGACGTACGATCTCGACGGCAAGCTGATCGCAGCTCCGAACCTGATCGATATGCCGATGATCGATCGGGTGGAGTACGGGCTCCGGAAGGTGCATGTCCGGGAATGGCTCGGATACGTCTGGGTGTGCGTTGCCGAGGAGGCCCCGTCGTTCGAGGACACGGTGCAGGGCGACGTTCGCGAACGACTCGGAGGTGTGGGTGCCATCGATTCGTACGACGTGGAATCACTCGCCCTCGGGCGCCGGATCGTCTACGACGTCAAGGCCAACTGGAAGCTCATCGTCGAGAACTTCATGGAGTGCTACCACTGCGCCACGATTCATCCCGAGCTCACCGAGGTGCTACCCGAGTTCGCCGACGGCATGGCAGCACAGACGTACGTGGGGCACGGTGCAGAGTTCGGCAGTGACATAGCCGGCTTCACCGTCGACGGCTCCCACGGATTCGACGCCCTCGACGGGGTAGGGGAGGATCGGGATCGACGGTACTACGCCATCACGATCAGGCCGACGGTGTTCGTCAACCTGGTTCCCGACCACGTCATCATCCATCGCATGTTCCCGATGTCCGTCGATCGAACGGTCGTCGAATGCGATTGGCTCTATGCCCCTGCAGTCGTGGCAGATCCGCACAGCGCGGCGACGATGGACAAGAGTGTGGAGCTGTTCCATCGCGTCAACGAGCAGGACTTCGAGGCGTGCGAGCGGTGCCAGCCGGCGATGTCGTCACGGATGTATCGCGACGGCGGCGTGCTGGTGCCGGCGGAGCATCACATCAGGGCGTTTCACGACTGGGTCGGATCACGTTTGGCCGGACCAACCCAATAGCGTCGAGACGCGCTGTGCAGCAGCGAGAACGGACACCCCTGCCGCGGTGAGGCGGTCCTCGTCAAGTCGGTAGGCGGGGCCCGAGACGGTGATCGCACCCACCGCGGAGCCGTCGTAGCTGAGGATGGTGGCCGCTGTCGCGTTCAGTCCGATCTCCAACTCCTCGCGCGCGTAGGCGATTCCGGTGGACCGGACCGTCTCGATCTCGTCGAGCAGATCGGTCTTGGTGGTGATGGTGTTGGCGGTGAACAGTTCGAGATGACCGTCGACTCCGGCTTTCAGAAGCGAGTCGTCGTACGCCATCAGTGCTTTCCCGCTGGACGTCGCATGCAGAGCAGATCTCTCACCGAGCCAATTGTGACTGATGATCGACGAACCGCCGCGGACCTGATCGATATTGACGGTGACGTTGCCGTCCGGCACAGCGATGTTGACGGTCTCGCCGATGGTGTCGGCGAGTTCCTGCAGGATCGGTCGGGCGATGCGGGTGATGTCGAGTTGCGCGGATACCGACGTGGCGAGGCGGATCAAACCGATGCCGAGGCGATACTTGCCGCGCTCGCCTGGTTGTTCGACGAGTCGGCGAAACTCCAGTGCGCTGAGCAGGCGAAACGCCGTGGACTTGTGCACTTCGAGGTGCGCCGCAACGTCCTGCACGCCGGATTCACCGTGGTCGGCAAGGTATTCGAGCACCTCGATCGCGCGATCGACGGACTGAACAGGGGACTCGGACACCAACCCAGTGTTGCAGACTCAGGCGACGCCGACCCATCGAAGCCCCGCAGTGGTGGCGGCTGCGGCGAGAACGATGACCACGAACGGCGCTCGTCGCCAGGCGAGTACGGCAGCGACAGCTACTCCTGCGGGTAACGCGAATCCGGCGAAGTCCTTGCCTACGAGGAGCGTCGAGGTGGCGACCAGTGCCACGAAGATGACGGCGACTGCGGTGGTCATCACCTTGTCCATGCGAGGGGAGATCGTGACTCGGGTGCGGAGTGCCGGGCCGGCGATGCGGAGCGCGTAGGTGCCGATGATCAACGCGAGCAGGGGAATCGTGAGGCTCATGCGGATTCCTTCTGTGCGGCAGGGGTATTGGAGAGCATGGCCGGTACGACGGCGATCAGTGCCAGGAGAACGGGTAGTCCGCTGGGCAGGAACATCGACGCGACGAGCGCAATGCACGCGCCGGCGAGGGCTGCGTTGCGGGTTGCCCGGTCTCGGAGCGCAGGCATGATCAGTCCCAGCAGAATCGCCGGGAATGCGGCATCGAGACCGAGTGCGGCGGTATCGCTGATCGCTCCACCGCCAAGGGTGCCGATCGCCACGCCGATGTTCCAGGTGACGAACAGTCCGATCCCGCACACCCAGAACGCTGTTCGACGGCTGCCCTCGTCGTGTTCGGCCACGCTGAAGGCCACTGCCTCGTCGGTGATGAGGTGAGTGCCGAGTAGCCGCTTCAGTGGTGCGACGTTCCGAAACACCTCGCCGATGGAGAAGCCGAGCGGAACCAGTCGGATGTTGGCGAGCAACGCGCTGGCCACAGCGGCAACGGGATTTCCCCCGGCCGCCAGAATTCCGACGAAGATGAACTGGGACGAGCCCGCGAAGACCACCAGTGACATCACGACCGGAAGCCACAGTGGCAGGCCCGCGGCTACGGAGATGGCACCGAACGATGCCCCGACCAAGGCGTCGGCCAAGCAGACCAACGCAATGTCGCGGATGTTGACCCCCTGCAGGGTTCGCCATGTCGAACGCATGGTCGTTATAGTGGACCCTGTTAGTCTGTTCGTCAAATCAAACGGACGTACCGATGGAGTGAACGAATGGCGGATACCGGTCCACCGATTGCGGCCATCGCTGCCGCTCTCCAGCAGGAGCGACGACGCGTCGGCCTGTCTCTCGCAGAAGTCGCCCGCCGTGCCGGCATCGCCAAATCGACTTTGTCGCAACTGGAATCGGGTACCGGAAATCCGAGCCTGGAGACTCTGTGGGCGCTCAGCGTGACGCTGGACGTGCCGTTCTCCAGGCTGGTCGAGCCCGCGAAGCAGTCGGTCCGCCTGATCCGTGCGGGGGAGGGGCCGAGATTCGCGTCGGACAGAGCGGACTACACGGCGACCCTTCTGGCGTCGTCTCCGCCGAACGCCCGCCGAGACATCTACTTGATCAGCGCGGACGTCGGCGAACCTAGGCGTTCGGATCCGCATTCGCCGGGTGTCGTCGAGCACGTGGTGCTCAGCGCGGGACGAGCCATGGTCGGGCCACTCGGCGAGGCCGTCGAGCTGGCTCCGGGCGATTACGTGGCCTACCCCGGCGATGTGCCGCATATCTTCGAAGCGTTGGAGCCGAACACCATGGCAGTGATGATCACCGAACACAGCTGACGGGTGGGGAATAGTCGGCGGGGGTGTCTCGTTGGAACCTCTGACGGCGTCCGCTTGGCAAGCCCCGGGCCTCACCCCATTTGTCGCTTCGAGCGACCACTCGCCGAGAGGCGTTTGCAGCGGGCGTCGTCGCTACTTCTGTCCGTGTAGCGAAGGGACGAGATTCATGGCAGCGAAGACATGGTTCATCACCGGCACCTCCAAGGGCTTCGGTCGTGAGTGGACGATCGCAGCGCTCGAGCGCGGTGACCGGGTAGCGGCCACCGCCCGCAACACCGACACATTGAAGGACCTGGTGGAGCAGTACGGCGACGCCATCCTGCCGATCGAACTGGACGTGAACGATCGCGCGGCCGACTTCGCGGCTGTGCAGCAGGCCTACGACAAGTTCGGTTCGCTCGACATCGTGGTCAACAACGCCGGCTACGGCCAGTTCGGCATGATCGAGGAACTCTCCGAGGAAGATGCCCGCGCGCAGATCGAGACCAACGTCTTCGGTGCGCTGTGGGTGACGCAGGCGGCCCTGCCGTTCATGCGTGAGCAGGGGAGTGGCCACATCCTGCAGGTGTCGTCCATCGGCGGAATCTCCGCGTTCCCGAATGTCGGTGCGTACCACGCCTCCAAGTGGGCCCTCGAAGGATTCAGTCAGGCGTTGGCCCAGGAGGTCGAGGACTTCGGTATTCACGTGACGCTGATCGAGCCGGGTGGGTTCTCCACCGACTGGTCCGGCCCGTCCGCGAAGAAGTCCACCGATATCGCGGCCTACGACCCGATTCGGGACAAGGCTGCGAAACTGCGCAGTGCCCGACAGGCGACTCCCGGTGATCCGAGTGCAACACGGTCGGCACTGCTCAAGGTCGTCGACGCCGAAAAGCCGCCATTGCGAGTCTTTTTCGGCGAGGCTCCGCTGCAGATCGCGACGAAGGACTACGAGTCGAGGCTCGCGAGCTGGCGCGAATGGCAGCCCGTGGCCGTCGAGGCACACGGAGGCTGATTCTTCCCAGGGACCAGCAGAAGTCGACTCGAGCTGCAGCGACTTCGGCTTCGGACCGTGGCAGGTTGGCGTCGACGCCTCTTCGAGGTAGGGGTTGCGAAGCACGACCGTCTTGCGGGTAGCTGCCTGCAAACGCATCGCCTGCCAGAAGTGCTTGCGCGCGGATTCACGCCCCTCGTGGGGATTCACACCGCCTGTAGCGGGCGTGAATGACGATGAAGGGCGTGGATTGGGTAGTGGACTTATCGTGGCGTGATGAAAATCCGATTCGACGTGGGTTCGTATGCGGTCCGGGAGGTCGAGGGCAGCGATGGTCCTGAGGACCTCCTGGCGGTGTTCAACAGCAATCCCGAGTTCCTCGACGCGAGTACGTTGCACACCGGTGTCACCGCATTCACCACGGAGGATGTCGAGAAGTTCCTGTGGCACAACACGGTTATGGAGAACTCCCATTGTTTGGTGATTCGTGTAGCAGAACGAGTCGTGGGGGCGATGACGTTGCTTGTTCCGCATCCGCGCGAGGGACAGCCATGGGTGGGGAGTCTGATCGTCGACGCGGACGAGGGCCTCGATCGTGTGGCGAATCCGGTGCTGGCGCAGCTCGAGCGCAGGCTTGCGGCGCAGGGGTGGACCCATGTGTTCGTGGGTCCGATGGTCAGCATGGTCGAGAGCATCGGATGGTGGCGTTCACACGGCTATCTGCCGGTCGAACGGCGACTGGACAACGACAAACGCGAGGTCGAAGTCCGTCGAAAAGTGTTGCCGTCTATCAATTCTTCGGAGTGAGCGCCGTGATGTTCGACGACGTCAGTTCATCGGTGTCGGCCGTCTCGTCGAAGTAGCGCCGAAAGAGCATCCGCATCGACTCGATGACCTCGATGTGCTGCTGAAGAATGGCATCGAGAGACCGATCGGTGCCGGTGGCGAGACGCAGGAATTTGCCTTGCAAATCCTGGGCAGACTTGAGGTCGCCCCAGGACTTGACTTCGGTCAACTGGGTTGCTTGAGCTTGCATCTTGGCGAGGTGTATGAGGTAGGCAGCGCATGCCGCGTCGCATTTCGCGGCGACGTCGGGGGGAATGGTGATGGTGCCGGCGTCGGCTTGGGCGTTGAGGTCTTCCCAGTGTGCGATGAGGTTTGGCCTGGCTTCGGTCACGATTTCTGCGTCTCTCAGTCGATGGATTTAGCTGGGAAGATCCGAGTCGAGCCCTGCGACCAGGGAGTTCAGCTCCGTGCACGGGGCGTACAGCGGGTTCTTGACCAACGCGCTGGTGATGATTGTGGCTCTGATCAGTTCAGGCCCGGCTGCGAAGGCGACACCGCAGTTTCGGGACGCGTCAGCAGACAATTGTTGGTACTGGGTGGCGTCACGCGTGCCCACTCGAACAGGTTGGAGGCGGTCGAAGTAGCTCGGATCGTCGATGTATTCGATGCTTTCCAGTCCGACAAATATCGAGAAGATGTACTCGCTGCTCGGAGGTTGCGTCTCCCAGCTGCAAATCTTGAAACCGTTTTGATCCCGCCCGAAGACTCCCGATTCCTTGGTGTCCACGTTCAATCCCGCTCGTTCGATGGCCTCGTCGGGGATGGTGCAGGGGTCCCAGGGCGTCGGTGCGGGGTTGGTCGTACTGGCCGCCCCACTTGATGTCGCGTCGGCGACGGCGTCATCATCGGTGGTGTTCGAGCAGCCCGCGGCGATCACCAGCACCGCCATCGCCGGTATCAATTGTCGTGCCCTGCGCATTGCCTCACCCATTTCTCGCGGACGTCTACGTCCTTGGACGCGGCCCGGCTCTTGTCGGTTCCAGTACCTTCGCTGCGAACCTCGGCGTTCGGAATCGCAGTCGATCGGCGGGTAGTCGCGCGCGGTGGACGCTGGTGAACCAGCAGATTCGGCCGCAGATCTCCGACCTCATGGGCGAAGTCGAGTCTCTTCTTCCGTGACGGTCCTGCGGGCAACGCGCTGACAGATCTGCGTCCCTTTGGCATGGTGGAGGGATGCAGCGGCGCGTGGGCGAGAGTTGTTCCGCGGGACCGGTCTCAGGGGTAACCCCTGGGTACATCACGAGAATCGAGCACTGCGTCCGAAGCTGGTCTGCACGCTCCGCGTGCTTGGCAGCTCCGAGGACGAAAGATTTCGGTCGCCCCGCGCCGTTGCATGTCACAGCGTTGAATTCCACGGCACTGCATCCGATCGACGACCGCCTGTGACCGAACGCGAATTGACCCCACAGGCGGCCGCGACGCTGGCGCGCCTGGCTGCGGACGCCGAGTGGACGCGATCAGGACTCGCGGAGGCGTTCGAGCCACTCGTCCCGGCCAAAGCGACGTGGTTGGCGGATCGGGTCATCAATCTGTATCCGAGTCCGCCGTTCGACGAGGCATCGATCTTCGTTCTGCTGCGCGACCTTCCGTTCATTCCGGAGCCGTCGGTGTCGTCACAGAGACCGACGCGCAACAGTGACAAGCCCTGGCGATTCGAGGTACCGCGGTACGAGACCACCGGTCAGCTCGCGCGGTCGCTGGACCTGACGATCTCCGAAATCGAATGGTTCGCCGATCTGCAGGGCAGGCTTCGCACTGCGCCGTTCCCGTTGCAGCACTATCGATCTGCACGGCTCGACAAGCGTCAGGGCATCCGACTGCTCGAGGTGCCGAAGCCACGTCTACGGGAAGTTCAACGAAAAATACTGCGCCGCATCCTCGATCGGATCCCGGCTCATCCGGCGGCGCACGGCTTCGCGAAAGCGCGCAGTCCGCGTACATTCGCGATGCCGCATTCCGAACGCGACGTGGTGATCTCGGTGGATCTTCGACGCTTCTTTCCGTCCATCGGATTCGATCGAGTGGTCGCGATCTTCGAGGCCGTGGGATATCCGCGGACAGTCGCGGCGAATCTTGCCGCGCTCTGTACCACGGTGACCCCGGCACGTGAGTTGGTCGGCGTGGACCGTCCCACGGCGGCGCGGCTTCGCGCCACCCACCTGCCGCAGGGGGCGCCTACGTCACCTGCGTTGGCGAATCTGGCTGCGCGACAACTCGATATCCGGGCCACCGGGCTTGCCCGGTCCGTCGGTGCCCGCTACAGCCGATACGCCGACGATCTGGCGTTCTCCGGTGGGCCAGACCTCGACGTGGACAGACTGCTGTGGTTGGTTTCTCAGATCGCCCACGACGAAGGCTTCACGATTCATCCGGACAAGACCAGGGTCAGGCGCGCTCATCAGCGACAACAGCTCACCGGACTCGTCGTCAACTCGTGGCCGGCGGTGCCCCGAGAGGAGTACGACACTCTCCGGGCACTGCTGCACAACTGCATCGCCAGCGGCCCAGCCGAGCAGAATCGGCATCGCCACAACGACTTTCGGGCGCATGTATATGGACGCATCGCCCGAATAGGCGAAACGAACGAAATGCGTCGAGCAAAGCTACTGAGCATGGCATCCCGGGTGAATTGGGACTGAAGCGGCGAATCGGCTCCTGGGATTCGGATTCCATCCTCTGATCGCAGTCGGAAATCCAGAACTGAGGAGCCGATTCACAGTTCAGACGGCTTGCACCCTGAGCAATACCCCCGTCTGCGGGAACAGCACCGGTAGTGCCACACCTGCCCGAGCCAACATCGACCCCGACAGCTCGACCACTCCGCCGTCGGCGATCCACGGTGGTAGCTCGATCCCGTTGCCGGAATCACTCAGTGCATGAACGAATTCGACGCGATACCGCACGGCCGGATCGAGGCCGGGAAGCCGAACACGATCGGTGCGGTCCTCGGGGGAGGTGTCCATTCGCACCACTGCGTACGCGGCCTCCGAGCAGTCCGCAGCCACGACGCCGTGCACCCAGACACTCGGGTCGGGATGGTCGGCGCGTACCACGTTGCCGGTGTGAAGCAGTCCGCGCAATTCCTTGTACAGCGCAGTCCACGACCGCAGGTACTCGTGATCTTCCGACGACAGCTCGGTGACGTCCATCTCCAATCCGGCGTGACCGAACAGTGATGTCAAGCAACGGAACTGAAGAGTCGACCATCGACCGGACGTGTGCGCGATCTGCGGACCGACATGCGAGCCGATCAGCTCCGGAGGCAGCAACTGCGTCGTCCACCGCTGCAACCTTTGACGTTCGAGTGGATCGTTGGTGTCCGACGCCCATACGCGGTCGGTGTGTTCGAGGACCTCGAGGTCGATGCGGGCGCCGCCGGATGCGCAGGATTCGAATTCGACGTGGGGATGCCGCGAACGCAACGCGTCCAACAGCCGATAGAACGCCGAGGTCTGGGCATGCACCGCAGCGCGTCCGTCGGAATCGACCGCCAGCATCAGGTCCCGGTTGTGGTCCCACTTCACGTAGTCGGGCCGCTCGTTCGTCAACACGGTATCGATGGCAGTGAGGAGATACTCGAACACCTCCGGGCGGGTCAGATCGAGCACGTGCTGGTGACGCCATTCGAGGGGTAGTCGCCCGGGTGCCGCGAGCAGCCAATCCGGATGCGCCCGAGCGATGTCGGAATCCAGGTTGACCATCTCGGGCTCGAACCACAGTCCTGGACTCATACCGAGTTCACGAACGTGATCGAACAGCGGTGCCAGTCCGTCGGGCCAGACGCCCTCGTCCACCTGCCAGTCGCCGAGGCCGGCTCGATCGTCGCGGCGGTGTCGGAACCATCCGTCGTCGAGCACGAATCGTTCGACGCCTACGTGCGCGGCGACGTCGGCGATCTCGCGGAGTCGGGTGAGATCGTGATCGAAGTAGACCCCTTCCCACACGTTCAACACCACCGGTCGCGGCGAGGTGGGATGTGCGGATCGGGATCGCATCCATCGGTGCAGCGACTGCGCCGAACCATCCAGCCCTGCATCGGAATACGCGAAGTGCACCCACGGTGTCGTGTAGGTGTCGCCGTCCTGGAGTATCACCTCGCCGGGTGCCAGCAGCTCTCCGCCACCCAACACTCCTGAGGCCTGGCCGGCCCGCTCGGGTAGACGCTCGGCCAGATGCAGGTGATCGCCGCTCCAGGCGACATGTGCACCCCATACCTCGCCAGTGCGAAAGCCGAAGCCTTCACTACCGGCGGTGAGAACCAGGGTGGCGTCGTGCCCGGTTCTACCGCGTCGTGAGGCGCGCACGGTAGAGCCGTGATCGAACCGTCGCCGCTGCGGGGTACGTTCGCGGCAATGCCGTCCCGTCAGGTCGAGTAGTTCGGTTGCACTGTCCGGCAACGGCATCAGCGTCACCACGCCGTCGACGGTCAAGGGTCCACCGGAAACGTTGCGAACACTCTGCTGCACTCGCAGTGAGCCACCGATCTCCAACGACAACTCGATCGACCACGCGATTCCCAACTCGGAGTCGGACGCCTCGACCTCACAACGGAAGTCGTCCGCGCGAACAGCGACGTCGCCCCACCGTGGGTACTGCACCGACCCATTGCGGTGCAATGCCAGAGCCGGTGTGCCCTGCCAGGCGTCGTCGCTGCCGGGTGCGAGGGTGAGCCACCGGGGCACATCCACGCTCGAATGCGGGACAGCGGGGATCGCGGCCCTGCGCAGCTCGGTCAGGTCGTTCTCGGACAGCTCCCCCAGATCGGTACCCCAATGCAGCACGGCCGGAACGGCGGTGGACGACGGGCCGAGAATCACCATGACACCGTCACGGCGAAGGACGGAAAAACTCACTTGTTGGCACCCATCGTCAGACCGGATACGAAATGGCGTTGCAGCGCAACGAATACCAGCACTGTCGGTAGAGCCACCAGCACCGAGCCTGCGGCCAGCAGGTTGGTGTCGGTGAAGAAGCTACCCTGCAGATTCTGCAGCGCCGTCGTGACCGGGAGCTTGTCGCCACTGACCATCAGGGCCAGAGCCCAGAAGAAGTCGTTGTAGATCCATGTCACCATCAGTGTCGCGAGTGCAGCCAGCGCGGGACGGCACAGCGGCATGACCACCTGCCAGTACTGGCGGAACAGGCTCGCTCCGTCGACGGTGGCGGCCTCGAGCAGCTCGTGCGGAACTGTTTTCATGTAGTTGCTCAGCACGAACACACAGAATCCGGTCTGGAACGCGACGTGCACGATGATCAGACCCCAGTAGCTGTCGTACAGCGAACCGGAGGAACTCATCCAGTACGGAACGGGAATTGCGTTGTACAGACGGAAGAGTGGCGTGAGCAAAGTCTGCTGGGGCAGCAGGTTGCCTGCGATGAACACCGCGAGCATGAAGATGTTGAACTTCCAGCTGAAGCGGGCCAGGATGAATGCCGCCATCGAGCCGAAGAACAGGATGAGCAGTACCGACGGCACGGTGATGATCAGCGAGTTGAAGAAGTAGTGCGGGATTCCGCCGATCTGCCACGAGTCGATGTAGTTGCTGAACGTATAGCCGCCGACGGACAGGTATCCGTTGAGCAACACGTAGTCGTAGTCGCGGAACGAGTTGTACACCGCCCACACGAGCGGGAACATCCAGACGAGCGCCATGACGGTCAACAGCACGTAGATGGCGATCTGGGCGGTGCCGGCGCGCCGACGGTTGGCGACGGCGGCGCGGTTGCGGGTCAACGGATCGCGCTCGGGCGGTGCTGTGCGGGTGAGTGAAGTGGTCATCAGTCTTTGCTCCGAAGAACGATGGCGAGGTACAGGGCGATGAAGACGAGAGAGATGAGAAGCATGACGGTCGCCAGGGCCGAGCCGAAGCCGATGCGGCCTGCTTCACCGACGACGTTGGCGGTGACCAACGCCGATATCAGTTCCAAACCGTTTCTGCCCCTGTTGATCACCCAGACCAGGTCGAAGGCGCGCAGTGCCTCGATGACGGTGATGACGACGATGAGCAGATTGGTGTTCTTCATCAGCGGGAAGATGACGCTGAAGAACGTGCGAATCGGCCCGGCACCGTCCATCACCGCGGCTTCGCGGACGGATGGATCGATGGCCTTGAGGCCGGCCAAGTACAAGAGCATGATGTAGCCGGTGTGACGCCACCCGGCGGCGACCATCACGGCCCAGATGTTGATGTCCGGGTCGCCGAGCCAGTCGACGTCGGTGCCCAGCAGGCTGTTGAGGACGCCGCCCTCGGTGGAGTAGATGAGCTGCCAGATGAAGCCGATGAGAGCCATCGACAGCACCACGGGAATGTAGAAGATGCTCTGGTAGAGCCGAGACCCTTTGAGGTTCTTGTCCAGAAGGATCGCCAGCAGGATGCCGATGACGGTGGGGACGAGGAACAGGAATACCAGCCAGAGCACGTTGTTGTGCAGGGCCTGTTGGAACGGTGGGTAGGCCTCGACGGCATCGACGTAGTTCCGAGTGCCGATCCATTCGATGCTCGATGTGCCGCCGATGCCGTCCCAGCGGGCGAAGGACAGGATCACCGTGAAGATCGTCGGAATCCAGACGAGACCGATGACGATCAGCGCGGGGACTCCGAGCATGAGCGCGATGGTCCACTTCTCGCGAACACTGCGCCGAATCTTCGGCGACTTGACCCGTTCGGGTGCGGTCATGGCATTACCTGATCTCGATGTCGAGTGGATGATGGGGGTCGAATCGCACTGCGCACGATCATGTTCCGAACACCGCCGACTTCTGACGTTCGATACTGCGTACCAGGCCGTCGACATCGTTGGGGTTGCCGATGAACTGTTGTAGGGCCGGGATCATGACGATCGAGGCGAAATCGGGTCGGGTATCGCGGTCGAAGAACTGGGTGATCTCCTCGGCGTTCTGCACCAGATCGGCCGATTTGCGGACCAGTGCAGGGAAACTCGACAGGTCGGCATCTCGGTGAGCAGGTATCGCCTGCGGATCCTGCTTCGCGTATGCGACGGCAGGGTCGGGGCCGGTCATGTAGGTGAGAAAGTCCTCGGCTCCGGGCCGGTTGCGCGGGTCGGTGCGCATCATGAACCCGTCCATCGGTGCCTCGACCGTGGATGTTCCTACAGCTGAATCGAGTTCGGGGAAGGTGAAGAAGTCCAGATCGTCGCGCTCGGCACCAGCGGGGAAGCTCTGCGCGACGAACATGCCGGCGACGAGCGACCCGACGCTCTTGTTCAGCAGCGCCATCTGCGCATCGGCGATCTTGCGGCCCAGCGGCTGCGGCTGGTGGAAGGGCAGCAGTTCACGCCAGGTGTCGAACACGGAACGCACGCGATTGTCGGTCCAGCTCACGTCTCCGGCGAGCAGGGTTCGGTGGAACTCGACGCCGTTGAGCCGCAGATTCAGATAGTCGAACGTTCCGAACGGTGGCCACCCGTCGCGGGCCCCGAAGCCGATCGGGGTGAGGCCGTCGGCCTGCATCTGCTTGCTCAGCGCCACCCACTGGTCGTAGGTCGCCGGGGGCTCGTACCCGCGCTCGGCCCACAGGCTCGGCCGGTAGAACACCGCCCATGGGTAGTAGAAGAACGGGATCAGGTACTGCTTGCCGTCCATACCGGTCGAGTTCTCGCGGAAGCTGTCGTTGAAGCCACCGCCGTGGTTCGCCCAGATCGGCGACAGATCCTCCACCAACCCCTTCTCGGCGAAGTACTTCACCCGATACCCGCCCATCCAGGTGACGACGTCGTCGGGCGTGCCCTGGAGGTAGTTGTTGACGTTCTCCTGGAACGACGTCGAGTCGACGGTGTTGACGGCGAGCTGCCGCCCGGTCTGCTGTCGATACATCGCAACGAAGTCCTCGACACCCAGCTTGGAGTTGGGGTCGGACAAGCGTGACCCGAGCGTGGTGACGTTCGGGTCGACGCTGTTCGAGCACGACGACAGCGCGCCACCGGCGGTGATCGCACCCGCGGCGACGAGCGCGGACCGCAGGAAATCGCGTCGTGACGGCTGCCACGTGCGCGGCCACTCGTGTGGGTTCATGGAAGTCCTTCGACGAGAAGTATCGATAACGATCAGAAGTGAACATCTTCGCGGAAGGTTCCGCGTCGTTTCTCCGACCATTCGGGGTGATGCAGGTTACAGAAACACGACGCGAGGGCGCCTGTCAAGCTCTTCGAGGCCCGCTCACCTGCATCAGTAAGAAAATGTTCATTCATGTTGACATCTGAGAACTGCTCGTTCATATTGTGAGCATGGACACAGCGCGACGCAGCACCTGGCCGACCCAGGGAATCTCCTTCGGCGGCGACTACAACCCCGAGCAGTGGCCCGAGGACGTCTGGCGACGCGACGTCGAGCTGATGCACGAGGCCGGCGTCGACTTCGTGACCGTCGGTGTCTTCTCCTGGGCGCGTCTGCAGCCGACCGCGTCGACGTGGGACTTCGAGTGGCTCGACCGAGTCATGGATCTGATGCACGAGGGCGATATCCGCGTCGACCTCGCCACGGCGACGGCCTCGCCCCCGCCGTGGTTGGCCACCGCCTACCCGCAGATGCGCCCGGTGGACGAGCGCGGCTACCGCTACGCCATTGGAAGCCGTCAGACGTGGAGCCCCAGTTCTGCTGTGTACCGCGAACATTCGCTCGTGCTGGTCGAGAAGATGGCGCATCGCTACGGTGAGCACCCAGCACTGGCGATGTGGCACGTCTCCAACGAACTCGGCTGCCACAACGCACTGTGCTACTCCGACGACAGTGCCCATGCATTCCGAGAATGGCTCAGCGCCAGGTACATCGACCTCGAGACCCTCAACACCGCCTGGGGAACCGACTTCTGGAGCCAGCGCTACAGCGACTGGGACGAGATCGTTCCCCCGTCGGTGAGCACCACGTTCGGCAACCCGACGCACCAGCTCGACTGGCGCCGCTTCTGCTCCGACGCTCTCCTCGAGCAGTACCGCGCCGAGAAGGCCCTGCTGAACCGCATCACCCCGAACGTCCCGGTCACCACGAACTTCATGGTCGGCATGGGCCAGGGCCCCGCGCTCGCAGGCAACATGGACTACGCGTCCTGGGCCCCCGAGCAGGACATCGTCTCGACCGACCACTACCTCGTCGGCCCCGAAACCGGTGACGCGGCAGCGCATCACAAGCTGTCGTTCTCCGCCGACCTGACCCGCGGCGTCGCCGGCCGTCGACCCTGGTTGTTGATGGAGCATTCCACCAGCGCGGTCAACTGGCAGCACATCAACCGGGCCAAGATGCCCGGTGAGATGATGCGAAACTCCCTGGCGCACATGGCCCGAGGCGCAGACGGCATCGCGTACTTCCAGTTCCGTGCCTCCAAGGCCGGGGCGGAGAAGTTCCATTCCGCACTGGTGCCGCATGCCGGTGAGGACTCCGCGCGGTGGCGTGAGGTCGTCGAGCTCGGCGCTGCGCTGCGTCGTATGGCCCCGGTGGCAGGAAGCACCGTCGATGCCCGGGTCGCCGTGCTCTTCGACTGGGCATCGCAATGGGCGTGCGAGCAGGAGGGCCATCCGTCGATGGCGATGCAGCCCATGGAGATTGCCCGACGCGCACATCGCGGCTTCACCTCCGCCGGCGTGACCGTAGACGTCGTTCCGTCGTCCACGGACCTCAGTGGCTACGACATCGTCGTGGTTCCGGCTCTGTACCTGTGCAGCGACGAGACCGCCGCGCGGATAGCCGACGCGGCCGATGCCGGCGCGCAGGTACTGGTCACCGCATTCTCGGGAATCGCCGACGAGGACGACCACGTGCGACTCGGCGGCTACCCGGGCGCATTCCGCGAGCTGCTCGGCGTCCGAGTCGAGGAATTCTTCCCGCTCGCCGACGGCGAGACGCTGACTCTCGACGACGAGACCGTCGGTGAGATCTGGAGCGAATACCTCACCACGACCGAGGACGTCGATGTGCTGGCGCGCCATACCCGGGGGCATCTGCGCGGCGTTCCCGCGCTGACCAAACGTACTGTCGGCACCGGTGCCGCCTGGTACGCCGCCACCGTGCCCGACGCGGCAGGTTGGGCCACGCTCGCCGACAAGCTCTGCGCCGCAGCCGGAATCGACACCCGACGCGATTTCGGATCGGATGTGGAGATCGTCCGACGGTCGGCAGGGGAGCAGTCCTGGCTCTTCGTGCTCAACCACGGTACCGACAAGGTCAGCGTGCCCGCCTCGGGTACCGATCTGGTCGGCGGCGCACAGATCGACGGTGAACTCATCCTGGCCGCAGGCGGCAGTGCCGTGATCGCCGAGAACCGCTGATGCTCGCCCACCAGCGTCAGCAGAAGATCCTGGACCAGGTGACGGCCGAGGGTGCGGTCAAGGTCGCGGATCTCGGTGCTGCACTGTCGGTGTCGGACATGACCATTCGACGCGACGTCAACGAGCTCGTCGCCCGCGGTCTGGTCGAGCGGGTGCACGGCGGCGTGACGCTGCCGCGATCGGCGAGCGTCTTCGAGCCGGGGTTCTCGGCCAAGTCCGAACTCGATCGCGATGCCAAGGCGGCCATCGCCCGTGCCGCTGCACGATTCGTGCGGCCCGGGACCTCCATCGGCATCTCCGGTGGCACCACGACGCATGCACTCGCACAGGAACTCCTCGACGTTCCGGACATCACCGTCGTCACCAATTCGCTGCCTGTCGCCGAGGTCTTCCACACCGGTGGGCGGTCGGATCAGACGGTGTTGCTCACCGGCGGACAGCGCACGCCGTCCTACGCGCTCGTCGGACCGCTCACGGTCAGTGCCCTGCAGAGTATTCACCTGGACATGTTGTTTCTCGGAACACACGGAGTGGACATCGAATCCGGGCTCACCTGCCCCAATCTCATGGAAGCACAGACCAACCAGGCGCTGGTCGCGTCGTCTCGTCGCGTCATCGTGCTCGCCGACCACACCAAGTGGGGTGTCCGCGCACTGGCCAACACCATCCCGCTCTCGCGCGTGGACGTGTTCGTCACCGATGCCGGACTCGACCCCGGCGTTCACGAGGCGTTGTCCGAGACGGTCGACGACGTGGTGATCGCCGGAGAGCACACCCCCGACACGAACGAGGAACGAGCACTCGATGACCGCGCATGACGCCACGACGCACTCGATGCGCAAGACGTCGACCACTCTGGCCGACGGCCGTGAGCTGATCTACTACGACGACACCGAGCCCTATCTCTCCGGTGGAGCCACCCGCGATCTGGTCGATACCCGGGCCCTCTCACCGTCGATGTCCCAGTCGCAGATGCGATTCGACGTCCTCACCGGGGAATGGATCGTCATCGCGGCGCAGCGAATGGACCGCACGTTCCTGCCGCCGGCCGACGCGTCGCCGTTGGCACCGAGCCGACCGGACCGTCCGGCCACGGAAATTCCGGCGGCCGACTACGACGTGGTGGTGTTCGAGAACCGCTTCCCGTCCCTGTCCGAAACGGCAGCGCAGCAATCACTTCCGAGCGAGGTGGACGGCGAAGCGCTGTGGCCGATGGCTCCCGGCACCGGGCGGTGTGAGGTGATCTGCTTCGCGAGTGACCCCGATACATCCTTCGTCGCGCTGGAGCTCTCTCGCGTCCGCACCATCATCGACGTCTGGGCCGATCGCACCACCGCATTGTCCGCGATCCCCGGTGTCCAGCAGGTGTTCTGCTTCGAGAACCGGGGTAAGGAGATCGGCGTCACCCTGACCCACCCGCACGGTCAGATCTACGCGTACCCGTACCTGCCGCCGCGCACCGATGCGCTGATTCGTCAGTCTCGCAAGCACTTCGAGAGCACGGGCCGGGTTCTGCTGGCCGATGTGCTGGCCGCCGAGCTGCGTTCGGGGCGACGCATCGTCGTCGATGCCGAGCATTGGGTTGCGTACGTGCCTGCAGCATCGCGGTGGCCGGTCGAGGTACATCTCGCTCCGCGTCGCGACGTTGCAGATCTCGCCGAGTTGAGCGGTGCCGAGCGGGACGAGCTGGCCGTGCTCTATCGGGATCTGTTGCGTGGAGTCGACGCGTTCTTCGAGGGCGTCGACGAGGTGCCGTACATCGCGGCGTGGCACCAGGCCCCTGTCGGAGCCGATCGCGAACTGGGACGCCTGCATCTGCAACTGTTCTCGATGATGCGCTCACCTGGTCGGATGAAGTTCCTCGCCGGATCGGAATCTGCGATGGGGGCCTGGATCAACGACACCACTCCCGAGCGGATCGCAGACCGGATGCGCGAGGTGCTCGCGTGAACTGGCTCGACGTGATTGCCGACGAGGATCTCGCCGACGGTGCCGCCGCGCTGTTCCGCAGTGCACTGGGCGGTGAACCCGACGGCGTCTGGATCGCTCCGGGTCGCGTCAACCTCATCGGTGAACACATCGATTACGCGGGGGGACTGGTGTTGCCCTTCGCGCTGCCGTATGCCACCGCGGTGGCCGTGCGTCGCCGCGAGGACACGACCGTGCGGGCCGTGTCGACGCACACCGAGCAGTCGTGGACCGGAGAGCTCGACGAGATCGGTCCGGGCACCCCGTCGGGTTGGGCGGCTTATGTGGCGGGAGTGTCCTGGGCACTCGGTGAGCATGGAGTCGGCGGAGTCGACGTGGCCGTGCATTCCTCGGTGCCGGTGGGTTCGGGGCTGTCGAGCTCGGCGGCGCTGGAATGCTCGTTCGCCCTCGCGCTCGACGATCTGTTCGGTCTTCGGCTCGACCGAAAGGTGCTGATCGACGCCAGTATTCGCGCCGAGAACGAGATCGCCGGCGCGTCGACGGGCGGCATGGATCAGAACATCGCGATGTCGGCCGAGGTGGGACACGCGCTGCTGCTCGACTGCCTGGACGGTTCGACGCGTCAGATCCCCCTCGATCTGGCCACGTCGGGAACGCGCTTGCTGGTGATCGACACCAACGCCCCGCACCGTCTGGTCGACGGTCAGTACGGAGCCCGGCGCGCCGCCTTGGATACGGCGTACGCCGAGTTGGGGGTGACGACGTTACGAGGTCTGGATCTCGAGCGGGCGGTCTCGGGACTCGGCGACGAGACGTTGATCGCCCGAGTCAGCCACGTCATCAGTGAAATCGGGCGCGTGGAGCAGGCTGCCGAACTCCTCGACCGCGGTGCCGCAGGTGCCGAACTCGGTGAGCTGATGACCGCGTCGCACAGGTCGTTGCGTGACGACTACGAGGTCAGTTCTCCCGAACTCGACAGCGCAGTCGACGCGGCCCTGCGGGCAGGCGCGTACGGCGCTCGGATGACGGGCGGCGGATTCGGCGGCTCGGCCATTGCGCTGGTGCCCTCGGAACTCGTCGAGACCGTGGCGAACGAGATCGCCTACAGTGCAACACGATCCGGACTGCCGGAACCCACCTTTCTCACTGCCGAGCCCGCCGGCTCCGCACATCGATTCTTCTAACCCATACAAAGGAGCACTCCCATGGCACAGGTCACGTACGAAGGAGCCACCAAGCTCTACCCGGGATCGGACGTCGCGGCAGTCGAATCGCTGGACCTCGCCATCGAGGACGGCGAATTCCTGGTGCTCGTCGGGCCTTCCGGTTGCGGTAAGTCCACTTCGCTGCGGATGCTCGCCGGTCTGGAGGACGTCGACTACGGTGCCATCAAGATCGGCGACCGGGATGTCACGTCACTCGCGCCCAAGGAACGCGACATCGCGATGGTGTTCCAGAATTACGCGCTGTACCCGCACATGACCGTCGCCAAGAACATGGGTTTCGCGCTGCAGATCGCCGGAATGGACAAGGCCGAGGTGGGCCGACGCGTCGAGGAGGCTGCGAAGATCCTCGATCTCACCGACTACCTGGGCCGTAAACCCAAGGCGCTCTCCGGTGGTCAGCGGCAGCGCGTCGCGATGGGCCGCGCGATCGTGCGCAACCCGCAGGTGTTCCTCATGGACGAGCCGCTGTCCAACCTCGATGCCAAACTCCGCGTGCAGACCCGCACTCAGATCTCGCTGCTGCAGCGCAGGCTCGGCACCACCACCGTGTACGTCACCCACGATCAGGTCGAAGCCATGACCATGGGTGATCGCGTCGCCATCATGAAAGCCGGTGTGCTGCAACAGTGCGCCAGCCCCAAGGAGCTCTACGAGCACCCGGTCAACGCATTCGTCGCAGGATTCATCGGATCGCCCGCGATGAATCTGTTCGAGGTGGACGTCGTCGCCGGTGCCGCGAAGCTCGGATCGCTGTCGGTGCCCATCGAGCGCACGATCTCCGATCGAATCGACGGCAGCCGCGTCACGATGGGCGTCCGCCCGGAAGCGTGGACGCTTTCCGACTCCGGTACCGACATCGTCGTCGACGTCGTCGAGGAACTCGGCGCGGACGCCTACATCTACGGCCGGACCGTCGAGGACGCGTCGAACCTCGGTACCGTCGGGGCGCAGATCATCGCGCGAATCCCCGACATCGCTACCCCGTCGCAGGGCGATGTCCTCCGCATCGCCCCTCGCGCCGAGGCGGCCCACTACTTCTCGACCACGACGGGATTGAACCTGCGCCGCTGAGATCGGGTCAGCTACGAACTCGAGCCGCTGCGAATTGGGCACCGGCGGTGGTGGATCCGTCGATTGCGTACCGAAGGTGCGCGAGAACATCGAAGCCGCCGATCTGGCACACCGGGTCGCCGACCGTGCAGAAACTCTGCGTGCGCGGGCCGTACGTGGCGCTGGCGGTCTCGATCTTGCTGCCGCGGAGCCCGAGCGGGTTGCCGAACACCACCACCGCGTCGATGCGGTCGGCGATCTCCGCCGGGATGACGGCTCCGGTGTTGCTGCTGCTGGTCCGCAGACCCACAGCGTTGGTCACCACGGTGGCCCCTTGTGAGTATCCCCCGATCACGAACGTCGTCGACGGGCACGACGCTGCGACGGACGTGAGGTGTTCGACGAGGTCCCGAGATCCCGGTCCGGCGCTGGCCTGTGTGACGTCGGCCGCGTAGTTCACCGCGTACGTACTGATCGAGCGGTCCGACAACTCCGACTTCAGCCGATCGACGAACGGCCCGCCGGTGATACCGAGGCCGGGGAACTCCGCGGTTCCACGGGCGAAGGCCACGTCGACATCCGAGCACGGGGCAGCGTTCGCCACACCGGTGGGTTGGGCCACGAAGAATGTGGAAGCAGCAAGTACTGCAACCGAATACGATGCCAGACGCTTGTTCATGAAGTCTCTCCTCGGTCGGTGAGTGCGCAGGTCGAACCCTAGCCGTGTCGTACCGCCGGGTTGGAAGTTTCCGGCGAAGTCTCAGCTACCGCTGTGGTCCTCCAACTCTCGCTTCTCAACGTCTGTTGCGCTACTGTCCTCGGCGGGGTGAGTCCGATCTGCACCGATTGCGGATCCAGATGTTCCGGGGGAACACGTGTCGAAGAAGTGGTTGCGCGGCGTCGTGGTGTCTGCAGTGGCGGTCGCATTGTGTCCGATCGCCACGGTCTCGGCGGATCCTGCGCCGAGCCAGGCACCAGCGACCATCATGGGGTCCATCGACGACGGGCCGGGTAGCTTCAGCGTCTTCCGTACCGTCGACAGTGGTCAGCGCCCCACCGCCGAGGACAACGCTGCGTGCAACGACTACTTCGGCTCCCCGCGTTCGCTGACCGTGGTGGAACGGCTCGACGCACGGATGTACACCTTCACCAACGACCCGTCGACGGGCTTCCTGCAGAACCCGACGGCCCAGAACGTCGGACCGATCTACGTGTGCGACGGGCCCCTGCTCGACGGTCAGGCCTTCCTGGATCAGTGGGGTGCTCTGACGGCTCCCGGCCTCGGCACGCTCTCCATGTACGGCCCGTGCGGACTCGAGTTCCTGATCGGTTCGCCCGGACGCGCGGCCGTCGATTGTGTGATGCGAGTCGACCCCAACGATTCCGGGGTCGTCGACGGCGTCGCGACCAGCAACTCCATCGTCAACCCGCTTCGCCTGCCGGACGGTCGCACCGGCTCGCTGTGGACCCTCTACACACTCGGTGACGGCACTGCCCCCGTGCCGGAACCCGTTGCAGGAACACCGCAACCGACCGGGTCGGTGAAGTACAGCGTCGGACGCGAGGTGAACTCGGTTTCGAACGGAAGCACTCCCGCATGTCCGGGTGGCGTGCGCACCACCGAGATCCACGCCGTGTCCGTGGACGCTGCCACTGGCGCGGCATCGACCGAGCCGTCCGCGGACGTGGCCGCCACCGCATCGATCTGCTATCAGAACCCGTCGACTCCGGATTTCGGCGCATCGCTGAGCATCACCAGCTACGGCGTCACGCCTGCGCTCACGGCCACGTCCACCGGGCAGTGCCGTCGTACCGATCTGCCCATCGAACCGGGCACCGTACAGCAGTCCTGTGGCTTCACCCTGCCGCCGCAGCCGGCTCTCGGCCTGACCGGTGGCCAGGTGACGCTCAACGGTCTGGTTCCGACGAACGATGCTGCAGGCTCGGCCAATTCGGCGATCTGGACCACCTCCTTCCTCGGTTCCATCAGCCCAGGATGAACGGCCGCCGGATCGGCGGTGGTAGTTCTGTCGCTGGTGGCAACGACGCCAACACCTACCATGCGTCGGGTCTGACGCCGGTGTTACCGTCTGCCAGTGGACCTCGTCGTTCCCTCCGGTGATCTCGCCGCTCAGACACGACAGCAATGAGTTCGCCGACCGACTCGGGCACATCGGCTACGGGGTTCGCCCGTCCGAACGAGGTCGGGGAGTTGCATCGTGGGCGGTACGCGAGGTGCTGACGCTCGCGGCGGGCATGGGCATGACCCGGGTGACGGCAGTCTGCGAGGTGAGCAACGCGGCCTCGATAGCGACTCTGGAGCGTGCCGGAGGCGAGAAAGTCGACTGCATCGGGTCGGTGGTTCGTTTCCGGATTCCCGTGCTGTGAAGGTCGAGTGCACCCAACTTTCTGCGCTTGACCCTCACACTGTGTGAGACGAGAACCTCGGAGGGTCATGTTCAGCATTGGAGAGTTCGCATCGATCGGCCGGGTGTCGGTTCGTATGCTTCGGCATTACGACGAGATCGGGTTGTTGACGCCGGCGCGGGTTGATCCGTTCACGGGCTATCGCTCGTACGACGGTTCGCAGTTCGAGGTTCTGGGACGCATTCTGATGTTCAAGGACCTCGGGTTCAGGCTCGACGAGGTGACAGAGATCGTGCACGGCCAGGTCGATGACGATCGGTTACGCGAGATGCTCACGGCCAAGCGCGATGATGTCGCTCGTCGGCTCGATCTCGACGCCGCTCGCCTGCGTCGCATCGAAGCGCGACTCTCCCACACCGAAGGGATTTCGATGATCACCGTGGATACCAAGTCGTTGCCGGCCACCCGTATTGCCGTTCTCGCCGAGACTGCCGCTGGCTTCGGCCCCCAGAACATCGGACCGATCATCGGTCCGATGTACGCCCGGCTCGCCCGGACACTCGCCGAGCACGGCGTGACGTTCGGACCGTCGTCCATCGCCATGTACGAGGCCGTCGACGACGGAGACGGCAGCGGCGTCACCGTGCATGCCGCATTCGAGGTGGGACCCCAGGTCGTGGGCGGTGAGGGCTACGAGGTGCGCGAGCTACCGCCCGTCGAGCTCGCGGTGACCACCGTTCACCACGGTTCGATGGCCACGATCGGCGAAACCTGGGAGCAGTTCATCGCGTGGATCGAGGCGAACGGCTACGAACTCTCCGGCATCTGCCGCGAGTTCTACCTGGTGTCCGAGCCGCAGCCGCAGGAGAATTGGGTGACCGAACTGCAGCAGCCGGTGGTTCGACGTCAGGACGCCTGAGCGAACTCCACGAGGGCGGTGCACTGGCAACCGCCGGTGACTTCCTCGCATTCGAGCACCAGGAAGTGACGTACGTACTCGAGATCCACGCAGTCCGGCTCCGTGCACTCCGCACCGCCGACCGCGTGGATCACGAGTGTGCCGTTGCAGGTATCGAAGCGTGCGGACATGCGAATCCCTTTCTGTCGTATCTCTCTACCTCCTTGATATCACCGGGCTCCGACAAGTTCGGGAGAAGACGAGCGTGTTCGACGCCTGAGCTGGGTAGCAGCCATGATGGTCAGAGCCGGAATCCAGGCGTATCCGAGCGCGGTCCTGATGACCGTCCGGTCACCCAGCCACGCTCCGACCGACACCAGTACACCCGCCCACACGACTGCGGCCAGCAGGCTGAGCGCCGTGTACTCGCGGTGCCGCAGTGAGGACGTCGCGACCAGCCGGGGCGTGATGGTGCGGATACCCCCGATGAGGTGTCCGACGATGGCGACAGCGCGCGGCCTCGATCGCGCCTGTGTGGTCAGCCCGAGCACGACCCTCATCACCGCGGCAGGCAGCGCCGACTCCGCTCGTCCGAGACCCAACACGGTGCCGGTGCGGCGACTGTGCCAGAACGCCCACTGCGCACCCATGCTCGACGCCACCGCCGCGGTGACGACGGCAGGCAGCCACGGCACCACACCGATCGACGTCAGCACCCCGAGCGTGATCGGCACGCTGTTTCCCGGTGTGAAAAGACCGAGCAATGACGCGGACTCGAATGCCAGCAGTACGAAGACGACGGCAAAGACGACCCACACGGGCACGGACGACAACCGGTCCACATCGAGGATGTTCAGGTTCATACCTGTCGAATCTCGTCGTCCGGAACGCGGAAAACACCACGATCGACCCACGGACCGACGGTAGGGCTGGCCCTACCTCGGGCCGTGGGTTCACAGTGCCGACAAGCCGACGACACCCGACTTAGGCTGATCCGCATGAACGAGGCACTACCGATTCCCCTGAATCCGCTCAGGGCATGGATCTCGCCGAACTGGTGGCTGGCGGTGGCGTCGTTGCTGGCATCGACGGTCGCCGGGCTCGGCGGCTGGATGATCCTGGGACTGCTGGTACTGGCGGTGTGCGCATTGCCGTTTGCGCTCAGTGGTGTGCTCGTCTTCGCGCTGACGATAGTGGCGCTCCGGTGGATGGACCGTGCAGCGCGTGCCGGAATCGGTTTCACCGGTGGAATTTCCATCGAGGGCCCAGAACCGACCGTGTACCCGACCAGTTGGCGCAGGTTCATCTGGTGCCTCCGCGATATCGGATTGTGGAAGTCGTTCTGCTACTGGCTCCTTCGGATTCCGGTCTCGGCCGTTCTGCTGTTCTTGCTGCCGGCGCTGTTCGTGGTCCTGCCGGTTCTGGCGGCGGCACCGGTCGCCTGGATCGTGACGAACCCGGTCGGCAATCGGCTCGAAATCGGAGATCGGGTGGGCTATCCGTTCGTGGCGCTGGTCGGCTTCGCCTCGCTGGTGACCTTCGTCGCGGGGGTTCCACTGCTGCTCACAGCTCTGGCACGGCTCGACTGGTGGAGTGCCGCAGTCCTTCTCGGCCGATCCGAATCCAGTAGGCGAGTGGACGAATTGACGGTCAGTCGTGCTCGCGTCGTCGACGCTGCCGATGCCGAACGCCGCCGCATCGAACGCGATCTGCACGACGGGGCCCAGCAGCGTTTGGTATCGGTGGCAATGTCACTGGGGCAGGCGAAGTCGCGCGCATCGGCAACGGACGATGCGGTACTGAAAGGACTGCTCGACGATGCCCACCGGGAGGCCAAGAACGCGATCGGCGAGATCCGCACCCTCACCCGCGGTCTGCATCCGCCGATTCTGACCGACCGCGGTCTCGACGCCGCACTGTCGTCCGTCGCGGCGTTGTGTGCGGTACCGGTCACTGTTCGTATCGACCCCGCCCTCTCCGGTGATCGACGCCCGGACGCGACGGTCGAGTCGACGGTCTACTTCGTCGTCTCCGAGGCCCTGACCAACGTGAGCAAGCACGCGAAGGCCGCCCACGTCCGAGTCGATGTCTCGAAAGTCGAGTCCGCCGTACGAGTGACGGTGGTCGACGACGGTTGTGGGGGAGCGCATCCGGCACCGGGGGGCGGTCTGGCCGGGCTCGAGGACAGGCTCAGCGGAATCGACGGAACCATGTCCATCACGTCGCCGTCCGGCGGCCCGACGCGGCTCGAGGTGAGCATCCCGTGCGAGTGATCATCGCCGACGATTCGGTTCTGTTGCGAGAGGGTGTGGCTCGCCTGCTGATCGATACCGGAGCAGACGTGATCGGGAAGGTGTCCGATGCGTCGGAACTGCTCGCGGCCATGTCCGCTGCCGATCCGCTTCCCGACGTGTGCGTGATCGACGTACGCATGCCGCCGACCTTCCTGGACGAAGGTCTGCGCGCAGCGCTGGTCATTCGCCAACGGTGGCCCGCTGTAGGAGTTCTCGTGCTCTCCCAGTACGTGGAGGAACGGTACGCAGCCGAACTCATCCGGCAGAGCACGGACGGCGTCGGATACCTTCTGAAAGACCGAGTGGCCGATGTGGACGAGTTCGCCGATGCGGTGCGGACCGTTGCGACCGGCGGAACCGTCATCGATCCCGAAGTGGTGCAGCAGATTCTGGCGCGAGCTCCACGCTCGGATCCGCTCGATTCGCTGACTCCGCGGGAGCGGGACGTGTTGACCGCCATGGCCGAAGGCAAGTCGAACGCCGGAATCGCCGCTGCATTGGTGGTCGGTCAAGCTGCTGTGGAGAAGCACATCGGAAACATATTCGCCAAGCTCGGTCTACTTGGAGACAGTGCCGATCACCGCCGCGTCATGGCCGTCCTACGATATCTGGGAGCGATTCAGTGAAGAAGTCATTGTGGCGCAACGTCGTTGCGGTGTCGGTCGCCATAGCTGTCGTGGGCGTGGCGGGTGCGGCGACGACGGCCACTATTGCCTACGGATTCACCATGCCCAAGATGCAGTCGTTCGACTACGCCACCGACGCAGCGATCACCGGGAAGAATCTCTCGCTCACGACCGGTTTCGCCCACGTGTCGGTGTCCATGAGTCCCGACTCGGAGGTGCACGTGCGGGCCGACGGTTCCTATCGAGGCGACACTCCGACCGTCGACATCAGTGACGACGGGTCGAACATCGCTGTGGAATGCTCCTACCGGAAGCGCAGCAGTTGCGACATAGGTCTCGAACTACGGATACCGTCGGGCCTGACACTCGATATCGATGGCACCACAGCCGATGTCGAGCTCGTCGACGTCGACGCGCAGACATCGGTGTCCACCTCGGCGGGTTCGGTGATCTCTCGGGGATCTGCCGGAACCCTGAACATAACAACACGATTCGGTGACGTGGACATCACCGATGCGGCCGTGTCGGCACTGGAGGTGGACACGACGTTCGGTCGGGTCGCCGTTGATTCCAGGCTGCCGCCGGATTCGTTACGTGTGCAGAACATGCAGGGCGACAGCATGATCGAACTCCCGCCGGCCGATTTGTACGACGTCGAGGCGACGTCGGAGAAGGGAGATGTCGAGATCGACGTCGTCGACGATCCGAGTTCTCCGAGGTCGGTATCGGTCAGCAGTGAAGAAGGCCGGATTTCGGTGCTGCGGAGATAGCTCCGGTCGAGGACCGCCGTTCAATGACTGCGTCGCCACGCGCTGAACGACCGTACCGAGGATGTGGTCGGTCGGAACAGCCACGGCCACGGATGCAACTCGACCGGGGCTATGGCGTCGGCGATGCGGGAGAAGCCGGGAACGGGTGCCCAGGTGGTAGCCAAGGAGCGTCCGGAGAGCTCGTCGGACACTCTGCCGCGACGTACCTCCAACGGGCGGGTCGACGCGATCTCGCCGAGCGTCTCGGCGAGAAAGACCAGCCTCTTGCCGGAGAGCCTGAGTTTCCGCAGGAGCGGCTCGTCGAAGACGAACACCGCGGGTCGATCGGTGTCGGCGGCCAGTGCCGGGTCTGCGGTGCCGAGTGACTCTGCCGTTATCCACACCTGTTCTGCGCCAGTGCCTTCCGCATGGGCGGGGCCGGCGGGAATCGGTGCCTTGTTCAGGTCGGGACCGTCGACCGCCGGGCCGAGCTCGTCGTCGGGCCAATTCTCGATGGGGCACGCATCTTTCAATGCGCAGTTGCGGCACAGGGACGGTGCTCGCTTGTTCACCTGCCACCGGCTGAATCCGTAGACCTTGCCGCTTCCGGTACCGACGGTCCACTGCCAGCCGAGGCGGTTGGCTGCGCGGGAGCCGTCGAGTAGATGGGCGAACATCTCGTCTTCGCCGTCGCGCCACGTCGCCCCGGCACGGACTGCCCACTGGGAGGCGAGCCACATGCGGGTTTGGTTGACCAGCCAGCCGTCCTGGTGCAATTCACCCACCACCGAGGACATGCAGTTCATCTCCTCGGGCCACGGCTGCGCGGTCCAGCCCTGGGGTCGCGGCTGCTCACGGCGTAGCGAACGACCGAGATCGGATCCGGTGCGCGCGTAGAGATGACGCGCGTATTCCTGCCACATCAGTTCGTCGCGATAGCGGGAACGGTCGCGTGGGGGAGCGTCGGCGACCGCGTCCCATACCTCCCGCAGCGTCAGCAGCCCGTGTCGGATGTACGGCGACATGCGGCTTGCGCCTCGGCGATTCACCGGTAGAACGGTGCTGCGATCGCGCGCATATCCGGTGATGTCGAGTCCGGCCAGCGCGGTATCAGCAGCGGACTGCCCGCCGCGAATGCCGCCGGCCGTGATGGCATCCGGACCCTCGCGAGTCAGATCCCCCAGATGCTCGGCGACCCAGTCGACGAGGTCCTCAGTGGTGGAGCCGTCGGCAATCGACGGGGGAGCTGGAATCGTGGGCATGGCGTCGGACTTCCCTGTCGTAGCGAAAGGGAAACGCGGAGTCGTCAGGGGCGCGGCAGGCGGCGATGCAGTGGATTGGACGTGGTCCTTGTTGCGGATCTGCCGGCCGGAGGTAGAGACGAGACCACGGCAGGTGTGTCCGCTGTGGCGCGCGAGGCGTCGTGTGCCTTCATCGCAGCGCTGTTCCCACGTCCGAGAGCAGGCGAGGAGATCTGTCGTGGGGCCGCGTCACCGCACTCCGGGCACGTCACCTCGGACGGCGCGTCCGCCATGGAGAATCTCTGCTCGACGGGGGCGCATCGTCGCGCGCAGCGGAAGCTGTAGGTGGGCACGCATTCGAGAGTAGCGCGATGTGGCGCATCAGCAACGTTCCGGCACAACGTCATACAAGGTTTACATGCGATATCCGACCGGATGGACTGCGACGGTGCAATGATCGAGGCAGGAGAACCCGCGCAACCGGAGGTGCCTCGTGCCCGAACTGCTGTTTCCGCTCGACTCGACGAAGAGTTTCACCGAGCAGGAGGTCGTCGGCCACAACCGATGGCATCCCGATATCCCGGCGGCGGTCACAGTCAAACCCGGTACGTCCTTTCGGGCCCACTGTCGCGAATGGTTCGACGGGGCCATCCACAACGACGATTCCGCCGAGGACATCCTGAATGCGCCGCTCAACAACGTGCACACACTGTCAGGGCCCTTCCACATCGAGGGTGCAGAGCCCGGTGACCTGCTGATCGTCGACATCCTGGACGTGGGTCCGATACCGCAGGAGGATTCAGGTCCGCTGGCCGGTCAGGGTTGGGGCTACACGGGGATCTTCGCCAAGCAGAACGGAGGCGGATTTCTCACCGATCGATTCCCCGATGCGTACAAGGCGATCTGGGACTTTTCCGGTCAGACCACCACATCTCGCCACGTGCCGCACGTGAAGTACACCGGCATCACCCATCCCGGGCTGATGGGGACCGCGCCGTCGGCTGCCCTGCTGGCGAAGTGGAACGCCCGTGAAGGTGCGTTGATCGCGACAGATCCCAATCGTGTTCCGCCACTGGCCCTTGCACCCGAGCTCGACGGTGCAATCCTCGGTTCCTTGAGCGGCGACGAATTCACCCGTGTCGCAGGTGAAGCCGCACGCACAGCGCCGCCCCGGGAGAACGGTGGAAATCAGGACATCAAGAACCTCACCAAAGGAACCCGCGTCTTCTATCCGGTGTTCGTGCCGGGCGCGAAGTTGTCCTTCGGTGATCTGCACTTCTCGCAGGGTGACGGGGAGATCACGTTCTGCGGTGCCATCGAGATGGGTGGCTTCATGGACCTGCACGTCGACCTGATCAAGGGCGGTATGGAAACCTACGGGGTGAGCGAGAACGCGATCTTCATGCCCGGAAACACCGCGCCGCAGTACTCGGAATGGATTGCCTTCTCGGGCATTTCGGTGACCGTGGACGGCGAGCAGAAATATCTGGACTCCGACCTGTCCTACCAGAACGCATGTATGCACGCGATCGACTACCTCACCAAGTTCGGCTACAGCCCCGAGCAGGCGTACCTGCTACTGGGATCGGCTCCGATCGAAGGACGCCTGTCCGGGGTGGTGGACATTCCGAACTCCTGTGCCACCGTGTACATCCCCACGGCGATCTTCGATTTCCCGATAGCGCCCTCTGCGAGCGGACCGTTCCAAATCGACCCGGGAATGGGTGCTCCGAGGGCGCAGTTCTCCTGAGGCGCATGGGCGAATGCCGCAACTGTGGATGCTCGAGGACATGGAACCCTGGCCTGACGAACCAGCCGTAGGTGCGGTGTTCTCACCCACGACGTACTGGGCTTCACCAGAGCAGATGGAACTTCCCCCGCAGGTGTGCGCCGAGGTGCCGGCTCGGGTCGAGGCCGTGCACATCGATGGCAGAACGGAGAGGATCGCTCACCTCGGTGACGGCTTCACCGCCATGATGGGTGACGAAGGCCCGATAGGCGACCGATCTGCGGTATGGCCATGCGGAGAACGTGTGTTCGAAAGTGTGTCGGTGGGTCGCGATAGATTCTGTGCATGCTTTCGGGGGACGGCGGATCAGGGGTGGACGGCATCGAGACGGTGCCGCCCGCCCCCGAGGTGTCCGATCCCGACTTGTCTGCGCTGGTCGACCGAGTTGAATCCGCGATCGCGGAATTAGCGGAACAGTCGTCGGTAGCGTGGTCGAACGCGGACCGGCGCGCGGTGATCCAACGGATGGAAACGGCGACGAGATCCCTGACGGCGCACTCGTACACCTGGCTCAACGAGCTGATCTCTCAGCACGGCCTCGATGTGTACCCGGGATCGGTGCCGTCGTCGGTGGCGTGGATGCTGCGGATCACCCCACGAGCAGCCGGAGCACGGGTCCGTCTGGCGGCCGAGTTGGGTGACCGCACCGCCTTCTCCGGTGAAGTCCTGCCGCCGTTGCTGCCGCACACCGCGGAAGCGTTGCGGGCGGGGTTGCTCGATGCCAAGCATGTGCAGATGATCCGCGAATTCTTCCGCCATCTGCCCCGAGACGTCGATCCGCAGACCCGCGAGCTCGCCGACGAGCAACTGGCGGGCTACGCCTCGACCAGGCGACCCGACGATTTCGCACCGTTGGTGGCGCACCTGGATTCGATCCTCAATCCCGACGGCGACCACGACGAGGACGAAGACGAGGACGAAGACGGGAAGCCACCGAGACCACCGAAACGCAGGGATGCGTTCTTCTACCTCGGTGAACAGGGTGCCGACGGAATGTCCGAAGGAAAATTCTGCGTCGACCCCGAACTACGGGCCTACCTCGAAGCCCTGTTCTCCAAAGCCGCGAAACCGGGAGTCAACAACCCCGCCGACCCGACGTCCGTCGTCCATGACGAGACCTACAGCTCTTCCGGCGGCAAGGACAGCACGAGCCCTGCCGCTGCGAGCGACGGTGCGCGTCCCGATCCTGCAGCAGCCGAACCGGATTCGGCCACATCCGGTGGTGTCTGCGATACCGACACCCCACCGCCACCGGAGCCGGACGACCGTTCGACGAGCGATCATGGACTGTGGAGCGATGCGGGACTGTGGAACGACGGTTCATTCGACGGCGACGATCCCTGCGACGGTGACGGCCGGTGCGGTTCCGGCATCGACTGTGGTTGCGGCACAGGGCCCGACGGCACCATCGAACCAGAGGACAGTGCTGAGCCCGGCGACACAACCGACCCGGACGACGCAACCGATCCCGACGACGCCGTCGGATCCGACACCGACGACGCACCGGACACCGCAGCACGCGACGCTGCCGCCGCGCGGGATATCCGCACCCAACGCGAACGCCAACACGACGCCCTCAAACTCGCGCTCCGACACACCCTCGCCTCCGGCACCCTCGGCACCCACCGCGGCCTACCCGTCACCGCCATCGTCACCATGACACTGAAAGACCTCGAAGCCGGCTGCGGCTACGCCATGACCGCCACCGGATCACGGGTGTCGATCCGCGACGCGATCCGCATGGCCTCGCACGCCCACCACTACCTGACCATCTTCGACGACCACGGCCGAGCCCTCTACCTCGGCCGCTCCAAACGCATCGCCTCCGCAGACCAACGCATCGTGCTCATCGCCCGAGACCGCGGCTGCAGCTTCCCCTCCTGCACCCGCCCCGCAACGTGGTGCCAAGCCCACCACGTCACCGACTGGAACACCGGCGGCCTCACCGACATCGACTCCCTCACCTTCGGCTGCGACATGCACCACGCACTCGTCGGCACCGGACCAGGCACGTGGGCCACCACCAAAACCGGAGCCCGACATCGCTATCCGGGCCGCACACTGTGGCACCCACCCGCCGGAATGGACCCAAAACGCCGCGGGCTGGTCAACCACGCCCACCACCCAGAAGAAGTCCTCTACCCACCCGACAACCACAACGACCCCGGCGACGAGGAACCACGACAACCCGCCTGACGGTCCGAACCAGTCTCGGGGCACAGTCCTGCCTGAAGCCAGCGCAACGCGCGGCCATGTCGAGCGTGCGCGCACGTCCGGACGGGCGGCGTGCTGTAAGCCGAGAGATCGACCCAGCTCGAGAGGTGGCTCCGGTCGACGCCCACCCTCGAATCCGTCGCCATCCGAGCAACATTCAGGCCCGGATGCGCCGGATGCTCGGTGTCGTACGTTGCTTCGCCGGTCCCGCTATGCGGGGAAATCCGCACTACGAGAGAGAGTTTCGTTCGATCGTATGTCGCTCAGGTTCTGTTCCAACGCGTCGATGACGGCGTCGTACCCGCTGTTGCCCAGGATCAGTCGGCGTGGCGGCGGGTCCTGGGTCATCGCTGCGATCACCGCATGGGCACCGCGACGCGGATCTCCCGGTTGCACCCCGTTCATGTCGACGAAGGCGGCCCGCACCTGTTGCACCATGTCGTGGTACTCCGGAATCACCTCCGAGACCGGCTCTTCGGCGAATCCGGCGTACGCGTTCGTGCGGAACGCCCCTGGTTCGACCGCCAACACGGAGATGCCGTGTTCGGCGACCTCCTGGCGCAGCGCATCGGTGACGGCCTCGATCGCGTATTTCGTGGCGCTGTAGTAGCCGAATCCGACTGCCGCCACGAGTCCGGCCACCGAGGACACGTTGACGATCCACCCGCTTCCGTGGGCGCGCATACCTGGTAGCACTGCGCGGGTCACGGACAGTACGGCGAAGAAATTCAGCTCGAACATCGCCCGTATCGAGGTCTCGCTCATTCCCTCGATCGATCCGTACCAGCCGCGGCCGGCGTTGTTGACCAGCACGTCGATACCGCCGAAGTGCTCTTCGGCTGTTCGTACTGCTCGTGCAACCTGTTCCGCGTCGGTGACATCCATGGGCACGACGAGAACGCGGTCACCGTACTGCTCGGCCCACGACGTCAGTTCCTCCGGACGCCGGGCGGTGAGTACCACGCGGTCTCCTGCCTCCAGCGCCACCTCGGCGTAGGCCATGCCGAAGCCGCCCGGTGTGCCACCGGTGATGAACCATCGCTTGCTCATGGCTCGATCACCAAGCGGTCGATCAGCGCGCCGTCCAGCGTGAAGCGGTAGTGCAGGTCGACGACTCCCCCGGGGAAGTTGCCTTCCAGGTGCTGCACGACGTCGACCGTCGGGCCGGTCGTGGTCGCCCCGGTGAACTCTGTTGTGTAGGTGTATTCGCTCTCGCTGACCGAGGCGGTCAGCCATGTCTCGATCTCGTCACGGCCGGAGTGGTCGTGGCCCTCATCGGTCACCACGGCGTCCGCGGTGAACACGGTGAGCGCTCGCGCGCCCTGTCGGGCGTCGAGTGCGGTCATGAACGTCTTCACGTTGTCCGGGAGTCCATCCCATTCTGTTGTCATGACCCCACGGTGATGCTTCCCCCAAGGGGAATGTCAACACTGGGTCTGCACCGGTGTCCGTGCCCGACACTCGGTCCCGGCTTCCTGTTGACCTTGCCCTAGGGGGAAACTTCACGATGGGCCCAACCGACAACGCGAACGGTGCTACGGACAGGAGGACGCCATGGGCGCACAGGTCTCGATCGGCGACTTCGCAGTGATGACCAGCCTCAGCAGAAAAGCGCTGCGCCACTACCACGAGATCGGGATCCTCGAACCGACTCTCGTCGACGCACACACCGGTTACCGCTTCTACGACACCAGCCAGGTCGATCACGCACACATCATTCGCCGATTCCGATCGCTCGGCATGTCCATCCCGGACATCAAGGCGCTGCTGAGTGCAGACGACGCCGCGGCCCGCACCGAGATCCTCACGAGTCATCTCGAACGGATGGAGATGCAGCTACAGCACACTCGCGATACCGTCGGCGCGCTGCGCGAACTACTCTCGCCCGTGCACGCACCCGCCGAGATCGAACTGCGCTTCGAGCCGGCCCTCGCCGTGTGGTCCATCGGCACCACCATCGAGGTCGCCGAGATCGACAGCTGGTTCGCGGTGACGGTCGGGAAACTGCGAGATGCAGTCGCGGCGACAGGCGACGACTCCGAGGTCGTGCCGGGCGGCCTGTACGACCGGGCACTCTTCCTCGAATCCCGGGGCGAAGCAACGCTGTTCGTCGCCGCTCCAGGATCGGCGGACCCTCCGGACGGTATCCGGGCCCAGGTCCTACCCGAGGCCCAGTTCGCGGTCCTCACACACTCCGGCGGTCACGAGGGCATCGACCGCAGCTACGCGGCCCTGGGGACGTACGTGAACGAACGACTGGTGAGCGGCCGAGGACCGATCCGCGAACACTACATCGGCGCAACGCCATCGGAGCCGTATGCGTTCACCGCAACCGAAATCTGCTGGCCCATCTTCGGTACCGCTCCAACGTCGGAATGATCCTCGCCGAGTCGGGTGGGGACAGGCCCTGGACCGAAAGCCGTTGACTCTGATCAGCGGACGAGTTCGTAGCGGGCGAGCCACAGCCCGGGCAG
The DNA here is from genome assembly GCF_002258285.1 of Rhodococcus sp. 06-418-5. Taxonomy (NCBI): domain Bacteria; kingdom Bacillati; phylum Actinomycetota; class Actinomycetes; order Mycobacteriales; family Nocardiaceae; genus Rhodococcus; species Rhodococcus sp. 06-418-5. The sequence continues at coordinate 400,311 of NZ_NOYE01000008.1, forward strand.
TACCTGAGTGTCCTCGGTGTGCACGAAGCCGAAGGCCTCGTACAACGTGCGTGCCGGTGGATTGTCTCGCCCGGTGGCCACACGCACGCGTTGTGCGACAATCGATTCCAGCATTGTGCCGACCAATGCCCTACCGATGCCTCGCCGATGGGCGTATGGAGCAACGACCAGGCGGTCGATCTCAGCCTCGGACCACGCTGCAGCCCCGAGGATGTCGTGCTGGTCCTGCGCGACGAGCCAGTGGACCTGCGCAGCGCACAGATCGTCCACCGACTCGTGCAGCAGCGGGATTCGCTCGTCGCCGATCAGTCGCGCCTCGACTGCATACGAACTCTTCTGCACCGCGAGAATCCGTTCGGCGAGCCCCCGATCGGCGGCAGGGTCGACGCGGACGATCTCAATAGCGACTACCGGCGGGTGCAGGCAGAGCGTCCAGTGCCGCAAGGTGATCCCGACTCAAGGTCAGCGTCGCCGCTCCTGCGTTCTCGTCGAGACGCGACGTGCGTCGAGTACCGGGAATCGGCACCACGTGCTCGCCCTGCGCCAGAACCCAGGCCAAGGCCACCTGTGCAGGCGTCGCACCGAGGTCGTCGGCGACACCCGCGATGGCGTCGACGATCACGAGGTTCGCATCGAGGTTGTCCTGGCTGAAGCGTGGCAATCGCGATCGGAAATCGTCTGCGGCAGGGGTGGTTCCGCGGAAGTTGCCGGTGAGGAATCCGCGGCCCAACGGTGAGAACGGGACGAACGCCGCACCGTTGTCCTGCGTCCACTTCAGCGACGTGGCAAGGTGATCGCGTGTCCACAGCGACAACTCCGACTGCACCGCCGAAATCGGATGCACCTGCTGGGCCCGATCCAGCTGCTCGACGCTGAATTCCGAGACCCCCAGTGCACGCACCTTTCCTGCCTGCACGGCCTCGGCCATCGCGCCGATGCTGTCCTCCACGTTCACTTCTGGGTCCGGACGGTGGAGGTAGTACAGATCGATATGGTCGACGCCCAAGCGGCGCAGCGAATCGTCGATGGCCTGCCGAAGGTGATCGGGCTTGCCGTTGGGGCCCGAAATGACGGGTTCACCGGCGTCGCCGACGTGGGAGACGAGACCGCCCTTGGTCGCGAGGATCACCTCGTCACGCCGGTTCCCGATGGCTTTTCCGACAACTTCCTCGTTGGTGAACGGCCCGTACACATCGGCCGTGTCGATGAAGTTCACACCCAGATCGAGGGCATGACCGATCACTCGATCAGGGCTCTGCGTCTGATCGTCGGCCTTGTATGCCCAGGTCATCCCCATGCATCCGAGGCCTATGGCACCGACTTCGGGGCCGTCGTTCCACAGGGTTCGGGTCGGTACGGTGCGTGCGCTCATGCACTCGACGATAGAGAAGAAAAACCGTTGTCGCCCGCATTCGATGGGCGGCTAGCATCGCCACATGGCTCTTCCACACTCGAAGGTGTATTTCGGCGACCGTCTGGTCGACGCGCAGGACGCGACTCTCGGAGTCGCCACCTCGGCCGTTCTGTACGGGCTCAGTGTCTACACCGTCTTCCCGGTGCAGGTGGACGGTGATCGGCGTACCGCGTTTCGGTTGCTCGACCATTACCAGCGGCTGGTCGAGTCCTGCAAGATCATCGGCATCGACACCTTCGCGTCGCAGTGGACCTTCGAGAGGTTCGTCCAGGCGACGCGCGACGTGGTCGCCGCCAACGCTCCGACGACCGAGGTCTACGTTCGGGCCACCGTCCACGTGGACGAGTCGATCCCGGGAACTCGGGTCCGTGGCCTGCACACCACCGTGTCCATCTTCCTGTACGACGCCACCCCCATCGTTCCGCAGAACGGAATGCGTCTGAAAACGAGTGTGTGGCGACGCATCCCGGACAATGCCATTCCCTCGCGCGCCAAGGTGAACGGAGCTTACGTCAATTCTGTTCTGGCCAAACAGGATGCGATCGACAGTGGGTTCGACGACTGCATCTTCCTCGACATCAACGGTCACGTCTGCGAGCTCAGTGCCGCGAACATCTTCCTCGTCCGTAATGGAACGCTCATCACCCCTGACGTCACCAGTGACATCCTCGACGGCATCAACCGTCGGACGCTCCTGACGCTCGCGCGCGAAGAGGGGCTGACGGTTCAGGAGCGCACCGTCGATCTCACCGAGCTGTACATCGCCGACGAGGTCTTCGTCTGCGGCACCTCGGCGGGAGTTGCCCCGGTGTACGAAATCGACGGTCGCGCAATAGGAACGAAGGAGTCGGGCCCGGTGACGCTTACCCTGCGAAAGCGTCACCAGGCCGCGCTCACCAGCGACGAAATACACGGCTGGGTGTCCGTCTTGTAGGTGCTGTGCCTGAGAATGTTCAGATCACTGACCGTAGACACCACGGCAGCGCGCTGGCACCGGGATTCGTAGCGTGCTCATGTCCTCGACGCTTTCGTCGCGTAGTCGAGAATGTCGGTGTCAAATGTCAGTGATTCTCCGTGTCCGGGACAGTGGGAAGCGGAGCGCGAGAATGTATGTCGTGCTGTACCGCCCCGACGAAGACGTCACTACCGAGTACAGCTGTCGCGTTCAGTGCAGGATACGAGACCGAGACCGCATCACTGTCTCGCTCTCGTTCGCCGATGACCGCGATGTAGGAGTCGCGATGCAGTCTTGCACTCCGGATACGTGCGCCCAGGGAACCGTCCTCGAGAATCTCGGCGCGTACTGATGCGTCGTGCAGTCGGTCGACCAGCGCGTTCGCCGGCTGGGAATCCGACGCGCTCACCGGAATCACCGCCACTTGCCGCGGTGCGAGCCATGGTGGCATTCGACCTGCGTGGCGATCGATCAGCATCGCGGTCAGACGCTCCATCGAACCGAGCACGCCGCGGTGAATCATCACCGGTCGGTGCTTCTCACCGTCGGATCCGGTGTAGTCGAGGCCGAACCGCTCCGGTTGATTGAAGTCGATCTGCACGGTCGACACAGTGTCCTGATGACCAGCGACCTGTACATCTATCTTCGGCCCGTAGAAGGCGGCATCTCCCTCCCCGATGGTGAACTCGCGATCACCCAGTGCCGCGCGTAGCTGACCTTCGGCGCCACTCCACTGCGCGGTGTCACCCAGGTAGCGTCCAGTCCCACCCCGAACCGAGAGCCTGAACGAGGGAACGAGTCCCATTACGCAGTAACACCTTTCGATGGAGTCGAGAGCCAGTCGGACCTCCTCTCCAACCTGATCAGGGGTGCAGAACACATGCGCGTCGTCGAGGGAAATCTGCCGTACTCGGGTCAATCCGCCCAGCACACCGGACAGTTCGCTTCGGAACATCGATCCCAGTTCCGATACGCGAAACGGTAGGTCGCGGAAGCTGCGCCCACGGGCATCGAACACTTGGGTGTGGTGTGGGCAATTGGCCGGTCGCAGAACGAATTCCTCACCTCCGATACGCATCGGTGGGAACATATCGGCCGAGAATTTGTCCCAGTGGCCTGACCTCTCGAACAGCGAGCGTTTCGCCAGGACGGGGGTGTAGACGCCGAGACATCCCGATCGAGCCGATTCCTCGGCTGCCAGTTTCTCGAGTTCCGCTCTGATGATTGCGCCGTCTGGGAGCCAGACGGGTAGACCGGCACCGATGGCCGGGCTGGTTGCAAAGAGATCCAACTCGCGACCGAGCTGGCTGTGGTCGGACTTCATGGGTACTCCACTTCTGCTATGGCCCAGAAGAAGTGCCCAGAAACGTCAAAACCCCGGGAGCAACTCCCGGGGTTCGTCGAAACAGGGGCGGTGCAGGCCTATTTCGGACGCCGGAAGAAAACCGGCGTCGTCGTCTGTGGCTGCAGGCGCATCATGGCGAAGACAGTACAAGCGTCCGCGACGGCTGGCAAGAGCCGTCAGCGATCGACCTGGCAGAAGCGGAGGGTGTTCGAGAACGGGTCTATGACCGTCATGGTAGGACCGCCCGGCGCGTCGTGATCGATTCCCGGTCGGCTGCGTGGGTTGTTCTTCTGGAGCAGTTCGGCATTGAAGGACGCGACATCGGTGATCGGTATCCAGACGGAGGTTCCCGGAGTGCCGTCGCCGTAGTGTTGGGACAGATCCAGGGTGCAGTCCCCGCGCGAAAGACGAATGTACAGCGGCAGATCCGGCTCGAATCGATGTTCCCATTCGACCGAAAAGCCCAGATAGTCCAGATAGAACGCACGCGCTTCGACGTCGTCGAAGATGCGCAGAATCGGAACAGCGGGGCCGAATGCCGTCATGGCATCGAGTGTGGCACGTTCGGCGCCGCCTACACCAGGGCTGCGCTACTGCTTACCCGAATCCAGCAGCACCTCGGCCGCAGCCTTTGCTGCAGTGGCAGATTCGGTGAGTTCGGTGATGGCTGCGGTGGTTTGCGCACCTTCGGCGAGCAACGCGATCTGCAGTCCCACCGACGGAGCGCATCCGGCTTCGACGGCCAATCGAGTGACGTAGTCGATGAAGTTCTTCTTGTGCTGCTGTGCCGCGTCGGCGACCTCGGGCATGGTTGTACCCAGTTCACCGAACGAGTTGATGAAGGCGCACCCGCGGAAGTCGTCCTCCCGGAACCAGTGGTCCAGAAAGTCGAAGATCGACAGCAGTTTCCGACGAGGTGACTCGTAGGCCGCGGCCTCGGCGTTGATGCCGTCGTTCCACTGCCGAGTACGACCACGAAGAACCTCGGCGACGATGGCAGTTTTCGAGGGAAAGAGCGTGTACAGGCGCTTGAGGGAGATACCGGCCTTGGCACGCAACTCGTCCATCCCCACCGCCTGGACACCGCGCGCGTAGAACAGTGCGTCCGCGGCGTTCACCACCTGTGCGCGTCCGATTTCCGTACTGGTCATCGCATACCCCTTGCCGAGAGAACCAACGTTCTCTACTGTAGTCCACATGCGCGGAGAACGACCGTTCTCCCGCTCGATGATCAGGACACAGGAAGGCAGGATCATGGCGTACATCAACGTCGGAACCGAGAACTCCACCCCCGTCGAGGTCTACTACGAGGATCACGGCTCCGGTCAGCCGGTCGTCCTCATCCACGGCTACCCACTCGACGGCAACTCCTGGGAACGTCAGTCACGGGCGCTGCTCGACGCCGGCTACCGCGTCATCACCTACGACCGCCGCGGCTTCGGCCAATCCAGCAAGCCGACCGTCGGATACGACTACGACACCTTCGCCTCGGACCTGGACAAGGTTCTGACCGAACTGGATCTGCGCGACGTCATCCTGGTCGGATTCTCCATGGGCACAGGCGAACTCGCTCGGTACGCGGCGAAGTACGGCACGGATCGCGTCGCGAAGTTCGCATTTCTCGCCTCACTCGAGCCGTTCCTGCTGCAGACCGACGACAACCCAACCGGAGTTCCGCAGTCGGTGTTCGACGGCATCGACAGTGCCGCGCGGGAGGATCGCTTCGCCTGGTTCGACAATTTCTACAAGGATTTCTACAACCTCGACGAGAACCTCGGGAGCCGTATCAGCGAGGCCACGGTGCGTGCGAGCTGGAACACCGCGGCCAACAGCGCGCCCGTGGCCGCCTACGCCGTCGTGCCCACGTGGCTCGAGGACTTCCGCGGCGATGTGGAGAAGGTACGCGCATCGGGCAAGCCCACGCTGATTCTGCACGGCACGGCCGACAACATCCTGCCGATCGATTCCACCGGCCGTCAGTTCCACAAGGTGTTCCCGGAGGCCACGTACGTCGAGGTCGACGGCGCACCGCACGGACTGCTGTGGACGCACTTCCAGGAAGTCAACGACGCGCTGCTCGCGTTCGTGAAGTAGAGGCAAACGCAGAAAGGGACGGCGAAATCGCCGTCCCTTTCTGCGTCGGACTAGACCGCGACGACGCCGTCGTGGTCGCTGTAGACGATCTCGCCCGGGGTGAAGGTGACGCCGCCGAAGCTGACCGGCACGTTCTTCTCACCCGAGCCGGTCTGTGTGCTCTTACGCGGATTCGTGCCCAGTGCCTTGACGCCGATGTCGAGCGTGCGCAGGATGGCCGAGTCCCGCACCGCGCCGTTGACGATGACTCCGGCCCAACCGTTGGTGACGCCCCGGCCCGCGATGATGTCGCCGACGAGTGCGGTGTGCACGCTGGCGTCGCCGTCGACCACCAGAACGCCACCGTTACCGGGTTCGCTCAGAGTCTGCTTCACCAGCAGGTTGTCCTGGAAGCAGCGGATGGTGGTGATGGGGCCCGCGAATTCGGTGTGCTTGCCGTACTGGATGAACTGGGTGTCGCAGCTGCGGATGTCGGGACCGATCTCGTCGGCCAGATCAGCTGTTGCCTTGAATTCCACAGGTGAAGTCATGCGGCACAGACTATCGCCCGGACATCAACCGCGGCCGTGACGGCGTTCGTAGTCGTTTCGAGTGCGGTCGGCGCGGCTCTGCGCCTTCGCGTTGATCAACTGCGGGTCGAGGCCGTGAATCAACAAGCGATGCCGCCGGTAGACGTTCATCAATGCGATCGCGAAGTAGACGAGCGGAATGAACAGCAAGGCCATCATCGCCAGCGACATCCACAGCGGTCCCGGGATCAACAAGAACAACAACAGCAGCGGGATGACGGGCACCGTGAACCGCGCGATGTAGCGGACCTGCGCTCCGTTGCCCACCAAGTCCTTGCGTACCCACTCCTGCATGGACTCGGGCAGCGTGCGACCGAACGAATACCCCAGAAATTGCAGCGGGCTCGGCTTCGTACGTTCGGTGGTCATCGCGCAATGCTAGTCCGATCTTCGTTGGTACATCTCACCGTTGACTGCGGATTATCTCATATGTGACGATAACGTCAGTTGAGTCGGTGGCATCGAAACGAGGACCTCCACTGTGATCGATCGCAGAACGCTGCTGGGCACCCTCAGTGCCGCGACGATCTCCGGGGTTGCCCTCTCGACCTTGACCTCCGCCATGGCATCGGCGTCCCCCGGCCTCACGTCGGCCGGGCTCGTCGACGTCCACTCGCACATGGTTCCCGACTTCTATCTCCGCGAAGCTCTCGCGTCGGGCATCGTCCTTCCCGACGGCATGCCGAAGTGGCCGTCCTGGTCGGTCGATGAGCACCTGCAGATGATGGACGGCTGCGGCATCGACTGCGCGATCCTGTCCGTCTCCTCGCCCGGTGTGCACTTCGGTGACGACGGAAAAGCGGCCGAACTGGCTCGACGGGTCAACGATTTCGGAGCCGGGGTGGTCGCGAATCGGCCTCGACTCGGGTTCTTCGCGTCCTTGCCACTGCCGAACGTCGTCGATTCGACGGTCGAGGCCATCCGTGCGCTGGACCAGCTGGGGGCCGACGGAGTGACGGTGATGTCGAACGCAGGCGGAATGTATTTGGGCAACGCCGCTTTGACGCCACTGCTGGTGGCGCTCGATGCGCGATCGGCGGTCGTGTTCGTACATCCGACGTCACCGCCGAATTCGGGGGCAGTATCGCTCGGGCGTCCGGCACCGATGATCGAATTCCTCTTCGACACAGCACGAACCGTCATCGACCTGCTTCTGCTGGGCGTGGTCGATCGATTCCCCAACATTCGCTGGGTGTTCACTCACGGCGGCGGAGTTCTACCACTGCTGGCGGACCGAGTCGATTTCTTCCGAACCCAGGTGGGTCTGGGGACCCCGACCACGCCGGATGTGCTGCAGCGCTTGTGGTTCGACCTCGCCGGAACTCCTGTACCGAGGCAGCTGCCCGCATTGCTCTCCACCGTCGGCCCCGATCGTCTGGTCTACGGCAGCGACTACTGCTTCACGCCGATCGCCGCGGTGCAGGAGCAACTGCAATCACTCGACGCCGGTGCCGCGAACGGCGGACTGGACAACTGGCGAGGGACCACATCCGGCAACGCTCGCCGACTGCTCGATCGCTGATCCGAAAGAGGTGGACACTGCCGATGAAAGCGCAAGCACTGCAACCGATCGCCGAGCACTGGGACTGGCAGATCGATGCCGCCTGCCGCTCGATGCCGGTCTCGATGTTCTACCCGCCGTTGGGATTGCGGGGATACTCGCTGAAAAGCCTCGAGCGACAGGCGAAGCTCGTGTGCGAACGATGCCCCGTGATCGCACGCTGCCTGCAACACGCGCTCGACTCCGACGAAAAGCACGGAGTCTGGGGAGGGTCGACCGCACACGAGCGTTCTGCGATGGTCCGCGTCACCCCTGACGAGCGGCGTTCGCGACAATGACATCACGAAGGTACTGCGCCAAACCGTCGGCGATATCGTTGTAGTGCTTGGCGAATCGCTCGTCCGCGATGTACATCTCCGCCAGGTTCACCTGCATCTCGTAGCCGCAGTCGTAGTACCGCTCGATCGACGCCCGGTGACGCTCGGCCAGTTGCCCGGCCTCGGTGGACTCCGGCGACACACCCCGCTGCATCGCGGCAGCGAGATCCGCTTCCAGTAGATCCGTCTCCTCTTTGACGGCCTTCCAATCGTCCTTGGTGAACGACGCCGTCCGCTGCTGCGACTGCTTCCACTCGTCGGTCTCGCCCCAGCGTTGCTCGGCTTCCTCGGCGTACTCCTCGCCAGGCCAGTTGTCGCCGAAGATCTCTCGCTGCTCCTCGGGAGTCAGTTGCATACCCATCTTTTTCGCCTCCATCATCTTGTCCACGGCCGCAGCCATTGCGTGCAAGTGATCGATCCGCTCGTTCAGTAGGTCGCGCTGTCGGCGTAGATGCGCCATGGCATCGACCGTAGGATCGTCGAGCAACGCCGCGATGGCGTCGAGCGGGAACCCGAGTTCGCGGTAGGTCAGAACCTGGTGCAGCCGTTCGACATCGGCGGACGAGTACGTCCGATAGCCCTTCGGCGTTCTGCCCGACGGCACCACCAACGCGATCTCGTCGTAATGATGCAGCGTTCGGACACTGACACCCACCAACTTCGAGACTGCCCCGACCTGCAAGCCGGCCGAACCGTTCGCGGAAGAATCACTCACGAAAGACACTGTGCCGCCTCCCGTGACGTGAGGGTCAAGCTACGAGCCTCGCGGGTCGTTCCGCAGGGGCAACTCCTAGCGGATGACGCGCTCGCACCCGGAGGTCGATTCTCCGGCGAGCCGCTGCCCGAGCCAGTCGTACGCTCCGGGACGGCCGTTGGTCTGCGCCAGAGAATGATCCCCTGGAATCTCTTCGAGCCGGACCGACGCCCCGGCTGCGCACCACTGGTCCTGCACCGCCTCGGCACCCTCCTTGGGAATGAGGAAGTCCTGCAGTCCCTGGTAGATGTAAATCGGTGCGTCGGGCTTGCGCTGGCCCATGCGGTTCTCCTCGACGATCGCCTTGGTGATCGGATGCTCGAACACGTCGGGGACGTTGGAGAGGTTTCGCTGGTCCAGCAGCAGCAGTCCCGTGTAGGACAACACGTCCACGCATTGATCCTTCTGCGCCAGAGCCAGTCGCTTGCCGTTGTCGTTGGCGAGCTGCCGCATCTCCGGGTACTCGCGGGACAGGCCGATCGTCGCCGCAGTGAACAGACCCGATCCGATCTGGCCGTTCAGTGACGTCTGCAGAATCTTGTAGTCGGTCGGCGGGCCACCGAACGCGACGCCGGCAATGTTCAACTCCGGCGCGTATTCCGGAGCCAACTGCGCGGCCCAACCCGAGGCGATGGCACCGCCGGAGTAACCGGTGATGCCGATCGGAGCGTCCGCAGCCACCCCCGCGCTCTGCGATGCGCGCAAGCCGTCGAGCACGGTATGCCCTGAAACGAGACCGGCCGAATAGGCCTGTCGAGGACCCTGATAGTCGGTGACGACCACCGTGTAGCCGCGACCGAGCAGAATTCGAACCTGATCGATCTCCTTGTTGTTGCCCCGCGGCAGTGTGTACGACGGCGCGCACTGATTACCGAGCGAGTCCGTTGCCTCGTTGTATGCGACGACGGGACGATCTCCGGCTCCTGACCACGGCGCGGTGGGCGTCAGGACCGTCGTCGCCGCCGCGATGGGGCGGTTCTTGGAATCGGTCGAACGGAAGAGCAACTGAACGGACGACGCCTCGGGCGTCACCGCGACGTCTCGACGGTTGAGCACCGTGCCCGGCTGCCGGTTCTCGTACCCGGCCGGGGGATCGAACCACGCATCGCCCAGGGGGGTGGGCAGGTACGCAGCGGGGTCCGAAGGGGGAGCGACGAAGTCCTGAACAGGATCGGCTTGAGCCGGGCCTGCCAACGACAGCATCAATGCTGCGGCTCCGGCCAGAACGAGTGCCTTGCGCATGTGATTCCCACCCTGTAGCTCCGTACGCCCCGACGTCCGGTAGACCAGTGACCATCGTGCCATACGGTGGTGCAATTTCGGGTCTGTGAACTGAGCCAGCAAGCAGGTAGGTTGTCTGTTACTCCGAACACTACTCACCAGTAGGGACCCGTCCATGCCAGCACCGTCAGCTGCGACCTTCACCCGGCTCGCCGATCTCATCGCCATCCCCGACGCCGAATCGCGGCCGACGAAGACCATCACCGAGGTGTTCACCGGCAAGGAGCTGGCGACCATCCCGGTCGGTACCGCCGCCGATGCGACCGCCGCGATCGCGCGCGTCCGCGCAGCTCAGGCTGCCTGGGTCAAGCGGCCCGTGTCCGAGCGCGCCGAAATCTTCCACCGCTACCGCGACCTGGTGCTCGCCCACCGCGACGAGCTGATGGACATGGCGCAGGCCGAGACCGGCAAGTCCCGCGCCGCCGCTCTCGAAGAGGTTCTCGACATCTCGATGACCGCGCGGCACTACGCGCGCACCGCCGCGAAGCTGCTGGCTCCGAAGAAGGTCACCGGCATGCTGCCCGTGCTGACCAAGACCCGGGTCCGCTACCAGCCGAAGGGCGTCGTCGGAATCATCGCCCCGTGGAACTACCCGATGACCCTTGCAGTGTCCGACGCCATCCCGGCACTGCTGGCAGGCAACGGCGTCGTGCTCAAGCCCGACAGCCAGACGCCGTACTGCGCGCTCGCCTGCGTCGAACTGCTCTACAAGGCCGGTCTGCCCCGTGACCTGTTCGCCGTCGTTCCCGGCCCGGGTTCGGTGGTGGGAACCGCCATCGTCGAGAACACCGAGTACGTCATGTTCACCGGCTCCACCGCTACCGGCCAGCTCCTGGCCGAGCAGGCCGGGCGTCGACTCATCGGATTCTCGGCCGAGCTCGGCGGCAAGAACGCGATGATCGTGGCCAAGGGCGCCAACCTCCGGGAAGTGTCCGACGCGGCCGTGCGGGCCTGCTTCTCCAACTCCGGCCAGCTCTGCATCTCCATCGAACGTATCTACGTCGAGAAGTCGATCGCCGCGGAGTTCACCGAGAAGTTCGGTCAGCGGGTCCGCAACATGAGCCTCGGAGCCGACTACGAATTCGGCATCGAGATGGGCAGCCTCATCTCCGAGGATCAGATCAAGACCGTCTCGGCCCACGTCGACGACGCCAAGGTCAAGGGCGCGACCGTCATAGCCGGAGGCAATGCGCGCCCCGACATCGGCCCGCTGTTCTACGAGCCGACGTTGTTGACGAACGTCACCGAGGACATGGAATGCGCGGCAACCGAGACCTTCGGGCCGCTGGTGTCGATCTATCCCGTCGCCGACGTCGACGAGGCCATCGAGAAGGCCAACGACACCGAGTACGGACTCAACGCCAGCGTGTGGGCCAAGACCAAGGCCCAGGGCGAAGCCATTGCGGCACGGCTGCATTCGGGCACCGTGAACGTCGACGAGGGCTACGCACCGACGTGGGGCACCACCGGTGCTCCGATGGGCGGCATGGGCGTGTCCGGTGTCGGACGCAGGCACGGTACCGAGGGCCTGCTCAAGTACACCGAGTCGCAGACCATCGCGACGACGCGTCTGCTCAATCTCGGTGGACCGCGCGGACTTCCGCCGAAGCTGTGGGCGAAGATCATGCCGCCCTTCGTCAAGGCGCTGAAGTACATCCCGGGTCGGTAGAACCGGGCCCGGCGACGTCGGGCGACGAGGGACGGTCTAGGTCGTACGCAGGACCGAGATGCTCAGGGCCCTGGTGAAGATCGAGTCGGTGCCGACTCGATCGAACATCGGCCACGACTGCCGATCGATTCCCTCGTCGTCGAATGTCGCCACGGGGATGTCCCACACTGTGGATCCGGTTCCGACGTCGATCCCGTGCAGCACTTCCGGTCCGAACAGAGTGGCGACGTCACCGTCGAGCGCACCGACCTCCGCGAAACCTTCTGATTCGCGACTCCACAGCGTGTTCCCGGTGTCGAGGTCGATTGCGGATTCGGTGGCTGTGTCGTCGTTGCGCAGCAGCGCCACCGAACCCGTGACGGCGTATGCCAGTCCGTTGGTGGACAGGAACGCAGCGGCTGGTCCGGTGATCTCCGGCGCAACAGCCCAGACCAGACTCTCGTCGGTCCACACGGGATCCGGATTCGGTGGCCGATAGCCGCCCGTCCCGAGCAGCAACGGGCTCTGCTCGGCGGGTGCGTCGAAAGTCGGCCGCTGCAGGGTCACGGAATTCGTTGCAGCGAGCACGGATCCGTCGGCGTCGACGATCTCCGAACCTGTGACCACGGTGGGATCCGAGCAGTCCGTCCGCACCACCCGCACGTTGCCGTCGCTCGACGCGGTGCCCGAGCGAGCGCAGTTCGGAGCTGTTCTGGACCACCGGTTCTCCCCGGTGGCGAGGTCGAAGGCGAACACTCCTCGGCCGTCGTCGAACAGCCCGATTCCGTTCTCGGTGTGCAGCGTCGAGGCGAACTGTGTGTTGAGTGAGGACGTGGAATCGAACTGCACCGACCAGTCCGCGTCCACGTCGTCCGCGGTGCCGCGAGACACCGTCGGCCGGACGCCCTCGCGGACCGCCCGAGAGGTGTACACGTGACCGTCCGTGGTGGTCAGACCGGTGATCGGAAACGCTGCGTCCCGAGTACTCGATTCCCCGGATTCAGCGTCGACGGTGAGGATTTCGGATGTCGTGCCTGCGGAGCCGCGGTAGCAGACGACCTGCCCGTCGACCAATTCCTCACCGCAGCCGACGACGTTCTCCGCGGGGGTACGCCACCGCACCGCACCGTCGGCGATGTGCAATCCCACCAGGGTGGCGTCGACGAACTCTCTGCCGTCGAGGCGGCCGACGAGCGTGACGACCGTCGACCCGTCGGAGATGGAACCGGATTCCGTCGAATCGGTGTCGCTGCCCTGGACGGGATCACGAAACTGACCGCCTTCGACACCCACATCCGAGGGAGTGAGAGTCCAGCCCAGAGTCGGAGCAGGTCCTGTTGCACCGTCGATGGGAGTGCCGGACGTTGACGCTCGTTCCTCTGTTCCGCACGACGCGCAGGCAAGCGCTGCTACCAGGACCGCGGCGGCGGAGACCTGGAGACGACGTGTCATGAAAGATCCTCCCGCCTGTGCAGAACCGAAAGATGGTGGACGGTTCGGTCTTGGAGCATAGAGAACGAAAAATCCCCGCACTCCCGGTGGGGGTGCGGGGAACTTTCGTCGACGCGCGAGCCTAGTTGACGCTGTGTCCGTTCAGTCCGGCGTGTGCGTAGTGGTTGCGACTGTCGGGAATGTGGTTGTCTCCCAACACCCGAGCAATCTGCTGCTCGCTGAGTCCGAGGCGACGAAGCCGCTCGCAGACCGCATCGAAATCGAGCATTCTCGCGTCGAGTTCCTGCTGCAGTGCAATCACTTCGGCGCGGATGGTCTCGGCCTCGTCCAGTGCCGCCAGCGTGTCCTTCGGCTCGGGTAGCAGCAGGGCGAGCAGCCGGTCACGTGCGTCGGTGCTCAGCCCCTCGAAGGGGCGCTGCCCCGGCTGCGCCTCGTGACGACCCTCGGCGCGGCCGGCCTCGAAGCGACGGTCGGTCTCGTACTCGGCGGAGACGTAATCCTGCGTGGCACCGAAGGAGGGAATCTCGGCGAGCTGGTCCTGCGGCTCATCCTTGGGTCCCTGGGCAGGGGTCGACGCGATGTCGATCGTCTGGCGCAGTGGGCGATTGGGAATGAAGACGACCGCGATCAGCGTGACGATCGCGACGAACCCGGCGATCATGAAGATGCGACCGGTCGCATCGCCGTACGCGGTGCGGATGACTTCGAGGACCGGAGCAGGCAGTGAGGTGAGATCGAGCGATCCACCGCCGCCCGACGAGCTGTCGACGCCGAGCTGGGCCAGGCCGGCTGCGGACTTGTCGGCCACCCGGGTCGCCAGCAGGGAACCGAGAACCGAGACGCCGATCGCGCCGCCGAAGGTGCGGAAGAACGCAACCGTCGACGATGCCGCACCGACGTTCTGCACACTGACCGTGTTCTGCACTGCGAGAACGAGATTCTGCATCAGCATGCCGGTACCGAGGCCGACGATCGTGATGAAGATGCCGACCGTGACCAGGCTGGTGGCGTGATCGATGGTGCCCAGGAGCAGGAATCCGATCACCAGCAGGATGGATCCGGTGACGATGAACGGCTTCCACTTTCCGAACTTGGTGATGAGCTGACCCGAACCGACGGAGGCCACGAGCATGCCGAACACCAGTGGGATGGAGAGCAATCCGGCTTCGGTCGGGGTGTAGCCGCGAGCGGTCTGGAAGTACTGGCCGAGGAAGGTGGTGGCTCCGAAGAGGCCGACACCGACGGCGATGGAGGCGATGATGGCCAGGCCGGTCGTGCGCTCGGTGACGATCTTGAGCGGGATGATCGGCGACTTGTGCCGAGCCTCGACGACGATCGTCAGGATCAGCAGCAGAACTCCGCCGCCCACCAGGTAGGCAGTCTCACGGGAGATCCAGGCGTAGTAGTCCGCCTTGCCTGCGAACGAGACCCAGACGAGGAGAACGGAAACGCCCGCGGTGAGCAGGAGTGCGCCGAGCCAGTCGATGGAGACGTTGTCCTTGCGGACGGTCTTGATGTGCAGGGTCTTCTGCAGCAGTCCGAGGGCGATGACGGCAAGCGGCACGCAGACGAAGAAGCACCAACGCCAGCCGAGGGGGCTGTCGACGATGACGCCGCCCAGGATCGGGCCACCGGACATCGACACGGCCATGACCGCTCCGGTGTAGCCGGAGTAGCGGCCGCGATCACGCGGCGAGACGATGGTGCCGATGATGGCGATGACGAGTGCCGTCAGACCACCCATGCCGATGCCCTGGACGACGCGGGCAGCCAGCAGTACCGGCACGTTGTGTGCGAAGCCGGCGATGAGCGAGCCCGCGACGAAGATGACGATCGCGCTCTGGACCAGCACCTTCTTGTTGAACAGGTCGGCGAGCTTGCCCCAGATGGGAGTGGAGGCGGCGTTGGCCAGCAGGGCCGTGGTGATGACCCAGGCGTACGCGGTCTGCGAACCCTTCAGATCACCGATGATGGTGGGCAGCGCCGTCGAGACGATCGTGGTGCTCAGCAGCGCGGTGAACAGCGCGGCCAGCAGGCCGGTGAGTGCCTCGAGGATCTGGCGGTGCGACATCGCGTCGGGATCGACGACTGCCTGATTGGGCGGAGTTTCCGCAGATGTAGTCATGTTCTATCTCGCAATCGATTCAATGCGGACCACGTCCTGGTGCTGGGCGTGGGCGTCTTCGTTGAAGGTGTCGTTCAGTTTGCGGATCGAGTCGAGGGCATCGAGTGCCTCGGACTCGCTCCAGCCGCTCAGCATCTCTGCCAGGCGACGTGCGCGTCTGTCCCAAATTTGTTTCAGTCGAACCTGGCCGACGTCCGACACACAGACCCGGGACGCCCTTCGGTCGTCCGGATCGGGATGCCGATCGATGTAGCCGAGGTCGACGAGGTCCGCGATCTGCCGGCTGAGGGCGGACTGGCTGACGCAGAGCCTGCTGGCCAGGTCGGTCTGTCTGCATTCGCCCTCGGTCGCCAGGATGGCCAACACTCCGGTCAGGGCCTGCGGCAGGGGTGAATCCTCGACTCCGGTGGTCACGGCCCGCTTCAGCGTGCGCCCGAAGAGGAAGACCTCTTCGACCAGCGACTCCGCTGTAGTGGATCGAACTGCCATGAGTGCTCCAACGATGAGTTCCATTTACTTGCTGTCTGCAACCATATATATACATACATGCGCTAAGCAAACATTATTCCTGTCTGGTGGGTCACAGGGTTGGAGCCGGATTGCGGATCGGCTCCTCGGATATGGATCCCGGCCTCCGATCGCAGTCGGAAATCCGAAACTGGGGAGCCGATCCGCGGTCGGGGGTGGGCGATACAGTCCGGGCATGGACGTTGTGCGCGCGATGCCATTGCTCACGGTCACCGATCTCGATGCGGCGCTGGACAGGTACGTCCAGGTCACCGGCATGGAGGTGGTGATGAATCACGGGTGGATCGCGACGCTCGCGCCGTCGGGTGACAGTGCGGCGCAGCTGAGCCTGATCACCATCGATCCCACCGGACCGGTCAACCCGTCGGCGTCGATCGAAGTGGACGACGTGGACGCGGCGTACCGGGCAGCGATGGACGCCGAACTCGAGATCGTCTACGAGATCACCAACGAGGAGTGGGGCGTACGCCGATTCTTCTTTCGCGACTCCGACGGCAACGTCGTGAACGTGCTCTCGCACATGTGAGATCAGGCGGGGTACAACAACTCTCCGCGCCGGATACCGCGCAGAGTGCGGGTGGCCACGGTGAACCAGGCGGCGAGCAGCAAGAGGTACAGGGCAACGGCCAGAGCCTGCACCGCACCGAAATTCAGTGCATGTCCCAGGGCACTCGCCCCGGTGACGCACGTGCCGACGGGGAAGGTGAACGACCACCACGTCAGCGAGAACCCCAGGTTCCTGCGCGCCGCGTGGACGGTGAGAGCCGTCGCGAGCGCGAACATCAGCACGCCGAAGCCGCCCATGATCAGTCCGTAGCCGATGCCGAAGACGTGCAATCCGACGGCGATCGACGACTGTCCACCGGTGAACACCATCGATGCGTCGGTGCCGAGCAGGTTCGCCGCCGTGATCGACTGACCGATCAACCCCAGCGTGATCCACACGGTGGGAGCCGCGCCGACGGGCGGTAGACCGCCGTGCAGCAGACGCCCGTAGATCAGAGTCAGCGTGATCATCCCAACGATCAGCGACAGCCCGAACATCGCGTAGCAGGCGCACAGCAACGCCAGCCGCCATTGGCCTTCGGGTAGGTGCGGAAGCAGCAACGCCCCGGTCGACGCCGAGACCATCGGCGGAACGACGGGCATCAGCCATGCGGGTAGGGCTGTGACCTGCTCTCGGTGAACGGAGGTGATCATGCGGAAGGGAACCACGACGCTGGTGAGCAGACCGGTGATCGTCCCGGCGATCCAGAGACCGGCGAACAACGTGGTGGCCGCGATGGATCCGAGCAGGTCCGTACCGAGGAGGCCTGCGCCCGCGCCGACGGTGAGCAGTGCCATCGGCGGAGCGCCGTAGAACTGCACCATCACCGGGTGCCGGGCATAGGTGACAGCTCGGTCGCGGTGCCCGATCCAGTGCATCGCGAAGGCCGCACCGATCACGACGAGCGCCGTAGCTGCGCAGACCCAGACAGCGACCGCGAACACGTGCAGAGCCGGGGACTGCACCGGCAACGTGGCGGCCGCGGTGGCCACGATGCCGGTCCCCATCACCGCGGCGAACCAGTTGGGGGTGATGTGCTCGAAGGGCTGGCGGCGCACCACGCGGGTAGGAGCTGTCACGGTCATGTCTTCAGCCTGCGGGGTGCCGTGCCGGCTCGGTAGGCACCGGTTCAACACTCAGTCATAACCCAGGGCTATGGCTGCGTCTTCGCAGCCACGGTGAGCAACTCGGCGGCGGGTCCACTCGGCGCGCGGCCGGACGGCCAGATCGCCCGCAGTTCACGATGCAGTGTCAGTCCTGGAATCGGTACGCGGACCAGGGTCCCGGCCGCCAGCTCGGGAGCGACGGCCAGTGAGCTCAGCACGGCTCCGCCGATTCCCGCTCCGACCGCGGACTTGATCGCCGTCGTCGAGGACACCTCGAGGAGCGGCGAGGCCGGTTGCCCGAGACCCGCTGCCGCCAAGGCGCTTTCGTAGGCCGAGCGCGTCCCCGACCCGGCCTCCCGCGTCACCAGTGCGGTGCCGACGATCTCGACGGCCGACGGCGCAGTGACGGCCCAGGGGTGGTCCGGTGCCACCACGAGCACCAGTTCGTCGGTGGCAACGGTCCGGTGATCCAGAGCCGTAGGGACACTGGGGCTTTCGATGAAACCGACGTCGGCATTGCCTGCGAGCACCTTCTCGGCGACCACTGTCGAGTTACCCGAGCTCAGCGTCGGCACGATGTGCGGGACAAGCGTGTGCAGCGTGACCAGCCAGCGCGGCAGAAGATACTCTGCGACAGTCTGACTCGCGGCGATCTGCACGTGGCCGATGCGTTCGGCATGCAGTGCGGCGATCGCCGTCGCCAAGTCCTCTGCCGACCGGACGACCGGCGCGGCCCAACTGGCGACGAGCTCGCCGAACTCGGTCAACACGGTCCCGCGTGCGCCCCGTTTCAGTAGCGGCGCGCCGACACGGCGCTCCAACGCGCGGATGCGGGCACTGGCCGCGGGCTGAGACATGCCGTGGGCTCTACCCGCTCGCCCGATGCTGCCGAGCTCGGCCACCGACAGCAGCAGATCGATGCTGGTGAGATCGGCGACGTGAGGGGGAAGCGGCACAGGGCGAGCCTACGGCGGCGCGAGTCAGTACTCGCTGAACAGGTCCAACTCGCCGTCGGGCTCGGTGATGTCCGCGGACTCGATCGCATCTTCCGTGTCTTCGAGATCGTCGGGCTCACTGCGCTCGTGCAGCACCGATCCCACCAGGGCGGTGACGTCGATGGCTGCGGGGTCGGGGATGGGATGTCCCTCGACGAAGGCGAGTCGCTCGGCCGACAGGTAGGCCAGGCGCACGGCCTGGACCACGAGTACGCGTCGTAGACCCTCGGAGACCTCGCCGCGTTCGCGGGTGACCGCAGCCAATCGCGAAATCGTCTCGGCACGACGGGCGATGCGGATGTCGGGGTGCCCGCGCTCCCGGCGGGTCTGCTCCGAGATCAACGATCGACGCAGCGACGCCGGGAGTGCGATGGGCTCCGAGACCGGTGGGATCTTCTCGTTCAGGATCGCCTTGTGCCGCGACTTGTCGATGGCCTCGAGGTACGCCGTGTACTCGTGAGCGTTCAGATCACGCTCGGCTGCGCGGAATCGTTCTGCACCGTCGGACTTCTTGAGATCCTCGTACTGCCACAGCGGCCAGATCTCGATTTCCGCGACCTCGAAGACGTCGAGCACCCGCATCGCGACGGCGTCGGTGCGCTGGTTGGTCAGGTGACGCTGCACCCGAACGCTCAGCTTCTCCTTGGTCTGCCCCACGTAGATCGGCTCGCCGTCGTAATCGTAGAACGCATACACGCCCCACTTGGCCGCCGACCACACCCGGCCCTGATCGTCCCTCTCGCTCAGCACTTCTCGCAGAGCCGTGCGAAAGGACTGCACATCGTCCGCGGGAAGAGTGCTCTTGCGCGGCGCAACGGCAGACGACCGCAGCGAGGACTTACCGTGACTGGACATGCGCCGCAGCTGTATTCGATGCATGCATCGTCCCGCTGACCAGTGGCATCAGGTAGTGCTCGGCGAGCCAGGAGACCACGGGAACGCACACCGCATCACCGAAACCGAAGAGCGCCTGGTTGTTTCGCAGACCGTCGAGTGTGTACTCGCCGGCACCCATCAGACGAGCGTATTCGAGCGGCGTCATCCAACGCACCTGCAACCGGCCGTTGCCCATCTTCACCACCGCCTGTTTCGACGAACCGCCGCGGGCGGTACGAAGGCAGCCGGAGATGTCGTCGGGCCGAGCCTCCCAGACCGCGACGCCGTTGCGGGTGCGACGGTAGGCGGTGCGGTAGCTGACCTTGCGGGACTTCTTCAGAATCTCTATGCGCTGCAACTGGATCGGCGACAACGACTGCACGAACGCCGCGGTACGGGCTGTGTCCCACCACCGCTCGTCTCGGTAGTCCATGCGCTCGACCACATCGCCGAGGCCACTGGTCAACGGAATCGGCGGACTCGGCAACGGAGCGCGGTGCGTCAGCAACGTCGAATCGCCGTACACCGCCTGCAACCAATCCGGCCGCAGCTCGCTGTTGGGATCGCGGGCATCCTCGGGGGGATTCTGCGCGCCGATCAGGAACAGGCGTGGACGCGACTGCGGAACGAAGCGTCGAGCATCGATGGTGAGCACATCGACCGAGTAGCCGAGCTCGTTGAGTTCTCGCACTGCTGCGGCCAGATCGTCGCCGCCGTGACTGGTGGCCAGCCCGACGACGTTTTCGAGCGCCACCACCTTCGGCCGAGCGGCACCGAGCTCGCTCAACACCCGCGTGAAATGCCGGAACGTCGAGGAGTTCTTGCCCGCCAGACCGGCGCGGCCCCCGGCCAACGACAGGTCGGTGCACGGAAACGACGCCCACGCCAGCGACAAACCGTCGGGCAGGTCTTCTCCCCGGGTGTGGGCAACATCGCCGAGTTGAAAATGGCCTGCATCGTCACCGAAGTGCTGGCGATACATGTGGTGCTTGTCGCGCTCGATGTCGTTGGCCCACGAGACCTCGAAACCGGCCTGCTCCAAGCCCATTCGCACCAAGCCGATACCGGCGAAGAACTCCGCGACAGTGTGGATGCGGCCGAGCGCAGGTGCCGAGGATCCACCCGGCACCACAGTCAACTTCGGCATGCACTCAGGCTAGTACAGCGCACCGACACGGTTGTGCCTACCGCCGGCTCACGCGGTGGTCGCCAGCGCCGCCGCCAAGCCGAACGCCACCGCCAGCAGGCTCACATGCGCGGCCGCTCGCCCCACCGAGTGCTCCACCGTGGATCGGTGTGCGGCGACGGTCGGCAACCACGTCCCACGGATCCGGTGAGCCAACGCGACCAGGATCACCGTGGCGAGAACCTTCGCGAGAACGATTCGGCCGTAACCGGTCTCGACCACGGCACCGAGGCTGTCGAGCTTCAGAACCGCGTCCAGCACCCCGGTGGTGGCCACCCCGACGACGCACCAGAACGCGACCCGCGAATAGACCGGCAACAGAGTCGCCCACGCCGATTTGCTCCGTAGACTCAGCGCCATCGCACCCAGTACACCGAGCCACACCGACGCGCACAGCACATGCACGGCAACGGCGAAGGAGCCGAACGCGAACTGCGACATGTGACCGGTGATCGGCCGCGCCACCAGGGCGAGGGACGCCAGCACGATCACCGGAGTCGGAGACCAGCTCGCCCGCGACCGATACCCGGCCACCCCGACGGCGCACAGAGCGAGCGCGAGGATCACCGTCGCCGAACCCAGACGGCCCACCGAGATCGAGGTGGTGAACGTGGTGAAAGCGCTCGGCGACAACGTCAGTGGCGTACGCCCGGCCGAATCGGCTGCCGCAGCGGCCAGCAGAACGAACTCGGCCACCGCCCACAGCCCCGACAGATAGCCGATCGCGCGCCACATCACCAGCGGGTCGACGGCGGGGCGTCGGGACTCGGAACTGGCGTCCAGGACAGCGAGAACTCCGAACCCCAACACCACCGAGCCCGACGCCACCGCGATCACCCGTAGCCACGACGACCCACCGGGAAAGGTGGGGTACGCCAGCGCGAATGCCGCCGCGACCCCCAGCAACGCCGCAGCTGCGGCGGCGAGCACCAACCGAACGCTTCTCTCGCCCACCGCAGCCACGTCGGTACTACTTCTGGGTCTTCGGCTTGCGCAGGGCGAACCCCAACGCGCCCGCGAAGGCCAGAACCGCGACCACGATCAACACGATGTGTCCGTAGCCGCCGAGAAATCCGCCAGCCGACTCCTCCGAGGTGCCCGACGCGTCGGCCGGTGCCCCGGGAGTGCCGGAACCTTCCTGCGTCAGCGTGAACGTCGCCGTGCCGCTCACGGGATGACCGTCGGCGGAGGTGATGCGGTACGCGAGGGTGTACTCGCCGATCGGTCCCAATTCACCGACGTCGACGACGACGCTCTGGCCCTCGATGCGTGCGTCGCCCTTCGACCAGATGTTGCCGTCGGGCCCGACGACGTTGAGCGTGGCGAACTGCGACTGCGGCACCTCGTTGAACGACACCGACGCCGTCGCCGGAGAGGAGTCGAGTGAGGAGCCGTCGGCCGGGCTGTAGCCGGTGACCTGCGAATGCGCCGACGCGATCGGTGCGGCGATCAACAGCACCAGCAGTGCTGCGGCCGAGACGAGCAGTGCCTTCGTGGACACGACGAGCGATCTCACGAGCGCCGCGCCCTGATCGTCGCGCCGATGCCCAGACCTGCGCCGACGGCTCCGAGTACCAGTCCGACGCCGGCGAGCCAGCGCGCGGTGTTGTCGGAGGACGACGCCTCCGACGATGCCTCGGCGGTTGCGGTGGTCTCGGTGTGGGCGCTGCCGTGCGCATCACTGCCGGCCGCGGCGAGAGTCAGAGTGGGAGCGGGCAATTCGGGCTCGCTGCCGTCCTCGGTCATCGGCTCGTCCCAGTTCACGACCTCACCGTCGGTGTAGGTCTGGGTGGCCGGGAACGAGACGGTCTCCTGCTCGGGCAGCGGTCCCGCGGAGAGCAGGAACTGCTGGAACTGGCCCGGGCCGACCTCGGAACCGGGGTTCGCCGTCCACGTCACCGACACCGCCAGATCGGCCGAGTCCTTCTCGACGGTGGACGTCCAGCCCGGGATGGGCTGCGTACGAGCCGAATTGAGGCCGGGGAGGGTCACCTTGACCGAGCTGGTCGAGGCGGTATCGGACTCGGTGGGAACGCGGAACGTCAGCACCGAGTAGCCGCCCTGTGCGGCGTCGGGTGCCGAGACGACGACGTGTGCGGACGCGGCACCTGCGCCGACCAGCACCGCGCCGACGGTGGCTCCTGAGACGAACAGGGCACGGGAAAGAGAGCTCTTCATGGGTTGGGTCATTTCTGTGCAGAGATGTGCGGAAAAAGGATGTCGGTCAGTACGACGACACCGGGGGTCCGCGACGAGAGATGACCCAGTCGAGCGCAGTGCCGTCCACCGACGGAACTGCGACGGACATGCAGACGCGACCGACGGCGGAACCGTCGGGCAGGGGAGTGAGGAGGGCGAGAACCGCTCGGACGATGGACGTGATCGGGCCGTAGAGGCGCTCGGCTGCGGCGATCGTGAATCCGGCGACGACCGAGGCGACCGCGTGGAAGGCGATCATGGCTGTGCTGGGAAGCAGGGAGTGTGCGTGCATCTGAGCTGCGCTGCCGAGGCTCAGCGCGATGTGGGCGACGAGTTGGCCGGTCAGCAGAGCCGGGAGCAGCAGAACGGTCGAACGCCTGGGCAGGGCTGTCATGGCACCGACACCGATGCCGACGACGATCAGCAGGGCCAGGGCAGAACCGTCGGGCCAGTCGCCGCCGGCCATGCCGTGTGCGGCCACCGCGAGCGCCGCGGTGACGATACCGACAGCTCCGCCGCGAAGCGGGGCGGCTGAGCTGTCGGTCATCGGTTCGTTCAGGGGTCAGCGCACGCCGAGACGGGCGAGCAGATCGGCCTCGATGCCGTCGAGCTCTGCGGAGATAGCGGCGTGTGCGGTCTTGCGGCGAGCGGGCGGCATCTGCTCGGATGCGCGGACAGCGGTGGTCAGATCGTCGAGACGCTCGCTGATTGCGGCACCGAAGCTCTTGGTTTCGGGATCGGAGTGGCGCGCACCGATGGTGCCGAGCGACTTCTCGGCACCGGCGATCCGTGCGCTGAGCTTGCCGCCGTGGCCGGTGTACTCGCTGAGCTGATCGGGTGCAACACCGAGCTGCTGCGCCTTGCGGTTGTCGAGCTGCGCACGAACGACGGTCGCACCGCGGTAGAGGATGGGGGCCAACACCGGAATCAGCAGCCGGGCAATACCGAGGTACTTGCGGATCTGAGCCACGCTCAGTGTTCCCTGCAACGCAGCTTTCTGCTGAGCCTTGAGGGCCGAGACCTGCGCCTTCTCGACGTTCTTCTGCGACTTGGCCTCCACCGCGCTGAGCTTGCGCTGTGCCTTGGCGATCGCCTTCAACTGCTTGCGCTCGTTCTTCGCGCCCAGCTTCGCTTCGAGTGTTGCCTTGTGCTTGAGAGCTTTGGCCTCTGCCTTGCGAGTGGCACGACCCTTACGCTTGCGGAACAAACCCATCGACAAGGCTCCTGACATGTGCTGCTGGGCGGGAAAAGTGCGTTCCACACACCTTATCGGGCGGTGGTGTTCGCAGGCTGACGGGCGGTGATCTGCACCGGCTGTCGGAGGGCTGACCTAATGTCTTGAAGTGTGAACGGTCGACGAGCTCCTGCACCCGTGCTGCTCGATGCCGGATCGTTGACGCGGTGCAGGCACCGGCTCTATCTCGACACCGCGTACGGATCGTTGCTGCGCGGTGAACCCGAGAACCCAGGGGTGCGGCAGCGTCGAGAAGCAGCTCAGGCCCACCGGGAGAACATCCGCGCGCAGCTGGCCGTGGACGATCCGATGCTGTGGACCGAGATCGACGAGCCCACCGCCCGAGACGCTGCCGACGCCACCGTCGCCGCCTGTCGGGACGGAGTGGAACGCATCTGGAACGCGGTACTGCCCCTCGAACGCGACACCGGTCGACGCGGGCGCAGCGAACTGCTCGTCCGCGACGCGTCCGGCGGCTACATCCCGGTGATCGTGGTCAACCACAAGGTCACCGACCCCGGCCGCGGCGCGCGCACCACCCCGCTCGATCGATGGTCTCCGGCGATCGACGAGACCCGCAAGGTGCGCAGCCAACTCCGCGACCAGCTCCGGCTCGCTCACCTGTATCGCATGCTGGCGCACGAGGGCCTGGCCACGGCCACGCCCGTCGGCGGCGCGGTGGGCTACAAGGGCGAATGCATGCTGGTGCACGATCTCACCTCGGTCCTCGACGAATACGACACCCGCTTCGCAGACCGGCTCTCGGTTGCACAGGGCACCGCGTTCACCGTTCCCTCCCAGGTCAGTGAGTGCCGATCCTGTTCGTGGTGGTTCGACTGCAAGCCGCAACTCGAGGCCGTTCGTGACGTTTCGCTGGTGGCCTCCGGTTCCCGCGCCGATGTGCTGCGCAGCGCGGGCGTGCGCACCATCGACGAGTTGGCGCAGTGGACCGGCCCGGCACCGGAGGAGTGGCCTTTCGGAAACTTCGACGACGCCGTGTCCGCGGCACTGGCCTGGCGAGCCGACGTGCCGTTGCTGCGGCGCTCGGAGACCGTGACGGTGCACCGCGCCGACGTCGAGGTGGACGTGGACATGGAGAGCTATCAGGAACACGGCGCGTACCTGTGGGGCACGCTGCTCACCGAAGCGGGTGGCCCGCCGCCGACCTATCGCGGCTTCGTCACCTGGGATCCGCTGCCGACCGTGGACGAGGGCCGCTCGTTCGCGGTGTTCTGGAACTGGTTGATGGACACCAGGGCCGATGCGGCCGCGCGCGGCAAAACCTTTGCCGCGTACTGCTATTCACGGCAGGCGGAGGACAAGTGGTTGCTCGATTCGGCCCGCCGCTTCGCCGACGTTCTCGGGGTGCCGACCGAGGCGCAGATCCGCGAGTTCATCGACAGTGAGCAGTGGGTCGATATCTACCAGGCCGTGAGCGATCAGTTCATCTGCCCGAACGGCAAGGGACTGAAGAAGATTGCGCCGGTCGCAGGATTCGCGTGGCGTGACGACGAGGCCGGCGGCGAGGCGTCGATGGGCTGGTATCGGGAAGCCGTCGGATACGACGACGAGCCCGACCACACGCAGCGCGAGCGACTGCTCGTCTACAACGAGGACGACGTTCTGGCCACGAAAGTGTTGCGCGAGTGGATGTCCGACCGTGCGGAGAAGGAGATCCCGACGGTGGCGGACCTGCGCGCTCGCGCGTGACCCCGCGTCGATCGGCGGGGCCACGCGGAGTGGTCAGTGGTTAACGCGGAGCCATACGGATCGCACCGTCCATGCGGATGGTCTCACCGTTGAGGTAGTCGTGCTCGGCGATCATCTGGACCAGCTGCGCGTACTCGGTGGGCTGAGCCAGGCGCGACGGGAACGGCACCGACGCCTCGAGGCCCTGACGGTATTCCTCGGTGACGCCTGCCAGCATCGGGGTGTCGACGATGCCGGGCGCGATGGTGTTGACGCGGATGCCGACCTGCGCGAGGTCGCGGGCAGCGGTGATGGTCATCGCGTGCACGCCGCCCTTGGAGGCGGTGTAGGCGATCTGGCCGATCTGGCCCTCGAAGGCGGCGACCGATGCGGTGTTGATGACGACGCCGCGCTGGCCCGCATCGTCGACGGTCGACTGCGACTGCATCCGGTTCGCGGCCAGCCGCATCACGTTGAACGTGCCGAGCAGGTTGATGGTGATGACCGTGCGGAACAGCTCGAGATCGTGCGGTCCCTTCTTGGACAGGATGCGGCCCGCCCAGCCCACGCCTGCGCAGTTGACGACGATGCGCAGCGGCACACCGGATGCGACGATCGTGTCCAGGGCGGCCTCGACCTCGGCCTCGCTGGTGACGTCGGCGGGCAGCAGAGTCACCCCGGCCGGGACGCTGTCTCCGGCGCGCTCGATGGACTGCGGCAGATCGAGCCCGAACACGGTGACGCCTGCGGCGGCCAGACGAGCGGCCGTTGCGGCACCGAGGCCCGACGCTCCACCGGTAACAAGTGCTGCTGTTCCTGAAATCTCCACGTCGTACGATCCCCTTCGCTCACGGTGGCGGGCCGCGGCACAGGCAGCGACCTCGTAGTCGCTTGCACCATAACCGGCGGGACACCTCACCCACCTTCAGGCACCCTGGATGGGACCTACTTGATCCCGCTGCGAGCGAATCCGGCGATGAAGTACTTCTGGAAGAACAGGAATAGCAGTGCCATCGGCACGACGTTGATCAGTGCGAACGCCATCGTGGCACCGTAGTCGCTGTTGGCCTGGCCCTGCAGGTACAGCAGGCCGATGGGCAAGGTGAACAACTCGTTCTCCCGCAGCGCGATCAGTGGCCACGCGAAATCGTTCCACGATTGCAGCAGGCTCATGAAGGTGAGGACAGCGATCAGCGGTCCCGACAGGGGCAGCACGACGCGCCGGAAGATCTGCCAATGCCCGGCACCGTCGAGACGCGCCGCCTCGAGCAGCTCACGCGGAATGCCGAGCATGAACTGGCGTGCGAGGAACAGCCCGAACGCCGACGCCGAACTCGGCAGGATCACCGCCCAGTACGTGCCGTACAGGCCGAGGCCGACGACGATGCGGAACAGTGCCACCATGATCACCTGCACGGGCAGCACCAACGTGGCCAGCGCGATGAAGAACAATGGCGTCGAGAATCGAAACCTCAAGTGCGCGAAAGCATATCCTGCAAGCAGGCTTGTGACCACGGTGATGATCGTGACCACGACGGCGATGGCGATCGAGTTGCCGAGCCACGTCGCGACCGGGAACGAGTCGAACACGCGAGTGACGTTCTCCCACGTCACCTGGCGAGGCCACAGGCGCAGTTCGCCGCCGCCCAGCAACTCGCCGCGAGTCGAGAACGCCACGGCGAGCATCCAATACAGCGGAGCGACGGTGATCAGGCCGATGACGGCGATGACCACCGTGCGCAGTACCAGTGCCCGGCGAGCGGACGCGTTCCTCGGCCCGCTCATTCGACCAGATCCTTCGTTCGACTCGCGCGCCACTGCGCGGCGGCGAAGACGAGGGCGAACAGGAACAGCACCATGCCGATCGACGCGGCGTAGCCCTGATCGCGGGTGACGAAACCCGTCTCGTAGGCGTAGGTGACCAACACCGATGTCGCCCCGCCCGGTCCGCCGCCGGTGAGAACGAAGACCAGATCGAACACCTGGAACGAGTAGATGACGTTGAGCACCAGCAGGAAGAACGACGTCGGACCCAGCAGCGGAACCGTCACGTTCCGGAAGCGTTGAAATGCGTTGGCACCGTCCAACCGGGCCGCCTCGTACAGATCCGGCCCCAGACCTTGAAGGCCGGCCAGGTAGATCAGCATGTTCAGCCCGGTGCGCCACCACACGGTGGCGATGACGATCGACGCGAAAGCCGGCCCCGGAGAGGACTGCCAGTCGATGGCGGGCAGACCGAGGAATCCGATCAGGTTGTTGAGCACACCCGAGTTCTGGTCGAACACCAGAATGCCGATCAGGCCGGTCGCCACGCCGGAGACGGCCATCGGCAGGATCACCAGCGAGCGCCACAGAGGCCGGGCGGGCAGCGCGGAATTGAGCAGTACGGCCGCGATCAGACCGAACAGCATCGACAGCGGAGTGACCAGCGCGGTGAACAGCAGCGTATTGATCAGCGCCCGCCAGAACAGCGGATCCTCGACCAGGCGTGTGTAATTGGCCGCCCCGACGAACTCGCCTGCACCGAATCCGTCCGTTTGCTGCAGGCTGACGACGAACGCGGCGACGAGGGGAACGAGCACGAACACGGCCAACAAGGCGTAGCTGGGGGCGAGAAACCCGGCGGCCGCGAACGCTTCTTTCCTGGCCCCGGCGCGCTCGGTCTTGGTTTTCGGCCCGGTCTTGGTTTCGTGCCCGGCCTCGGTGATCGGTGTGGCCGTCATGCCCCGGTGACCTCGGCTATTCCGCTCTGCAGCGCGGAGACGGTGGCGGCGGCGTCCTGCGACCCCGCGAAGGCGAGATCGAGCTGCTCCTTCAGAACCGGAATGATCGCGGACATCGACGGCGATGCCACCTGCGCTGCATCCTGCGGCTGCACGGTGGTCGCCTGTGCCGCGAAGATCGGGGCCAGCTCCGACCGGATGTCGAACTCGAGGTCGGAGTTGAGCAGGTCGGTGCGCGTCGGCAGCAGTGAGGCGGCCCTGCAGAAGTTGCGCATCTGCTCCTGCTGGGTGACGAACTCCAGGAACGACGCCGCCAGCTCCGGCTGAGAGGTCTGCGACGTCGCCACGAGTGCATTGCCGCCGAAGTCGCCGCCGCCCCGGCGATCTCGCGGCGCATAGGTGGCCGTCCAATCGAAACTGGCCGTGGCATCGGCGTCGGGCAATTGGAACGCACCCGACCAGACCATGGCCACCGACTGCGAGAACCAGGCCTCGCTGGCGTAACTCGACGACGCGATGGTGTTGTTGGCCGGCACATAGCCCTTGGAGAAGAAGGACGACGAGAATTCGACGGCCCGTCGAGCCTCGTCGGAGTCGATCAGTGGCGTCTTCTGGTCCTCGGCCAGGAAGGATCCGCCGGCCTGGAACAGCAGGCTGAGCCAGCGGGTGACACCGTTGCCCTGCCAGTTGTAGGCCCACGGGTACTGGTCCGCCGGCAGCGAGGAACGCAGTCGGTCACCGATCGACGCCAACTCGTCCCACGTCCAGGCGTCGTCCAGAGTGGTCGGAACCGAGTCGATGCCGGCCTGCGACAACAGGTTTCGGTTCACCAGAATTGCCGAGGTATCGGTGTGGTGCGGCAGGCCGTAGGGAATTCCGCCGTTCTGCACCGCAGCCCACGCCGTCGGCGTGAACTGATCACGTGTGTCCGACGCCAACAGCGGCGACAGATCCAGCAGTTGGCCGCGGCCTGCATACGCGCCGAACGTGTAGTACGGCACGCGGAAGATGTCGGGCGGATTGCCCGCCTGGAGCTGGGCGTCGATGTTGGTGAACATCTGCTCGTACGGCACCGCGTTGAGGGTGATCGTCGACCCGGGATTGGCCGCCTCGAACGCGTCGATCGAGGCTCGGAAGCCGGCCAACTCGGCGTCGGTTCCCCACGTGGTGAACGTCAGCGTGCCCTCGGCCTGTTGCGACGGGCTGGACTTGACGAAACCGCACCCCGCCAACAGCAACGGCACTGCGGCGGCACCGGATCCGATCAGGAAGGATCGACGATCGAGAGGCATTTCTGGGCTCCGTTCATCGGCTGCCGGTGCGGCAGACCAACTGGTCCGCCGCAGGGTAACCACGACGGTCTGCGCCCAAACCCGGCCGTCAGCTTCGGTTGCGCCCGGTGTGGTCGTACTCGACTCGGTGTGCACCGTCGCCCAGGTCGTCGAGCAGAATCGTCGCCGCCACGGGACGGCCAGGAGGTAGGAGCCGGACCGTCACCGCGCCTGCTTCGGCGGCATCGAGTGCGCTCGACGCGGCGGCCACGATGCGTTCTCGGGCGTCGTCGTCGAGAGCGTTCGGAGATCGGTCGTCGAGCAGCATGACCTCCACCCCGCGGGCCCGCGCAGACCTGGCCGCGCGAGCGAGGTCGGGTCGAACCAGACCGCGGGCGCGCAGGGTGTCGCGAAGTTCGGCTTCGAGCAGCCGACACGCGAGGATCTCCTCGTCGGTGGGATCGGGACCGTCGGCGATGCGCTGCAGCAGCGGACGGGCCAAGGCGTCGAGACTGGCCAGCCGAGCGTCGCGTTCCTCGAGAACTGCCGCCGCGGCAGCCTGGGACGCGATGCGCACCGTCGACTGCCTGCGCAGCTCGAAAATTGCCGCGGCCAGCGGACGGATGGTGAACGCGAAGAACGTCGACATCAACAGCGGCGCGATGTTGATGGCGCTGAACGAAAGTCCGTACAGAAATCCCTGACCCGTCACGACCGCCCATCCGATGGCCACGGACATGGTCAGTGTCAACCCGACCCACGCGGCCAGCGTCCGACCGCGCACACACATGAAGGTGTAGATCACCAGTGGCATGCCCAGCGGCCACGTCTGCAGGCTCCCGTTCAGCGGTACCGGCACCACTGTGAAGACCAGGGCGGCTGCCACCGGGCCCGATAGGGTCATCAGTACGGTCGACCGCAGGCTCGGTGGGTCACCCGGCGCGCGGAGCAACAGGATGACCGCGGCCGAGAGCACCAGCACCGCTGCGTATTCGGGCCACACCGCGGACACCCCGGTCAGGGTCGTCGATGCACACACCAGGCACGCGAGGATGAAGAATCCGGCAACCGCATATGCAGCTGCCGACTTCATCGACAGCAGATCGCGAACGTCCTCGCCGTTCATCGCTTCCAGCCCAATCGCACGATGGTGCCTGCGGCGGAGGACACGATGTCGGCAGATCCGCCGTCGAGCTGACGCATCCGGCCCTCGATGCTGACGGCGACGCCGAGTCGGTGGGGCGGCACCGAGCGTCGATCGAAGCCGATGCCGTCGTCCATCACGGTGATCTCCACCGTCGACGGAGCCAGCCGGGCTGTGACCGACCGTTTCGATGCCTGTGCGTGAATCAGACTGTTGCGCAACGCTTCGGCCAGTGCGGCAGCGATGGCTCGTACTGTCTCGACCGGGTACTGCTCCGTCCGCTCCAGCAAGTCGTCTTTCACGGTGAATTCGATCGACTCGTCGACCGTCGTTGCGGCAGAACGGAGCTGAGCCAAAACCTCGTCGGCCGAGAACGTTTCGAGGACGATGCCCGTGGTCAGGTCATCCAGATGCATCAGAGCCGAGCGGGCCTGACGCGCCAGGCTGGGCGTGCGGCCGTGGCGAGTCACGGCGAGCAGTGAGGACATGACCTCGTCGTGGATCAGCGCGTCCAACCGTTCGCGCTCGACCTCGCGCGCGGCGGCCGCAGCCGCCCGGGCTGCGTCGTCGTGTGTCGTCGAGATCGTCGCGTCGAGAATGCGTCCGGTACGTACCGCGGCCAGTGTTGCGGCGACGAACACCGTGCAGAACATCATTGCGAAGCAGATCTCCGCGACGATGTTGCTGCGGGGGAACGGTTCTCGCACAGCTTGATTGGAGAGCTGTACGAGAACGACGCTGACGGTCATGTGAACGAACGCCGGGACGGGGTGCCACACCGTCGCAGCAGCAAGTGCCGCCACGCCGGGAAATGCCGCGAGAAACGTTCCCCCCTGATCGAACGTCACGCCGTCCCAGGCAGTCCACCACAGCGCGGCCATGACCGGGAACGCCAGCGCGGCGATGGATCCGGCCGTACGAATCACTCCGATGCTGGGGTGAAATGTGGAGGCCGCGAATGCGAAACCGGTGCCGAACACGACGGCCACTGTCGTCGGAGTCCACCACCCGGGAACGACGTTTCCGGTGCGTGCGATATCGGGAATCAACAGCAGCAGGTACGCCCCGTAACCGACACCGACGAATCGCCCGGTGATTCGGATCAGCCGATCGGTCGAGTGGTGCGCCGCATCGGTCGTGCTCACCTGCTGGTCGTCGTCCATGCACCCCTCCCGGGAGAGGAGTGTAAACCAAGGTCAGGCGCGTTCGATGGTGGTCTGCTTCTCCGATTCACGTGCGGCCCGGGTGCGGGAGCGTCGAACGAACACGGCGACGACGACGGCGGACATCACGACAACCGCTGCGGCAGCGATGTACGGGGCTGCGGTGCCCGGCATCAGGCCCTCGAAGAACAGGACGGCACCGAAGACGAAGAACAGGATGGCCGCGCCGTACTGAATGATGCGTTCCGGCAGGTGCTTTCCGAGCACTGCGCCGACCACGATGGCGAGTGCATCTGCCGCGACCATGCCGACCGTCGAGCCGATCCAGACGCCGACCCAGTCGTTGTCGGCGGCGAGAGTGACGGTGGCCAGCATCGTCTTGTCGCCCAGCTCGGCGAGGAAGAACGCCGAGGCGATGGCGAGGAACGCAGATTTGGTGACCCGGGAGGCTTTCGCGCCCTCGTCGTCGGACAGGGAGTCGCCGCGCAGCGTCCAGAGTCCGAAGATGACGAACGCGACGCCGCCGACGATGGAGATCAGCTCGGTGGGAATCGACACCCCGAGGAAGTGGCCGACCGCGACCGAGACCAGGTGCACGACGGTGGTGGCGACGGTGATGCCGCCGATGACGACGTACCACTTGTAGCGCAGGGCGAATGTCATGGCCATGAGCTGGGATTTGTCACCCAGCTCGGCGACGAAAATGACAGCGAAACTCAACAGTAATGCGGACAGCACAGAAGACTCCTCGGTCGTCGAACGGACCGAAGGTCTCGCCCACCGGAAGAACCGGTTCAGGTGCCGGGCCGCAGTTTTACGACCAGTATGTCGACACGTTGATTGGGGGCTACTCCCCTTCGCTGTAGACGACTTTAAGTGCCGTTTCGCGAATTGTCCAATGCGCCAATAAGTTTGGACACCCGAAAAATCGTGTGCGGGGAGCGGTCAGGAGGCGAGGAGCATTGCCAAAACTGCGGTGTCGGGATCGCTGATCGGATCGAGGCCGACCCGGCTGACCATCGAGGTCACGGTGCCGTCGGATTCGGCCTCCACCCACGCCGCCCGGTGATCGAGGCCGAGATGCGGAAGACCGGGGAGCAGAACGCAGCCGGACGCCGCGCCCGCACACTCCGGGAGTGTCGGTGTCGTCTCCGACGGTGGATGCAGCATCAGCAATGCGGCGGGTTGCTGCGCGGCGAACCGTCCGGGAGCCAACGCGAAATCTCCGATCACCGGACCCTCGGCGACGACCAAGCCGACCGTCCCCGGCGCGGGGTCGTCGGGCAACTCCTCCCGCACCCCGAACACCGTCGACGTCGCCAACAGGCCCGGCATCGAGGCCACCCGCACGGCGAGGGCCAGAAATTGTGCCCATTCCTTGGTGGTGTCCGGCCAGCGGCCGGAGATCACGAATCCGCGCAGCAGACCGGCGGCGTGAAAAGGCGAGACACCGATGAGATCTCGATCGTCCATTGCGCATTCCTCCCAGACAGGTACAGGGCTCGAAGCCGGGTACACGACGTTGGGTAGGAAGAGAATGACGTGAAAACGGCTGGCACACAAGATGGGGAGAGTGCCAGTCGAAACGTAGCCGCCCCCGGCGCTGCCGGGCATTCGCGACGCTCGACCACGGTATCGCCTCGATTCGGGCGACCCTTGCGGCAGCGAAGGCAAAGGTCGTTCGACGAGACAGGGCCACCGCAATGGATGCGGTGGCCCTGTCTCGCAGTTGTTCGACTGTCGGCGATCTCCTCGGTTACGGGAAGATCAGACCCGGGGTCTTCGACGTTGCGGCCTCGAAACGAGCCTGGACGTCGGCCCAGTTGACGACGTTCCAGAACGCCTTCACGTAATCGGCCTTGACGTTCTTGTACTGCAGGTAGAAGGCGTGCTCCCACATGTCGACCTGGAGCAGCGGGATGATGCCCAGAGGCACGTTGGCCTGCTGATCGTAGAGCTGGAAGGTGAGCAGCTTCTTGCCGAGCGAGTCGTAGCCCAGAACTGCCCAGCCGGAGCCCTGCAGGCCGTTGGCGGCAGCGGTGAACTGTGCGCGGAACTTGTCGAACGAACCGAACTGGTCGTCGATCGCGGCAGCGAGCTCACCCTCGGGCTTGTCGCCACCGTTGGGCGAGAGGTTCTTCCACCAGATGGAGTGGTTGACGTGGCCACCGAGGTGGAACGCGAGGTTCTTCTCCAGCAGGAAAATGGCTGCATGATCGTCGTTGTCACGCGCTGCGGCGAGCTTTTCGACCGCGGTGTTGGCGCCTGCGACATAGGTGGCGTGGTGCTTGGAATGGTGAAGCTCGTTGATCTCGCCCGAGATGTGCGGCTCGAGGGCGGAGTAATCGAAATCAAGGTCGGGCAAGGTGTACTCGGACACGTGGTTCCCTTCTCTAACGACGCCGTACCCATCGTGTGATGCGGGCACGTTCGTCCTACTGCGGATCATTCGTAGGGTTCAACCCAATCTCATTCCTACCCCCAGTGCAACAGTTGTAATCGAGATGCTTTTCTCGGAATAATTTCGCGTGAACGAGACAGTCGAATTGTTCGGCTGTGAATCCGCTCCGAATATCACGAAACAGTTGCGCATCGGCTGCGGATTGGTCCAATACATGAACGGAACCTAAACTCCAGGGTGTGGATGGGGACCGACCGAGCCGGAACACGGTCGACGAGTCCGTCGCCGTACAGCCGGTGATCGCGCCCCGAGTGCAGATGGACGGTGCCGACCTCCTTCGCGTCATCGCCGTCCTCGCGGTGCTCTACTCGCACATCTCGTTCTATCTGCTCGACGACGTCGGCGGCGGCTGGTGGATGATCGACGTCGTCGACACAGTCCTGATCCAGGACGCCGGCCTCAACATGCACCTGTCGTTCGTCGGCGTCAGCATCTTCATGCTGCTCACCGGCCTGCTGATCACCCGATCCGCCATGCGGCAATCGCGTCGGGACTTCATGGTCGCGCGTCTCGCCCGCCTCGTCCCGGCCCTCTGGTTCGCCATCGCGATGGCCGTCATCCTCGTCAAACTCGGACTCAACGGGATGTTCAGCGGCCAACCCGGCATCACCAACGGAGAGGCATTTCTCAGCTTCTTCCTCGGTGGCTTCTTCCTTCGACCCGAGGTCGCCGTCCTCGGTGTCACCTGGACCCTCGTCGTGCAGATCGTGTTCTACCTCTACTGCATCTCCATGCGCGGAACGCTGCGCACCAGGCCCATCGTGGTGCCACTGGTCGGCGCAGCATTGTGCGCGCTGGTGATCGTCTACAACCTCTACCTCCCGCAGCCCTACACGATCCCGTTCCTGACCAAGGTCGCGGGCGTACTCCCGACCCTGTTCCTCGGCCAGATCATCTACCTCGGATGGGCACGACTGATCACCTGGCGATGGGTCGTCCTCGGCGTCATCGCCCAGATCGAAGTGATCCGACTGGCCATCGAAGTCCACACCTTCTGGATGGGCGGCACCTACCTCTGGACCCTGCTGGTCGTCACCGGCACCGTCCTCGTCCTCGCCCGATACGACGGACCCATCACCCGCTGGCCCGTCGTCCAGTGGATCGGCACCCGCAGCTACGCGATCTACCTGATCCACACCCTCGTGCTCTACCGCATCTACGCAACCGTCGAACCGCACCTGGGCGCCACCGCCGCCGTCCTGGCATTCCTGGCCGGCACCGCCGCACTCGCCGAAATCATCTACCGCTGGATCGAACTGCCAGCCGCACGACACATCAGCGCGCACTACTCACGCCTACGCACCCGATCCGCCACCTGACCGACCCCCCGGGTACTCAATGTGACATTCAGTGGACTTTTGGGCAGTCGATGTCACGTTGAGTGGACTCGGGCGGGTCGGTTTCTGGTCGGTCAGAGCTGCGGAAGAACCTCGGATGCGACGAGTTCGAGGTGATCGAGATCGGTGAGGTCCATGGTCTGCAGGTACACGCGGGTCGCGCCGATGGCTCCGAAGCTGCCGATTTTGTCGACGAGTTCGGCTGGGCTTCCTGCGGCGCCGTTCTCGCGTAGTTCGGACACCTCGCGGCCGATGGCGGCGGCGCGCCGTGCGATTTCTTCTTCGGTGCGGCCGCAGCAGAGGACGAGGGCGTTGGAGTAGACGAGGGAGTCGGGGTCGCGGTCGGCGGCTGTGCAGGCTGCGCGGACGCGACCGAACTGGGTCTCGGTGTCGGCCAGCGAGGCGAAGGGGATGTTGAACTCGTCGGCGTATTTCGCGGCGAGTGCCGGGGTGCGCTTCTTGCCTCCGCCGCCGATGACGATGGGCGGGTGCGGTGTCTGCACCGGCTTGGGCAGCGCGGGGGAGTCGGTGACGGGATAGTGCGTGCCGGCGTGCGAGAAGGTCTCGCCGACGGGTGTGTTCCAGAGTCCGGTGACGACGGCAAGTTGCTCTTCGAGTCGGTCGAAGCGTTCGCCGAGCGGCGGGAACGGAATGCCGTAGGCCTTGTGTTCGTCCTCGAACCAGCCCGCACCGAGCCCGAGGTCGACGCGACCACCGCTCATCGCGTCGACCTGGGCGACGCTGATGGCCAGCGGCCCCGGGTAGCGGAAGGTCGCGGAGGTGACGAGGGTGCCGAGCCGAATCGTCGAGGTCTCGCGGGCGAGCCCGGCCAGGGTGATCCAGGCATCGGTGGGGCCGGGGCCGCCGTCGCCGCTCATCGCGAGGTAGTGGTCGGACCGGAAGAATGCACCGTAGCCGAACTCCTCGGCAGCTTTCGCGACGCGGAGCAGTTCGTCGTACGTGGCGCCTTGTTGCGGTTCGGTGAAGACGCGCAGCTCTGTGGAAGTCATGTTCGCCAGCCTAAACAGCGGATTATCGGAAGCGCAGACGACGGCTGTGTCAAATCACCATCGATCCACAGGCGGAGTTGGTATTCGGTACACCGCGAGACCGACTCGGAGCTTTGACCTGTGGATAGAAACCGGCACAGGCCCCGATTCTGTGGATCGATCTGTGGATACTGTGGATAACTCATGTGACTCGAGTGACGCAGGTCATAGCGAGACGGCGCTTCGGTCGAAAGGACACGGGTGGCAGGCCCGCGCGGACGCGTGACAAGATCGAGGTGTGTCGCATCCCGAGCAGTCTCCCGCCGTCACCGTCGATCGTCTTCCGGTGCCGTTCCCGACGGCGGCCATCCTGCTCGACGTGCGCGAGGACGACGAGTGGCAAGCCGGACACGCACCCGGCGCCGTTCACATCCCGATGGGCGACATCCCATCGCGCGCCGGTGAGATCGACAACCAGTCCGAGGTGTACGTCGTCTGCAAAGCCGGTGGTCGCTCGGCGCGCGTCGTCGAATACCTCAACCGCGTGGGATACGACGCGATCAACGTCGACGGTGGGATGCTCGCCTGGCAGGCCGCTGGTCGACCGATCCAGCGCGACGACGACCACGAAGCGAGAATCATCTAGATGTCGGCACCGCAGGGACGCGCTCAGGCGTTCCAGGTCTGTGCCCGCTGCAGCACTCGTTGGGCTGTCGGCGCACGGCCGGGTACGTGGTGCCCCCGCTGCCACGGAGTATTGCTTTCGCCGGTGTCCACGAGGGCACCGGCGCACGGTGCCCGAAACTTCCGATGGGTAGCCCGACCGGCGATCTCGTCGAGTAGAGCCGAGCGCCGCAGCCGATCCGTATCGCCGACCCCGACGCCGCACTACACCTCGACACCTACCTGGGGCTTGCGCGACATACCCCGCGACCCCGAGGCCGATCGCAGCATCGGTCGCGTCGAGCGGTACGCAGCCAACGCTCAGAACCTGGTCCTCGTCACCGCGATGTTGCTGGCGCTCGCCGCGTTCGCCGAAGTGTTCAGGTACGGGATCCTGCTGCACAACCGAGTGCGACTGATTTCGCCGATCACCCTGGCCGTGTCCGACGCCTTGGTGTACTTCGCTCAGGTCGGTGCACTCCTCATCGGTCTGGCGGCGCTGATCACCTCGTCCTGCTGGCTGATCGACCGGCGCAGACGTACCTTCGCTGCCGCCGGCTCCACCGATCCGCGCTCGGTGCGCACGATGTTGCTGATGTCGATGCTGCCGTTCGTCCGCATCGTGATGCCAGGGGTCTACCTCACCGAGGTGGTCCGCCTCAGAGGCGGTGCCGATGCCGACGTGCACCGCGAACTGACACTGGTTCGCATCTGGTGGGCGCTCTGGGCAGCGAGCAATGCGCTGGTGATCGTCCAGCTGTTGTGGAACCTGCGTGATTCCCTTCAGGCCCGCGCCGACGGAGTTCTGTTGTCGGCGTTCGTGGCACTGGTGGCCGCGGTCTCGGCCGTATCGACCCTGGCCGTGATGCGCCGACTGGAAGGCCGCACGCTGCGCGGCTCCGCCGTGTCACGACCGACCCGCTGGGTGATCGCCACCGGCACCGAGCAGAAGCCGAAGCAGCCCGAACAGCAGCAGCCAGAAGAAAAGCAGCCCGAAGACAAGGAACCCGAGTACGAATCCGAGGCGGTGACGGCGTCGTGAGTCCCGATCGTCGTGGGCCACTGGTCGTCGCGCATCGAGGTGCGTCCGCGGCCAGGAAGGAACACACTCTCGCCGCCTACGACCTCGCGCTGCGCGAGGGAGCGGACGGCGTCGAATGCGACGTGCGGCTCACCAAGGACGGGCACATCGTGTGCGTGCACGATCGCCGGGTCGATCGAACCTCGAACGGCACCGGCATCGTCAGCGAGATGGATTTCGCCGAACTCGCCCGACTC
This sequence comes from Rhodococcus sp. 06-418-5, assembly GCF_002258285.1. Taxonomy (NCBI): domain Bacteria; kingdom Bacillati; phylum Actinomycetota; class Actinomycetes; order Mycobacteriales; family Nocardiaceae; genus Rhodococcus; species Rhodococcus sp. 06-418-5. The sequence continues at coordinate 439,215 of NZ_NOYE01000008.1, forward strand.
AACTACGGCGACGCCGACGAACCCGCCGAACTTCTGACCTTGCACGACCTCATCTCGCTCGTCCTGGACTGGACCAGCAAGCCGGTGAAACTCTTCATCGAAACCAAGCACCCCGTGCGGTACGGCTCGCTGATCGAGAGCAAGGTTCTCGCCGAGCTGCACACGTTCGGGATCGGGGCACCCGCGTCGGCCGACCACTCGCGCGCGGTCATCATGTCGTTCGCGCCATCGGCCGTCTGGCGCGTACGGCGGTCGGCTCCGATGCTTCCGACGGTGCTCCTCGGCGACAGCTCGCACTACCTCGGTGGGGGAGCGGCGACGACCGTCGGGGCCACCGCAGTCGGTCCGTCGATAGGTGCACTACGTGAGCACCCGGCCATCATCGACCGCGCAGCAGCGTCCGGCCGGGCCAGTTACGTGTGGACCGTCGACGAGAAAGAGGACGTGGAGCTGTGCCGCGAGCTCGGTGTCGGCTGGATTGCCACCAACCATCCCGGTCGAACGCGAGCCTGGCTCGAATCGAAGAACGTGTAGGTTTTCGGGCGTGGGTAAGAGCAAAAGAAACAGTGGACCGAAGCAGGACAGCAACCGCGCAGCGAAGCTGGCGCAGCGGGAAGCGGAACGGGCGAGCATCGAATCGGCGTCGACGCGCCCGTTCGAAGGCCTCGCTGCCGAATGCGACCTCGTAGCGCTGCGTGAGTTCGTCCCGTCGGCGACGGCAACCGCGCCGATCACCGTGGACGGTCGCACCATCACACTGGCAACGGTACTGCCCGGAGCCGTCGCGGCACTGGTGCGCGAAGACGGGGGCACCGTCGAGGGATTCGTCGGCCTACAGGTGCAGACGCAATCGAAAGACGTTGCGGCAGATATCAGTAGCGCATTGGGCTGGGTGTCCACCGCGTCCGCGGGCGAGTCGCTCGAAGCCGCGAAGATCACCGACGCCACCCCCGCATTGACCGAGGTGCTCGACGCGTCCGCGCTGCTCGAGATCACCGTCCATCAGGACTTCAACTGGTGGATCCCCGAAAGTGCCACTCCCGCAGCCGATGTGGCTGCCACCGTGGAGCGCGCGAACCAGGCGATCATGCCCTCGGCGCGGATCGAAGCCGACGGCGTCGTCGCGGCGTGGTGGGTGGATGCCGGCGACAAGGCGCACATCCGGTGGGTTCGTCCGGAGAGTGAGGACGACGTGATGCTCGCTCTCGCGCGGCTGCACGCTGCGGGTGATCTCAACTTGGGTGAGGGCTCGCGCTACGCCGGTTCGTTCCGCACACATGGACTGCTGGTGCCGGTGTTCGACCTCGACCCCGAGATGCACCCCACCGAATGGGCAGCGCCCACAAAGGAATTCGGCGAGAAGCTGGGCGAAGCTCTCGCTGTCGACGCTCCGCTCACGGCAGCGCAGCTGCGCTCACGTGACGGCTTGCGCGGTCGTCAGGTCACGTTGCGCTGACGGCTCCCGGCCGGATGTACGGCCGAGAAGAATTGCTCGAGAAAGCACATCGGGTGGCCGCCCGAACAAGAATCCTTGTTCGGGCGGCCACCCGTATGAGCGCGCTACTTGCCCAGACGTGCGGCGGGATCTACAGCGATCCGCCGGCGACGGTGGGTGCGCCCGAGTCGGCCGTCACGCTGGTGTTCATCTCACGGGCGACGAACTGCTCGAGATCGAACAGGTTGTGGCCCGCGCGATCGGCGATGTTGAGCAGCGTCTTCATGCTGGCAACTTCCTCGACCTGCTCCTTGAGGAACCACTGCATGAACTGCTCGCCGAGGTAGTCGCCCTCTTCGCGTGCGGTGCTCGCCAGAGCGATGATCTGCTCGGTGACGGTCTCCTCCTGCGCAAGCGCCAGGGCGATGGCCTCACGGGGATCGGTGAAGACGGACTTCGACGCGTCGACGCCGGTCAGCTCGACCGTGATGTCGCGATCGAGGAAGTACTGCACGATCATCATCGCGTGGTTGCGCTCTTCGACCGACTGCGCGTAGAAGTGCTTGGCCAGCTGCGGCAGATCGACATTCGCGAAGTACACAGCGGTGGCGATGTACTGCTGCGAGGCGTTGAACTCGTTGCGAATCTGGTCGCGGAGAAGTGCATGGAACTTGGTGTGGCTGGTTTCTTTGATGTCTACGCTCATGACGAGGACAATATGCCTGGTCAGAGGCGTTGTCATCCAAGTCGAACCTTATTGAGGCGAACGTAGCCTAATACAGTGAATCCTAAATGTCCGCTCTGAGCAGGGCGCAAACTACGCTCTTCCGGCTTCTTTCGGGGCATTGGTGGCGCGGATCACCGTCGAGCCGATCTCGCGTGCGACGTACTGCTCGATGTCGAACAGGTTGGTTCCGGCCCGGCGAACGATGTTGAGCAGACTCTGCATCGCCGCCACCTCCTCGACCTGCTCGGTGAGGAACCAGTGGATGAACTGCTCGCCGATGTAGTCGCCGTCGGCCCGGGCAGCGCGCGCGAGCGCGGTGATCTGCTCGGTCACCGTCGACTCCTGAGCCAGTGCCAGTTCCACCGGTTCGACGACCGACCGGAATGCCGTCACCACGTCGTCGATGCCCGACGCGTCGACCTCGAGCCGATTGTCGATGAGGAAACGGATCATCATCATCGCGTGCCGACGCTCCTCGGCGGATTGAGCGTAGAAACGCGTGGCCAGCTGCGGTAGATCGTTGCGGTCGAACCACACCGCGATGGCGACGTACTGCTGCGAAGCGGTGAACTCGTGCCGGACCTGGGCGCGCAGAAGGTCGTGGAACGACGTACCGGGGGCGGCGGGCTGGGCAGACGGCGATGTCATGGTCCTCAACCTACAACCCAGGGTCGTTCCGCAGGCTCCGCTCCCGCCTACCGCTCACGCCTGCCGATCAGGGGCCGCCGGTCAGCAGTTCCGGCGGGATCTCGCGATCCTGTGCGATGGCGTCGAAGAATGCCGGAGCGCGAGTGTCGTCCCACAGCAGAACGTTTCCGACGTCGGAGTCCTGGAATCCGCCGACCGGCACCGTCGTGGTCACCGGGCCGCTGCGCATCGCCCAGGCCAGCGCGGCGAGGTTCCAGATGTGATCTCCCTCGTCGACGCTCAACGACGATGCGGTGTCGGACACCAGCGGCCACAACCGCAGTGGGTTGAGGAAAGTCGAAGCGCTCGTTGCCTTTTCCAGAAGGGCCGACATGAACGCGCGTTGATTGTTCATGCGGTCGATGTCGGCCAGTGCCGTCGCGCGCGAGCGCACGAATCCGAGCGCCTCGGCTCCGGTGAGATCCTGACATCCGGCGGCAATGTTGATGCCCGCCAACGGATCGTCGATTGCATTCTGCACGCACACGTTCACTCCACCGACCGCGTCGACGATCCCGGCGAAGCCACCGAATCCGATCTCGGCGTAATGATCGATGTGCACACCGGTTGCACCCTCGACCGTCTGTACCAGCAGTGGCGGCCCACCGAATGCGAAGGCCGCGTTGAGTTTGTCCTGGCCGTTGCCCGGAATCGACACGTACGAATCGCGCGGCAGGCTGACCATCGTCGGCGCGCCGCTGCCCTCGGGGATGTGAATCAGAATGATCGTGTCGGTCCGGCTCGGGCCCACCTCGCCGCCGGTCGCGAGCGCGGCTTCCTGCTCCGGCGTCAGGCCGGCCCGCGAATCCGACCCGACGAGAAGCCAGTTGGTGCCGGGGGTGTCGCCGATGCGCCCGGGATACGAGGTGAGGGCGTCCACGCGCGTCAACGAGCTGTCGACGTAGTAGACGACACCTCCGATACCCAGCACGAGAACCAGCAACACGATCAGGAAGCGTCGTCCCCAGCGTCGGCGCCTGCGCGGCTTCGCCGCTTTCGGTGGCCGAGAATCACGTTGCGGCCGAACAGGTTCGGGGCGACGTAGCGCCCGCTGCGCAGGCGGTTGCCTGCGCTCTTCGGTGAACGGCTCCGGCTGCTGACGCGGCGCGTATCCGGTGCGACCCGGTGGATCGTCCTGCGAACGTGAGTACTGACGCGTCGAATTCGCCGCATCCGCTCGACCCGGATTCGACTGTGCTGGATACGACTGGGCCGAACGAGGTTCGGGTGCCTGCGACCAGGCCTGCTGAGGGCTGTCGCGTGGAACCGGTGTCGGCCGAGGTGGCCCGTCCGGCCCGGGAATCGGGCGGCCGTCGCGTCGGATGAACTCGGTACCCTCCGGCGGCGGCTGGCCCGGTCGATACCCACGTGGGGGCGGCTGTCGGCCCGGCGGCGGGCGGTTGGGCCGTGGCTGGGGCGGCTGTTGCCCGGGTGGCTGCTGACGGGGTCGCGGTGGACCCGGAGGCTGCTGCGGGGGTGGACCTTGCCGGGGCGCGGGATCGGGACGACCGTGCCGGCCGGGCGTGGATCTGTCCGCCGGCGGCGTTCGGTTCGGTGGCGGCGTTCGACCGGGAGGCGGCGTGCGCCGGTCCGGCGCGCCGTGCCGTCCGTAGCGATCGTCGTCGTTCACGGATCGACTGTAACCGTCGTCGCGGAAACAGCGGTCTTACTCGAGGTTCGATTCACGGGAGCCACGACAGATGTTCGCGCAGGAGGGCGTAGCCGACGAAGGCGACGATGTCGATCAGAGCGTGCGCGATCAGCAGGGGCCACAGTCTGCCGGTGCGCTGCCAGTAGCGGCCGAACACCAGGCCCATGAGGAAGTTCCCGACACCACCGCCCACACCTTGATAGAAGTGATAGCTGCCGCGCAGCAGCGACGAGCACAGCAGGGACGCGTTCTCGCTCAGACCGAGTCTGCGCAGGCGAGAGATCAGGTACGCCACGACGATGATCTCCTCGGCACCGGAGTTGGCCAGCGCGTACAGAATCAGTGCGGGCACGCGCCACCAGTGGTCGTCGAGGGCGCTGGGAACGACGTTCAGGTTGAACCCGAGGGCGTTGCCCACCAGATACAGCGCCAGCCCGGGCAGCCCGATCAGTGCGGCCAGTCCGACGCCGTGACCGAGGTCGATCTTGAGCCGCGGACGGGCCAGCCCGATCGCTCGTGGTGCGAGATCGGCTCGCCACAGCAGGTACAACCCCAGGGCACCCCAGGCGCACAGACGCAGGATGCTCAGCAGCTGGAACAGCAGATCGATCAGGCTGAAACTCGACCGCGACGAGTTCAGCGACACGGTCTGATCGGACAGGGCAGCGGTCTGCAGCGCGTCCTCGACGAGCGAGAGGATGCTGCTCATTCCGCTCAGGCCGAACGTCACCAGCAGGACGATCGCGATCTCGACCTTGATGGTGGTGCGTTCGCGGGCATCGGGCGGGGGAGCCGTGCTCGCGGGCGGCGGTGGCGTCAACCAGCTCTTGAAGTCGATCACCGCACGAGTCTGCCCTGTTTCGTGCAGTGAGGTGTCAGCCGCGGGCGCGTAGTCCGTTCAGGAACGGGCAACCGGCGAGAACGCGAAGCGCGCGACTGAGGGAGAGGACGTCCTGGACGGGCTCGGTGAATCCCAGCCGGACGTCGTTGTCGCCGCATTCGCCCTCGATCCGCAGTCGAATGCCGTAGCGATCGATGCCCAGCGGCCGGATTCGACCCTGCCGCAGCGACGGCGGGAGGCGTCGGGCCAATTGGGCCAGCAGGTCCGGGTGGTCGGCGTCGAGGTGCTCGAGCCAGCTGGTCTCCATCTCCCAGAAGGGATCGGGTTCGGCGGCCAGCAGTGTGTCGACGTCGACCGGCTCCGCTCCGGTGCTGTCGGCGACCACGGCGGAGGTGACGATCAGACGCATCAGCGAGGTGGTGTGGCCGACGTCGAGCAGGGCCGGATGCGGATGCTCGGCGGCCACCGCTCCGGCCATGGGTCGCATCAGCGATTCCGGAACCGGACGTAGATCGCCCCGAAGCCATACCAACGACCGCACCGGCTCACGCAGGGCGAGCGGCGCGTGATCGGTCAGTTCGAGGACGGCGGGCGTTCCGGCACGGGAGGACTGCCCGGTGACCGCACTGTCGAGGGAGTCGGTGGGGACGGCGAGGATCATCTCCCCGTTGGGACGAAGGTGGTGCAGGGTCGTGATCACCGGGCCGCTGCCGTCGATGGCCAGGGCTGCGCCCTCGGCGCGCATGCAGGCACTGCGCACGCGTTCGGCGGTGGTCGGTCCGGTGGTGGTTGCGCCGAGCATGGGCTCCTCCGATGCGATCGGTCAGGCGAGTAGGTGAGGCAAACCTAAGTTAGCGCGGTGTGGCGAGGATCGCAAGACCCAGGCCACGTGAGTGGAGCCTGCGGAACGACCCAGGCCCCGGGAGTGGAGCTTGCGGAACGACCCAGGCCCCGGGAGTGGAGTCCGCGGAACGACCCAGGGCCGGGTCTACCGTGAAGGCGTGCCGATTCCGCTGACCCTCGGTGTGCCACACCGACCCGACCCGAACGCGCTCGTCCACGGACTGCTGCAGCCGATCTGTGCCGACGCCCACTCGCTCGCCGCTGCCCCGCGTGGACCCGAGTACGGCCCGCCCGTCGTGCGGGCTTCGACCCTGCTCGGACTGTCCGAATCGGACGACCTGGGGCGCATCGTGGTGCACCTCGACATCGACCCCGACGAGCTCCGGGCCGGTAGGACCGGCGGCTACGAGGCCGTACGGTTCCACGTCGACGCCCCGGTCGAGCACCTCGCCGATGCGCTCACGCTGCGGTTGCCCTCGCCGTTGGTCGTCTTCCCGATGTTCGACGCGATCGACGTGGCCGAGACCGCGGAGGCCGTCGTCCTCGCCCACCGGACTCCGGGCATCGACGTCGGCGACACCCCACGGCGCATCGCCGACGTCCTGGCGGTGGTCTCGCACGCCGATGTGGGCCTCGTCGCCCGCGCCGAGTCCGGCGACGATGTGCTCGCGATTCTTGCTGCGACGGTGGCGTCGCTGCGCGGGGACGACATCGCCTCGGCCCTCGCCGCTCCGAACGTCGCCGGACTGCGGGCTCTCATCCCCGAGGCGGCCGAGGCGGTGCGCGAGGTGCTGCTCGGAATCGAGATCGCCGACGCTGCTGCCGCCCGCGCCCGGCTCGTCGACGTCGGTTTGATCGCTTCACGGACGTCGACAACGTAACCTCGAGGCGTGCCTCGCATCGCTTACTTCGGCCCATCGGGAACGTTCACGGAGATGGCGCTTGCTCAGTTCGAGAGGCTCGGAACGTTCGGCGCAGTCGGCCTGGACGGGGCGGTAGAGCGGATATCGGCGTCGAATCCGCCGTCAGCGCTCGAGGCCGTGCGATCGGGTGCGGCCGACGCGGCCGTGGTCCCCATCGAAAGCTCCATCGAGGGAGCGGTTCCACCGACGCTCGACGCGTTGTCGGAGGGCCGCCGGTTGCAGATCGTCGCCGAGACCGAGATCGAGGTGGCCTTCACCATTCTCGGCGGTCCCGGTGTCACCCTCGACTCGGCCCGCACGGTCAGCGCCTACCCGATCGCACTCAATCAGGTGCGCCAGTGGCTGCAGGCTGCCATGCCCGACGCGGTGGTGCAGTCCGCGTCGTCCAATGCCGGTGCAGCGGAAGACGTTGCGGCCGGAATGGTCGACGCCGCGGTGTCGACGCGGCTCGCCGGTGAGCGTCTGAAGTTGCCGCAGTTGGCCGACGGGATCATCGACGTGGAGGGCGCAAGGACTCGCTTCGTGCTGGTGACCGCGCCGCAATCGGTGCCTGCGCGCACCGGTGCCGACCGCACCTCGGTGGTGCTCGAGCCGCCGAACGATCCGGGCACACTGCCGGCAGCGTTGGCCGAGTTCGGAATTCGCAACATCGACCTCACGTTCATCGAATCACGGCCCACGCGTTCACGATTCGGAACGTACAGGTTCTTCGTCGACTGTGCGGGTCACATCGACGATCCGCTCGTCGCGGAGATGCTGGCCGCATTTCACCGCAAGATGCCCCTGCGCTTCCTCGGATCCTGGCCCACCACAACGGGAACGGGTGGATCGGTACCGCCGCCGATCGACGAACACGTGCAGTGGGTAGCAGACGTTCGTGCCGGACGCGGTGATCTGTGATGGGCAAACTGATTCTGGTCCGGCACGGTCAGACGACGGCCAACGTCGCGAAGGTGCTGGACACCTCACCGCCGGGAGCCGAACTCACCGAGCTGGGGCACCAGCAGGCCGAGGCCTACGCGCAGACCTGGATCGGACGCCCACCCGCGGTGCTGGTGTCCTCGGTTGCGTTGCGCGCCAAGCAGACTGCCGGCTACATCGAGCGAGCTACCGGGGTTCCCCTGCTGGTGACCGAGGGAATCCAGGAGACCTTCGCGGGAGATCTGGAGGACCGCGACGACCCGGATGCGCACCGGGAATTCACCGAGATCTTCAGTCGCTGGCACGCCGGAGATCTGGCGGCGACCGTGCCCGGAGGCGACAGCGGACATTCGGTTCTGGAGCGCTACGTCCCGGTGCTCGACGGCCTCCGCGCGCAGTACCTGGGTGACGACACCGCAGGCGACGTCGTCGTCGTCAGCCACGGTGCCGCAATCCGACTGGTCGCGGCGGTGCTGGCCGGCGTCGAGGGCACGTTCGCGGCCGACAACCATCTCGACAACACCCACACCGTCGAGCTGCTCCCGCTGCCGGACGGCGGATGGTCCTGCGTCCGGTGGGGCACGTTCCTGCCACCGTTCGAGGGCAAGGGCAGCGACAAGGCCGACAACCCGATCAGTTAGGGAGAAGGCCCTGCGCCGATGCGATCAGCTCGGCCAGGGCAGCGGTCACTCTGCGATCCGTTGCGCCGGTCAGGGAACTCCACGACGTGCCGTCGGCGGCGAGGGTGGAGGTGGCGAGTATGCGTCCGGCTCGGGTGTCGAACAGGGCGACCGGTCTGCCGGCCACATGGCGGGTGCCGTTGCTGCGGGCCACGGCCGTGATCTCGGTTCTGCCTGCGCAGGTGGCCATCGCCGACGCCAGAGCCGCGGTGCGGTCGGGCGCTATCCCGATTCCGCGTAGCCGAGACGCGGTTGCTCCGACGTCGGTCGGTGCCGCATCGAGTGCTTCGGCCAGCAGATCGGTTGGCGCGTTGATGCTGCCCGGGTCGAACGACGCAGCCGAGCCGATCGACGACGCGAGGTCTCGGGCCGGATCACCGTCGACGGCGCGGATGGTGACCACGTCGTCTCGCCGCACCGCCGACACCGTCAATCGATCGTCGGACGCAACGCAGATCCGAGTGGCCGGAACGGGCTCGGCACTCTCGACGTCGAACACACGGACCGAGACATACCAGCGAGGTTGTTCGAGAACACGCATCCACTGCCGAAGATCCTCGTGGACGCGGCCACCGGCCGACAGTCCGGCCGAGTCGAGGGAGCAGCGGCCACGTTCCAATGCGGAATCCCGCGCAGCTGCGTCGTCGAAACGCGGGAACACGTTCAGGACGACGGGTAGCTCGGCGATCGACAGTTCGTCGACCAAGAAATCCATCTCGTCCGCACCGAGTGAGGCGATCGGCAATGTGTGGCCCACCGGCACGGTTCCCAAGTCGATCAACGGCCGTTCCCGTTGATGTCCGGCACGGTCGGATCCGCGCCGATGACGGACGGCGCGACGGTGCGGCCGTCCGCGAAGTGCTCGAACTGCTTGAGGTAGTCCGGGGTCTGGTGTTCGTCGTCCTCGGCCTGCCCGCGCGTGCCGGATGCCGGGGCACCGGCCGCGCCCGTTCCGCGCTGAGCGAGGCCGCTATCGGCCGGGGATGGTGCGCCGAACGCCGTCTGACCGCTCTGAACAGCACCGGCCGGCATCGAACCACCACCTCCTGGCCCCAACGTCGAACCAGGGAGTCCGCCGCCACTGCCGAGCCCACCTGCTCCACCTGCGCCGCCGCCGAACGACACCGGACGCGTGGACGCCGGACCGACGGCAGGAGATGCCGAAACGCCGGGCGCGAATCCACCACCGGCCCCGACGCCACCGGACAGTGCACTCGACCCGATGTTGGACGCGGCGGTGGCCACGGTCGAGACGCCGGTACTGGCGATGGAGGTGGCAGCACTACCGATCTGACCTGCCGCCGCGGCAACACCGGGATTCTGGGTTGTGGCCATCAGGCCGCCGATCGCGGCCTGAACCGGCGATGTCATCAGCGCGCCGTCGGCGAATCTGCCGAGGCCGGTGCCGGAATCGGAGACGATGGCCGGCGGCCGATCGAACGTGGTCTGGACGATGCGGTGCGAGGAGACCAGCTCGAAGCCCTCCATCACCATCGCGGCGCGGATGTCGAGCAGTCGATCGGCCACCTCGGCCGCCTCGTAGCTGCCGTTCATCACGCCACCCGTCGAGGCGGCGGTGACCTTGGCGGCCTGCACGGCTCCGATTTCGACGAGGGAGGGCATGGTCGCCAACGCCACGCCGTACGAGGTGCCCGCGGCCGGGGCCTCGACCGAGAGCGCCGCTGCCTTGACTGCCGTGGCAGCGGTCCAGGTCGCGAAACGGCCGAGCGCAGCCTGAGCGAGCAGTGCCGACTCGCCTTCCCAGCCTGCGGTCAGTGCCGCGGTGACGGCGGCGATACTCGCCGATGCCTCGGTGAACGCCGCGGCGACCGAACCCCACGCCCCACCGGCGACGTGCAACGGCACCGGTCCAGGACCGAGCAATCGCGTCGAGTTTCCCGTCGCCGTGCGTGGCAGCCACACCACACCTGTCACTCCGAGCGTCATCTGATGGCCCCCATGATGTTCGAGCGTCGTGTCGTTTCGAGCGTCGTCTGCTGCGGTCGAGTTCGGTGCGTCAGATGCCGGGTGGGCCGGGCAGGCCCCCGGCGGTGTCGTCGTCGGTGGCCACGTAGTCCGCGGCCTGTTTCCGCAATTCCTCGGCTGCTCGGAGCAACTCCGAAATGCCTTGTGCTGCAGCGGGTCCGAAGGTATCGGCCGCGGTGCCGAAGAATCGTTCGGTCAGCAGCGACACCTCGTCGGTGCCCGGTGGTAGCGGCCGCACGGGGATTGCCGTCGCAGTGACAGCTGCCTGCAAGCGAGCGGCGACCGCATCGAGCTCGGAGGCAGCGAGCTGCAGTGCCACCGGATCCACCTTGATGACGGTCATGAGCCACGCTCCTTGATCGAAGAACTTTGCGCTGTCGGTAGGTAGGACGCCGCCGTGTTCGGTTCGGTTCCCTCGACGCGAGAAAAATTCAGACGAACTTCCGGGCCACCGAGCCCACAGTCCACGCGCCGCCTCGACGGCTGACCGCCGTGCGCGTGAGCGGGGAGACGTCGATGCGCCAGAACGAGGACACCGGGGCCGCCAACACCAGCACCACCACGGCTCGAACGACGGCAGGAGAGGTAACCGCCAGCGTGCGGCCAGGCGTCGATCCGACAGCACTCAGCCACGTCTCGACGCGAGAGAACAGCGCGACGAGGGACTCACCACCCGGCGGAACGAACGCCGGATCGCCCAACCAGGCCATCGCGTCGGCGTCGGGCAGATCGGTCATCTCGAGGCCGGCCCACCGGCCGTAATCGATGTCGGCCAACGCGGGTTCGACCGAGATGTCCGAGCCGAAGATGCGCGACGTGGAGACCGAGCGGGTTTCCGGGCCGGACAGGACGCGGTCGGCTCGGGGAATGTCGGTCACCGCGGCAAGGTCCCGCAGACCTGCGTCGTCGAGTGGTTCGTCGCCGGGAAACCGGCCGGTGCGCATCGCGTCGGTTCTGGCGTGGCTCACCAGGATCAGTCGGGTCACGGGCGCACTCACTGGGTCATTGTGGCGCAGGCACCGTGTGGTTGTGGCGCAGGCACCGTGCCATTGGGGCATCGACCTGCGGTGGATCGGGACAGCGATTGACACAGCATCGCGTTCGGTGCCACAGTTCGCAGGTTAGACGCGATGTACGCAGGTAATCCGGTGAAAATCCGGAGCGGTTGCGCCACTGTGATCGACGTCGGGCATATGTCCGAATTCGAGAGTCAGAAAACTCGTTCATCGCATGGCCGTCCCCGTTTTCGAGCGGGGACTACGGGACGCATATCCCAGAAGGACACACCATGGCAATCATTCACGCACCCAGTAATACGACGGAGTCGGCTGCCCTTGCCGTCATCGTCGCCGCAACGATTCTGCTCGCTTTCGTCGTGCTCTACCTCGTCGGTTTCGATCAGGGCGCGATCTCCCGCAGTGGCATGTACATGCACGAACTGATGCACGACGGCCGCCAC